>NZ_LT965953.1:0-600000 GCF_900240995.1 Bacillus sp. Marseille-P3661
TGTGGACGGGATAAGTGCTGAAAGCATCTAAGCATGAAGCCCCCCTCAAGATGAGATTTCCCATTACTTTAAGTAAGTAAGATCCCTCAGAGATGATGAGGTAGATAGGTTCGAGGTGGAAGCATGGCGACATGTGGAGCTGACGAATACTAATCGATCGAGGACTTAACCAAGTAGAAAACCTGAAACGACTGTTCAGACTCGATGAGCAAATGTTCTTCCGACGAAGAAGTCGATAGACTTCCCGAGGAGGAAGGTTATTTGATCTCGAGAGTTTAGGAGTGGAAGGTGGACAATTACCTACAGTTTATGAATGCTTGTTATCTAGTTTTGAGGGAACAATCCTCAAATATAATATGTTTGGTGACGATAGCGAAGAGGTCACACCCGTTCCCATTCCGAACACGGAAGTTAAGCTCTTCAGCGCCGATGGTAGTTGGGGGCTGTCCCCCTGTGAGAGTAGGACGTTGCCAAGCTAAGCCCTTTTTGGGGTAATTATTTTGTCTTTTTAGATATGAACTTTCACAATGGCCCGTTGGTCAAGCGGTTAAGACACCGCCCTTTCACGGCGGTAACACGGGTTCGAATCCCGTACGGGTCACCAAATTGGAGGATTAGCTCAGCTGGGAGAGCACCTGCCTTACAAGCAGGGGGTCGGCGGTTCGATCCCGTCATCCTCCACCATATTTGCCGGTGTAGCTCAATTGGCAGAGCAACTGACTTGTAATCAGTAGGTTGGGGGTTCGATTCCTCTCGCCGGCACCACTTTTTTTAGATAATAGTATGAGCCATTAGCTCAGTCGGTAGAGCATCTGACTTTTAATCAGAGGGTCGTAGGTTCGAATCCTACATGGCTCATCATTTTGCGGGTGTGGCGGAATTGGCAGACGCACTAGACTTAGGATCTAGCGCCTATGGCGTGGGGGTTCAAGTCCCTCCACCCGCACTTTAAAATAAAGGAACTCCGACTAAGATCGGTCACGTCCTGTGACCAACGTCGAAGTCAGTACAACCTGTACAAGCGCGGAAGTAGTTCAGTGGTAGAACACCACCTTGCCAAGGTGGGGGTCGCGGGTTCGAATCCCGTCTTCCGCTCCAAAAGTCCTGCCGGGGTGGTGGAATTGGCAGACACACAGGACTTAAAATCCTGCGGTAGGTGACTATCGTGCCGGTTCAAGTCCGGCCCTCGGCACCATTTAAATGCGCCCGTAGCTCAATTGGATAGAGCGTCTGACTACGGATCAGAAGGTTATGGGTTCGACTCCTGTCGGGCGCGCCATTTCGGGAAGTAGCTCAGCTTGGTAGAGCACTTGGTTTGGGACCAAGGGGTCGCAGGTTCGAATCCTGTCTTCCCGACCAGCTCGGAACAATTTCATTCCATTATGGGGCCTTAGCTCAGCTGGGAGAGCGCCTGCCTTGCACGCAGGAGGTCAGCGGTTCGATCCCGCTAGGCTCCATTTATTTTTTTGCCATTATGGCGGTGTAGCTCAGCTGGCTAGAGCGTACGGTTCATACCCGTAAGGTCGGGGGTTCGATCCCCTCCGCCGCTATAAAACGTTTAATGGACCCTTAGCTCAGCTGGTTAGAGCAGACGGCTCATAACCATAACCGTCCGGTCGTAGGTTCGAGTCCTACAGGGTCCATTTATATGGAGGAATACCCAAGTCCGGCTGAAGGGATCGGTCTTGAAAACCGACAGGCGGGTTAAACCGCGCGGGGGTTCGAATCCCTCTTCCTCCGCCATTTAAAAAAATAGTATTATCGCGGGGTGGAGCAACGAGCAATACATCCGTGAATTAACTACGAGTTGTCCCGACGCATTAACATCTTTGAATATACGAGAAGAGGAAGGGACAGTCCTATTTTCTACAGATCCTTAAGCAAGTACAAAATTTTTATAATATTATTGTCGCGGGGTGGAGCAGTCCGGTAGCTCGTCGGGCTCATAACCCGAAGGTCACAGGTTCAAATCCTGTCCCCGCAATTTGGTCCGGTAGTTCAGCTGGTTAGAATGCCTGCCTGTCACGCAGGAGGTCGCGGGTTCGAGTCCCGTCCGGACCGCCATCTTTATATCAGTAGCATTTCTGCTGTTAATATAGATTTTTTTTGGCTCGATAGCTCAGTCGGTAGAGCAGAGGACTGAAAATCCTCGTGTCGGCAGTTCGATTCTGTCTCGAGCCACTTTTTATTTTTATATGGAGGGGTAGCGAAGTGGCTAAACGCGGCGGACTGTAAATCCGCTCCCTGTGGGTTCGGCAGTTCGAATCTGTCCCCCTCCACCATTTAAAGAAAATACATATTATTTTAACCTAAAACAAATGGCGGTTGTGGCGAAGTGGTTAACGCACCGGATTGTGGCTCCGGCATTCGTGGGTTCAATCCCCATCAATCGCCCCATCTGTATTATGAATTTTATTGGGCTATAGCCAAGCGGTAAGGCAACGGACTTTGACTCCGTCATGCGCTGGTTCGAATCCAGCTAGCCCAGCCATCTCTGACATGGCAGCATAGCCAAGTGGTAAGGCAGAGGTCTGCAAAACCTTTATCACCGGTTCAAATCCGGTTGCTGCCTCCAATTAATATAAAACTCCTTTTGCGGGTGTAGTTTAGTGGTAAAACTACAGCCTTCCAAGCTGTTGTCGTGGGTTCGATTCCCATCACCCGCTCCATTTTAAATTATGGGCCTATAGCTCAGCTGGTTAGAGCGCACGCCTGATAAGCGTGAGGTCGATGGTTCGAGTCCATTTAGGCCCACCATATTTTTAAATCATAGTTGTTCCGCAGTAGCTCAGTGGTAGAGCATTCGGCTGTTAACCGAACGGTCGTAGGTTCGAGTCCTACCTGCGGAGCCATTTTTATTTTGAGCGAAGTATTAAACGAGGTTGTAGCTATTTTATTATATGGTGCGCCTTTAGCTCAGCAGGATAGAGCAATGGCCTTCTAAATCGCGGCCGTGGTGCCTGACCCCCAGTTAGCTAAAGTGTTAAGCGTTAGTGTGCTAAAGGGAAATAAATCTGTCTATCGAAAAGACTTATAGCAATAATAAGACGAGTTAATCATTATAGATAATGAGCAACTCGTCTTTTAATATTTTCAAAGACTAGAATAACAAGAATGGCTACAATCAATCTAGCAAATATATAAAGCGAATGGGCGGTTGACGCCCCCTGGAAGAAAGGGGGTGTTCAACATGGTGACATACGACGCAATGAGTATGCCATTTCAATTTGGCATTTTCTTAGCTGCAACTTAAACAGCAGATAGCAATCTCTCAATCGTCACCAATATAGACAAAAAGTAACCGCCTGTTCCTCAGACTGATAAAACAATACAACGTTAATGTGAGTGATAACAACTATCGTAATGTTCGTCATACAGAGAAAAAAGTAACCGCCTAGCCTCCGACCATAGAGTAAGGTAGTTACTTTTTAAAATTACTTATTTACTTTGTGGTCAGCCGCTCTTCATGCGGCATGTAGTTGTTTTGACTGAGTGATAGCAGCACTCAGTCATTTTTATTATATGTAATTATGGATTGTTTTGTAAAACTCCATTTCTGTAGCAAGGAGATTTTGATTCCGGCGTGGTGCCTAACCCTAGAACTTTAAAGTGCCAAAGTGTTAGGTAGGGGCATAAGTCGTCCCCTTGATTCTTATAGGTTGAAACCTTTAAAAGGAAGTGTGATTGGTCCTTTTCGATGGTGCTTTCTCTCTTTATCCGCGATATATTCTACATTCAGTGTTTTCTTTTCAGGATGTAAAGCTTCCCCTGCAACTATATCACCGATTGCAATCACAAAATCACCATTGTCCAGTAATGAAGAAAGCTTACAATCAAAGTAAGCAACAGCATCTTTTAAAATAGGGCAACCTGTTTTAGCGTATATAAATTTATCTTTGCCTATTTCCTCTATCGTTTGATCGCCTGAAAAGAAGTGGTCTGTCATTTCTTCTTGGTCAAATGCTACCATACTTAATGCCCATACACCTGAGCGTTTCATGATATCAGTGCCTTCAAATTCCTTTGGAAAGCAAGTTAGCATACGAGGGGGTTCATGGGAACATTGTGTTGTCCAGCATCCAAAATGGAAATGTGCACGTTTTCCATCTGAAGTTGAAACAAAAAATACACCACGAGATCGTAAATCGTAAATGGAACTATAGGGGTCAAAATCTTGTCTTGAATCCACTTAATCGCCTCCATAATTGCAAACTAAATTATCTTCTATAATTATTATGATCCAGGTTCAGACCTTCATACTAATAAATTGGGGTGGTGTTACCTGCCACCGAAGAATGTAGATGCTTGTTTGCATTTCTTAAAGGTATTGGGTCTAATATTTGTTGTCATTTTAGTTGAAAGAATATGAATATTCTATAATGAGGTGGTTGGTTGTCGCTCTTCTTTCTGTTTAAGGAAAGGAGGTGATAATAATGGAAACATTTCTTGAAATCATTCGTGAAATTGCGAAAGGTATTGTTCGTGAGAGTGCAGCATACATCTTTCGTAAAAACGTAATCGATAGTAAGAAAACCACCCCGCTCCGTAGCAAGCAAAAGGGTGGTTCTCATAAAAATATAAATAACATTGACAACAATTTAATTTTTTCTGAGATCCAGAGGGGACAGCGTATAATGGTAAATTAGTCAAGGGACATTTTATCTAAAAAAGGCCGACCTTAAGTAAAACCTACAAATTCCATTTTTTGTAAAGTTCAACTATCACAGAAAAGTATATAGAGCTCCTCTAGAACGTGAAAGGATCTTGCTTTTTTCATCCTACAGAGATACTGCCTAGCGATATAAACTTTGATTTTCACGTATTATTCGTACTTATAGGACAAGATCCATAACGCTGTCCCACGAGGTCATTAGCCTCAGGTTCGATGACAATGTGATTTAACGTCCTAGAGGAGCTCCATTTTTCTAGTAAAACAAGTGTTAGTAGAGTGATTTTTTTATGACAACTAATCTTTTAACTATGCTGATAGGCCACTTGATAACGAGACGTGCTTTTCATAGTACTTTTTTACATTTTTAGTTCGTAGCTTTTTGCTTAATTCTTTTAATAACACATAGTTTTCTTGTCTTGTTTGGTATAAAGTTTGATTACGAATCATTGAAAAGGCTAGACGAATCATTCGATTTCCAATGGCAATAGGCTTGACCGGTTAATTTACCTCTTTCTTTTAAAGCTAAATATTTCTCCTTCATTTCAGGATTGTTGGTAGACAAGGATTTTCCCACTTGATATACAATATTCCTAAAAGGTCTCCTCCCTTGTTTAGAAATACCATAATACGTCGGTTTTCTACCGCCGGATTGTTTGACAATCGGATTCGTCCCTGCCATCTTTATAAGTTGCCCCGCGTGAGTGAAATCGGAGATTTCCCCCATTTCTGCAAACAATTCAGCCCCGGTCACAACCCCAATACCTGGTACACTAAGAATCATTGCACCTTCTGTTTCTACGAACAAATCTTCAATCTTTTCCTCTAAGACCTTGATCTGTTCCTTTAATAAATCCAATCGATCAAGTTTTTGGGTCAGAAGAAATAGTTCCACTTCCACATGGTCTTTTGATTGAGAAATGGATTCTTTCGCAAACTCTACTAAGGTCTTTATACAATCGTCTCTTAATTTAAGGTTTTCACGAATAGATAGTTTGCGTAAGCCTGCCTCTCCAAGGGCTAGTATATCGCTTGGATGCGGGTAGTTTCTCATCATGAAGAGGGAGGCTTTACCAAATAGATCAGAAAAGGGTTTTATATGTTCACGCTTTCCCTTAATCCATATACTTTTTCCTTGGTACTCCCTAAAAATATGGTCCATGTGCATACGTATAAGATTCTGCGTCATGGTTTGTTCGTTTACCAATTCACGACGAGCACGTGTTAACTTTTGTAAAGTGTAAACTTTACCAGAAGATAGTTCACTAGACGTCCCTCGACCATGAAGGATAGATTGTACAATAGCCATAAGATCTAAATTATCTGTTTTCGCCCAATTTAAGAGCGCTTGTCGTTCTTGTGCGGTTGTGGCTGCATTTATGATGCGTACATGATAACCTATAGTATGACATCTCCGTACCAGGTCCTCGTAATAGTGCCCCGTTGTTTCAATACCGACAATCACTTTTTCTTTCCCATGTTTCTCTTTTTCAATTTCAATGATTCTTTTAATAGCGTCAAATCCCGTCATGGATGCATCAAACTCAAAAGGTTTAACAAGTATATCCCCATAAAAGTTACAAACCATTGCCTTATGAGTAAATTTAGCTGCATCTATTGCCACGACTAATAAGTTCTCAGTTCCTATGTCTTGCAAAAATTGTGCCATCGACTTCCTTTTTTTCCTTGAATATGATTCAATGATGTATATACCATCGTTTTCATCTCCTTTGGTCGGGATAGTAATTTGGAAGTTCTGTGATAGGTACTTCTATTTTACAATGAAAACGGTGGTCTTTTTATTGTTTTTGAACTATTTACTATACTAAGTCCATTGGACCAGAGGGTGGAAGGGTCACGGGACAAGAATTCTGAACAAAAATAAGAAGAGAGATATCTCGTAGATTGATATGGGCCAACGGATGAGCTGACCCCCCTGGGCTAAAACTAAAATCAATTTCATCATGAATTAGTGTAAGGATATGACTTTCTGGAATTTTAGAGTATAACAATGAGATGCTTAAATGCATATCTTTGTCTTTAAGTATAGAAAAAACCCCCTTTGGTAGTAGTTCGTCGCAGTTCATTTCTACCAATTTGGGAGTTTTTACTGTGTATTGCTTACATACTTTTGTTGAATTTCCTGTTTATTTGGTGACCCTCATTGACGGTTCCTAGGGCCCAACCTTTGGAAGGAACTGGGTCCCTCGCATTTGACTTATTTATTCTTGTCTAATAAAAATATTAAAGAGCCCAGGGGTAGTGTCATAATCCACAGAAGATACGCTAAAGCATTATTCAATTTTTTCCCCTGATAAAATATGCCTTTATTAGTATGAAACCCAAATCTACTATAATGTATTGCTGAACGAATAAATTCTTTGGGGGCATATTTAATATACTTTATCTCGTCATTAAGTATCGACAGATGCCATAAATAATGTCCATATGCATGTTTCGCAGGAGATGATTTGGTTAGCTGATTATCGTCTCCGGTGATGTAGATTCGCAATTTCTCATTTATAAACCTTGTTTTGTACCTCTTAGCTATCGCACTCCATACTATACTTTCTGGAATAAACTTTTCTCCTTCAAAGACAGGAAAGGGAAAATCTTGTAATACTTTAGTTCTTTGAAATCCCCACTTTTCCCCTTTGACTTTATATTTATATCTAATCTCTAATGAATCTGAATCTATAACATTTTTCGGGAATAATGAACCAACAACTTCTCCGTATTCATTAATACATAGACTAGTTACTGCTGAAAATCTAGGTTTTTCATCTTCAGGTATGTTATCCCAATGATATTTTAATCGCTCCAGCGCTATTGGAACGCACTCATCATCGGAATCAAGTGTAAGAAAGAATTCACCTTCTGCTTCTTTTACCCCTCTATTAAAAGCAACATGTTTCCCTTGGTTTTTTTGATAAATATATTTTATATCAATTATATTATCTTGAATCCAATTTTTAACTACTTTATTTGTATTATCAATTGAACCATCATCCACGATTAGCCACTGAAAATCTCTTATAGTTTGTTTTTTTAAACTTTCATATACCCTATTTAAAGCATTTTCTCGGTTATAAGTGGGTGTAAAAACAGTAAATGTATATTTATACTCTTTTGAATCCAAAAAATCACCTGCTTTCTACAACTTACTTAACTTCCCAATGGTTTGTGCATTACTAACCAATATTTGGCAATGTATTACTATAAGCTTTTTTAGATACTCTTTATAGATAGTCTTAAAATCTCCCTATTATTCATTACCCTTCCAAATTCAAACGTTTTATGACTAATTTGGAAGTACTATAATTGAAATTGAGCTACACTTAATTCGTTTAATCTTTGGAATATCTATAAGAATTTAAGGTTCTCAATTAAACTTTGCTCTTGTAAATACAAGATTTAAGCACAACTTTTTTATGAATATTAATCACAATTTATAAAAGCTTATATTAATATATCAAATCCCTAATATATCAGCAAACATCATTTGTATTTGTCGAGAACATGCGGAAGGTTCTCGTGTTTGCGTGCGCCCGGCATGGGCTATAACTTGGTGGTGAAAGTCCACTACAGGCTTGGCAGTAGGAACTGTTAGCCAATGACAATGGTGTCCACCGTGAGGTGGAATCTGAAGGAAGTCTGAGGCAAAATCCCGAACTGACGACCAAAAGATGGCTACCTATGAAGAGATAGGTTGGAAACCGAAGGGTACATAGGAGCGCGTAGGGGTGCCAACATGGATATGAAAGAACAAGATGGTATCGATTTAATCAATAAAGTTATTGCAGATGAGAACAATTGGAAAGCGTATGAAAAAGTGAGAAGTAACAAAGGAGCCCCCTGGAGTTGATGGGATTACCGTATACCAATTAAAATCACATATGGAAAAATACTATCAACCTCTTAGACAGAAACTAAAGGAAGGAACATACCAACCCCAACCTGTCAAAAGAGTTGCCATTCCTAAAACTGATGGTTCCAAAAGATATTTGGGCATACCATGTGTATTGGACAGAGTGGTACAACAAGCCATCCACCAAGTAATCGAACCAATTATAGACCCATACTTCTCGGAGAAAAGCTTTGGTTTTCGTAAAGGCAGAAATGCCCACCAAGCAATCCAACTCGCCGAACAATACTATCAAGAAGGATACAGAGTAGTAGTGGACTGTGACTTGAAGAGTTATTTCGACACAATCCATCACCAAAGATTGAGAGCATTCCTAGAGGAATTTATCTCAGATAAAATTGTGCTTAAATTGATTTGGAAATTCCTCCGTTCAGGCATTCTGGATAAAGATATCTATATTGAAACAACCGAAGGAGCGCCGCAAGGTGGTCCATTATCTCCTATTTTAGCAAATGTCTATCTGAACAAATTAGATAGAGAACTGGAAAGGAGAGAACATCGTTTCATTAGATACGCGGATGACTTCGTCATTTATGTCAAAAGTAAGCGAGCTGGCGAAAGAGTAATGGATAGCATCGCAACTTACATTGAAGAAGATCTTGGATTAATCATAAACCAAAAGAAAAGTAGAGTCTGTGGTGCAACCTCATCCACATTCCTTGGGTTCAATATACAAAACCTCATGGGAAAGTCGGGTGCCGACCAAGTAGGTCGGCAAAACAACGGTTCGAGAATAAATTGAGAAAATTAACTAGTCGAAAACGCCCGGGTGAATTTGAGGAAATTATCAAGGAAATAAACCAAGTAACCATCGGGTGGATTAACTATTATGGGATTTCTCGAATGAAAAAGTTCATTTCAGATACTCAGGGATGGTTGAATCATCGGTTAAGACAACTCATTTGGAAGAGATGGAAAAAACCAAAGACTAAGTATAGGATGCTTCGGAAATATGGAATCAATCATGACGATGCCATGAAATCAGCTAATTCCCGCAAAGGATATTGGCGTATTTCAAGAAGTCAAATCCTACACCAAGCGATAACAAAAGAAAGACTCAACAAAGTGGGGTCTGAATGATATTTCCCAACTTTATGAGTCTCGATACTTAAAAGGTTGACCCGCCGTATACGGAACCGTACGTACGGTGGTGTGAGAGGTCGGAGGTTAATCACCTCCTCCTACTCGATTTGTAAAAATTATATAAATTGGCGTGCTTTTAGTAAATCTATCGATTACATTGGGAGCACTGTTCCTGGAGTGGATGCGCTAAAAAACTTAGGGGTAAAAACAGTTTAGTTTGATTTAGAAAACCTTACAATAATAATGCGATTCTAAAAGCGTTGTTGATTCTATTTATGCCTAACAATATGTTAATTAATATTTCTTAAATAGTATATGTAGCATTTCCTCGAGTAAGGTATAATGGTATTGTTATACATATTTTGATATTTAAGGGTGATTATGATGGGATGGCAAGATTTTATTAATAGCAACCCAGTAGGTAAAGTTTTCAGCAAGGTTGCCACTTCTACTCTTGATAGTGTGGATAAAGTGGTACAAAATGAATTTGATAAAGTGGAACGTAAGATTGATTCGTTTGATAAAAAGGGGCAGGCTTTAGGTGGTGCAATTGATAATATTGGTAATACCGCAAAAAGAATAAAAAATTATGGTATGGATCGTAATCATTTAGATGAAATTTATGAGAATAAGAAAATCATAGATGAAAACTTGCCAACGTTTATGAAGAAATCTAAAACTTATAAAAAAGTTAGTAAAGTAGTAGAAACATCTAAAAAAATTACCGACACGGTAGATAAAGTAAATGAACTAAAGAAATAGTAGGGAACATGGGAACGGTTCTCATGAATGATATTCCATGTATAGAGGGAACAGAAGAAACGTCCCCGTGATTACCCAGAGATTTCACCAAAAACGAAAAAGTATGCACTTTTATGGGGGGGATTGTTTAAACGCCAAACTGAACTATACCATGAAAGGCATACTTTTTTTGTTAAATGATTGTACCTTGGAAAAACTCAAAAACCAGAAATATAGGTCTCCAACGCCATGAGCCTAAGCCACTTACTAATTTTTTAGAGATAAATAGGCTCATAATCACATTCAAAGAGGAAAGGGGCATCTCATCAAAGACTTGCGAAGGAACGTAAGAACCGTCCCCATGCACCCCCGTGGGAACGTGAGAACCGTCCCTATGTTCCATTTTACCTATATTTTTTCCGTAATTTTAGAAAAAACCCTCTATTTGGCATATCTTTATGCTACTATAAGATTGGTTAAGGGGGAGGTTATTATGTTTTTTCGTAAGCTTGCATCGAAAAGTCTTATAAAATTTTTAGTAATTGGAATGCTAGTCTTATGTTTTAGTCATTGGGCTAGTGCAGATGAAGGTGATATTCTATATAAAATCGGGGATCGTAGAGTTGAACCTGGGTCCTATGTTGAGATAAATAATCTAGAATGGCAAGTGGTTGGCGATAATATGCTGCTACTAGCTGAAAATCTTAATATTAATATGCAATTTGATGCGAATGAGCATCATACATCCTATAGCAAATCTGATATTGAAGAATATGTAAATAATCAATTTGTAGCCTATTTGGGTAATGAGAAACATTATATTGAGAGTCTAAGTTTAATAGATTCATACCATTGGAAACAAATCAAGGATGTGATTGGTAACCCAGGATATGAATTTTGGACCAGATCTGTTTACCCAACTTACATCAATTACTTATTTGATTATGTAACAGCTGACGGTTTTGTTATGGCCCAAGCACCTTATTTAATTAGTGGTGTTCGACCTGTTGCCTATTTAAATGAAGGTATTTTTACCTCACATGGCTTAGGAACGAAGGAAAGTCCATTTGTTTTAACAGATGCCATCCATGAAATAGGCGGCCAAAAAGTAGGTATGAATGCTATGGCACAGTATAATGGACGTCAAGATGTTGTGTCAGATCTGATCGATACATTTAATGAGCATTCATATATTGTAAGTGGTGACGGTACTAGTAATAGTCCATATATCGTTACAGATCTTCAATATAAATTAGGTTATGAAAATGTGGAAAAAGGGTCCTATGTTGCACTGGGCGGATATGTTTGGAGAGTGATTGGAGATAATTACCTTATTACCACAAGTAATAATGACAAACAGTCTTTTCATTCACTATCCTATACGTCGCTTGAAACTAATAATTATGAGCATTCGTTCATTAGGGGTTATTTAAATGGCGAATTCTACGAAAGTCTCGGGCAAGATGCAGTGTATGTTACAAATAACACTTGGAACATAGGTCATGAATGGGCTGAAGAATCGCAACAAATTCAAGATTATGTTAGTTTGATTAGCTACAAAGAATGGCAGCGAAATAAGTCGATTGTGGGGACATTTAGAAAAAATTATTGGCTTAGAACGCCTGTTTCTACAGATACGATTCAATTTTGGAGTGCAAGTTACTCTAATTTATATCCTGCACACCCGGTCAATACGTATGGAGTTCTACCAACCATTGTATTGAATCGTGAGATTGTTATAGATGAGGGTACTGGAACAAGTAGTGCTCCTTACAAAATTAAATCTCTAGCTGATTTTGACAAAGAACATGCTATAAATGAAGCGATAAATTCCATAACCACATTACCAACTGTTGAGGAATTGGTTATAGAAGATCATGATGAATTAGAAAACTCAAGGGCGTTAGTAGATGCTGCTTACTCTTTAGGTGCATCAGAATCTGAGATTACCAATCTAGAAAAATTAACTCAACTAGAGACGAGAATGGAAGAGTTAGTGGCAGCAGCTGGATCCAATGATGCCGCGCTACTAAATATCAGTTTGAATGGTGAATCAATCAAAGGGTTTTTACCAGATCAATTTCATTACATAGTTGAGTTACCTGTTGGAACTACCACTATACCTGAAGTGATTGTAGAAAAATCGTTTGAAGGTAGCGCTGTAGAGATAATAAAACCTTCCAGTATTTTTGGGGAAATTGAAATTGCAGTAACCGCCCAAAACGGTGTGGATAAGAATATCTATACTGTTGAAATATATGCTAGAGGAAATACGACGGGAAATATTACTAACGGCGGTCTTCTTGTTGAACAGGGCGACTGGATTTACTACTCTAGTGCATTGAATCATGGCAAATTATATAAAATTAATAAAAATGAAACAGAAAAATATAAACTAAGCGACGATAAGGTAAGCTATTTAAATATTATTGGCGATCGGATTTATTATAGAAATGAGTCTGATGGCGGTAGAATTTATAAAATAAAAACAGATGGAACCGAGCGTCAGAAGTTAAATGAAGATTCCTCTTATTACTTAAATGTAGTTGGAGATATGATTTATTATTCTAATGATTCTACTGGTTATGCGATTTATAAAATGAAAACAGATGGCACAGGGGCCATACAATTAAATAATGACTTTTCACACGACATTGTAGCATATGAAGGTTGGATTTATTATACCAACTATAGTGACGGTGGCAGTCTATATAAAATTAGTAGCGATGGCAGCACTAAGGTTAAGCTTAATGACGATGAATCCTTACATTTAGTTATCGATGACGGCTGGATATACTATAATAATTATTCTGATGGTAAAACCCTACATAAAATGAACCTGAAGAGTCAAGAAGATACTCAATTAATGAGTGAACACATCAGAAAAATTAACGTACACGGCGACTGGATTTACTACCAAACCGAATATACAAGAATTAACCGAGTAAAAAAGGATGGTAGCGGAAATCAGAGCTTAACCAACTATAATTCTGAGCAACTATTTCTGACTGATGATTGGCTGTATTATATGCAATTTTATTCATTTATGAAAATACAAAACAATGGAACAGGTGAGCCGCAAGATTTTGATAAAAGTAGTATTGCGACCCTATCATCTATTAAAATAAATGGAAAATTAATTGAGAATTTTTCCTCTGATTTATATAGTTATGAGTTTGTACTACCTTATGGTACTAGTGAGGTACCAAATATCGATTTTGAAAAAGTTCAGTATAATGCAAAAGTTGAAGTTATACCTGGCGAAAGTATTACAGATGGTGTCATCCTCAAAGTGACTGCTGAAGATGGTATTAGTAAGAATACATACAAGATTTCTTTTAGTGTAGATGAAAGTTTTCCAACAGCAGAAGTATCTTACAGTGATTTACATGTAACGAATGAGGATGTAGTAGCAACATTAATCGGTGAGGGGATCACCGTAATAAATAATGGAGGTAGTTGGAGCTACACGTTTGCAGAAAATGGTGAGTTTCTATTTGAGTTTGAAAACGAACATGGAAGCAGGGGTACTGCGTTGGCAAGCGTGAGCAATATTGATAAGGAAATACCAACAGCAACGCTTGATAATAACATTGTAGAGCCGACAAACGGTTCGGTAGAGGTAACGCTCATTCCGAGTGAAGACGTAACAGTGTTAAATAATGAAGGAAGTTTCACGTATGAATTTACGGAAAATGGCGAGTTTACGTTTGAGTTTGAGGATGTGGCGGGGAATGTGGGAACAGCGGTTGCAACGGTAAGCAACATCGATCGCGAAATTCCGAGAGTAGAACTGGAGTACAGCACCGAGTCTCCAATAAACGGTTCGGTAGAGGTAACGCTCATTCCGAGTGAAGACATAACGGTTTTAAATAATGAAGGAAGTTTCACGTATGTATTTACGGAAAACGGCGAGTTCACGTTTGAGTTTGAGGATGCAGCGGGGAATGTGGGAACAGCGGTTGCCACGGTTAGCAACATCGATCGCGAAATTCCGAGAGTAGAACTGGAGTACAGCACCTTAGAGCCGACGAATGGTTCTGTAGAGGTAACGCTAATCCCAAGTGAGGACGTAACAGTCGTAAATAATGAAGGAAGTTTCACGTATGAATTTACGGAAAACGGTGAGTTTACATTTGAGTTTGTGGATGCGGCGGGGAACCCAGGAACAGCGGTGGCAATAGTAAACAACATTGAAGAAATCCCCGTCCTGACTCAATATGACCGAAATGGAGATCAAGTCATTGATATATATGACATTGTTGAAATTATACAAGAGGATCCATCCATTATCCCAGACTTAATTGAGGTTTATGGAGAAAAAATAGCATAGATGTTTATTTGAAACACGGGGACGGTTCTCATGATTGTTTTCTCTAGAAAATGGAAACACGAGAACCGTCCCCATGTGTTTCTACGCATAGGTTCTATCTGTATAAAATTTAACTTGGACATTTAATATTTTTGCAACACTTTTTAATTTTTCAAACGTAGCTCCCCGATACTCATTTCTTTCATCCCTTGAAATCTGTTGAGGGCTGACCCCAAGTTTATCTGCAAGTTCTTTTTGTGAAACCCTACTCCAAATTCTGCAAGCAATTAAAAATCTACCTAAATCATCGCCGAAATCATCATATTCAAATGTGCCATTAAGGTAACGTTCATATTCATTAATGTCATCTTCTAGTTTTTTTATATTCATATAAGGGATTCCAATTACTTTATTGATTTGTTCAGGTGTGAATCCATCATTCATAAGCATATTCTGAAAATTATCTAGATCCTTTTTAGCTTTATCTAAATCTTTTTTAGCTTTTCTATAAGCCTCATCACTTTTAATCATCAACAACACCTCCCGCGTTATTTTACAAGCTTTACAATCCCTTTTTTTCGGTAAGTTTCTTTTTGTTGTCTAAAGGCTTGACTTATTTTAAGATTATTACTACCACTTTTATCAAATATACCAGATTCTAAACCGCATTCAGGCCACAAATCCACGTGGTATTTGTGCCAAATTGCAAATCTCGTTT
Organism: Bacillus sp. Marseille-P3661; assembly: GCF_900240995.1. Taxonomy (NCBI): domain Bacteria; kingdom Bacillati; phylum Bacillota; class Bacilli; order Caryophanales; family Bacillaceae; genus Bacillus; species Bacillus sp. Marseille-P3661. The sequence continues at coordinate 15,449 of NZ_LT965953.1, forward strand.
TTCCATTTTTAGTAATAAGATCATCCTTACCCAATCCCCAATTTTCTTCGGGATTAGCTTTTCGCAACGCTTCTTCGACTTTTCCTTGTGAAAAATCCTTAAATCCACATTCGAAATAGCAATCAATATCCTCTGGCGAAGCTTTATCTTCAACAAATGAGCCGTCAACAAATATTTTGTCAAATCCAGCATTCCATACTTGATTCGCTACAATCTCCAATTGGTTGACCAGGTATAATCTGCGTTCTTTATCCCAAGGGATGTATTCACCAGTAGTAGGGCCATTTACTAAAAGTGAGTTTCTTAAACCATCAATTGTTAAAGTATAATCTTTATCTAATACTCCGTATTTAAATTGCATTATTAGTATTACCCCCGAAAACAACAATATACAATTACGTTAATTAACTTTTAAGTTAATTATACTCCTAATTATCTTAATTTCAATATTTTTACAGTTTAATTTTAACTACTTGAATATGTAGAGAAACTCATTGAGTTTTTCGTTAATCATCATGAGAACCGTCCCCATGATTACCCATGATTATGTCCCCCTGGACCGCTTTAAAGTTTATATAGTGTATCAAACAAAAGTGATGCTACGCCTGATACTTCAAACATGCCGTCATCGCTTGCTTTACTAATGTAAATACTACTATTAGAATGGTGATTTCTTATACTCTGTAATACATGGTTAAAATAATCATCAAATCGATTAATAAGTGGACCGTTTAGTACAATTTGATCAGAGTGAAGGATAGTCGCTAAATTTGCCAAGCCAATCCCAAGATATTTTGCTGACTGTAGCAGGATATCTTGAAGTTCATCATATTCCTCTTCAATAAACTGTAGTATTTCAGGAACCGAAGAGATATCTATAGTAGATTCGAAGTTTGGAAACCTTTCTTTTATTTCCTCTAGTAAGGAAAATAAAGAAGTGTAAGTAAATAAGCATCCCCTTTTCCCACATTTACACGGTTTCCCATTCGGTTCAATGATCATATGATTATAATCATGTCCGCCATTTTTATTTGGAAAAGTTAATTTACCATCTATGATGACACCAGCACCTGAAAACCACCCAGAAATAAAGTATAGAATATTATTGAATCGAAACGAGGTAGATTTATAAGCTCCATAAACAGAAACATTTGCAGTGGCCTCTAAAATATAGTGTGTCGGAAATTCCTCATTTAAAATTTCAACGATTGGAACATTAATCCACTCTGCTGCTAAAAATTGTTCAGGGTTAATAATCACACCTTTGTTTGGATCTAATGGCGCAACAGAGCCAATTCCAATACCGAGAATATGTTCTATAGACAGATTATGTTTTTTTAATAACCCTCGAATGATTCGCTTAACCTCGCCAATAACTACTTCTGGAGTATGGATTTTAGTCATTGGAAACGAAGTAGATTCTATCGGTTTAATAGAAAGGTTAAATAAAGCAACATTCGTATAAGATCTACTTATATTAATTCCGATAATATAACTGTGACATTCATTAATTTGGAATAGAATCGGAGGGCGCCCGCCGATCGATTCTCCGAGACCGCGATTAATAATTAAATCATCTTCCAAAAGCTTTTCAACAAGTCGGTCGACTTTATTTCGAGACATTTTTGTTTTTTCAGTAATATCAATTTTTGAAATCGGTCCAGATTGTAAGATTAAATTATAAATAGTTTTTAATGATTTATTTTTTATAGAAGTATCTTGAAAAAAATCAATAATCATTATGTAACATCCCTTTCTATCTAAAAGATAAAAAAATTATCATTAATTTTCAATATTGTATTGAAATTTCAGAAAAATGAAATTATAATTAGGGGCAACCGGTTGATTTTTCTTTTGGTCACTTTTTACTAAAATAGTATAAAGTCATTATATAACAAAATATTGATAAGTGGTTTTTTTTCTACACTTTTTACTAAAAAAAGATAAAGTGTAGAATGGAAGATGAATCTTTATAAGGAGGATACTAAATGAATAATAGTATTGCAGAAAAAAAGCAGATTTCAATATCAGCGTTAAAAGATTTTGTGTATCGAATTAAAAAATCCGTTCTTCAAATGGGGATTTCAGCAGGGGGTGGCTATATTGGGCAGGGCCTAGGATCTGCAGAAATGATTGCGGCTCTTTTTTGTAAAGAACTTCGGTTAGATCCAAATGACACTTCGAATCCAAATAGAGATCGTTTTCTGCTTTCAACAGGACATTATGCGATATCGATTTATGCAGCAATGGCGGAATTAGGCTTGATACCTAAAGAATTATTGAAGTATTATAGCGCCGATGGCACAACACTTGAAATGATAGGCTCTGAAATAACACCAGGCTTAGAAATAGGTGGTGGTTCATTAGGGCAAGGTCTTTCAAGAGGTGTAGGCCATGCGTTATCTGCAAAATTAAGAAAATATTCATGGAATACTTACGTCTATATGAGCGATGGTGAATTGCAAGAAGGTCAAGTGTGGGAAGCGGCAATGGTAGCCGCACATCATAAATTAGATAACTTAGTATGTGTCGTTGACTATAATGGCTTGCAAATTGAAGGTAAAGTAGAAGAGATTACTAGTATGGATCACATGATTCAAAGATGGCAAACATTTGGTTGGAACGCTAAGAGTATCGACGGTAATAACTTAACAGAAATCATCGAAGCCCTTGATAGTGTTGAAAAAAATGAGAAGCCTACTATTATCATCGCGAATACGGTAATTGGAAACGGCATCTCATTTTTGCATGGCAGAGAGGATGTCCATTACATAAAGTGGACCCAAAATGATCATGAAACAGCACTAAAAGAATTAGAGGAGGCATACCAATGAAAAAAATTTTAGATGCAGTTCTGTATAATGGAAAGCAAGATGTCCAATTTATTGATAATGTATATACAGATGTTATTCATTCTCTTGGGCAAAAATATGACGATGTGGTATGTTTAACGGCAGATATGACACATTTACTTGAGGTTGATGTATTTCGAGATAGCTTTCCTGATCGGACATTTAATGTAGGCGTAGCCGAACAAAACATGGTTGGCGTTGCAGCTGGAATGGCACAAGCGGGCGAGGTTCCTTTTATCCATACGTTTGGATGTTTTTTAACAAGAAGATGTATGGACCAGGTTGTAAATGCAGTAGCTTATCCTAAATTTAATGTAAAAATGGTTGGAGTAATGCCTGGAATTACAAGTCCAGGAGGACCTTCACACCAAGCGATCGATGATATCGCATTAATGAGAAGTACGCCCAATATTACAATTATAGATATTGGCGATGCTGCTGAAGTTCGACAAGCGGTTGAAAAAGCGTATGAAACGAAGGGGCCCGTTTATTTACGAATGAGAAGATCTAAACAACCTTTACTGTTTGATGATAGCAAATATGAATTTGAAATTGGGCAAAGTTATCTACTAAGAGAAGGAACTGATGTAGGAATTGTAACGTCTGGATTGATGACAGCACGTGCAATTGCCACAGCTGCTTTGTTAGAAGAACAAGGAATTAGTACCAATATCCTTCATGTACCAACCATTAAACCAATTGATGCAGAAGGCATCATAGAGGTTGCAAAGTCTAGTAAAGTATTAATCTCTCTAGATAACCATAATGTAATTGGCGGATTGGGAAGTGCAGTCGGAGATGTGTTATTAGATTATAATGTAAGAATTCCTTTTTATAAAATTGGTGTACCTGATGTATTCGGTAAAGCCGCTTCAGAAGCCTATTTATCTCGAATGTTCGGTTTTGAGCCAAAACAAATTATGCAAACAGCTATAAATCTACTTGATGGAAAAGAAAATCCACAATGTGTAGAAGAAATGGTAAAAACAGCTATTGTCCAAGGTGGCGGCTGGGAAGAAGAGTGGAAGAACTAATTACATGATATTGAAGAAAAGAGGGAGTCTATGAAAGCGCTTCTTTTAACAGATAAAAAGAAACTAGAACTATCAGAATGCGAAATTCCTAAAATAAATGATGATGAAGTGTTAATAAAGGTGAAGTATACCGGAATATGCGGAAGTGATATTCATACGTATCATGGCCAAAATCCCAATATTAGATATCCTCGTATTATGGGACATGAAACAAGTGGAGAAATTGTCGAGATCGGGCATGGCTCTACCAGTAACATTCAAGTAGGTGACAGAGTAACCGTTTTTCCATTGCATGCTTGTGGACAGTGCATTTTATGTAAAAAGGGAAGCGAGCATTTGTGCCGTAACAGAACTTTTGCAGGGATGACAAAGGACGGAGCGTTTGCTGAATATGTGAAAGTTCATCACAGTCTCGTTTATAAAATTGAAGATCAAACGCCTTTCGATGTAGCGGCGATGATTGAACCATACGCAGTAGGTGTTCACGCTATCAATCGTTCAAACCTTACGATGGGTGATAAAGTGGTTATTCTAGGCGGAGGGCCTATTGGATTAATGATTGCATTAGCCGCAAAGCAGGCAGGTGCAGGACTAATTGCTATAAGTGAGGTCAGTGATTATCGCTTAAAGAAAATTCGTGAACTAGGTTTTATTGCGATTGATGGAAGAGAAACAGATTTAAAAGAAGAAGTACTCAATTTAACTGAAGGCATTGGGGCTGACATTGTATTTGAGGCAGCAGGAGTTCCAATAACTTCTGAACAAATGACCAAGGTCCTTCGTCCAGAAGGAACAGCTGTTATTGCAGGTTTATATTCGCAGTTTCCTAGAGTAGATTCGAATGATGTAAATTTTCGCGAACTTACAATAAAAGGAACAACAGTATATACAAGAGAAGAGTTCAAATATGCCATCCAGTCTCTTCCTATAGAGCAATTGAAAGCATTAATCTCACATCGATTACGTATTGAACATGCTGCAGAAGGATTTCAATTGTCTGAGTCTGCATCAGAAAGCATGAAAATCCTTGTGTCTTTATAAATAGATGAAAATTTGCTTTATAAGAATGAAAGATTAATAGAGAAAGATGGAGGTTGCTATGGAAGAAAAACAGGTTGCGATCGTAACAGGAGGTTCTTCAGGAATTGGTCGAGCAGTCGTAAACAAGTTTTTAAAGCAAGGGAAAATCGTAGCAGTCGTCGATTTAAATGAGATGGCTGTGACAGAGGAGAATCTATATTACTACCATGCAGATGTTTCAAATCAAGAATCAGCAAAACAAGTCGCTACACGCATTAAAGAAGATTTAAATCGTGTCGATATCTTAGTTAACTGCGCTGGATTAGCGCGCCGCGCTCCATCTGTAGACTTTACGGATAGTGATTTAAGTCTTGTGCTAGATGTTAATTTAAAAGGAACTGTTTTTATGTGTCAAGCAGCAGCACCGCATATGATGAATTCAGGTGGCGGGTCGATCGTGAATATAGGCTCTATGTTAGCTCATTACGGAACGCTCAATAACCTAGCTTATGCTGGATCGAAGGGCGGAGTGATACAGGTAACAAAATGCTTGGCTGTCGAATGGGCTGAACAAAATATTCGAGTAAATGCCGTTAGTCCTGGTTATATTGAAACACCGCTAACAAATAACTTTTTCAAAGATGAAAGATTTTTTAATCACTTGATGGCGAGAACGCCGCAAAAAAGACTTGGTAAGCTTGAAGAGGTTGCGAATGTCATCGCATTTTTAGCTTCAGAAGAAGCAAGTTTTGTTACGGGGGTAGACATTCCAATTGACGGAGGAATTTTAGCAGGTGATCCAGCGATATCTGCTAGTTTGGCATAAAAAATAAAAAGGAGGGTTTTTATGCGCTTTAAAAATAAATCATTGTCGAAAAGATTACTCATGGTAGGTGTTCTAGTAGTAACTAGTTTTCTAGCAGCTTGCGGAAGTCAGGAACCAGCAGCTAATGGTGACGGAAGCGGAGGTTCAACTCCAACCCTCATTAGCTTGGGTACTCATCAACCGGGCGTTGTCTATCATACGGCGGGTTCAGGGATTGCAAAAGTAATTAGTGATAATTCGGATGTAAGCGTTACTACAAAATCGTTCGCAGGTACAAAGCCGTGGATTCCATTAATGGATAAAGGTGATATTAACATAGGCTTTACTGGATATACAGATGCGTTATTTCCTTTTAAAGGATTACATGGTCATGAACAAAATAAAAACTTAAGAATGTTGGTCGGTGGAAATGAAATACCACATACAACGATGACTGTGCGCGAAGACTCAGGCATTGATAAAATGTCTGATTTAAAAGGAAAAAAGATTGCACATTATCAAGTAGATGGCGAAGTTATGAATTTATTTATGGAATACAGCTTAAAGTCAGTGGGATTAGGTTGGGATGATGTAAAACAAGTACCGATTTCAGATGCTATTTCAGCTACAGATGCCTTACGTGAAGGCAGGGTGGATGCGATTTTAACGGCTGACCCAAATGCAGGATGGGCATTAGAACTAGATAATGCGATAGGGATTAAAGGTTTAAATTTAGGTGATGTTGACAGTATCGAACAGCTTCCAGCTGATTTTGTAGAAGAAACTCAAACAGAAACAGGTTTAGGAATTGGCGTACATGAGGCTGGGTTTTTAGATGGCCCAACTATCATACATGAGTTCAATACGGTGTTATTGGCATCTGCACATTTATCAGAAGATGTAGCTTATGAAATTACAAAAACACTATGGGAAAACTCAGAAAAGCTACATTCGTTTTCGCATTGGTTAGAGAAATGGTCCCCAGAAACTATGTTTATAGAAGATCCGCCTGTTCCGTATCATGAGGGAGCCATTAAGTTTTTTAAAGAAAAAGGAGTATGGACTGAAGCTGCCGATGCAAATCATCAAAAGCTTATGGAATTAACAAAATAAAAATTACAGTTGGAGGTGATCGTATTTGGATATTAAGGAGTCCGTTAGATTTAGACCACTCACAGGCCCTGTTTCTTATTTATGGAGAAGCTTATTAATTCTAATTACAGTGTCGGGGATTCTATTTATTCTCTCTGTACATGAACGATTAGGACTCGCATTAACAAGTCAACAGTATGCAGGTTGGTTTTTAATGCTCATGCTACCATCGATCTTTATCGGCGTACCTTCAAGGAAAACTATGAAAACCTCCAATGTACCATGGTATGACTGGATTTTTGCCTTTCTAGGAGTCCTTGTAGGTGGATATATTGTTATTTTCTATCCACAGGTTATGAATAATTTTGGAAGTATTACACCAGCCCGTTTTATATTAGCAACTCTGACTATCATTTTAGTGTTGGAAGGTATACGACGCACATTCGGTTGGGTGTTAATTAGTATCGTATTGGTTTTCCTTGCTTACGCATTTGTAGCCCCTTATATGCCTGGCGTATTTAGGGGGCAATCAACTTCAATCGATTTATTATTGAATTATTTATATTTGGATGTAAATAGTTTGCTATCGTTAATTGAGTTGATCGCCACCATGGGGTTAGCGTTTATCTTATTTGGCCAAATCTTAATTAATTTTAAAGGCGGCGATATTTTTAATAATATTGCGCTATGGCTTTTTGGACGTTTTAGAGGAGGACCTGCCAAAGTAGCTGTGGCTGGCTCCGGATTAATGGGCAGTATTACAGGTGGTCCTGTAGAAAATGTTATGCTGACAGGAAATATTTCGATTCCTTTAATGAAAAAGAGTGGGTATAGCAGTACCGAAGCGGGAGCGATTGAGTCGATTGCTTCGTCTGGAGGGTCTATTACACCGCCAATCATGGGAATTGTCGCGTTTCTTATTGCAGAAAATCTAGCCATGCCTTATGCCGAAGTTGCGCTAGCTGCGGTTATCCCAGCTGTACTCTATTACTTTAGTATTTTTCTAAAAATCGACCTTGAAGCAGGAAAAAAAGGAATTGGGAAGCTTAGTAAAGAAGAGATGCCGGAATTAAAGCCTATATTGAAGAGAAGTTGGATTGTCGTTTTAATTTTCGGCCTATTCCTTTATATGTTATTTGTTAAAGGCTCTACTCCTGAATTAACTGGTCTTTATGCGTCGGGTGTTGCGTTTCTGCTGTTATTATCTCTAAAAGAGGTCAGAAAAGATATTTTTAAAAAGGTGATCCAAACTTTAGAACAAACGGCTCAAATGGCAATAGAGGTAGGGATCATCCTAGCTGCAGCTGGCTTTGTTGTCGGGATTTTAAGTGTAACAGGATTAGCCTTTAACCTTATTTCTGCATTAACCAATCTTGGAGGATATGGATTAGTCTATCTACTCCTTGGAAGTGCGATTGTTTGTGTCATTATGGGAATGGGGATGCCGGCTATTGCAGCGTATTCTATAGTAGCTGTACTAGTAGCGCCTACTCTGGTAGAGCTTGGTGTACCAGCTATCGCTGCTCACTTATTCGTTTTTTATTTTTCGATAGTTTCACATTTCACACCGCCAATTGCGCTGGCATGCTTTGCAGCATCAACGATTGCAAAAGCCAATCCTTTTGCAATTGGGGTCAAAGCTATGAAACTAGGCGTGATGATTTATATCGTACCGTTTTTATTCGTTTTCTATCCAAGTATATTGTTAAATCCAGAAACGGTATATAATACTGAATTTTTTGTGATTGTTATGGCTATTTTTGCAGCGTGTACAGCGCTGATCATTGGTATGACTGGTTATTTATTTGGACCGATCAGCACGATGCGTAAGGTATTATTTTTCGCGTGTGCTGCGTTACTGCTAGTACCAATTAGTTATGTGGGGATAATTGGGGCTGTTTTATTACTATCACTTATCGTGCACGACTTGCTCATTTCTAAAGTTAGAAAATCAGTGCCAAGTGAAAGCGTAGAAGCCTAAAATAGGTAGTTTCATAGTGAATATAAAAAATATAGAAGACGGTGATTCTGTATGTCTATTTCATTTTCAATTTGCATTCCAATGATGTTTCAAAATAAGTCTATTCAAGAAGGATTATTTGAAACGAACAAATTAGGTCTCAAAAACGTTGAGATCATGCGCTGGTATGATGAAGATATTTTTGAACTAAAAAAGCTAAAAGAGACATTAAAGTTAAACATCGTCTTACTATCAACCAAACCACAAAACTTAACGGATCCAAGTACACATACTGAATTTTTACAAGGATTAAATAGAACAATTGAAACGGCAAAACTTCTTGATTGCACTAACATTGTTTGTATATCAGGGGATGAACAGACTGGTATGACTAGAAGTACCCAGATGAGGAATTTAGTAGATGTACTATCAGAAGCAGCAAAGATGGTCGAGCGTGCTGGAATCACGTTAAATCTTGAACCGATTAACACTAAAATAGATCATCCTAATCAATTTTTATCATCTTCTGATGAAGCATTTGAGATTGTCAAATCGATTAATAGTCCTAATCTCAAAGTTCTCTTTGATATTTATCACCAGCAAATTACGGAAGGTGATTTAATTCGGCGGATATCTGAAAATATGGAATGGATTGGCCACTTCCACGCAGCTGGTAATCCTGGAAGGCATGAGATCACGGAAGGTGAGATTAACTATAAAAGTATTTTGAAGTATTTGGAGGAAAGTGGATATAACGGATATGTGGGATTGGAGTATATTCCACTTAGAGATCCTGGGGTAGGTATCCATCAGATTATTGAAGAAATGAATATTCAAATGGTTGAGGTTAGATAAAAGAGGTGATGAATGTTATGACAAAGTTATCCATTACTATGTTGGGAACAGGAAGCCCTCGTCCTGAGCTTAGACGCTCAGGACCAGCGCAAACACTGTCAATTGACGATGAAACGATCCTGATTGATTGTGGCGAAGGGACCACGAACCAATTATTAAAAGCAGGACTACCACCAGAATCTATTAAACAATTATGGTTTACACATCTTCATTCTGATCATACCTTTGGTTATGGACAATTCCTTATTGGGGGCTGGGGACGTGGAAGATCGGAATTAACGATAATCGGTCCTAAAGGAACGAAGAGATTTCATGAAAAAATCCTTGATTTATATGAAGAAGATATCAACTATCGTTGTTCACTAGGTCGATCAGATGCGGGAATTCGAGATGTCCGCATCATTGAGATTGATAAACCTTGTAAAGTGGAAAATCCATCTTTGATAGATACAACAGTAGAATCGATGATTCATAATGTTCCTACTTTTGGTTATCGTCTTGAAATCAATAATAAAATCATTGTGATTTCAGGTGATACGGCACCACATGATGGCATTATTAACTTAGCAAAAGATGCGGATGTTTTAGTGATCGATGCTGGTTTAGCGACAGGCAAAAAAAGCCCTGCACTAGAAAAAATTTGGGATCATCTCCAAAAAGAACATTGTACGGCAGAACAAGTTGGGCAAATTGCTGCAAAGGCAAATGTGAAAAAAGTTGTTCTAACACACTTCTTACCGGAATTGGATCCTGCAAAAGCCTATGATGAAGTAGCAACGCATTTTTCAGGAGAAATTATTATTCCAGAAGACTTAGATAAAATAGAATTATAGCCAGGGTAGCCAGGGGGACAGGTCCCTTGGCTCTTTTCGTGGCCAGAGGGACAGCGTATAATGGTAAATAAGTCAAGGGACATTTTTATTTAAAAAAGGCCGACCTTAAGTAAAACCTACAAATTCCATTTTTTGTAAAGTTCAACTATCACAGAAAAGTATATAGAGCTCCTCTAGAACGTGAAAGGATCTTGCTTTTTTCATCCTACAGAGATACTGCCTAGCGATATAAACTTTGATTTTCACGTATTATTCGTACTTATAGGACAAGATCCATAACGCTGTCCCACGAGGTCATTAGCCTCAGGTTCGATGACAATGTGATCTAACGTCCTAGAGGAGCTCCATTTTTCTAGTAAAACAAGTGTTAGTAAAGTAATTTTTTTATGACAACTAATCTTTTAACTATGCTGATAGGCCACTTGATAACGAGACGTGCTTTTCATAAAACTTTTTTACATTTTTAGTTCGTAGCTTTTTGCTTAATTCTTTTAATAACACATAGTTTTCTTGTCTTGTTTGGTATAAAGTTTGATTACGAATCATTGAAAAGGCTAGACGAATCATTCGATTTCCAATGGCAATATAGGCTTGACCGGTTAATTTACCTCTATCTTTTAAAGCTAGATATTTCTCCTTCATTTCAGGATTGTTGGTAGACAAGGATTTTCCCACTTGATATACAATATTCCTAAAAGGTCTCCTCCCTTGTTTAGAAATACCATAATACGTCGGTTTTCTACCGCCGGATTGTTTGACAATCGGATTCGTCCCTGCCATCTTTATAAGTTGCCCCGCGTGAGTGAAATCGGAGATTTCCCCCATTTCTGCAAACAATTCAGCCCCGGTCACAACCCCAATACCTGGTACACTAAGAATCATTGCACCTTCTGTTTCTACGAACAAATCTTCAATCTTTTCCTCTAAGACCTTGATCTGTTCCTTTAATAAATCCAATCGATCAAGTTTTTGGGTCAGAAGAAATAGTTCCACTTCCACATGGTCTTTTGATTGAGAAATGGATTCTTTCGCAAACTCTACTAAGGTCTTTATACAATCGTCTCTTAATTTAAGGTTTTCACGAATAGATAGTTTGCGTAAGCCTGCCTCTCCAAGGGCTAGTATATCGCTTGGATGCGGGTAGTTTCTCATCATGAAGAGGGAGGCTTTACCAAATAGATCAGAAAAGGGTTTTATATGTTCACGCTTTCCCTTAATCCATATACTTTTTCCTTGGTACTCCCTAAAAATATGGTCCATGTGCATTCTTATAAGATTCTGCGTCATGGTTTGTTCGTTTACCAATTCACGACGAGCACGTGTTAACTTTTGTAAAGTGTAAACTTTACCAGAAGATAGTTCACTAGACGTCCCTCGACCATGAAGGATAGATTGTACAATAGCCATAAGATCTAAATTATCTGTTTTCGCCCAATTTAAGAGCGCTTGTCGTTCTTGTGCGGTTGTGGCTGCATTTATGATGCGTACATGATAACCTACAGTATGACATCTCCGTACCAGGTCCTCGTAATAGTGCCCCGTTGTTTCAATACCGACAATCACTTTTTCTTTCCCATGTTTCTCTTTTTCAATTTCAATGATTCTTTTAATAGCGTCAAATCCCGTCATGGATGCATCAAACTCAAAAGGTTTAACAAGTATATCCCCATAAAAGTTACAAACCATTGCCTTATGAGTAAATTTAGCTGCATCTATTGCCACGACTAATAAGTTCTCAGTTCCAATGTCTCGCAAAAATTGTGCCCATCGACTTCCTTTTTTTCCTTGAATATGATTCAATGATGTATATACCATCGTTTTCATCTCCTTTGGTCGGGATAGTAATTGGAAGTTCTGTGATAGGTACTTCTATTTTACAATGAAAACGGTGGTCTTTTTATTGTTTTTGAACTATTTACTATACTAGGTTCCTTGGCTCTTTTGTATCTACTATGTGAAAAAGCTAAACTCGGCATGGAACTTGACGTAAGCCCATGCATTAAAACTTCTAATCTGATTAACATTAATGAAATTTGTGGTAGTGGGTAAGTTTATATTGTCCTTGCTGCCGATGTTGATGTTGGAGTAATTGGTATAGAAGAATACCTTTTTTTAAAAAAGTAGAGCTATTCAAAAAGGAGAAGATACCAATGAATTATTCGCAATGGGCTACTATGCCGATTGGTGGTAGTTGGAGAGAAGGATCAAGCGATCGATATTCTGATAATAGAAATCCATACACAGGGGAAGTGCTAGTATCGCATAAACTTGCCAACCTTGAAGATGTAAACGAAGCATATGAAACTGCACTGCGAGTTCAAAAGGAGTGGGCAAGTCTTACGCCTGAACACCATTCAAGGATACTGGAAACTGCAGCCGCTCTTTTAGCCGATCGTATAGAAGAAACGATAGCTCTTCTACAAGATGAAACAGGATCAACAAAGGTTAAGGCGACAATGGAAGTAAATGCTGCTATCGCATTAATTAAAGAAGCTGCTGCCTATCCATATAAAATGAATGAGCAAGTCATGCCTTCGACTATTCCCGGAAAAGAGAACCAAATCTACCGTGAACCTGTAGGTGTTGTGAATGTGATTACATCATGGAATTTCCCATTGTCCTTGTCAATGCGTTCAATTGCGCCAGCGCTAGCGGCAGGCAACGGTGTAGTGATCAAACCAGCATCAAACACTCCGATTTCTGGTGGAAGTTTTATCGCCAAGCTATTTGAGGATGCTGGAGTACCAAAAGGCTTAATCTGTGTGATTATTGGATCGGGCTCAGAAGTCGGGGATGCAGTGGTCAAACATCCTATTCCTAGGGTGATTTCTTTTACCGGTTCGACAGAAGTTGGGAGGCGAATCGGTGCTTTAGCTGGGCAATATTTGAAAGAAGTTTCGCTAGAATTGGGAGGCAACAATGCCTTTATTGTTCTTGATGATGCTGATATTGAGCAGGCAGTCAAAGCAGCAACTTTTGGGAAGTTTCTTCATCAAGGCCAAATATGCATGGCTATAAACAGAATGATAGTAAGCCGTAGCATCTATCCTACTTTTATCGAACAATTAAAAAAACAGGTGTCCACTTTAAAAGTCGGCGATCCAAGACAAGATGATACGATAATTGGGCCACTAATTGATGAAAAACAAAGAGATCAGGTGTTATCTCTTATTGAGAAGGGAAAGCAATCAGGGGCGAATGTATTCTTAGAAGGAGACGTTCATGGGAATGTCATAAGTCCATTTATTTTAACGGATGTAGATAATCGTATGAGCATTGCCCAAGAAGAAATTTTCGGACCGATCGCTCTCGTTATTCCTGTTGACAGCGAAGAGGAAGCGGTTCGTATAGCAAACGATACACGCTACGGATTAACAGCATCTGTATTTACCGCGTTTCAAGAAAGAGCCATCAGAGTTGCTAAACAATTGCATACAGGTATGGTGCACATAAACGACCAAACAGTTAATAGCGATCCAGCGATGCCTTTTGGTGGTGAGAAAGATTCCGGAATAGGAAGATTTGGTGGACAATGGATTTTTGAAAAATTTACTACAGTTAAATGGGTGTCAGTACAACACGAAAAACGGCACTATCCAATATTTAATTGAGCCAGAGGGACAGGTCGAGACCACTGAAGAAGTGCCCTTTTGAGAGCCAGAGGGACAGGTCCACTGGCTTTTTTCATCGTTATGGATACTACGCATCATTGGTTTATTGGCATAGTGAGTAGAATCACCAAGTAATAAATAACGTGTCGCTATTATTTGGCGTAACATTAAACTAAAACAAGAACCTGTCTTTTCCTCCATTAAAAAATATAATAGTGATAAACACTATCATTTAGTAAGAATGTGAAGAGGGGCACGGAAAAAATTCCAATAAAAACTTGACTCAATCGATACTAAGGCATTAAAACAATTCTTCTTAACCGTGTTATAATATAAGAAAGGAAAACGCGGAGTGATAATAATGAAAAGCGTTAAAGCAAATACTTGGCAAACTTCAAAAAATAAATAATCGACTTGATAGTTTAGAGAAAGGTCAAGAAAAACTCCAATTAGGACAAGACCAGTTGAAAGATAACCTTATCAATGGACTTGGACCTTACTTTGAACAAATTGATCGATGCAAAAACAGATGAAATTAAAGGTACATTAGAAGACGAACAACGGGTGATTGATACTTTAGCATCTCGTTCCCTTAAGCACGAAAGTGAAATAAAAGACTTTAAACGAATACTTAAGAACCAAGGAGCGGATAGCTCTTTTTTTTTGCCCGCTGGCCCGCCCCTGGCCCAGGAGAACCGCCACCCTTAGTGGATCCACGGGGACAGGAACCTTGACCCACTACCAACCATTTGGTATGAATAATATATTATTACTAGCCTGTTGGTGAAAATCTACCAAAGTCCAGTGGACCTGTCCCCCTGGATCTCGACACTATCTCGAAATATGCAAGTGAAGAGGAGCAATTATCTTATGCTAATTCAATGCACAAAAAAATTATTGGATGAGTTGGGTCGTAAGCCAGAAGTACATGAGAGCGCAGAGCCGCTTTTTTCCTGGCATGCTAATTTAATTACGGTGAACCGAAGAAAAACGATCGTTCTCATGAATGATAAAAGCAAGTATACAATCATCCTCCATGGCTTAAAAGCAAAGGACTTTAAAAAGCTTGATGAGACTATTTTGAATGCTATCCGGGAGACCTTCCAAGAAGAACTTATTAGTGATGAGATCATTGAAAAATATATTCATCATTCGAAGGAATTTACATATGCAAAGACCAAGGATCGGTCGTCAGTCGCAAAGTTGAACAAGGCTTGTGAAACTGTTTATTTTTATGAGGATCGTTTAAATCACGAGTTTATTATTAATAGTGCAGCTAGTAAAGAGGTAAGTCGTTTTTTGGTCGGCGATAGCGAAAGGAAAAACGAATATATATATCCAAATGAAGAGTTATATAAAGATCTTGAAAATTTTGCAGGTAAACCGATCTTTCATTCTGAGGCTGTTCAGCTTAAGGTTACACTTCTTTTGGAGCGCCACCATGTATGGAGACGGTTAGTAGTTCCGCTAAATTTGACATTTAGTGAGTTTCATCATGTTTTACAAAAGGCCTTTGGCTGGGAGGATTATCATCTGCATGAATTTTATATCTTTGATCAAGACACATCCGGCCATCATTATTCCATTAATCACTCAGCGTATAGCAAAGAAGGCTATAGGCCCATAGTAAACTTAGTTTGTGATGAGGAAGCTTTTGCATATCCGGGTGAAGTAGAGATGAGACTTGAAAATGGTATAAAACTTTCTGAGTATATTCCGCATTATAAGAGTTTGAAATATAATTATGATTTCGGTGATGACTGGCAGCATGCTGTAGAGGTTGAAGGCGTTATAAGTGATTATGATAAAAATTATCCAGTCTGCTTAGAGGGCGTGGGAGCCACACCACCTGAGGATGTGGGTGGGGAATCTGGTTATGAGGAATTTTTGACTGCTATAGCAGATGAAAATCATCCCGAGCATGGTTTTATGAAAAATTGGGGAAAAAGCTACGAGGATTTCGATATTGAAATGGTAAATAGAATGTTGAAGAGATTGTAGAGCCATAGGGACAGGTCCCCTGGCTCTTTTTCTTTTGTGTTTAGTTTAGCGACTTTGTCGTGCCAGAGCTCTAGGTCTTTAGAAAATTGAGGAAATCCTATCAACCTAAAGAACTAATCCAACGGACCTGTCCCCTGGCTTGCCCTTGCTTGCAGGCCCGAGGTATGAGGTGCACCCCAAAAGTTAGAGTCAAAAAAACTAATCTTTTGGGGTGTTTATTTTGGCTAAAAAATATAGTGATGATTTGAAATTAACGGTGGTTAGAGAATATCAAGAAGGAAAGCTAGGGATAAGACCCCTAGCCAAAAAACACGGGATCAAGTCTAAATCACTAGTTAACAGGTGGATAAAAATATATGAGAAATTGGGTGCTGATGGATTAAAAAGGAAGAGGAAGAACAAACCTTATTCTGTTCAATTCAAGCTAGATGTATTAAGCTATATGAAGAGAACAGGTTCTTCAGAAACGGAAACTGCCCTTCACTTTGGAATAACAGAACCTACTACAATAGGTAGGTGGAAGAAAGCTATTTTAGAGGGGAAAGATGAAGGCCTGAATAAACATAAAGGTAGGCCCTCCATGTCTAACAACAAGAAAAACGACAAAGAAATGACATATGAACAAAAGCTGGAAAGAGAGAACGAGCTCCTTCGTTTGGAGGTAGAATATTTAAAAAAGTTGCGAGCTTTTCGGATGGACCCCACGGGCTCTCTCGAAAAGCACAAGCAGCAATATCATTCGAACTCAAAGAAAAGTTCAAACTAAAAGACGTATTACTAATCGTTGGTATTCCAGAGTCTACTTACCACTATCAAATAAAAGCGATGCAAAAAGAAAACCCAAAACAAGACCTAGAGGATTGTATTCAATCTATATTTGACGAGAATGACAGTAATTATGGGTATCGTCGTGTTCAATTAGAACTGAAGAACCGAGGAATTAAAGTGAATCATAAAGCTGTGCAGCGTATTATGGGAAAGCTCGGTCTTAAATGTAGCAAATTTAGTAGAAAAACACGAAAGTACAGTTCTTATAAGGGGAATGTAGGGAAAGTTGCAAAAAACCGTATAAATCGTCGTTTTAAAACCAGTGTATGCCATCAGAAGTTAACAACTGATATCACAGAATTTAAGTGTTTAAATGGTAAAAAGCTTTATCTGAGCCCTATTATGGACTTATATAACGGTGAAATTCTTTCTTATGGGATAGGTACTAGTCCAACTTTGGATCTTGCGATCAGACCCCTTAAAGAGACACTTGAAATTGTAAGAGAATCAAAGTTTAGGACAACGATTCATTCTGATCAAGGATGGCAATATCAACATAAAAAGTGGGGTAAGACACTTAAGGAAAGTAAGGTTTTTCAAAGCATGTCTCGAAAGGGAAACTGTTTGGATAACTCCCCTATGGAGAACTTCTTTGGCATTCTAAAACAAGAGATGTATTATGGAGAGGCATTGTGTACGGTTGAAGAGTTAAGCGAGAGAATTAAGAGATATATAGATTACTATAATAACAAACGTATTAAGAAAAAATTGGAGGGAATGAGTCCAGTTCAATACCGTACTCATACCAGCCAACTAGTTGCATAATAAAAACTCTAACTTTTTGGGGTCAGCTCAGGACCTGTCCCCCTGGATCATTCATTTTTATAGTTAGTAGTATAATTCCATTTATCGGTATTGGCATAATAAACCGTAACATCAACAGGGTTATACTGAAGTGATGAAGATATTCTAGTTATCTTAAGCACAGGTGACCCTTCTTCTAAATTTAACATTTCCGCTACCTCATCAGTAGCAATTATAGCTTCTAACCTCTCCTGTATTTCTAATATTTCAATGTTAGCCTTTTCCTTTAATATCTGATCTTTTGAATTAAATTCTGGATTTTCGGAGAATAATTTTATTGGAATATTTGGATTAATATAGTGGTTCAGAAAAAGAACAGGTCCGTTATTAATGTATCTAATTCTCTTTATTCTATAGATTTTTTGATTCTTGTTCGCTCTTAAAATAGATGAATAATGCGGGTCATCAACCTCACTAATGTCTATTGTCTTAGCTGAAATGTTCTCCCACTCTTGATTGTATTGTTGCATGAATCCTGTAGTTAATATCCATTTTCCTGATGGACTGTTATTTGCTACAAAGGACCCTTTCCCTTGTAATCTGTATATATAGCCGTCATTTTCCAACTGTTTAAGTGCTTGTCTAACTGGAGTACGGCTTATTTTATATGACTGTTCCAATTCCATTTCGGAAGGTAACATATCACCAAATGAGTATTGGCCATCATTAATTTTTTGGACAATATCATTATAAATAGTTTCATATAAAGGTTGTTTTTTTATCATTTTTTTTATCCCCATATTTTTAGTTTTTTAAAGATCAACCATTTATAATACTTAGTATACCGAGTGGTGTAAGCTCTGTCAATATTGCCCTCAATACGATATTTTGACATTATTGAACATTTAGAATTAACAAAAAATATGATTGACATATTATACTTATCATACTTATAATACTAAGTACAATAATCAAAACGATAAGGGGTGTAATAATGGTTAATCTTCCTCCGCTTTTCTCAACCGATTTAATAAATAGGGCTGAACAATTAAGTACAACCTTATTTTCTGATTCCATGGATTGTTCAGGGGGTATGCATTACAGTGTTAAACCTGTATCTAAAGAAAAAAGAGTTATTGGTACTGCCATAACTGTTGAATTAGATCCAGGTGATAATTTGTATCTACACAAAGCAATACACCTGGCAAGTAAGGGATACGTTATTGTTGTTGACGGAAAAGGCTATGAAAATAATGCCTATCTAGGAGAATTAATGGCTCTAACAGCAAGGGCGAGAAAAATAAATGGAATTGTAATTGATGGACTAGTACGTGATAAAGACGTACTTGAACAAATTAATTTCCCTGTATTCGCTAAGGGATTTATAGCAAATGGTCCATTTAAAAATGGATCAGGAGCAATCAACATTCCGATTCACTGTGGAAGAGTACTTGTTAATCCAGGTGATTTAATTATTGGTGATTCAGATGGAGTTGTTGTAGTACCAAAGAATAGGGTCGAAGAAACGATTGTAAAAGCCGAAGCTAAAAATGAGTATGAAAAAAATCGATTAGAGACCATCAGTAAATTTGTAAATAGCAGTGATCAAGAAATTGGAGATTTACTTAAACCAGCTTGGCTCCTTGAAAGTGAACAATATAATAATGCCAATTAAGATTTAAATTTTTTTGAAAACGCTTTAACAATCAGTGGAAGGAGACAATCAATGAATTCTGAAAATAAAGGAACATTATTTATTATAAGTGCCCATTCTGGTGATTTTGTATGGAGAGCTGGTGGCGCAATCGCACTATATAACAAGTTAGGATATAAGGTTCGAATACTTTGCCTTTCCTTCGGGGAAATAGGTGAATCTGCAAGCTTATGGAAACAAGGCAAATCATTAGAACAAATTAAGGATATTAGACGGCATGAAGCAGAAAGGGCAGCGGAGGTTCTCGGTGCGGAGATAAGATTTTTCGATTTAGGTGATTACCCACTTGAACTAAATAATGAGTTGCGAATATCAATTGTACAAGAATTACGAGAACACAATGCTGAAATTGTTCTTACTCATACAGAAAAAGACATCTATAACATGGACCATCAAAGGGCATATCAGTTAGCTATTGAATGCTGTATTCTAGCAAATTATGGGCATGGTATACCTAGCGAACACCCTGTTACCCAACCTATAAAACTGTTTCAATTTGAACCACACCAACCAGAGCAATGTAATTTTAAACTTGATACATTATTGGATATAACTGACGTATTTGAAACAAAACGAAAAGCGATGGAAATTATGAAAGCACAAAAGCATATTTGGGAGTATTATACCGATTTGGCTCGTCGGCGTGGACTACAAGCTAATCGCAATTCAGGTAACAGCAGGATTATATATGCAGAAGCATTTCATAGAGTCTATCCACAAGTTTGTACTAGTGAATTTTAAAAAAAATCATTTGAATTACGAAAAATTGGAGGGGTTTATTTGTGAGGAAAATATTATTACTTATTGTTTTTAGTAGTTTGCTAATTTTTAGTATTGGTTGTTCCCAAGACTCGTCAGGCAGTACTAATAATGATGAACAATTAAAAATAGCTACCGGAACAACAACAGGAGCTTACTATCCTGTTGGCGGAATGATGGCATCCATACTCTCTGAAAATATGGAAGGTTATAACTTCACAGCGGAATCAACTGGAGGGAATGCAGAAAATGCGAGACTTATAGACTCAAAACAAGCTCATATTGGCTTATTTGGATCAGATCACTTATATAATGCCTATCACGGAGTTAACTCCTTTGAAGGAAATGATCCTATCGAAAATCTTTCAGGATTTAGTACACTTTATGAAACACCGTTTCAAACAGTTACTTTAGAAAAAAACGATATTCAATCTATAAGTGATTTAGAGGGTAAATCAATAGCAGTTGGTGGTCCAGGTTCAGGTTCTGCTGTAAAAGCTGAAGCTATGTTAGAGGCTCTGGGGTTCGTAGATGGTGAGAATATAACGCTTAAGTATTTAAATTTTAGTGAAGGATCAAGTGCAATGGTTGATGGTATCGTGGATGCTATCATGTTAACAGTGGGGATTCCTTCCGGTAATGTTCAAGAGTTGGCAGCGACACATGATATTGTTTTAGTCCCTGTTAGTGAGTCAGAATTAGATGTTATTTTAGAAAAACTTCCATTCTTCAAAGAAGGAGTTATACCTGCTGGTACTTATGATGGTCTGAATGAAGATATCCTTACCTTTAAATGGTATAACGAAATAGCTGTAGATGCTGAGTTAGGTGAAGACCTTGTATACGAAATGGCAAAAGTACTCTTTGAAAATCACGATCAATTTAAACAATCTCATTCCGCTATGGTAAATGTCATTCCTGAAAATGCACCGGATACAGTAATACCTCTGCACCCAGGTGCGGAAAAGTATTATAAAGAAGTTGGATGGCTAAAGTGATTATTTATTTAACTGTCTATGAATTTAAAATTTGAAATTACATTTCAAAAGGATAGGGGGAACTTAGTTTGTTTCGAATTATAGTATTAGTATTCACTTTGGCCCTTTCAATATTTACTTTATATACTGCCATATTTGGCCTTTTAACTCCAGTTTTACAACGGAGTATTCATATTGGTCTAGTCATGGTAATTGCATTTTTACTCTATCCTTTAAAGGAAGGGTCAAAGTGGCTGCGAGTTATTGATTATTTAGGAATTAGTATATTAATATCATCAATTGTTTATTTACATTATTCATATGGAACTCTAATGGAGAGAATTGGCTATGAAAACTTGTGGGATACATTATTTGGAACTATCTTTATCGTAGTACTTCTAGAGTTGTGTCGAAGAGTAGTAGGATTTCCTCTAATGATTATAGCTTTATTGTTTATCTGTTATGCCATATGGGGAAATATAGTACCAGGTTTTTATGGGCATGAAGGCTATCCACTATCAAGAATTGTAACGACAATGTTCCTCACAACAGAAGGGGTATTTGGCTCTGCACTTGGTGCTGCAGCAACATTTGTAGCTATATTTATTATATTTGGGACCTTCCTAGAGAAGAGTGGGGGAAGTCAATCTTTCATAGATCTCACTACCTCTATAGGAGGCAGAAAACGCGGTGGTCCAGCAAAAGTAGCTGTTTTATCTAGTGCTCTAACTGGATCTATTAATGGAAGTGCGGTTGCTAATGTAAGTTCAACTGGCGTATTTACGATACCCCTAATGAAAAAGGTTGGTTATACACCGAAGATTGCAGGTTCAATTGAAGCAGTCGCTTCAACGGGTGGTAGTATTTTACCTCCTATTATGGGATCAGGTGCGTTTGTAATGTCTGAAATGGCAGGTATACCATACTCAACCATAATACTCGCATGCGCAATTCCGTCTATACTTTATTACTTCTCTATCTATTTTGTAGTTGATTTTGAGGCTGCGAAAAATAATATTGGTCAATTATCTGAAGATGAAATTCCGAAACTAAAAGAGACTCTAAAAAGAGGTTTATTGTTCATCATTCCGCTTGCTGTGCTAATTTTTTGTATCGTAATACTAAAGCTATCTATTGTTAGATCAGGATTATATTCAATACTATCAATTTTACTTATTAGTTTATTTAATCCAAAAGGAAGAATAGATTTTAAAAACTTTATTGATATTCTTTCAACTTCAGCAAAAAGAATGATTCTTGTATCGATTGCTTGTGCAACTGCTGGATTAATTGTAGGCGTTATCACCTTATCCGGATTAGGACTTAAATTATCTGGGACATTAATGGAAGTAGGACAAAACTCATTATTTCTAACTTTAGTATTAACAATGATTGGTGCTATCGTAATTGGAATGGGCTTACCATCAACTCCTGCATATATTGTGTTCTCAGTTCTATCGGTCCCTGCTTTAGTTAACTTAGGTGTACCACTGCTTACAGCTCATTTATTTGTTTTCTATTTTGCTAGTTTTGCACCGATCACACCACCTGTAGCTTTAGCATCCTATGCTGCAGCTGGTATATCTGGATCGAATCCACTAGGTACTGCTATGCAGTCCTTTATCTTTGGACTTCCTGCATTCGTAATACCATTTATGATTATTTATGGTCCAGAATTAATCGGTCAGGGAACTGCAGTTAATATTATTATAGGCTTTATTTCAGGATGCCTTGGAGTTATGGCATTTGCCGGTTGTACAACCAGTTGGTTCTTAGATAAGCTAAATTATTTGGAGCGTTTCGTAATGTTATCAATTGGGGTACTTCTAATTATTCCGGGAATAATAACAGATTCGTTAGGTTTAGGTCTACTTGCTGTAATTATTTTTATTAAATTCTTTAAAAAGAGGAATTTAAAAATAATACCTAGCAGAAATGTAAGTTAATAATTTAATTTTTAAGCATAAGATAGTCCCCACCTATGTAATAGATGCGGACTATTTTATGCTTTATTTCAATTTATTTGGAAACATGATAAACATCGGGAATGTTATTAGACAAAGGAAGCTCGTATTTTGGTAGCTTTTTAAACATCATCCCCAAACGTAATCGATAACTATTCGATAGTTCCTCAAACAAGTCAACCACTATGAGGGTATACAGCATAGGACTTTAATTTCCTGCATTAAAGTGATAATATGATATAACATGGAAGTAATAATTTTTTCAGGTAATATTAAGTGATGAAATTTATATATTATTTTTAATTAGGAGAACTATGATGGAAAATCCTATATCAAAATTACAAAACAAAATATCAAGTCTAACGGAATCGCAGCGAAAAGTAGCTGACTATATACTAAAGAAACCTATGGATGTAGCCTTTTTAACAGTGGATCAACTTGCCGGGATTGTTGGAACGAGTACGACCACAATTATGAGATTAACATATAGTTTAGGTTATTCAGGATACACGGAGTTTCAAAAAGGTTTGCAGGAACAATTTCGAAACCAAGCTGCTCCTCATAGTCGCTTAGAGGCTAATTTAAAAGATCTTAAACCAAATGATTTGTGGACCAATTATGTTGAACACCAGGTTAACACTATTCAATCTACAGTGGATATGATTCCGCCTGATGTTCTAGATAAAGCAATAGAAATGATCATCTCAGCCGAGCGAATCCATTGTACCAGTGTAAGAAGTGGCTTGCCGGTTAGTCAATATTTGACTCACGGTCTTACTCGTTTACTGGGGAATTGTGATATGATCATAGCAGACCTTAGTGATTGGATTGATAAAGTAGTAAGTTTTACATCCTCAGACTTAATTATTGTAACTACGTATCCAAGGTATGCTAGGAGAATTATCGAGTTTGTTAGTAGAGCTAAGGAAAATGGTGCAAAGGTAATTTCGATTACTGATAATTACTCATCACCTATAGTAAAGTATTCAGATTTAATCATACCAGCTAGCTCAAATAGTATTGCTTTTCATAATACAGTGGTCCCAGCTATGTTTGTTGTGGATTATATTATCAGTGCGGTTGCTATCAATTATCCAGAAAGAACAAAGCAACGTCTTGATAAAATTAATTCGATACTTACAGATATGAACTACCACTTTGATTAAACTAATAAGGTGTAAAAATAAGAACTCTGAATTTAAAATTCGAGTTTACTTGTTTTCACACCTTATTTTTTTTAACAAGTTCAACTTTTTAAATAGTATAAAAATTCATTTGATTTTCAAAAAAAATAATGTTACCATATCAAATATAAGGTAGTAAAAAATATTACAAAGTCGATATTAGTTGTTATTTTTACTACATTGATCCAAACATACTTTCACACCTTTAGCTTAGCTTAGATGCATATGTAGATTATTTATTTTTTTAAAGTGTTTTGAAAACGTATTCAGTGATTGATCTTATAAAAATTGATATTGAAAGTATGGTTATAATAAAAATAAACAGTGGAGGGTGAGAAATTATCAAAACTTAAACTTAAGATAATTAGAAAGTAGAACCTTGGATAAATGAGTTGTTTTTTTATCTAAAGTTATTGAAATACTAGAAAACAATCTTAGGTAAATGAAAGCTTTCCTTAAAAAAAGAATGAGGTGAATGATATGGGAATATGGCGTTTTTATGGTGGTTTAATTTGGACTAAAGAAGGCGGACTTAAATCAAATCACTCCTTTGATATGAATGTATCAAACGAACCAGATAAAGAAATATATCTTCCTGAACAAAGTATGCTTTTACCAGGTCTTATTGACTTTCATTGTCATTTATGGGCTCCTGGTGCATCAGTGGCGGTTACGGATACTGAGTATTTATCATCTGGAGTAGTTGCTGTTGGTGATGCTGGAACTTTTGGATATGATGGTTGGGACAATGCTGATCGTTTATGGCAAAGTAGCTCTTTGAATGTACGTTCATGGTTATCAGTGCTCCCTGAGGGGCTAACCATTCATCCGAATCCCAATCCAACTAAGCCTGAAAATATATCAATGGAGCTTCTTTTGAAGACAGCTGATTATGCTGGAGATAGATTATTAGGTTATAAGGTTCGTTTAGGGCAGGTTGATGAAAAAACTGATCGTGGGCTATTAAATGTTGCTAGGGAAGCTGCTGAGAAAAGCAACTTAAAGGTAATGGTACATTTAACGGATACATTTTTATCAATTGAAGAAGTTGTCGAAATCTTACGTCCTGGAGATGTATTGACACACCCTTACCATGGAAATCGTGGAAATATTCTTAATGAACAAGGTAAGGTTTCAAGTGCATTTAAAACAGCTGTTGAGAACGGATTGTTATTAGATATTGGACAAGGTAGCAAGCACTTTTCATGGAAAGTATTCAAGCAGGCTGTGTTAGATGAAGGTATAAAGCCGCATACTATTAGTAGTGATATTGTAAGAAACACATGGAAAAAGGAACCGGTAAAGGATATGAGTTATATTATATCTAGATTTATTGGGGCAGGTTTATCGAAGGAAGAAGTCATCAATGCAACATTAGCAAATTCTGCTGATTTTATGGGGATAGAGCTTAATCAAGCAAACAACCTTGTAGTTTTACAACCCGTATTATCTGATATTGAGTACTTAGATTCTGAGGGTGGATCTATTCATAGTAATATACGTTATGATTTAACGGTTAATATTCATAACCAGCGATCCATTTATATCGATCATTCCATCGATAAAAAGAATACAACAATATTGTCTTAGTATGTAATAAATGCAATCATGCCATTTTAACCTTTCATATAAAAAAGGAGGATCTATCAATGAAAAAACTAGTAAGTGTATTCATTTCAGTTCTTGTTATTTTATCGTTAGTAGCTTGTAGCGGGGGAAATGCATCTAGCAATGAAAGTACAGACAAAGATGTATACCCGAATAAGTCCATTAATTTAATCGTTTCCTTTGCTGCAGGTGGTGGTATGGATACTGGAGCACGTATACTTGCTCCATACTTGGAAAAAGAATTAGGTGTAACAGTTAATGTTGTAAATAAGCCTGGTGCAGGAGGATGGGTTGGTTGGGCAGAAGTCGCCAATGCTGAGCCTGACGGATATACAATAGGTTATCTAGGAACTCCCAATTTTGTAACTGGTTATTTAGATCCGAAGGTAAAGCGTGACCAAAGTATTGATAGTTTTGATTTGATTGGTAAACATGTGCAAGATCCAGGTGTTATTGCCATCCGTACAGCTGAAGACCGATTTAGTACGATTGAGGAACTAATGGAATATGCAAAAGAAAATGAGTTGACAGCAACTTCGACAGGTGTTGGAAGTGATGATCACATTGCCACACTTTCAATTAATAAAAAGTTTGGTACAAAATTCACACCAGTCCACAATGAAGGGTCTGCAAAGTCAGTGTCTGCAGCTTTAGGCGGTCATGTGGATGTATTATTTGGAAATGTTGGAGAAGTAACTAGTTTGCAAGAAAACGGGGAAATGAAAGTTCTAGCTGTGTTAGCAGAAGAAAGATCTCCGTTTTTACCGGATGTTCCTACATTTAGTGAAGCAGGTTTCGAAGGTGTAACATCCGCTCCTTCTAGAGGATTCGCTACACCTAAGGGCATGGACCCAGAAAAGCTAGAAACTCTTCGTGTGGCATTTGAAAAAGCGATTACAAACCAAGAACACATAGATAGCCAAGCTGATTCAGGTCTTCAGGTAGAATATAAACCAGCAGATGAATATAAGCAAGAATTAAAGAATATTGAAGCTGGTTTAAAAGAAATAAGTGACATGCTTGGATGGTAATCATTAATTCAGCTAAACAAGTTGTTCGCCAGCTTACAAATATTAAGAGGAAATAGGGCAAAATCTAAGATTCTAACTAAATATAGACTATCATTATCGATCGAATAAACTTATTCGATCGATAATATCTTAGGAGGTCAAGCTGTGAGTGGAAAAGTGCATCATGATGTTTTCATAGGTATCGTTATTATTTTATTATCGATCGTATTGTACACTAAAACCTTTGAATTTATAGGGGAGGCTGCATTATTCCCTAGGGCACTTCTCATTTTATTTGCGATCTTTGCTGTTTACTTAATTTATAACGGTTTAAAGAAAACAAAACAAATGAGAGAAGGAGTAGAAGTTATTTATGATGGTGAAGAGGAGCAGCTAACGTTTTCTCTTATTGCATCACCTATGTGTACACTGGGTATTGTTATTGTTTATGTTGCTTTAATAAATATAATTGGATTTTTCCCATCAACTATTCTATTTATTATCTCTTTTTTATGGTATATGGGTGTGAAAAATTGGAAGGTATACTTAGTGACCTCAATAGGATTAAATCTATTTATTTATATACTATTTGTTTTACAGCTGAATGTTCAACTTCCCTTAGGAATATTTTTTAGCTAGAAAAGGAGGCAGCTATGGAAGTAGGAATTTTGTCCCAAGTCTTCTCACAACTATTCACAATACAAACATTGTTTGCACTAGTTTTAGGTGTTATTGGGGGAATTATAATAGGTTCATTGCCTGGGCTAAGCGCTACGATGGCTATTGCGCTACTTATCCCGATAACATTTGGAATGGATCCAGTTTCAGGGCTAACATTACTGACAGCAATTTATACATCTGCTATATATGGTGGATCTATTTCAGCCATTCTTATTCATACTCCAGGAACGCCATCGTCAGCTGCTACAAGTCTTGATGGATATAAAATGACGTTAAATGGACAAGGAGCAAAAGCGCTTGGTATATCTGCAATTTCATCAACGATTGGCGGATTTATTAGTGCAGTCGCTCTTCTCTTTTTGGCACCACCGCTTTCGAAAATTTCCTTAATGTTTAGTTCTCCAGAATATTTTTTAATAGCTATATTTGGATTAACTATCATTGCAAGTGTGGCTGCAGATTCCTTAGCGAAGGGGCTTATTGGAGGGATTTTTGGATTATTAATTGGAACAGTGGGGATTGATCTTTTAACGGGGTATCCTAGATTCACCTTTGGATTTACATCTTTAGAATCAGGTGTTTCAATTATTCCAGCCATGATAGGTTTGTTTTCATTATCGCAAGTTATGATTCAAACAGAAAAACGTAAAAAGAAAGCAACTCATAAAAAAATGGGAGCAGTTAAAGGTAGAACATTGCCTACTTTAAAGGAATTCAAGCAAATTTTTGCGACTATAATTGGATCATCAGGTATTGGTACCTTTGTTGGTATGCTACCAGGTGCTGGCGGAGATATTGCAGCCTGGGTAAGTTATAATGAGGCAAAACGTTTTTCTAAAAATAAAGATAAATTTGGAAAAGGCCATATAGAAGGGGTTGCTGCACCAGAGGCGGCTAATAATGCGGTGACAGGTGGTTCATTAATTCCCTTATTAACGCTGGGTATTCCGGGTAACGTTCCGACAGCCGTTTTATTAGGTGGATTAATGGTTCAAGGTTTAGTTCCAGGGCGTGAATTATTTACAACGCATGCTAGCATTACTTATTCTATTATTTTCGGATTTATTATCGCTAATATATTAATGGGGATTATAGGGATACTTGGAGCGAAATATTTTGTTAAAGTATCAGGTGTTTCAGAGCGAATATTAGCACCGATCATTATCGGTTTTTGTGTCGTCGGTTCCTATGCAATTAGTAATAATATGTTTGATGTTTGGATTATGGTTGTTTTTGGGTTAATTGGATATATTATTCGAAAAACTGGATTCCATCCTGCACCCATTATTTTAGGAATCATCCTTGGTCCAATAGCTGAAAGTGGTTTTAGACAATCTCTCGTGATGGCTAAAGGAGATATTTTATCATATTACTTTTCCCGTCCGATTTCAGTTGTCTTAATTATTTTGGTGGTCTTAGCAATCGTTTCCCCTATGTTTATTAAGTGGATTCAGAAAAAAAATGCTACGTTAAATCAACAAAAAGAGATCATTTAGTACTCATGGGTTACGGATTATACTGAGAGGTTTACTGTTACTGATATCTGTGTAATTTGTACCCATTAGCCTACTTAACAATTAACAGTAAAATAAGTATTGTTATGGCTTTGGCAGAAATGGGCGTTACTATACTCTTGTCTATGGTGTAATATTTATTACATTATGTTATTATGTGGTTATATTTACTACGATGATGCAGATTGAACTTTGATCAAGCGATTAAAAGGAGTGGAGAAAATGATAAATGATTTACCAACGCTTTTATCAGATGAAATAATTAAAAGGGCGAAAAGCCTTAATACTACTGTTATATCTGACGTAATGGGATGTACAGGGGCTATGGATTATCAAATAAAACCAGTAGCAACAGGAATGAAAGTTGTTGGGACTGCACAAACGGTTAGTATGAGACCTGGTGATAATTTATTTCTTCATCAAGCCATTCATTCTGGAAAAAAAGGTTATGTCATAATAGCTGACGGAAAGGGCCATACTCAAAATGCGTACTTGGGTGAATTAATGGCTGGAGCGGCAAGGGCAAAAGGGCTTGAGGGAATCGTAATCGACGGCCTTGTACGTGATAAGGAGGCGCTAACGGAGTTAGGTTTTCCTATTTTTGCAAAAGGATTTATTCCCAATGGACCTTTTAAAGATGGCCCTGGGGAGTTGAATAGACCGGTTTCTTGTGGAGGGGTTCAAGTACAACCGGGTGATTTAATAGTGGGTGACGATGACGGTGTGATTGTTGTTCCAGTATATATGATTGAAGAAATACTTACTAAAGCCGAAAAGAAACTAGATTATGAGGAACAACGCATAAAAACGATCAAAGATTATGAGGAAAAAGTAAAGCAAGGATTAAGTCCAGATCATTCTCTAGAACCTTCTTGGTTAAAGGAAAGTATGAAATCTTTTGGTTTATAAGAGCTTGGAGATTAATAGATTTAAGTAATATGGCTTGCGAGAATAAATATATTGTGATTTTTAAATAGCAAAGGTGGGGGTATTAGATTATGAAAGTAGGATTTATTGGTTTCGGAGAAGTTGGGTTTGAAATGTCCCAAGGTTTACTTGGAGATGGTGTGAAAGAAATATTCGCTTTTGACCCGCTGTACGATCGGGACTTTGTAAAAGAAAGAGCAAAAGTGGCAGGAGTAAATTTAGTAACAAGCCCAGAGCTAGTACTACAATCTGAAGTTGATGTTGTTATTGTTGCAGTACCTGCTCATCATGCTAAAAATGCTTGGGAGAATATTTATAAGTACCTAAATGATACGATACTATGTATAGATGTTTCAACAGCTAGTGCTAATGAAAAGACTGAAATTTATGAAAGCACATTAGGGGAAAATAAGAAGTTTGTTGACGCGGCATTAATGGGTCCTCTTTCAGTTCATAAACACCGAGTTCCGATTATCGCTAGTGGAAATGGTGTAGATGATTTCATAGAATTAATGAGTCCATATAATATGAATATTGAGAAGGTAAGTGAAATACCTGGGGATGCAACCAATATAAAGTTTACAAGAAGTATCTTTATGAAAGGGATCTCAGCTCTTTTATCTGAAGTATTAGAGGTAGCTGAAAAGCTCAACATTGGTGATCGTGTATTAAGTTCAATATCAAAGACAATGGATGAAAAGCCATTTGAACAAATCATTAATAGGTTAATTACAGGAACAGCTATACACTCCGGCAGACGAGTTGTAGAAATGGAAAATGTAATTCAGTTATTAGAGGAAAACAACAAAGAACCGATCATGACCTTAGCTACCAAGGAGAAACTAATAGCCATTACAGAACATGGATTAAGAGAAAAATTTAATAATAAAACACCAGATAACTGGAAACAAGTAATTGAAGAAATGAATAAAAAGGAAATTGAGACAAATAAAAGTGTTTAGAGAAAACAAACGATTTCTTTTCAAAAGTGAATAAGTTTACTTTACAAGCCGGTTTATTTGAATATAACTTTAAGAGATTTATAGGCACAAACCATCTTTCCCACCAATTGTATGGGAAAGTATGCATAAATATAAGATGACATGGAACCTCCACGGGCATGATAGATATTGCAAAAAACAGAAAGGAATTTTGGATCTGTTATCAAACCTATCATGCCCCCTCATGCGTACAATAATTTCCTTCTTACACTATAGTGAAGTGGTTAAAAACTTAAAGATATAGAACGCTGGAATAAATTGTGCTTTTTTACCCTGAAAACAATGGAGGAGTTTAGTATATTTAAAGGAGAAGAGTGATGAGGAAAAATTACAACTCATATTTAATTTTTACTTCTACTTCTTTATTTTTGTTTAGTATAGCAGGTAGTAGGCCGTTAATTCCTTTGTTCTCGAGTCAATTAGGTGCTAATAATGTGCAAATAGGGTTAATAGTATCGCTATTTTCTTTATTACCGTTGTTTTTATCGATAAAGTTAGGAAAAGTAGTTGATAGAGTTGGTAGTAAAGTCCCCCTTGCAATTGGCATAACACTGGGCGGTTTTTCCCTTGGTGTACCTTGGTTTTTTCATGGGTTGGGGGGAATATATGTATCGCAAATATTATCTGGATTTTCACAAGTACTCTATGTGATCTCGATGCAGGCATACATAGGGGGTTTTAGCAAAAGCAAAGTGCGCAATCATTACATTAATATATTTAGTGTTAGTGTTGCATTTGGTAGTTTTATTGGGCCGCTTATTAGTGGCTTTTTTTCTGAAAATGTTGGCTACTCCATGACTTTAGCATTGTTAGGATTCATTTTGTTACTGTCTTCACCTTTGAGTTTATTATTCAAAAAAAAGAGTTTAAAAGGTAATTTAGAGCGTAAAGAGGAAAAAAATAAATCGATTGATTTGTTGTCTATCCCGGGATTAAGGAAGGCTTTCTTAATTAGCGCCATTGTTCTGTTGTCTAAAGATATTTATATTGCATTTTTTCCATTACTCGCAGAAAGTAAAGGTATTTCGACTTCAGTGATTGGTTTAATTATTGCTGTAAATTCATTAGCAGGTATTTTTATAAGAGTTATCCTCCCTTTGCTAGTACAAAGATTTAATCAAAGTTTCATTATTACTATTTCAATTATTGCTGTTGGATTCATTTATCTTTTAAATCCGTTGTTTAGCAATGAATATATTTTAGGCGCCCTTTCTTTTATTCTGGGTCTATGTATGGGAGTAGGACAACCTCTTTCCATATCGAGTAGTATATCATTGCTGCCTGATCGAAGGGTAGGAGAAGGTTTAGGGTTAAGATTGTCTATAAACAAGTTCACTCAAGTCATAGTACCGGTTTTTTTAGGACTAGCATCTTCTGTTGTTGGTATAGGTGGCGTTTTTTATTTATCAGGATTATTAATAATTACAAGTAGTATAGAACCAAAAAGGGTATTGGGCCAAAGGGACAGGTCTGGTGGTTGTTGAACAAATAGCCAAGGGACCTGTCCCACTGGACCAGAACAAATAGCCAAGGGACCTGGATCACTGGATCCTGAATAAAAATCTTTGCGTCCGCAAATAACTACTTTTAGAGTACTTTAGAATATACAAAATATGTCCTAAAAGGGCCTAAAGGTGATAAATATGACATACAAAAAGGAAAAAATAATTGAACTTTCTTCATGGGTTGCTATGGTTATTTTGTTAATTAAATTTATACCAAAAAATAAATTACGTGAGGCACATCTAGCTTTTTTGTTTAAACAGCTTATTACTTGGCTATTCGGTTTAATTGTGGTGGAAAATGGAAATATTAGCTACCCGTTTCGAACCTTTTTTAAGAAATCAATTAAAAGCAGCTTTACGTTTGAATACTTTGTTTTTCCAGGAATGTGTGCATTGTTTAATGCTCATTATCCCGAGAAAAGAAGTAAATATTTCAAGACATTTTATTATATAGTCTATACTTCTGTGATTGTTTTCCTTGAGGTCATTGCTCTTAGATTCACAAAATTAATTCATTATGAAAACTGGAAATGGTATTGGAGCTTTGTGAGTATTTGGTTTTCATATTACCTTTCTCGAATGTACCAAGTGTGGTTTTTTAAAGATAAAAAGAAAAAATTTTTTGAAGTTTAGGATTATCAAATAAAAATGCTGTTAGTTGTTTTTTTATTAAAATAAAATGTGAAATATTGCACTTGTTAGATTGGACCAGTACTGTCTTCGGTTACTTGGTGTTGCTCAAGTACTTATTAAAATTAGACCCAGATTCAGTTTGAATAAACCGGCATTTATGTGGAAAATTAATTTTAAATGCGTCTCTTTTGCGCGTTAAAGTGGAGGTGTGTTAATGAAACAACAATTTGAAAAAAATGCGCTTAGATTTTTATTTGTAATCGGATTAATTAGCTTTTTAAATCTTGTCAGAAAGCCGCCAACTAAAGATTGGATCATAATTTTTTTGTTTAAAGGGTTTCTTTCTTCAATCCTAGATAATTTAGTTGTTAGTAAGGGCTATATTAAATATCCGGTAAAAATATTTAAAACATTTGATATTAGCTTTATATTTGATTATCTTCTCTATCCAGTAACTTGTATTTACTATAACCAAATCACAAAAAACTCCACTATACCTGGAATTTTCATGAAAACGTTTTATTTTAGCATTCCAATGACTTTAATCGAATATTTTCTTGAAAAAAAGACTCAATTAATTAATTTTAAAAAGGGTTGGACAATAAAAACAAGTTTCTATAGCCTGACCGTAACATTCTTAATTTCACGTACTTTCATTGCAATAATAAGGAAAGCAAATAATAAACCTGTTCCAGAAAATTAATGGTATTATTTTTATGTTGTTTAACTAGATCTTTTGCCCTAATTTCGGTCTGAGTTTTTTCAAAATTCATAGTATTTTTTACCCAATATACAGTATTTGTTGTAATATATATTCAACATAACTAAAGGGGTAAATATAATGAATCGTAGAAATGAACCGTTTAGGGTCCTAATGGAGCCGCCTTTAAATTGCCAATTTCAAATCGTTTATGTTAATGGCAAATTCATAAATAGTTCTATCGGTAGTTGTGAGATCTTAGATATAAGTCCTGGCGGCTTAAAAATAAAATCAAGTCTAAATTTATATCTAGAAAAAGAACTAAAGCTAAAGTTATCTTTTAACATTGACTCCAATTTTATTTCTCAACAAGGTCAACCTCTATGGATTAAGCGATATGGAAATTACTTTTTATATGGTGTAAAGCTTGAACAAACCGGAGATGAGAAGGAACTCATAATAAATTCGCTAAAAGTTTATTCTAGAACTAAAAAACGATAATTGGAGCACGTGGAGCACGGGGGTAACACGGGGACGGTTCTCGTGATTGCAACAGGTTTGTGAGGGAAATGGTTTTGCGTTTTTGTAAAAAGCATTGTGCAGGGAAAATGGTTTGCGTGCTTGTGTTTAGCTTACCATTTGAGAGCAAATCGCCCCTCCAAAAATTTTTGGGGTGGAAATATATTACAAACCTATTAAAGTATCTTCTACAAGGATTACCTGCGGCTTAATGGGAAATTCTAATGGTAGCGCAACTTATAATTAATTTTAGTTTTAGAAAGGGGAGAAGTGGATGGAGTCAATATGGCTAGAGTATGCTTGGGCATTGTTAATTCTAATTGGATTAGAAGGACTGTTATCGGCAGACAATGCTCTTGTACTAGCGGTTATAGCCAAGCATTTACCCGAAGATCAGAAAAGAAAAGCGATAAATTATGGTATCATTATGGCTTTCGTCTTTCGATTTGGCGCTCTATTTGCCATTTCTTTTATTGCAAACGTTTGGCAAATACAGGCAGTAGGAGCAGCGTATCTCTTATACTTAGGATTGAAACATGTTATTCAGGCACGTTTCGGAGCTAAGAATGAGGATATCCATAAGGACGATGAAATGGAAGCAGCTGGTAAAGGTTTCTGGCCGACTGTAGGGAAGATTGCGCTAGCTGACCTCGCTTTTGCAGTGGATTCAATACTAGCAGCGGTTGCTCTTGCCCTCGGTCTTCCAGATTCACCGCTCGGCAATTTTGGCGGTATGGATGCTGGGAAGTTTATTGTTGTAGTGCTTGGGGGTATTGCAGGTCTTATCTTAATTAAGTTTGCAGCTACTTGGTTTGTTCAACTTCTTGCAAAACGCCCAGCGCTGGAAACAACAGCATATGCGATTGTTGCCTGGGTTGGTGTCAAACTTGCTGTCATTACCCTTGCCCATGAGGATATTGGTGTTTTAGATCATCACTTTCCACACAGTACCGTATGGACTGTGATCTTCTACGGAGTATTAGTCGGAATTGCTCTAATCGGTTGGTTTGCACCAACTAAAAAGTCAGTTCAAACCACATAGCTCATATGGACGGTTCTCCTGCTGGAGAACCGTTTACTAATAGTGGGAGAATGCCTAAATTTTTTGGTGGGGTTCAGTGAGAGAAGTTATTAGTTGCAGATAAAATAAAAAAGTGGCAGATATCCGAGGCAAAGTTGCCGATATATTTTAAAAGTGGCAGATATAGTATTTTATAGGTAAGATTGAAACTCATCGGAACCCCTTTTGTACGGGGCGAGACTTCAATCCAAAATTTTGCGAAGGCACAACTAGCGATAATTTACTAGTTGTGCCTTTTCACGTACGAAAATTTTGATTAGTCCCTTAAAAATCGGTCAGTCTTTGTGTTGATAGAGAAAACTAAATTCCTGTACAGAATTTGGTGAAAAAGAAATAGAATTCGCTCAGGTCGATAGATGCTATAATAATAGTAGTGTACTAATAAAGCCCAAAATTAGGAACCATTTCATATAGTAAAGTCCCTCAAGGGCGTGTAAAGAAAGAAGGGATATGCGGTGAAGATAAAGCGACGCGTAAAATACTATCTTTTTCGTTTGTTTCGATTAAAGGCAAGTCCCAAGGAAGTTTCAATTGGGTTGGCTTTAGGCTTTATTCCAAATTGGTTCCCAACATTTGGTATAGGGCCGATAATGTCTATTGGAATTGCTAAGGTTTTTAGGGGAAACTTAATAGCCGCTGTAATTGGGGGAATTATTGGAACTCCGATTTGGCCCATTCTCTTTTATCTAAACTATAGAACGGGTAGTCTATTCTTTAATAAACATAGTAAAGTTGATGAAATAGAGGATGTTGAATATCTAGATGCCGTGAATGATACGGTAGGGAGTCTCCAATCAGGCAGTTTTTTATTTCTATCAGGTGCAATCATTAATGTGTTTATTTCCTCATTAGTAATTTATCTTTTGGTATACATTTTATTTAAAAAGTATCGAGTAACTATTCTGCGGAAATTGAAGTACTGAAACGTTTTTCTGATAGTTTATAATGAAATTCCTATATATA
This sequence comes from Bacillus sp. Marseille-P3661, assembly GCF_900240995.1. Classification (NCBI taxonomy): domain Bacteria; kingdom Bacillati; phylum Bacillota; class Bacilli; order Caryophanales; family Bacillaceae; genus Bacillus; species Bacillus sp. Marseille-P3661. The sequence continues at coordinate 51,824 of NZ_LT965953.1, forward strand.
GTAAAAAATGGTACATGGGGACGGTTCTCATGATTTTTGGATTGACTGAATTACCTTAATAAGGAGGGAACCGTCCCCGCATTGAAAACTATTTCTGAGTAATTTCGTTAATAATGTTCTTTAAAACTTTCGTATTTTCTTTTGAGGCTCTAACTAGATCAAAAATGTCAATTGTATCATCTGAATTTAGATCTAGTTGTAATACCTCAATGGTCTGGACCGGTGCGGGTACATCAGCAATAGTTGGTTCAACCACAGTGTTCTGTTCAACTCCGGAAAAAGGCTCAACCTCGTTGTTCGGCTCAACCCCGGAAGAAGTTTCAACCACAGTGTTTAGCTCAACCCCGGAAGAAGTTTCAACCACAGTGTTTAGCTCAACCCCGGAAGAAGTTTCAACCACAGTGTTTAGCTCAACCCCGGAAGAAGTTTCAACCACAGTGTTTAGCTCAACCCCGGAAGAAGGTTCAACCACAGTGTTCGGCTCACCTCCAGAAGAAGGTTCAACCTCGTTGTTCGGCTCAACTCCAGTAGTGGATTCGCTGTCGATAGCTGAATTAACACTCGATTCTGTCTCATCACCAATCCCATCAGCACTTTCAATTGTTGTGGGAGGACAAATAGCTTCTTTTGTATTATCACATAAGCCATTGAGTAGTAGGTCTGTGTCTGCGAATAGTGCAGATTCATTTGTTTCTGCAATATCATTTTGTATGGAAACTTCTCCAAGACTTACAGTTGGATCAATTTTATTAGTTACCTCTTGTTCAGCCAATGTAACACTCGCCGTAAACAAAGTTAATATACAAACAAATATAATGAAAATTAGTCCTAACTTCCTCATTTGTAATACATTCCTCCTTTTTTAAAACATGGGAAAACACGGGGACGGTTCTCGTGATTGGGTTTTTGTGACCAATAATACAGTTACAATAAATTCTATGATTATATATACACTCTTTGTTTTATAATTTTATAGTTTTGCCTGAATAAATATGACTATTACTTTAGGCACGGGGTATCATGAATGAAAAATGCGAGAACATTTCCCAAGTTTCAGGAACAGTTCTCGCATGTTCGAATAGCATAAACTGGAACGGTAACGTCAGAACCGTCCCCATGCCCCTAATGCTATTCTAAAATAATGACATCATCAGCTTTTTCACCATAATATTGTAAAATCCAATCCAACAACTCTGGGGCATCTTTTGCGATTTGTGATATATCATAAATGTCAACCCACCCATCTCCATTTAAATCAGGAGTTAACACTGGTAGTAGATTTGAGTCTCCTTCTGCTTGTATGGCATATAAGTAGCTTGCTTGTAGGCGCTCGTCATTTACACCTGAGTACCCAGCATAAAGTGTGTTATCAGAACCGATTGCCAGATTACTTTTAAAGAGATTGTTGCTATCTAATGGGTAATACCATCGTTCTGTACCATCCTGATATACAGAAGTAATACTAAAAGAATCAATAACGTAAATCATATCGTTTAGATCGATAAGCGGCGATTTAAACGAACTATTGCTATTTCTTCCAACATACTTCCATAGTAACTTTCCATCTGCCGTTATAGCTTTTAGATTATTGTAACTTGTAATATAGATGGTTCCATCTGCTCCAATAGCTGGGGCATGGTCATAGCTTGAAACCCCATCTTTCAATTCCCACTTAATCGTTCCATCCTCGTTAAAATTAATTAAACCTCGTGTTAAGCTACTAACTAATATATTACCGCTCGATGTTATCACTGGAGCATGCTTTAGGAAATAGTCACCAGATTCTTCAAGAGCGTATTTCCATTTTAGCGTACCGTTATTATTAATCGCGTAAAGTTCTCCTGTTGAATTAGCTACATATATCGTGCCGTCTTTGCTGATTGCTGGGGATTGTGAGACCACATCCATACCAACCTGATAGGACCATTTAAACTGACCATCACTAGTCACAGCATATAAAAAGCCGCCATCTCCCATTCCATCGTTGCCGAATGGAAGAATTCCAAAATAAATAGTGCCATCTTCACCGATTGCTGGTGAGGTCATAATAGTCTCAACAGGATGTGCCCATTTTGTAGAGCCATCAGGATTAATTGCAAATAATGTATTATACGTTGCCATATAAATCGTGCCATCGGCGCCGATTACCGGTGAATCTACTATATATGCATCTAAACCAGCTCGCCATTTTTCAGTACCATCTGGATTGACCGCATATAGAAAAGGCCTTCTTGGTAAATAATTATCAATCGTGGCGACATAAATAGTTCCATCAGCTCCAATTACCGGCGAAGTAAATTGATATCCCACCTCAAAATGCTTGGCTGAAATCCATTTCTTTACGGGGTCTTCACCTACTGTAAAACGTGTTTGGCGAGTCCAGTTAAAAGTAGAAGGTTGGAGCGCTCCTTGGTCATAAGCTCCATCTTGAAATCCACTGCTTTGATTATTTTGAGTAAATAGTGGATTTGAAGGGACATTTATTTCAATTTGAGTTATGGTATCTTCAAAAGTTACGGTAATAGTTGCTGTTCCTTCACCAACAGCGATAACTCCGTACTTATTTGCCTTCGCGACGTTTGCATTAGATGATTGAAAAGATACATCTTTCCAAGACGTAATATTAGGCGTTTCTCCACCTGAAAAAATTGCAAAAATATTGACTTTTTCAGAGCCACCTATTGGTAATGTTAGAGTTGGTTGATCTACAACAATACTTGTTGCTTCACCATTAGGACCAATCGCATATAATCCTTTATTATTACCTACATATATTGTTCCGTTTTCTCCGATAGCAGGTGCAGAATATTCAAATTCAGTTTGGACAAACCGATAGTCTTCTTCTGAAAACGTTTCTGAGAGTTTCCATTTGGTTGTACCATCTGAACGGATGGCATAAAAATACCCAAACCCACTTCCTACATATATTGATCCTTCAGTATCGATAATTAAATCCTGTGATATATCGCGGATCGAATAAGTCCATTGAAATTCACCGCTCGTATTTAAAACATATAAACCTGAACTATTTGAATTGATAATATTAACTGGGATGTAAATTAAATTATTAGCGCCAAGAGCGGGATTTCCGATAAATCCACCTCCGGGAGACTGATAAGACCAATTTTCTTCACCATCTGGAGTAAGGGCATACAATGTATCCGTATCAGAAACATAGAGGGTTCCATCGGGTCCTACTGTTGCAGTTGATGGACTATTAGTAAGGCTGAACTCCCATTTTTGGGTACCTTCGGGGCTCAGCGCTTCAAATTTTTGATAACCACCGATATAAATAGTTCCATCAGTAGCCACTATTGGTGAATTACTTATGTTGTAGTAGGAAGGTGTGTATTCCCACTTTTTTATTCCCGTTGAATCCACTGCATAAAGTTTACCGTTTGCCACGATGTAAACTGTTCCGTCGCTAGCAAGAGCGGGTGAGCCATAAAGTACCTTATTTAAATAAACGTTCCACTTCTCATTGCCATCAGGGTCGACTGCATATAAATATCCAGTTGTAGATCCTATGTAGATTGTACCGTCACTACCAATTACAGGTGAGGCACGATAAACACCTCCAATTGGAAATGTCCATTTTTCAGAACCATCAGGGTTCAATGCATAAAGCTTATCAAATGATGCTACATAAAGCGTTCCATCCTCCGCTATGACTGGTGATGTTTCTACTGATCTACCTGTCTTGTAAATCCAATACAAATTAGAATGATCACTACCAATAAACTGAGATTGCTTTGTCCAGTTTGTAGATGTCGGTTGAATAGCATTTAGATCATAACCATCATTCTGATAACCATTCCCTATTGTAAAAGCTACTACATCATCGTTTTTTGCACTAAAAAATATAAAAGCTAATAAAACCAACAGAAAAATCACCCTAAACTTCATCTGATCCCGGATTTGCTCCATATTCCTCACCTATCCTTAGTAAATTAGTACTATATATCGATTATTATAAAAGCTTTCGCAATATTTGGACAGTTATTTTTTTGATACATGGGTGATACATGGGGACGGTTCTCACGGTTCAACTTTTTTGATGGGAATCACGGGGACGGTTCTCACGTTATGGAACTCTATTATAATAGAAAATAGATAATACTAAAGTCTTAAAATAGGAGAACGTTAGAATAGTCGCTAAATGTAATCGCGAGAACCGTCCCCATGTTTACATGTTTGTGCCATATTTGTGAAAGGGCTTGCAATTATGCTTACAGTTATGAGAGTATAATAGAGTGGGGAATTATCCCATTTCATGACAAATCTATCATCTTTGAAGGGAGAGGTTTTATGGCACAGCCCAAGTACATAATGAATCTTGATAAAATTCAAGAAATACCCATGGCTGAAAGAGAGAAACTGAAACAGATTACAGAAAAATATGTATTTCGCGTAAATGACTATTATTTAAGTTTAATTGATTGGAATAATCCGAATGACCCGATTCGAAAGCTTGTCATCCCTAATGAAGGGGAGCTTGAAGAATATGGCCGTTGGGATGCTTCTGATGAAGACACAAACTATGTGGTTCCTGGCTGTCAGCATAAATATTCAACTACAGCTTTGCTGATCGTGTCGGAGGTTTGTGGTGCGTACTGTCGCTATTGTTTTAGAAAACGTCTGTTTAGAAACGACGTAAAAGAAGCGATGAGCGATGTTGAACCAGGTTTGAAGTATATTGAAGAGCACCCAGAAATTAATAATGTGTTATTAACCGGTGGGGATTCTCTTATTTTAGCTACGAAAAAGCTAAGAATGATCATTGAGCGCCTTCGTGCGATTGATCATGTTAAAATTATCCGCTTAGGCTCCAAATTGCCTGTTTTTAATCCGATGCGAATTTATGAGGATGAAGACTTATTAAATTTAATTCGCGAATTTTCCACCCCTGAAAAGCGCATTTATGTAATGGCGCATATTAACCATCCAGTCGAAATTACCGATCAAGCAAGAAAAGGATTCCAGGCTTTACACGATGCGGGAGCGATCGTTGTTAATCAAACGCCTGTTTTAAAAGGCATTAATGATGATCCAGATGTATTAGCGGAGCTCCTTGATAAATTGTCATGGGCTGGCGTTACACCGTACTATTTCTTTGTAAACCGTCCAGTTGCAGGCAATAATGATTTTGTCCTTACGCTGAAAGAGCTATATGACATTGTTGAAAAGGCAAAAGCTAAAACTTCAGGCTTAGGCAAACGAGTCCGTCTATCAATGAGCCATACAAGTGGCAAAATTGAAATTCTAGCAATTGACAATGGAAAAGCCTACTTAAAATATCATCAATCACGCGACAATGAATATGGCAAGTTCATGGTGCTCGACTGTCCTGATCAAGCGGCATGGTTCGATGATCTGCCAGGCAATGAGCAATATTGGACAAAACCTAAGAAAAAAACAGACGAAGTCGTCTCCGTCAACGAACTTCCAGATGTCCCGGTGAAGGAAGTAGTAGGTTCTAAATAGCATTTTATGTGCAAGTGCAAGGGGGGCAACATGGGGACGGTTCTCATGATTAACCCCACCACGTCAATAGCTAAAACCTTATACAAGAAAAACTAAAAATGGAGAGTGGTTCTCGAAGGAACACTGCCACTCTCCATTTTAATTTTTATAGATTTGCCCTTGATAAAATTAGTAATTTACAGCAATTAAACTAGGGGTGCTCATAGGAATCAGTATAAAAAAGTAATGAAAGTAGTCTAAAAGTAGCGTATGATAGGGCATATAGAGATTTACCCTATTAGCTTAATGAATATTTCCAGAGACACCAAACCCTCCAAAAAATCAAAATGTATTTAAGTCAATTTCAGTTAGCTGTCCTCAGTACATGGCTAATTGCCTTAAGCTTTTAGATTAATTCTTCTTATTATCTGTCTACCATTCTTCTAAATCAGGTTACCCATTTATGCACCCTATCACATTACATACATCTATTTTCCACACACCAAAAACAAATGATTCCTTTGTTCTTCTTTTTGATCAAACCTTCTCCCAATCACTATCAAGATCAAGACAGTATTTTCAAGTTCAGAACAAATGTAATAAAGTGTAGAAGAGTCACGAGAACCGTCCCCGTGTTTCCCCCCGTGTTTCCTGAAAATACTCTAAAAGTAGTGGTGATATATATGCCTCGTAAAGCAAGGTTGAAAAGTGGTAGTGGAGTTTACCATGTTATATTAAGAGGTGCAAATCGACAGGAGATTTTCCATGACGATGAAGATTGCATGCAGTTTTTAAATACACTGGAAAGGTATAAAAATGAAACAGAGTTAAAAGTCTATGGTTGGTGCTTAATGAGTAATCATGTTCATCTGCTTTTAAGAGAAGGTAATGAAGAACTCTCTAAAACGATGAAACGAATTGGTGTAAGCTTTGTCCGATACTATAACTGGAAGTACGGAGTAATCGGGCATTTATTTCAAGACCGTTTTAAAAGTGAAAGTGTAGAGACTAGAGAGTATCTATTAACAGTTGTTAGATATATTCATCAAAACCCACTTAAAGCTGGAATAGTCAAAAAGGTTAATGAATGGCGGTGGAGTAGTTGTCATGGATATTATAGTAAAAGTTATTATCCTATGGGATTGCTAGATTATAATTTTATTCTTCAATTTTTTTCCTCAGACCCTTTAATCGCAAAAGAAAGATTCAAAGAATTCAATGAAAGGAATAATAATGATGAATGTTTAGAGGAACGGACTATTATAAAAAGAAGATTAACGGATGAGGAGGCAAGGGAGAAAATAAAAGAGGTACTTGGTGATAATGAGATTACACAAGTAAAAAGCTTACCTAAACTTCAAAGAAATGAACTGCTTCGAAGAGTAAAAGGTATTAATGGGCTTTCACAGCGTCAGACGGCAAGAATATTGGGGGTATCACCCCGTCTAATTTGTAAAGCTTAATATTGGAAACGTGAGAACCGTCCCCGTGTTGACTCTTTTTAAAAATTACTATATAAACAATTGAAGAAAATGGTAGTTAATTGTAGAATTATGGTAGTTAACAATAAATACCAATGATAATTAATAAAATAATAGAAAATAAAGAAAGGGGAATAATAGTAAAATGAAACGAATAATGACAGTAATATTAATCTTTTCCTTAGTTATCCCGTTAGTTACAACAGCATCGGAGCTTAATGTCACAACATCGACTCCTGGTTTTACTAGCAATATCTTGTCAGATGCTAGTTTTATAGAGACGGGTAATACATATAGGGGAGCTTTATCTGAGGACGATCCATTCTTATATAAAAAAGATAGTAATAAAGATGGCATAATAGATATTTTAGATATTGTAAATTTGACTAAACAATATGGTAAGCAAGTGACGTTTCAACCTCCTAAGGTTGAGGTATTAATACTTGCTGATTCGGCGGAATATTCACCAACAACCAAAAAGATTGATTTGGTGGGGGCGGGTATAAAAGTATTTGATTTTAATTATAGTAACCATCAATTCGCTATATATAGAAGATACGCTAATATAAAACAGGCTCACACAGAATTTGTTCGTATATACGAGCCATCAGGAGCATACATGCAATCAGACTTGAATGAAATAGGAATTGGTGATGGTTGGGGTGTAACTGATCGGTTTACTGATGTTACATTTAGACAAACTGGAAGACATTATGTTGTTCTATTCATCGACGGCGTGCCTATTAAAGATATGGAGATATTTGTGGAATAAGCTGGGAACACGGGTGGGAAACATGGGGGAAACATGGGGACGGTTCTCATGTTTTGATGAGGATTATAGGTACGTTAATCTTCTTCATGTTTATAAAAATCAATACTAGAGCAAATAAAAAAACCACCAAGAGCTTTTAAGGTTAAAAAAGCTACTAAGTGGTTTTTTTATTATTAGCCTATAAGTAGGAAGGGAGAATGGTGTTTTGAGTGGGGATAGGTATCACGAGAACCGTCCCCATGATACACACCCATGATACACCCGTATTACTTCCCATAGTCCTGAATTATTTGTTTAAGCAGGTTGCTTTTTGCTTTTGCAACTTCTACAATATCATAAATATCAACTAACCCATCACCGTTAATATCGGTTTCTAATTCGGGATCAACAATTTGGCCTTGCATAAATGTTCCGGTTAATTTATATGATCCATATCCACTGTGTAACATTACTTTTGCGTAATATATACCAGCAGGCAAAAGATTCTTTTCAACCGTTTGATTTCCGCCGTTAAAGTATTGTCCGACATTTGCTATAGCTGTTGTTTTATCTTGCTCATACAATATTAAATTTAGATAGGCATTGCCATCAAGGCTGCCTGATGTGATATTAAGAGTTAAGTCACTGCCTTCTGCAATATTTAAAACATACCAATCTTCAGTGTCTGTTGAATGAGCGTCGGTGTTACCTAAATACCCTTGATAACTTTGATTAGGTCCCATGGGTATAGCACTTTCTGCGTTATCATTCACTTCTAAGTCATTGTCAGCTAAAGGGGTAACAGAAGGGCTAAGTGTATATGTGCCGTACCCTGCATTTAATTTTAGCTGTACATAATAGGTTCCAGCCTTTAAGTGAGTGTGACCAAATGTCTTCGGTGAAGGATCGTAAAACCAGCCACCAGTAAAATTGATTATTGATTGTAAATTGGGGTCATACAAATTTGCCGTCCAATTCGAATTACCGTCCGGGCTGCCAGTAGTTACGGTCATTTGCAGATTGCTATCTTCATCTAGTTGGATTTTATACCAATCATCCGAATCAGTTATACCTGAACTTGTATAACCTAGGTACCCTTTATAAACTTGGTTCTGTGTCATTAATAAGGCCTCAACTGCACTATCGTTAATTTCTTCATCGTTATCAGTTAACGGAGTAGCGGTTGGTGTCAGTATATAGGAACCATAACCGGCATCTCGTTTCAACTGGACATAATAAGTTCCTGCTTTTAAGTGATTATGTCCAAACAACTTTGGCGATGTATCATAAAACCAACCGCCACTAGAAGTTATTAAAGTATTTTTATCTGCATCATATAAATGTGCAGACCAATTTGAATTACTATCTGGGCTTTGAGAAGAAACGGAAAATTGTAATTCACCATCACCGTTTAATTCAATTTTATACCAATCTTCTAAATCAACATCTCCTAAACTTGAATAACCTAAGTAACCTTTGTAATTTCCACTACTAATCATAGTAATTGCGTTTTCTAGTGTATCATTTGGCTCTAAATCCTTATCTGGTAAAGTTGTTACAGTTGGAGAAATTGTATAGGCTCCGTAGCCAGCATCTGCTTTTATCTGAACGTAATATGTTCCAGCTTTTAAATGATTATGAACTGCCCACTTAAGGGATGGATCATAAAACCAGCCCCCGGTTCCAGATAAAATGGTTTGACGATCTACATCAAATAAATTAAGTGACCAATAGGAATTACTATTAGGGCTTTCAGTTGTTACATTTATGCGTAACTCACCATCTTCGTTAAGCGTTACTTTATACCAGTCTTCTAGATCAGAATCTCCTAAGCTAGTATAACCTAAATACCCGCGATAATTTTCTTGGTCGACCATCGTAATGGCGAGATCAGCAGAATCATTTAATTCAGGATCTTTATCTGTTAGTGGTGTTAATGTAGGTGTTAAACTGTATGAACCAAAACCATTTACACGATAAACTTGCACATAATAAGTACCAGCCTTTAAATGATCATGTCCGGTTGTTTTGACCGATGTATCGTAAAACCAGCCCCCTGTAGAATTTAGTGCTGTTGTTTGATCCGAGTCATAAAAAGTTAAATTCCAGTTACTGTTTGAATTTGTACTATCTGTAGTAATGTCAAATTTTATTGCGCCATCTTCTTGGAGTTCGACTTTATACCAATCTTCTGGATTGAAATCATCTAAATGGCCTGAAACCATTGCTGTGATAGTAGGAGTTGGATCTTCAGAATCTCCTGGGTTTTCGGGATCGCTTGGATCAACCGGATCTTCCTGATTTTCAGGTATTAAATCAATAATAATTGAAAATGATCCTGTGTTGTCCTCATAAGAGCCAATCGCATCATTTACCGTTAAAACAAGATATCCTTCAGACTGAGAAGTGTATGTGTCAGTTGTTACTAAAAAAGGGTCTGAAATTGAATTTCCTAGTGCGATAACACCAACAAGAGAACCAACCGGAAATTGAGGATAAAAAGCATTTGAGTCATATTTTGGTTCAAAAGTCTCACTGTTATTATCTGGATTGGATCGAGTTCCATCTGCATTAACCAAGGGGCTAAAACCTAAATCGCCTTCTAATCCATAGGTAATGCTTCCACTCACAGTTAAGCTAATTTGGTCACCAACATTGACGTAGGCATCTGTCTGAGTCCAATCATCCAAAGACAGCATTGAAGGCTCCTTCGATGCCATAATGGTCACTTCTGAAGATGCAAAAGAAGAACTTGAAACTAAAAAGAAACTAAAGACTAATAAAACCAATAATTTTAATGAAAATTTACCTATTTTAATACTTTTAAGCATCGAAACCCTCCTCCTTAGGTATAAAGTTATAGCTCAATTAAAATATAACTGAATAGTCAGTAAATATGAAGAACAAAATTTTAAACGCGCGTTGGGGGAATCATGGGGACGGTTCTCGCGTTTCCCATGATATCAATAAAATCACCAGAACCGTCCCGATGTTTCTCCCGATGTTTCTCTCTAAAATTATTTGATTGCAAGGGTTAAATTTACTAAAATTAAAAAAGGTGTAAAATATAGGTGCATACTTGACCTGTTTTTAAAGGGGGATTAGTTTCAATGCTAAAGATCGGAAGAAACGATCTATGTTATTGTGGAAGTGGTAAAAAATATAAAAAATGTTGTTTGAGTCAAGTTAGTAAGACCTCGCAATTGCAATTAGAAGACGAGGTTGTTGATATACAATCTGATGTATTTCGATTTGCTTTCTCAAATAACCAATTCAAACAAATTGTGCAGGAAAACTTTAATAAGTACTCTCCACAGAAGGATATGGAGGAGACGTTTTATTTTTTTGTTGCGTTGTGGACTCTAATGACTTGTAAAATATTTGATGGAAGTACAGCGCTTAAAACTTACATGAATACTAGTAGGAAACACGTAAGCCCAAAAATTAATGAGATTATTGATTCATGGGTTGAACACTCACCGTCTATGGTAAGGGTTGATGAGATCAAGGATAGAAAGCTTTGGGTACGAGATATTTTTACTAATCAATCTAAGGAAATAAAACTAATTGATAAGCTAACTGAAACACCAACAGAAGGATCTTTAGCATTTGGTTTTATTGTTCCATTTGTGGATGACATATCAATCTTTTTTACATCTGCCCTAACCTTTGAAGATAACCTTGCGAATGATATAGAGCGTATAGTTCATAATAAATTTAAACAGTCACATCGTGAATTTGGTTACAGTAATCATTCGTTATTTTTACAAGAAGAGTATTTAAATTTGTTAGATATATTTATGTCTGATGAATTACTGCAATCCCCACCTCAGGAAAGTAAAGAAGAAGATCTCGATGAACAAAGTTCAGATGTGGAATCTCTTTTTCTTGAAAAGCTTAAGGATGACGATGCGTCTGCTGAAGTAATGGAAGCAGGAAGTTTCCTATGGTATCAGTATTGTCTTAAGAAAAAACCTGTCATAAAAAATAAAAAAATATATGCGGCTGCACTCCATTATATATTATTAGACAAAGCTCTAAATGAAAATCGTCTAACACAAAAAGAGGCTGCTGCACTATATCATGCATCTGTTGGAAGTGTAAGCAGTCGTTCAAGAGAAATGGCTACCGTTCTTGAAAAAGAGCTTAAAGAATATAAATTTTAATTAAACGGGGACGGTTCTCGCGTTTCCGCTTAATGGAAGTGGGGAACGGGGAACGTGAGAACCGTCCCCATGTTTCCAAAGTGAGGAATAAAGATAGCTTTTTAGGAATATAATAATTTTGTTTCATCAAACCCCTGAAATAGTCCAAAGTTGCCCGTATCTCGGATCACTTATTCCTGAGGAACGGGCATCTTTTTATTTGTCTTGAAAAAGAATTATATGGGAATGTTATTTTTTAAGGATGTGATTGCATGGGCTATATAGAAGAAATCAGGCAGAAGGTAGGACAGCTGCCGCTTATTTTGAACTCCTCAGGTATTATAATTAAAAATGATAATAATGAAATTTTACTGCAATATCGTAAAGATACACACAACTGGGGATTACCTGGTGGATATATGGAACCTGGGGAAACCTACGAGGAGACCATTATACGAGAGCTTAAAGAAGAAATGGGAATAAAGGTGGGGACGCTATCTCTTCTTAAAATATTTTCAGGGCGCGAGTTCTTTCACAAGTATCCTAACGGTGATCAGGTATATAGTGTCATGGCTATTTATGTTGCCAACGAGATAATAGGTGAATTGAAAGCCGATCAAAATGAAATTAGTGAAATAAAATTTTTCAGCTTAGACGCTTTGCCAAAGGAAATGACAGCGACAACACAGGAGATATTGGGATTTTACATAAATCACAAAAACGATGAGGGGATTTTTCATTGATGGTTGATCCTGCTGATTTGGAGATTAAGAGGACATACCTAAATTTTTAAAGTCGATAGAAACATAACGTTTAACGATGGTCAAGTGCCATCGTTTTTTACGTTTCTATAGGCCAAACGTTAAGTTTGAGCATGGTGAGAGTCGCTAAACTTAAAATAGTCCGATATGACGAGATATAGTGTTCCGGCTAAAGTAGGGGTACCGGCGGAATAATCGAAAGTGCGCATTTTTAGAAGGACTATTATGTGGTTTATACCGACTACTCTATTGACGAGGTTTTATTACAATTTGGGCCAATGATTTGGAATCAAATTAAACAGTTGCACATTTACAGAGACCAAGATGAGTATTTCCAGTTAGGACTTATCGGATTATGGAAGGCATACAACAAGTTTGATTCAGAAAAAGGAGTATTTCCTGCTTTTGCCCAAAAAGCCGTTAAAAACGAACTGATTACTCAATTAAGAAAAGAAAGCCGGATTGCACAGCGTTACACAGCCACAACAGCGGACATTCTCGAAGTAATGACTTCCCCGGTGGAAGAAAATATATTGGAGCGAGATAGGATCTTATCCTATTGCGATGAACTGACAGAAAAACAATTCAAATGGGTAATCCAAGGGATTATAGAGAATAAAAGGCCAAGTGAAATCGCAGAAAAAGAAGGAGTAACAGTTGAACAGGTAAAAGGCTGGAGAAGGGATGCTCTAAGAAAGATCAGGAAGAACATCAATGAGGATTATAAGGTTGTACACCAAGCTAATCAATCAAATGATAGTAGAGCTTGTTGGTATTTGAAAGATCTTACGATTAAATGATAAAACACGACATCAAACAGGTCCTGCTTTACGAGAGGTACCTGTTTTTTTAGACAAGTGCCTGGCGCTTGTCGGGTTTTGTCGATATTTGCCGTTATTTATGAATGTTGTCTTGTTAATTAAACAAAAAAGGAAACCCATTAACTACAGCGTTAACGGGTTTAGCTTATATAATCTTTTGGTCTTTACTACTATGTTTCTTATGAACAATGATTTGTTTATCACGAGACCAATCAAGAAAAAGGTCATATGCTTCTTTAGATTCAAACTCAACTATTGTTGAAAGGAAGGTTTTGTGATTTACAGTACCATTATCAATGTCAACCGAAAGTTGACCTTTCGCTACTTTATCAAGATGCCACCACCATTCTTCCGTGGGTTTATCAGTTTGAAAATCGTAGATATTTTTTAAGAGTTCATATACTTTATTGGCATTTTTTAGTAATAGCTTGTCGTATTCTATTAATAAATTTTGTTCGTCCGATGTCAATTCAAAAAAATGCTTGTGAAACTTTGTTCGACGATGAAAGGCGTCGATCATTTCAAAAGGACTGATATCATAATCTTGGATATCCTTACCATAGTACCTAATCTCCTGATTATAATTCATATGTTCGCACCTCCTTAATTGTCCCTAGGTACTTATAACCTTCTTCTTCGGATAAGTAGTTATTATACTGATCTGGGGGAAAAGCTGTTTCCATTATGCCGTACTCCCCAACCACAACTATCCAAATTTTGTCACCAATTACAACATACTCCTGATTAAACGATGTCTTGTTGTAGAGCTAAACTTCATTTTGTAAGTTTTTAACTATATTCAAAATAAGTTGATTATAATCGTTCATGGTCCAATCTTTAGGTATATGGCCACGATTTTTTCTTTTATTAAGATGTAGAAAACCTTTGCCGTTTTTCCACTTTGGTCCGAACTTAATAAGATGATCAAGGGTTGCAATAAATTGTGTATGGCTATCCCTTTTTACCATAATTTCCAGCCATCCTAACTTTATATACAAATATTTTAACATACTTTGTTTTTCACATAAATTTTGGAAATAAAAGTAATGGTCAGCGATTTAAGTTTATAAAGCATTGCATTGCATCTATAAGAAAAGAGCTAATCTGTAGGATATTAATTTGCTCTTTTCTTTAGTATTTCTGCCAACTTTTTAAAGAATGTTCTTCGACCAGTAACTCTCTACTGAAAGCGCCTGTCCCGACAAGTGCCACTTGTCGGGTTTTGTCGATTTTAGTAAACCAGTTACTTTACTGTTTATATTTGTCCAATCTTCCTGTTAACGAAATGATGCACATAGCCGTTCGTTGCATTTGCTTTTCTAATACATAAGTTGATTCGCTTAATGTGATTTCTTGGCCATTTTTAAAGACAATCATTGATTTTGCAGCGGAATCTTTTGGAGTATACGTAGTTATGTATTTGACATGATGAAAGAAGATCCAATTGCACTCATAACAAGTAGGAGATATTGTTGGGAAAGCATAGATACCTTCATGAGGTATAATGGCCATCGGAACTTTCTGCTTGCATCCAATTAGGTACGACATGCTTTTCCGTCTTCCATCATACTCCGCTCCACCATTCATACAAGCTGCTTTGATGATTTGAGTGGTTGTTTGCCTTACAAATAATATCCGATTCTCTTCTATTACAATAGTGGAGAAGTCCATATGTGCTACAGATAGCAACGCCATTGTTTTCTTGCTAACATCATAATAATCTAATACGTTCTTATTATTCTCATAGTAAATCAAAAATTTTTCCATGCTAACACACTCCCTTTTGCGATTAAATGAATAACCTTGCAATGGTTTCAAAGCCATTTGCTTATTGGATAAAAAATAGATCGGGAATTATAGAAAGCAATTGACAAGTTTTTGAGACCAAAACCTCCTTTCAGCTTATGTTTATTTAAAGGCTTAATTAATGTGACGTTATTGAAAGTGAGTCTTCAGCGCAGTGGAGTAGCCATTACTTTTGTAATCTCGTGTAGGACGGGTAAATCAATGAAGTGCACAATATTTATGCTAAACGTTGTTGTTAGTGGATTTATAATTATGATTTTTTTTAAGTAATACCAAAATCAAGAGCTATAATGCTTATAACTTAGACTTTTCTATTACAATATCGGGATAACAAAGTGTACCACACATAGAAAAACGTATCATATTATTCAATCAAAATATACAGACTTCCCCGTAGTAAATATGGCTATTTCGTGCCAATTATATGACGATGCGCGGCATCAATTGGAAATATTAAAACAGGCCTTTCATTTTATAAAAAAATGAAATAATTACCATCTGCCAACAAGATGAGTTGATTGTTATTCCTTATATAGAATCAAGGGTGACAAATTGTCATACTATTCAAATAAAATCTGATATGCTAATAAAGGAATGTAAAATTTTAGAAGGGGGATATATTAAATGGAAAAAATGTTTTTACTCCTAAACTCACTGTTGGAAGCTGAACGTGCAGGCGTTCAAACTATGGATTACTTGCTCAAAAATTGTAGTACAGACCAACTGGAAGGTCGTTTCAAGCATGTAAAATCTGACGAAGCATGGAGCTGCGCAGGTTTACATGATGCGATTATTCGTGAAGGTGGTGTGCCTACTAAGGAAACAGGCGATTTCACAGAGAAGGTTAAGAGCCAAAATACATTGGAAGAAAAATTAACGCTACTAAATAAAGGGCAAAGCTGGGTTGCGCGGAAAATCGATGAGGTATTAGAATTCGAACTGCATGAGGAAACACGCTTATTTTTAATAGAAATGAAGACGAAACACAATGAAAATATTGCTAATATGGAAGAGTATTTGAGTTCTAAATAAATCGCTGAAGGTTTTAATTCGCTAAAATATAAAATAAAGAGAGCAGTACTTTGCGAAGAAGTATTTTGATACCTATAGAAGGCACTTGAGAAAGAGTGTTCCATCTATAGGTATTTTTTATATTCTTAAGTTTTGTTAAGGGGAATAGGGGGAATAGCTATAGTTAATTCTACTGCGAAATCCTAAAAAGTAAGAGTCCTTTTTTCTTATTATCAATCACTCTTTTATTCATTCGACAAATTCCGGGAAGTGCCTGTCACTTGATGTTACTACAAATTCCGGGAAGTGCCTGTCACTTGATGTTACTTGGTATTTGTGCACTATTTCGTGCACTTGATGTTTGTGCACTTTTCACCCTGTTTAATAATTGTAATTATAATTTAACTTGTATCTAACAAGTAAGGTATTATAATAAGATTAATAGCTAAAAAATTTATTGAAATTTGTCGAATGCGTACGTTTCTGCTATTATCCTTACAAAAAGTTAGTTTGATACTCAATAATTAATATATTGAAGTAGTTTTATAGTTTGAAATATTACATCATAGTTGCTTTTCCTTCGTTAGTCTTTGAAAATATCATGAAAAAGAGGTATCGGTATGGAAAAGGAGACGATCATTTTTTTGCATGGGATTGTTGGCAATAAAAATGCGTTTAGTAGAGAAATAGAAAAGTTAAAAAATCAGTATCAATGTATAGCCTACGATTTATATGACCCGGATGATTTAGGAGTTGAAGGTCAGTTAACAATCGATTTATTACTAGATCAGCTTTATTCAAAATATATTAAGTATAAAATAAAAAAAGCACATTTATGTGGATTTAGCTTTGGATGTATGATTGCAACGGCTTTTGCTAAAAAATATCCAGATATGGTGAGTAGTATGACGTTTGTAGGAGGCCATTGTTGTAATGTATTTTCAAAACTATATACCAACATTAGTACAGTACTGGCGGAAAAACCGAAATTCGAGTATAAAAAGTGGATAAAGTACTGTGCACCGCTGTTAAACCCTAACCTACCACTTATACCTGAAAACTCGGAAAGAATCTTTCAACGGTATGCTCTCCAAGTTCACCCGGATGTCTTTGAAAAAGCCCTTCGAATACACATTGAATTTGATTCAAGTGCAGCCTTAGAAGGGATGAAAACGCCCATTATGTGGGTTTTGGGAGAATATGATGAGTTGACAAAGGGCACGCTCTTCGATTTACAACAATATATACCACATGTTGAATATATAGAGATAGCTAATGCAGGCCATGCTGCCCATGTCCATCAACATGTCGAATTTATGTCTTTATTTCAAGACTTTTTAAATAAACATGCATCAATAAAAAGGCCACTTAGCCTTTCGTAAAGGAAATAAAAGTTTCATAGGGTAAGAGTGTACAAGTTCCATTTCGTAGTAAAACCTTTATATTGGAGTTTTATAGGAGTTCCTGTAAAAGTCCAATATAGGGGTTTTTTGTATTCCATAATTTATTAATAGCATAATAACGATAATAAAGTAAAAAATTCATAGATTATGCTATAATATTCTTTATTCATACAACAATAATAGTATTAAATATAACCTGCTTTCTAGTCATCTATTATGATCAAATATCATGATTTATCATAGAAAAAGGAGGTTTCTACTATTAGGAGGAATCAACCGTGTCGATAAAGAAGAAAGTTTCGATCATTTTCACATCGTTAGTGTTATGTATATTAATAGCTAATAGTACCTTACACTACATTCGAACGAAACAGAAAATGGTTGAATTTAATGAAAGAGAGATAGAATTAATCATCCAGGAAGTTTCATATCAGGTGGAAAACTCAAAAAATGGAGCCCTGTATGTAGAAGATATGATGGGAAAAGAATTAAGAACGGCGTCAATTGCCATTCGAAACTCTTTACCACCGCGCCATGAAGATGTGACAAATGAGCAATTAAAACAATTAGCCGATGAGCTTATGATTTCTCATATTACATTATTGGCGCAAACGGAGGACGATATCGTCGGTGTTAAATCCTCTGATCCACACGAAATTGGATTATCAACGAAAGAATGGGGATTTTGGTATGATGCTTTTAAACAGCTGTTTGCTTTAAAGCCAATCGCTGTTGAGGAAGGTTTAATTTTACCAAACTATTGGTCTGGACCAACTGAAGTTGCAGCCAGTAATCCAGATCATACTGATAAATGGGGATATTATCATGATGGAACGACGAACTATATTATCAATCCCTATCTTCGTGATAAACAAGTACTAGAGTATGAGGAACGTTTTGGACCTGGTAATGTTATGGAACGATTCCGCACTAAATTAGAGGGAGTTCTTGAATTAACAGTTTTTAATCCAAAAAACTTTGGTCAAGAAACGTCCAAGATTACTAGTAATGGCAATAGTTTTATCCGGATTGCCGATCAACCCATTTGGTATGGAACCTATGACTATCAAAATCAAGCTGAAGATACATGCTTAGTTCAATCAGCTGTAGAAACTGGTAAGACGCAGAGCTATACGGAAGAAATTAACGGACAAATGGTTACAAAAACCTTTGTACCGATTAATACAGACGTTGAAAATCCCTATGTTATAGGTTTAACTTACGACTATAGTTTAATCAAAAAACAGCTTGACCGTGAATTACTGCAACACATCCTTTTAGCTATTCTGTTTATAATTGTTGTATTACTAACAAGTTCTATTTTTTCCAGATCGATTACAAGACCAATAGGTTATATTGTCGATAAGGTAAACGAAATTGCAAAAGGGAATTATGGACAGGATTTAGAAGTAAAAAGAAAAGATGAACTTGGCCATTTAACACAGAATGTAAATGCCCTATCCAATTCATTGCAAAGCTATATTACTGATTTAAAAGAAAGTCAGGAACTTATCAAATTCCAGGCCTATCACGATCCGCTAACAGGCTTACTAAATCGCAGGTATTTTCAAAAAGCGTTAGATCAAAGCATTGAAAGTGCTAAAAAAACAGGGAAAACTGTTGCACTGCTATTTATTGACATTGACCGCTTTAAAGATGTGAATGATACATTAGGGCATGCCAAAGGAGATAAACTGCTGCAGCTTATTTCCGACCGAATCAACCACTGCATGTCTAGTGAAAATAGCATTCTTACTAGACAAGGCGGCGATGAATTTGTCATTTTAATGAGTGAATATGAGGAAAAAGAAATTAACGCTGCTGCAGAAAATCTTGTAAAAGCTATTAAACAACCGTTTCTATTAGATGGCAATGAAGTAAGTGTAAGTGCAAGTTGTGGGATCAGCTTGTATCCGCAACATACTACAAATGCAGATACGCTTGTCATTTATGCTGATAGCGCGATGTATGCTGCTAAGAAACAAGATGGCAATAGAGTTGTGTTTTATAATGAACAAATTACAAAAGAAAGCAATGAGAAGCTTCGGATTGAATCACGCTTGAAAAAAGCAATTCGTAATGAAAAGATTGAAGTTTATTACCAGCCTAAAATAGATGCTCGTCGCAATGCTGTAACAGGGGTAGAGGCTTTATTGCGTTGGACAGATGAGGAACTCGGCTTTGTACCACCAGATGTCTTTATAGGTGTTGCAGAGGAAACAGGACATATTCATCAGTTATGGGAAATTGCAATGAAACAAGCGTGTACACAGGTTAGGAAATGGAATGAAAATCGAACGCAGCCATTAAGTCTTGCTGTTAATTTTTCAGCTAAACAATTCCAAGATCCATCTTCATTAGTGAAACAGGTGAAAGAACTTCTGGAAGGATATGGATTAGAACCGAGCTATTTCGAAGTAGAAATAACCGAAAGCACATTGCTTTTTAATTCAAAAGAAACGATAAAAGCTTTAAAAGATCTACAAGAATATGGAATTTCAATATCCATCGATGATTTTGGAACAGGTTATTCGTCATTAAGTTACTTGAAAAAGTTGCCAATCAATACTCTTAAAATTGATCGATCCTTTATTCAAGACATAAAAGATAATTATGATAACTCAGAAATTCCAGAGGCGGTTATCAATCTGGCTCGCAGCTTGCGCCTGCATGTTATTGCAGAAGGCGTAGAAGAAGAATATCAAAAAGAATTCCTATTAAAGAACAATTGCTATCATATGCAAGGCTACCTATTCAGCAAACCAATTTGCAAACAAGAATTTGAAGAGCGGTTCCTATAAAGCGGGAATTTCGACAGGTTCTACAAGTTACAAAGCTACAAATCCGACAAGTGCCTGTCACTTGTCGAATTTCGTGCATTTCGCGCATTTCATGCAAGGAGCCTTATGCAAGGTGCCAGGCACTTGTCGAAAGTGCCAGGCACTCCCCGAAGTTTGTCGATAGAAATATAGACTGCTATTAACTATTTCATTTGCGTAGTGAGAGAATAATAGAGATAATAAGATAAGGAGAGCTAATCAATTTGCTAAGATTGGCTCTCTTTTATTAAATTCCAGATAAAATAACAAAAATTTAACATAGTAAAATTGGAAAATTCGACAGATATATACCGAATTTTACTGAAATATACTAATTTTTAGTTTGACCAAAATAAAATGATGAACGGTGATTGAAAATGAATGTGGAGAACACTTTAATAAACAACTCAATAAATGTTCAAAAGGATGAATCGAATTCATTGATGAGTAATAGTGAGGATCAATTCCGTACGATGATTGACCTATCTCCGTCCTTAATTTTCGTTCATCAAGATGATCGGATCGTGTTCGCTAATAAAAAAGCCATTAGCGGTTTATGTGGAGAACAAGGCAATCTAATTGGCATGAGTTTTAATGATTTTCTCTCCTCTGGATTTCAAGCAAGCTTTGTAGAAATAGAACTAAATGAACCAACTGAATATAAGCTAGTTTCGTTAGATGGAAAGGAAATCTATCTTGAAACTGTGGTTACTCAAGTTACTTTTAACAGTAAACCTGCATTTATGATAGTTGGACATGACATTACCAAGAATAAAAAAAGAGACCAAGAAGAAACAAGTAAACAATGTGAATTGGACTTAAATAACAGCATAGAGAATGAACAGTTGGCCTTTCAAGACTATTTGACAGGTTTGCCTAATAGAAATAGGTTGATCTCTCATCTTGCATATGAACTTAACCATTCTGTACAAAAGGATCAAAGTTTCGCCTTATTATTCATTGATTTAGATCGCTTTAAAAATATTAATGATAGCTTAGGGCATGATGTAGGGGACCAGCTTTTAAAAGAAGTAGCTGAACGGTTGAAGTCATGTATAAGCAGGAAGGATGTTATATTCCGACAGGGTGGCGATGAATTTATAGTTGTTTTGTCGAATACCGATAGAAACCTAGCCACAAAGGTCGCTAAATATATCCTAAACACTCTATCGCACCCTTTTACTATCAATAGTTATGATATTTTTACTACTCCAAGCATCGGAATTAGCGTTTTCCCGGAGAATGGTGAGACAGTTGAGACCCTTATAAAACATGCGGATTATGCGATGTATCAAGCCAAGCAAGCAGGTAAAAACAATTTTAAATTCTACTCCGACTATACATGCAGCGAAGATGAAGTTGGCCCTTTGTTAATGGAAATGGAACTGCACCGAGCGCTTGAGCGTCAACAGCTAACTTTATATTATCAACCAAAAGTAAATTTAAAAACTGGTAAAATTGTAGGTGTTGAGGCTTTGTTACGCTGGATTCACCCTGAGCTTGGTTTCATTTATCCAGAAACCTTTATTCCGATTGCCGAAGAAACGGGCTTAATTATTCCAATTGGAGAATGGGTGTTAACTGCGGCCTGTCAACAAAATAAAATGTGGCAGCAACAAGGTTTTTCTACAATCATATCGGTTAATTTATCTGCAAGGCAGTTCTCGCAAGTAGATATATTAACAACCATTAAAACAGTTCTAAGTGAAACAAATCTTGAACCGCATTACTTAGAACTAGAGATTACCGAGAGTATGGCAGCTGATAATGAATACGCAATTCATACTTTGCTTGAGCTTAAAAAGCTAGGCGTACGTATTAGTATTGATGATTTTGGTGCCGGCTTTAGTTCATTAAATCGATTAAAGAAGATTCCTTTAGATACTTTGAAAATTGACCAAACTTTTATCGATAATATTCGAAATAGTATTAATGATAGAACTATTATTAAAACGCTAATTTCCATGGCGCATAACTTAAACCTAAATGTGGTGGCAGAAGGAATTGAGACCAAGTCCCAACTCATGTTTTTGCAGAAAAATTATTGTGATACAGGACAGGGCTACTTGTTTAGTCGACCGGTAACAGCTGACCAACTGTTAGAAAATTACTCAGATATTCAAAATTCAGTTAAATTATTTGGTCTCCCGCAAGAAAGAAACCAACTTAATTGGGCGAAGGAATTATTGCGTCGTGCAAAAAATGAATTAAATGAAACGATTCGCTTGCAGCAGGGGATGATTTTTAAATATAAATTAATAAAAGGTCACTTTATTCATACCCTTTGCGATGGAGAACTAGTATATCGTATTAATCTGACGCCATCACAAATTGTTGGTAAAGAGCTACACGACTTCCTTAGTAAAGAAATTGCCGAAGAGAAGTTACAATATTACAAGCGGGCTTGGGATGGGGAAGAGAATATAACCTATGAAAACGAACATAATGGGATTTATTATCTCTGTGCCTTAAGCCCTGTCATACGTGGTGGAAAAGTTGTTGAGGTTATTGGGTCAGGTGTTGATATCACGGATCGTAAGCATATGGAAAAAGAATTGCAGAAGAGTCAGGAAAAATATCGGTTAATTGCTGAAAATATGACAGATTTAATCGGTATATTTGATGTCAATAGTAGGTTTCTATATGCATCACCTTCACATCAAACAGTGTTAGGCTATACACCTGAAAGCTTTATTGGGACATCAATATTAGAGTGTATTCATGCAGATGATGTTAAACCATTTAAGACGTTTTTTGAGGAAATGCTTGAAACAAAGGCTGCTGCAAAGTTTGAAATTCGAACATTTCATAAGAACGGTGCTTGCTTATTGCTCGAATGTTTCGGAAATCCGGTAATAGAAGATAACGGTGAAGTCGAGCGAGTTATTATGGTAGGACGAGATATTACTGAAAAAAGAAGAGCAGAAGAACAACTGATGAAGGCAGAAAAGTTGCAAGTAGTTGGAGAACTCGCTGCAGGTGTGGCACATGAAATTAGAAACCCACTGACTGCCATTAAAGGATTTGTTCAACTTTTCCAAGTTGGTCAAATTAAAGATGATTACTTTAACGTTATTTTTTCAGAGTTTGAGCGAATTGAGGAAATTATAAACGAATTTCTATCACTTGCTAAACCGAAAGAAATAAAACAAAGCTATACGAGCATTCCACAATTATATAAAGAGGTGGAAACCTTATTTGAATCTGAGGCAAACTTAAAGAATATCCAGTTTTCGAAAAAAATTACCGAAGATGTCCAGCCTATCATGTGTGATCGTAACCAAATCAAACAAGTGCTCATTAATGTCATTAAAAATAGCATCGAGTCCATTGAATCAGGAGGGCTTATCAAGGCTAAAATTTGCGCAAAGGAAGAGTATCTTGTTATCAAAATATCAGACAACGGCGTTGGCATCAGTGAGGAACGCCTACAAAAACTAGGTGAGCCTTTTTATAGTAACAAAGAAAAAGGAACAGGCTTAGGTTTAATGATGTGCTATAAAATCATCGAAGAACACAATGGCACCATTTCCTTCAAAAGCCAAGTGAACAAAGGAACAACTGTCAAAATTAAGCTGCCACTGGGGCAGGAAGTATAGATGAATGGTATAGACGTCTGGAGAGGTGTTAGGCCAGGTGCCAGGAAGGTTCCGAGCGCTAGCCATTTCTAAAGTGCCAAAAAGGTGCTAGGGTGCAAAGTGCCTGATCCACCAGGTGCCAGGCACTTCCTCACCAGAGTTCCATACACTTCCTCTTCAGGTGCCTGTTTCTTCTCTAGGTGCCTGTCACTTCCCGAAATTTGTCGAATGATATTTAAAAGTGGCCATTGTGGCAGAGAAATATATAAAATAAGTTGTTGGCAGAGCTGATCATTTTAATAAATGATTGGCTCTTTGTTTTAATGTCAGCGCGTTTGTAGAGTGTGGAAATTTAGTTAGCGTCCAATAATCTAGGAATTCGCTTAGAAATTGGATTATTGGATTACAAATACGATGAATTGGATTACAAGTACGACAAATTGGATAATAAATCATAAATTAGGATTATAACTACTAAAGTTGTTTTAGAAATCTAGGATTTTCGCTTAGCGCGGTCTAGAGGAATTTATTTATTTGGCATTAACAAACAATATTTTGCGTCCATTGAAGCTTTAAGCCAGAGGTATCAAGGTGGAAATACATATCTCAGCGCAGCGGCATGCTTAAAAACCTTAAACTCAAACCAACATAACAACCCTCAACCCGAAATTGCACACTGCCTAACCTACACAAAAAAGCCACCAATACTAGTACTGGCAGCCTATCTTTATAATTCTCTTTGTGGCAAGCTCTTCATATATTGATCAGAAAGCTGCATCAGCTTTAGAACGCGATTATAATCCTCTTCATATCGGGAAAAATCTTCAATCGGGTCCCTCAAGTAAATGTCAAGGGCTTCGCCATCAGTAAACCCTTCTTCAGGACGAAACGCAATGTCCTTATTAAAGAACGCTCCGTTTGGCATGTAATATCTCATTCCAAAAAGGTTATCGTAATAATTGACTAGGTCCTGCCCAAATATAACTTGATTTTCTAATGAAAGGTCGAGTAGATTTGCGACTGTAGGCATCATATCAATTTGGCCACCAATTGCAACGTTCTCCTCGCTAATGTTTTGCCCGCCAACAGTCACGATAAATGGAATATTAAATTGATCCAGCTGTGTATATTCATGCCCAATGGCCGCTTCTAATACTTCAAAATCAAGTTCACTTAAGCCGCTTGGCTGTAATCCGAAGTGATCTCCATAGAATACTAGTATGGTGTCCTCCCACATGCCTTCTTTCTTCAACGCGTTCACTAGCTGCTCCAATGCCTGGTCCGTATAGTTGATGGCTTTTAAATAAGAGCCAACTAAAGTGCCATCAAATTTTTCAGGAAGTTTAATAACATCATGGTTCCCCGGAATAATAAATGGGTGATGGCTAGAAAGTGTTACAAATTGTGCATAAAACTTTTGATTTTGCTCGTGCAGCTCCTTCAATTCTGGCAAAGCCATGTTATATACATATTCATCGGATGGTCCCATTCCGATTACATCTTCATGACCGAAATTACCGAAGAAATTGATATCGTAAAATTGATCAAATCCTAATGCCGGGTACATTTCATCCCGATTCCAAAACGTCACATCATTCGCATGGAAGGTTAACGATTTATAGCCTTGCTCCTTTAACAATCTTGGAAAACTAGGAATCTCGCGGTCTCCAAATGTTTCAGACGTTGCGGTCCATGGAGCAGGATATAATGATGTATTAAATAGAAACTCCGCATCAGATGTATTTCCTTGTCCAATTTGTTGATATACATTTGGGAAATAAAGACTTTCTTTTAATAATTCATTTAAAAATGGCGTGACTTCTTGGCCATCTATTTCAAGGTTCAATGTAAAATCTTGAAAGGCTTCGGCTTGAATCACAATAATATTTTTATCTTTTGCAATACCGTTCAACTTCAGATCCTCTTTCGGAAGGTGAACTATTTCCTTTAGTTCATGAACTAGATCAGGCGTTATTTCTTGTTCCGCATCTGTTAGTGCAGTTGCACTTGCCGCAACCGTTTTGGCTGAAAGAATTTCATATGTTAAAATACCTTGTTTTTCAGCAGCTAGCACTGTATCAGCAATCACAGTATCTTTTTGTGTAAAAATATTAAATGCTAGAAGAGCGATTCCGACTATCATCACAGGTAAAATAAATTTTAGTGTTCGTTCACGATTCTCAATCAGTTGTGCTTTTTTTCGAACCAATGCAAGAACAGTAAGTAGGATTAAATCTGCAAAAAGAACAAGATAAATCGGATCGATCAATTGCAGCACACTGTCCTTAATGGTTCCAACCTGGTCGATCTGCGAAAACGCTTGAAAGGTTACAATATAACCGTAATAATCATGGTAAATCAATATGGCTAGTAACAGTATTGAAAATACAAGATTTATGGTTACATACAATAGCTTTTTCAGTCTATACAAAGGGAATAACTCAACTAGTCCAAAAATAAAAAATAAATAGCCTATTTCTACAAAAATCGTATAGAAAAATCCTGTTCCTTCGAACAACAATGTTCTCACGACAAAAAACTTTAATAGTACAAGTGCTAGGAACACAAAAAACTGCGTATGAGTTTCTAAACCAAATTTTTTAAACAATCTATATCACATCCGGTAAAAGATATTGTTCTACAAAAATATTAGACTATTAAAAATACTAACGTTATCATTATATCACCATTTATGGTACCTGCCACTTGCTGAATTTTTTCCATTCAAGTGACAGGCACTTCCCGGATTTTGTCGAATTATAGAATATAATCTATTTTTTTGAAAAAAACCTCTTAGTTCTGAAAGTGAATTTTTCTCGAAATTTTATCGCCATTATTCGTCAATATAAGACTATTTACATATATCAATCCAATGAATTTTCTCCTATACTATGAGTAGATTTCCATAAAATAAATATCAGTCTTTCTGATCAACGGCAAAGCTATTGAAAGATAGTGACGCAAAGCTATAGGGACTAAGTCCTCCTGAGGATATGTTCGCCAGCTGCCAGTAAAGGTGAGTTCACTCATCCTTTTTCTGGATGAGTTTTTTGCGTTGTAGTAACTGAAAATTGCATTCAATAAGGGTGTAAATTCAAAATCTTTTGCGGTTATGTGTTTAAATTTTTTATATATAATACCTAATAATTAAGGAGGCTATAAATATGAAAAAGAAAGTAGTAAGGCTATTATCATTATTCCTTGTATTGAATTTGTTTTTATCGATGGCAGCTTTTGCGGCTACAAAAGACCCTATTATTGTGGTTGCCAAAAAAGGTGGCGACAATGGTGGAGGAAATAGTGGTAGTAATAATAGTAAAGGTAGTAGTGGTAAAAGCAGTAGTAATAGTAGCGAAAGTAATAGTAATAGTGGAAGCAACAGTACAAGTGATACTTCAACAGAAACAACAAGTTCTGACACTGTTACCGAGGTAGATACAGAGAATGCAAGTGTTGAAGAAACAGGTACATCCGAAAAGGAAGTTAATGCTACAAATGAAAGTGCTATTTCTAAAAAATCAGTTAAAGATCAAAAGAAAGCTTTGAAAACACAAGTTAAGAGTGGAGAAATTTCACAAGAAGAATACCAAAATCAAAGTGAACAGCTTCAAAAGGACTATGAAACTGTAAAAGATCAAATTAAGCAAGAGCGTCAACAACTTCTTGTTGAGTATAAGGGGAATTCTGCGGAGCTTAAGAAGGCTGCGGCCCAATTGAGTCAGCAATTAGAAACAAATGAAGAGGACATTGAAGCTGAAGAAGAGGTTTTAGAAACTATTTCAGAACTTTACGAAGCAGCGGGAGAAATAGATGAAGCGGTAGCAGCTCAGGAAGAGGCTGTAAAACTTGATTATGAAAACATTGGACGTTATAAAAAGCTTGCAAAATTGATGGAAAAGCAAGGTAATAACAATATAAAAGCATTTGTAAACGGAACACATCCAGTTTTCGATGTTCCCCCAGTTATCAAAGATGGTCGTACACTTGTGCCATTCCGTGCAATTTCCAATGCATTAAGCGCAGATGTTGCATGGGATGCTGAAACTCAAACGGTTATTGTAATTAAAGACGGTGTCGAGTTAAAATTAGTAATCGGTGAGTTAACTGCATATGTGAATGGACAGGAAATTAAATTGGATGTTCCTGCAGAAGTTATGAATGCTCGTACAGTGGTGCCGTTACGTTTTATTAGCGAGGCGTTTGGAGCAACGGTAAATTGGGATGATGAAACATCGAGTGCCATTATTATAGAAGATGAACTAATCGACGGAGAAATTACGGATAGTGCTGGCGAAGAAAATGCGACAACAGTGGAAACAATTACAGATGAAGATAATACGGTTACAGAAGAAACAACAGAAGGCGAAGAAAATACAGAAGTAGAATCTACAACAAACGAAAATACTTCTACAACTAGTGAAACAACAACTGCAGAAGGTACAACTTCTGAAACTGCCGAAAACGTAAGTGAAAGTGATGCAACAAACACAATAAATGACGTTCAAGATCCAGAAACTACAGCGACGAATTAGGTTTTCTTTAGTGATGACACATGACAGGAATTCCTGGTTAAATTGGTTCATATACAAAATGTAGATATTTTTAAAAGGGAGCTGATGGCTCCCTTTTGTTATATAAATTTATTTCAAGCTGTGATATGAATCCTTATATTAACTCCACATTTTGAACAGTTCGCTCTACCACGCGAGCGCCTTTCTTGGATACGAAATCACCGCCTGTTGAGAAAAAAATATTCTGAGCAAGTATCGTATCCATAGCAGCTGCTACTGCAATAGGATCAACAGGTTCTGTAGGATCATCAATTGAGATCGTTGAGGTTTTTCCTTCTAAATTCATAAACTGTAATTCTAGTTTTTTACTCATTGACTTTAACCTCCTTTCTTGTAAAATTTACGTCTACATTACCCATTGAAAATTTCATAGTTGCTGTTTCGCTTAATATAATTTAGCGGATGCTGCTGTAGAGATGAAATGGCTTGTGCAACTGCTAAAATCCCTTCAGGTGTAGCTGTTGTTTTCAAGTTGTTGTAATTCTTCACCTTTGTCATGATCTTGCCATCTAAATTCATCCCATGATCATACTCTAAACTTAATTGACTATCATACATATTTTCTAACGCTGCCATCGTTGATCACCTCCCTTCACTATATAAATAGCGCTAACTAGGGAAAAAGAGGGGTGCATATGAAAATTTTTTTATCGATGATTGATTTTGTAAAAAAAGATATAAGAGGATTCGACAAAATCCGGTAGGTGCCTGTCACTTGGAGGACAGTATTCAGGAAGATGGCGGGCGCTTTGCGAAACGACAAAATTCGGGAAGTGCCTGGCACTATGCAAAGTGCCTGGCACCATACGAAATGTCTGGCACCTGGTGAGGCTTTTGTTGGTGTTCGGCCAGGTATTTATCGGAAAAGAGGTAATTTGCCTTGCAGGTATACTGAGTTTTTTTGCATTTTTTATTAACATTTTATGAAAATATTGCTAGAGTAGTATAATATAATAGTTTTATTTAAGGGGGACGTAATGAAACGAATACGAATCATGCTGTCTTTTTTACTAGTATTATCATTAATTTTACCTACTTTATCGACAGCAGCAGCCAAGTCTACAAGAATTGCTATTACTAAAGATGTAAAAGGAAAAGTATATATGAAAAAAGGGGGAGGGAAGAAAGAGTTTGGTGTGAAAGATGGTTTTAGTCTTTCACAAGGTGATACTGTACGGACAGGAGTTAAAAGCTCAACGAACATTGTCTATGATGATGGATCTAAAAGTACGATCGGTCCTACTTCTAAAGTGGTTATTTCTAAACTTAAAAATGATGAATCTTCAAAGAAAACAAAAATTAAGATGCTTTCGGGTAAGATTTGGAATAGCATACAAAGCTTAACTAACGCTAATGATGAGTATGAAATTGAAACACCAACATCAGTAATGGGTGTTCGCGGTACATTATTTCTAGTGACAACATCTCCACTTGATAACTCCACAAAGGTTGTCGTTTTAGACGGAGAAGTTGGAGCATCTCGAAGCAGTGAGCAAAATGATTATGACAATAGCAACCCAGAACAAGTTATTTCTATAAATGAAACAATGGATATAACCTCTGCTCAAGAACCAATGGCTGAAGTTCAAACGTTGAATGCAGCTGAATTTGTTCAAGAAGTAGAAGTTGAAATTTTAGTAGAAGTGATACAAGACGTACTGACAGTTGCAGAAGAATCACATAATCAAGCCAATCAGTTGAAAAATACGCAAGAGCTTGAAACGCTAAAGAACTCTGTAAAACTTGTAAAACAAGCAGCAGCGCTCGCCCAAATTCAAGAAAATCTCGTTAATGCTGTTAAAACATCAAGTAAAAATGCAGAGGTTGAGTCTGCACTGAAAGCAAAAAATCAACCAACTCTTTCAAACATTGAAACTAAAACAAAACAATTGAAAGAAGAAGTATTGAAAAGTGAGCAGGAAATTGTTGAATCTGCCAAAAATGCAGGAATGACAGAGGAAGAACTTGATGAATTATCGGAACAAACGAAAATGGCGGAGACGTTCCCTACAAGCTCTGGAAATACAGGAAATAACGATGGTTCAGATTCCGATGATGAAACCACTTCAAATCCCGAGCCTGGAGAAGATGACGATTCAAACTCAAGCTCAGATCAAGGGCAAGATGATCATTCAAGCTCCAATACACCACCACTATTTGTCTCTGAACCTCAAGCACATGCAGGGGTGGGGAATGGTGACATTACACTAACAGCTAATTTGAATAAAGCTGGAACTGTTAAATATGTAGTAGTAGAACATGGTGCAACAGCGCCTAGTGGTTCACAAGTTTGGTCTGAATTAGCTGGTGATGTTAGTAGTTATGTTGTTTATGGCCATGGTAGCTTTACATTAAGTGGTTCTGCTTCAACATCTAGTACTATTAATAATTTACCAACCGGAAAATCATATGATATTTATATGGTTGCTGGATTGAGTGGGACAGATATTTTTCAAAATGATGTCCAAATCATCGAAAATGTGAATGTAGGTGATCTGAGTTCGCATTCAGATGAAACATTGTTAGAACAAGGCTTTGCTTTAGGTACAACATCAATTGAGTATAGACCTGCAAATGGAAATACTTTAGCAATTAAGGTTTCATCAGATTCTGTAATTCCTACAGGAATCGGTGAGTCTGCACCAGCAGATTTGCTTTCGTACCATAGGGGAGATGACATCGCTGTAAATGTAGGACAGTATATTCAATTATATGAGCTTGATTCTAATAATAACGTGGTTAAGTTTATGGAATTTAAGGTTGATAGTGAGCACATTAGATCTAATACAAAAACAAAATTAGAAATAGGCTCTCAGGATCCTAGAACCATAACTATGATGTTCAACACAGCATTAGAGGAATCTACTTTTACTACAACTGATGTGATCGAACTATTTGCCATAACAAATCAAGACAGCTCAAATGATGTAAATGAGGAAAATATCGAATCCATATATTGGGATCGTACAAATCTAAATGTACCTAAGTTAGTTATTACATTAAACAAGGAAATAGTTCTAAGCCGCTCATATATCATGGAGCTGGAATTTAAAGATCTCACTATAAAATATGCAGGCCTAGATGAGTATTTTGGTGGTCATACTACTGTAGATGCTATAAATGATGAAAGCCGTGTATACATAACGCTAAAGCATATAAAATCAATTGCTGGTAACGAGATGGATCCAGTACTAGCAGAATATGTTTCATGGTGGTTATATGAATTAATTGATTACGGTAATATAGAAAATTATATTGAAGATAATGCCGAACTATATCAAAGTAAAATTGCTGAAACTGCTGCACTTGATTTAGAGATGCTTCTAGAGATTATCAATCAAGTTAATGCAGAGGGTGATAGCGAACATGCTCCTGTAGATTTAGAAACACCAACGTTAGAACACGCTATTAAAGATGAACTAATATCGGAATGGTTGATTAGTACAGGCCTGACCGTGGGTTATCATTTTTCTGGTAATAACATAACATATAGTGTTCAGCTCAATGAAAGTGAAACAGGACTTATTGATGCAAGAATAAGGAACGAAAGCCTAATTCTTGAACCAACTGATAAGTGGGGTACCTCTATTAGTAACACTGTCGAGGTAGAAGTTATCGCAACCAATGAACATGGATCGGTTAGCGATACATATATAATCGATGTTTATCCAGACGTAGTTAATTATAGAATTAGCAGCACTTCGGAAGGAGTCAAACTTGAGTGGACAGACAGTAAAATTGCAGAGGTAACAGGTTACAAAATTTTCCGCGCTCAAACTGATCAGTTTGAGCATGTCAATCAAGCGGCAGACTTACTTGCTACAGTTGGCAAAGGGCAGCAGTACTATATTGATCAACAAGGCTTAAACTCGGATATCTATTATTATTTTATTAGACCAGTTGTTAATAATGAAATATTTTTAGAAGGTAAAGTAATTAATTTGAAAAGTTATCTAAAACAGTCCTTAAATTCCAATTTTGGTATATTTAGATCATTCATTAATAGTGATGAACTTGATTCCTTTAGCTTAAAGGGAATAAAGGAAAGTATTATTAACACTGAAAATATGGTCCAAGAGGCACTAGATAGTGGCTTGTCACAACAAGAAATAGAAGGACTTGATAATTACCACTACTATGTTTCAGCTAAGGAAAAATTTAATAATGTTACGTTTGATGTACACCCATCGTTTACAACAATGGATACCATTACGTTGAATTTTTCTGAACCGATCGTATTGGAGAATGGGGAAACCTTAGAACTTTCAAAGCTTAAACAGCTAATGGGTATTTTTAAAAATGACAGATTTTTCGTTGAGTTTGAGGTTATATCTATCAATTCTGATAAGACAGAAGTAGTATTACAGACTGCGACGCCTTTAGATTTTAACCAGGATTACTCCGTTTTCATTGATGATGACTTAATCATTAGTTCGACGGGGAGACGTTTAGTTGAATCAAGATATCCTATATTGGCTATTGAAATCGATTAATGTAGAGATTTTTTTAAAATTAACGCGTTTTATACCTGTTCGTGCGTTCAAATTTAGCAATATAATGTGATGTGAATGAGTATAGGCATAGCTTTTAACGCTATATTAAACATATTTTTATAATAACGCCTAAATCTTAGAGAAAAACAATCTGAGGTTTGGGCTTTTTTTGTTGATTTAGGGTAGTATGCGGACATACGATTCGTTATTTGTGGCAAAAAGGCGGTTTTTAGGATATGGCAGACATACGAAACGTTATTGCATTGAATTGAGACCAAAATTTGCGTAATTTACTTAAATCGCGTATTCATTGTCCGGAAAACCCACTAAAAGTCCGCATTTTATAGTAATAAGGTATCATATGTCCGGAAAAAAACTTGCATTAGAATATTCTGCTTTAGAGTAGTAGGTTTAGAATGAAGCACGGTCCTTGGCCAACATGTAATTGAAAGGATGTACTCCTGCTAAATTGTGTTACTTATGGTGAAGTTAAATATGCAAGGAATATAGAATTGCTAATATGAGAGGGAAAACCATCGACCACAATTTATTGCTTTTCGTTTAGAATCTCTAAGACGCTTTGATGTTGCTTTTGAATCGTAAATATTTGGTGAATTTCGCTACTTAATTCTGATTTTGTTTCATCAAGTTTTTTCATCGCACTTCCATAGTAAAATGCTACTTCTTTTCGCATCTCACTTTGTTCTGCTATTAATGAACTTTGTCCTTCTTCCATTGCACCAATTTTAGAATCCATAGAGCCAATCTTAGACTCCATTGCACCAATTTTAGAATCCATAGAGCCAATCTTAGACTCCATTGCACCAATTTTAGAATCCATAGAGCCAATCTTAGACTCCATTGCACCAATTTTAGAATCCATAGAGCCAATCTTAGACTCCATTGCACCAATTTTAGAATCCATAGAGCCAATCTTAGACTCCATTGCACCAATTTTAGAATCCATAGAGCCAATCTTAGACTCCATTGCACCAATTTTAGAATCCATAGAGCCAATCTTAGATTCCATTGCACCAATTTTAGAATCCATAGAGCCAATCTTAGATTCCATTGAATCAAATTTGTTTTCTAGTGAACCTAATTGCTTTACGATTTGCTTTAAAAACTCTTCCATCTTTATCACCTCCTACTTGATTACTATTATAAATATTTAAGGTATTGATGTCACTTAGAACTTTTGGGATATCTATTACTTTAATCAATAGATGCTGTTAAATCATATAAAGTATAAAAACACCCCCTTTTTGCATTGCATTTCTTCGACAAAATTCGGGAAGTGACAGGCACTTTGATAAATAATTGGATAAAAGAAGTAGGCACTTGAATCCTTTACCCACCTAGGAAAATGCAGCTAGGATTAAAGGATTATAAGATATTTCAGAGAATTATTATTATTATAAAAATCGTGTAAGGAAGGTAATGGGCATGAAGAGGTATCTTCCACTTTTTTTCGATAATGATTGGTTACGACTTGGTGAGTTGCTGCAAGAGGATGTTCAGAATTATGGGATATCGGGCGATAGTGTTCGGTTAACTCGTGCGCTTAGTCAATTAGGCTGTTGTTATCTGTTTCAATCCAAACATCCTGATGCTGAAATTATTTTTGCCTTTCTAATAAAAGAGCTGAAATGTCCAAGGATAAGCTATAGAGAAAAAGCTAGTATAACTAGTTTTTTGGCTCTATATGAGATATTTAAAGGTGACGTCGATCAGTCAATTTCATATTTTAAACAATCCCAATCCTATTTTACGATGATTGATGAATATGAAGAAGAAACGATGATGTTGGTTATAGCGCTAAATTGGTTATATTTATTAATCGACCATAAAGAAGGGATTTACTATGTTTATGAGCGGTTGAAGGTATTGAGCGAGAGCAACAGTTCCATTAAAAAGCTGACTAAAGCTCTGTATAAAAAAGAAAATTTTTCTGTTCATCCTATTAATGAGTGGTTTTGGAATCGATTATTTTCTAATGTTTCAAATTCGGTGTCCACATCAAATCATTCTGAAAAAAATAATGAATTGTATTTTGTTAAGATTGCGATCCAATTTTTGGAGTTATATGAGTCGTATACACAAGCTGACCATGAGAATCTAGGCCGTTATGCTTTTACGCTTAAAGCACAAGTAGATCAATTTAAGCATCCATGGTATAGGGCTTTTGGTTATTATTTTATTGGTAAGATCCTTCAGCAGGAGAGTTATTTATCTGATGCCGATCTATGGTTTGAAAGCTTGAATCTAAAGGAATCAATTAAGTCTTTTGATTTAGCTATAGATTTTTCGCTACCATCTGAATTTAAAAAAATATTCCTAAATAATCCACCTGAACAAACTAGTTTGACAACACCTAAATTGTCATTTTCGTTATTTCACTCTTTTAAAATTATGTACGACGGTAAAGAGATTAAAATTGAAAAATGGAAAAGAAAAAAAGCTGAGGAAATTCTAACTTATTTACTATTTCAAAATAATCTTCGGGTCGAAAAAGAGGTGTTAATAGAGACGCTCTTTCCAAACGAACCGTATAATAAGGCCTCAAATCGTATCTACGTAAATGTGCACGAAATTAACCTGGTTTTTAAGAAAATCTATAATGATGACGAGCCATTTGTAACACTTTTAAACGGAAAAGTGATTATTAATTATAAGCTAATAGAAGAAATCGATGTTTTCGTATATTTAAAGCTATATTCTATTGGGATTAAATTGTGGTTTGAGGATCGCGGTGCTGCTATAGAGCTTTTTGAAAAAGCCGTAGAGCTGTTTGATAAGCAATTGGTGCCTCATTTATTATATGTTTCTTGGTTAGATACCTACCGTGAAAGTATATCAGAAAAACAAATAAGTATGCTAGAAAAATTACTGGTATTTTATAAAAATAGTGAAAAGGAAGAAAAATATTTGCTAGCTTTATATGAGTGCGATCCTTTTAACGAAGCAAGGATTAAAAGGTACTTACAGTTTCTAACGAAACAACATCGCTATGATGAAGCAAATCAGTTATTTCTGAAAGCTGACCGTTTGATTAAAGAAGAAATTGGAATACAGTTATCAAGCGATTTGAAAAATTTGCTGCCAAAGTAGAGGGTTGGGGTGGTTAATGGAATGAGCCTTAAAAGGAAGTTTATAGTATTATACTTGCTTGTTGGATTAGAAGGCGTTTTATTTATTGAATTTCAGAACGTTTTTATTCTCGGTAGATCATGGAGTTATGTTTTAAAATATAACCTGCCGTTTGTGTTAGGCCAAAATGCTGTTTTCATAGTTGCATATTATTTATTTACAGTACGGCAATTGAAAGATGTTTTACGCCTTGAAAGGGATGGTATTGCCACACTGAATCCTTCAGAGCGTGAGGTTTTGTTTAAAAAACTAGTGCGGTTCCCATTTGTATTATTTCGATTTTCAATAGTTTTTATGGTTGGATTAGCAGTTGCTTTTCATATATATGCTCTTAATTTTGTTAGTCATATAGATGGAAAAGTTTTAGTAAATGTTCTTATTAGTTTCCTACGAGAACAATCTTTAGGGCTATTGCTTACATTAACGATTATAGCTGCTCTTTCAAAAATGCTAAGACCTTTTATATTGGCGCTACATCAACCTTACATTGAAAGAATTCACGTTTCCTTAGCTAAGAAGATTTTACTAGTGTTTTTTTCAATTTTATTTATTTTTATATCAGACATCATGTGGATCTTTTTTAAATCAGACGGAACTATTCAAGATATTTTAATTAAAATTGGGATAACTATAGTTGTTTTGGTTTGCTTGTCGGTGCTATTTATACGACTAACCATTATGGATTCAATTGCACATATTCAAGATGTTGCAAAGTATGTTGCAACAACGAGCAAAAGTGACCGAGAGTCGATCCATTTTAATATTCCCGTAACCAGTACCGATGAAATTGCTTATTTAGTTGGGAATTTTAATACACTTCAAGGGAAGGTTCGTGAGCTGTATCGTGAGCTGGATGAGGAATTAATGCTTGCATATACTGTTCAAAATCATTTATTGCCAACTACCTATCATAATTTTGGTGCGATTAAAGTACAAGGCTTAGCAATACCTATGAAGGAAGTAGGTGGGGACTTTTTTGATATAATAAAAATAAATGATAAAAAGATTGGTATTTTAATAGGAGATGTAGCTGGGAAGGGGTTGCCTGCAGCTTTATTTACATCTGTTATGATCGGCTTATCAAAAGGTAAAATGAATCACGAAGCATCATCTCCTGCAGAGCTGCTTGAGACTTTTAATAAGCTATTATTTCCGATGTTAAGTGAAGGAATGTACGTAACGGCTGGAATAGCTTTTATAGATTTGGAGGATCATACGCTAACATATGCAAGTGCAGGCCATGTTTCTCCGGTTGTTCGAAGTAAATCGAAAACGTATTTGCTCGAGCATTCGTCATTACCACTCGGAATTGATGAGGATGAAAAATACAGTGAAACTAGTATTTCGCTTGAAGATGTTGAAACAATCGTTTTTTATACAGATGGAATTGTGGAACAAAGAAATGAACGTAATGAAATGTTCGGTTTTAAAAGGCTTTGTAGTTTAGTGGACTACAGTGAAATAAAGGATGCATCGTTACTTATGCAGAGTATTACTGATTTTTCAAATGGGACAAAGAGAATGGATGATATGACTATCGTGTATTTGAAAAATAACGTTCTGTAATAAAACTGTAAGCCAAACTAGTTATAATTAATTTAATCTAGCTAGGAGAAAATATCATGAATTCTCATACAGGAATTAGGATGGAGCTAAAAAGTGTTTTGGGTGAGGAAAAAAAAGTGCTGTCGGAGCTGGATAAGCTTTTTTCTTCATCAAAATTTAGAAAGGAAGACTGTGAGGAATTTAAAATAGCTGTTTCAGAGGTGTGTATTAACGCCATAGAGCATGGTAATAATGAAGTGGCTGATTTATCTGTATTCGTGACGGTTATGATCCATGGTAATCGTATAGTGTGTACAGTGAGTGATTATGGCAATGGATTTAACGAAAAGGCTATCAGTCATTTAGACCGTGGGTGGGGACTTAAATTAGTTGAGCATTTTGTTGATAGTTGGACGACCTTTCAAACAGATCCACTGGATTCTTTATTTAGTATTAGGATCGATAAAAAGTTACGGAAAAAGGATTAAGAGGTGTTTCAATGAACAAAGAGTTGTTAATTACAAGTGAACAGGCAGAGGAACGTTTAGTATTACGATTAGAGGGGGATATAACTAAAACATCGGGGGAACAGTTACTTCGTTTTTATAATTGGGATTTAGACTTTGTGGGAAAATTCCTTCTTATTGATTTTTCGAAAGTTAACTATATTAATAGTGCGGGTATCGCATATATCATTCGATTGTCTCGTATTTTGAATGAAAAAGGTATAGTGATTCGAGCTTTTGGATTAGAATATCATTATGAAAAAATGTTTCAAATTGTAGGTCTTACAAAATATCTTACACATTATCCTAGCGAGTGGGCGGCAAGTGAGAATTTATCTGAATAGGTGTAAAAGCTGCAAAACCAATGATGTATTACGATTATTCGTAATGTGTGGTTGGTTTTTTTTTGTGCTTTTATTATTTATAGATTTACTTGGGTACAGCGTTTATGCATGAACGTTTTATGTAAGTAATGGGTAAGAATTTTGTAAGATCAATTTTATATAATGCCTTCGTAGGTGCAAATATTAAAGGAGGTGTTGTCTATGAAAAAAAGGAGAGTATATAAGAAAGCTTTACAAATGTTGTTAGCTTTCCTTATTATTCTTCCATCCTTTTCTGTATCTTTTGCTTCGGATGATGTTAGAGGGCATTGGGCTGAGGCAGAAATCAATGAATGGGTAACAAAAGGGTTAGCATCAGGCTATGCAGATGGGAGCTTTCGACCTGATGCCGCGATTTCTAGAGCAGAGTTTTTTGCTTTAGTAAATCGTTCTTTACAATTTACTGAAACAGCGGAAATTTCATTTAAAGATGTTTCCGCAAACGATTGGTTTTTTGGTGAAATAGGAAAGGCAAAGGCAGCGGGGTATGCAGGTGGATATGAGGATGGAACAATCCGCCCTACTGAAAAGATTTCACGCCAAGAAGTCGCTGCAATACTTTCACGAATCCAAGGTATTGAAAGTGATGCATCTGTGGCAAGTCAGTTAAAAGATGCAAAAGAAATACCAGAATGGAGTAAAGGTATAATTGGCGGTGTTGTTGCAAAAGGGTATATGAGAGGTTTTTCAGATGGCAGCTTTAAGCCATTGAAAAATATTACTCGAGCCGAAGCAATTGTGACGTTAAATCGTGTGCTTATAGAGCAAAGTCCAGCTGTTAAAGTATTTGATCAGGCTGGAACATATGGACCGGAAAGCGGTACTGAAACGATTGCAGAAGATGTTGTGATTACAGCAGCTAACGTTACCTTGCAAAACACTATAGTTGCAGGTAATTTAACAATAGCTGAATCTGTAGGAGAAGGCGATGTATTTTTAAAAGGTGTAACTGTAAAAGGAAATACGTATGTTAATGGTGGTGGAGAAAACAGTATTCACTTTGAAAATACAGTTCTGTTAACTGTTGTGGTAAATAAAGCAGATGGAAGTGTACGTATTGTTGCTTCCGGAACAACAACTGTTCAAGAGGTTCAGTTGCAATCAGGTGCAAGGGTTGAGCAAGCAAATACAGGAGGAGTTGCTTTTAGAGCAGTAACCCTTTCAGAAACATTGCCTGCTAACTCAACAGTAACCTTAGTTGGAGATTTTGAAACAGTCGATGTGAGATCTACCACAGTTTCGGTCGAAATTCCGCAAGGTTCCGTTCAGAATTTAAATGTTAATGAAACAGCAACAGGGGCTAGTATTAATTTATCAGAGGAAGCAAGAATAGTATCATTAGTTATTGATGCGGCTATTAGTGTTTTAGGGAATGGTACAGTTGATAATGCAACTGTTAACAGTAATGGAACAACATTTGGAAAGAATCCATCTAATCTGCAATTAGCAGATGGAGTGACAACGACTAGTCCAACAACTTCAACTCCAGCCGGTGGCGGCGGTGGTTCTAGCACACCTAGTGATACTGCTGCACCGACTTTTACTACAACGGATGTTTTTGTAACACCGGGTAATGATTTTATCGTTATTCCGTTTAATGAACATATTACTGCTAATGTAACAGCACTTAAAAACAATATTAAAATTGCGGGTGACGGGACGACGTTTACAGATCTAGGAGCAAATGATGATGTATTCATTGGGATACAATCTGGATCTGAAGATCATCGTAATCGTCTTATTGTATACCTTAGTGCAGCGCTAACAGGAAATCAAACGAAAATTAAAGTTTTAGCAAATACAGTTAAAGATACTACTGGTAATGTACAAAGCACTGAATTAATAACAGGTGCTCTTACAGCGCATACACTTATCCCGGCACCACCTGATCCGACTACAACTCCATCAACGATAACTATTACTACTGGATTTAATGATGGTCAACCAATACCGCCCCAATATAGTATGAATGGTGGAAATACAAGCTTGCCAGTTTCCTGGACACCAGTTGTTGGAGCTCAGTCGTATGCGATCCTTTTCTATGATCCAGATGCTATGGACTTCGTACATTGGGCTGTGAAAAATATCCCAGCAGGAGTAACTGCTATTGCAGAAGATCTATCAGAACAAGTTGGTTTTCCAGGGCATCAATTTATAAATGATTTTGGTATTTATGGATATGGAGGGCCGCAGCCACCAGTACCACACACATATAAACTTGCGGTGTATGCTTTAAATGTACCTACATTGGATCTTGATACCGGTGCTATACCAGTTACGAAAGTTCAGTTTGATGGAGCTATTGCTGGTAAAGTAATTGTTCAGGCTGAAATTACTGGTACATTTAATCCGGGAGTTCCGCCAGGTCCAGTGGATAGTACGCCGCCAAGTATAGTAAGTATAACTTCATTTGATGAAAACAGTAGTGGAACTTGGGATCCGTATACACCTGGAGTAAAAGATAAATTTATAATTGTTTTTAGTGAGGATTTAGCTAATGATTCTAAAATAGCTATCGAAACAGATCTTAAAAGGCCTATGGACATGGGCGATTCTTATCCACCGCCTGTAACGTGGATTGGGGCCGATGCACAAATAACTTGGGTCGACAACAAGACATTAGAAATCGTAATGGGGGGAGGCATGCTATTTCCGGGAGAACATTTTATTCTTTCAAAAGAAGCGGTATATGATCTAAGTAATAATAAGCCAGATAGTAATATACAGGTGAATTTACCTGCTCCTGCTTCCTTGCCGCCGAGGTTTGATGTAATGTCTCCAAGAGCTGATGCTGGAACAAATAATGGGGAAATTCAGTTAAGTGTTGACCTAGATCAAACAGGTACTGTTTATTATGTAGTTGTTCCTAAAGATGCTGCAGCTCCAACGGTAGATCAAGTTATAGCAGGTGCAAGCTATGATGCTGTTACAGTAGAAGCGAATGGGATGATTGCAGTAACCGATCCAGACCAAGAGGCCGCACAAACTGTAACCGGATTAACTCCAGGGTCTAGCTATGATATTTATTTTGTGGCCCAAGATGCTGAAGTACCACCTAATGTATTGAATGAAGTGAAAAATGTATTAAATATTACCGCCAAGTCAGATGGGTTATAAGTTACCAATCTGTCTAAGGTACCCGTTCTATAAGGTGCCTGTTCTGTTCTATAAGGTACCCGTTCTGTTCTATAAGGTACCCGTTCTGTTCTATAAGGTGCCTGTCACTTCCCGTAATTTGTCGAAAGTTTAATCGTGGTATAGAAGAAGAGCACTGATTATTCATAGAAAATAATCAGTGCTCTCATTTTTATTTTGTGTGTAAAGTTCAGCTTAAATTTCGTTTAAGTTTCGAATATATTGAGTTGTCATTTTTCAAGAGCACGAGATAACTTCACGGTAATGAGATTGTCTCTAAAAAGTAAAAGGAGAGCAGATTACAATTTTCTAATCTTTTGGCGAGTTTGTACTATAAACAGTATCATCATTTATTTAATATATTGCTCCATTCAATGGCACTACTATTTATTACTTGTTTACTACGCTGAAGGTCTATTCTTAGAAATTAATTTTTGTTAAACAACTTCAATTGCTCTACTTTTAAACATTCTTCTGCATATTGCATAATATCCTTCTTTCGTACCTGATACATACGCTTCCCGTGCTTTTTACCACCTAGCAATCCGATTTTTGCTCGCCTTAATATTTTACTATAATGAGAGTTTTCATGTTGATCGACGGTTCTGAGGATTTGTAAAACTATTTTATTGGCTTTAGGCACTGTAATATAGCCAGGATCTAGATTGAAATTTCTTGGCATAACCTCCAAACCTCCCATTTACTAGAATTCTTTACTATAGTTTTATGGGAGATTTGTCGGTTTTATTCCTTAATCTTGATAAGAAGTATAGTATTTAATAGAAATGTATAAACTATTTTTCATTATCATTAACTGTAAGGTTTTTGCGGACATATGATCACTTATATGGAGATTTTAGCTCCATTTGATAGGTTTACCGGACATGGAATACTCTATTTATTAAAAATTACTTAGAAATCCTCATAATTACTAGTAATAGAGGAAGGGATGTCCGGTAAACTTTGTGAAACAACGTTATTAACGCAAATAGCGGCATATATGTCCGGAAAGTTTCGAAATCAGTAGATGCATTAACAGGGCCTATAGAAAAATATAAAAATTACTGGCCTAGCCAGCTTTACTTTACTGAAGGAGTTTTTAGCTTTACTTTAACTTAATTCTTTTCTAAAAAAGAACCTCTGTCCATCACATTGTTTTCTTTGAATGGGCTTGAATTGTTGAGCCATTCATACGTTCTGGAAGCTCAATAATTGATTTGTTCAGTGAATCTAGCTTTACCTCAATACGGTGCAGCAGATAAAACGTCACGACAACAGGGAACCCATAATCTTGAATGAATGGCAACCACTGCTCCATATAAAACGCCTCCTTTCTGCTAGATGTAAGGAAAAAGGGAGCGATTGGCTCCCTTAATCTCTAATCTTTTCTAGCAATTTATGCTTCGGATATTATGCTAACTCCACGTTATTAACAGTACGTTCAACGACACGTGAGCCTTTTTTCGAAACAAAGTCACCACCTGTTGAGAAAAATATATTTTGAGATATAATCGTATCCATTGCCGCAGCTACAGCAATTGGATCAACCGGCTCCGTTGGATCGTCTATCGAAATTGTAGCGGTTTTACCTTCTAAATTAATAAACTGTAATTCTAGTTTTTTACTCATTGCGCTCCCTCCTTTCTATAGTTATTTTGCTGTTAGTTACCCATTGAAAATTTCATAGTTGCTGTTACGTTTCACGTAATTAAGCGGATGTTGCTGTAAGCCTGCAATTGCTTGTGCAACTGCAAAAATTTCCTCTGGTGTAGATGTAGTTTTTAAGTTGTTGTAATTCTTCACTTTGGTAATAATCTTGCCGTCTAAATCCATCCCATGATCATACTCCAAGCTTAATTGACTATCATACATATTTTCTAAGGCTGCCATCGTTTATCACCTCCTTTCACTATATA
This sequence comes from Bacillus sp. Marseille-P3661, assembly GCF_900240995.1. NCBI lineage: Bacteria > Bacillati > Bacillota > Bacilli > Caryophanales > Bacillaceae > Bacillus > Bacillus sp. Marseille-P3661. Next base: position 95,562 of record NZ_LT965953.1, read on the forward strand.
AATAGCGCTGAAAGAGCAAGAAGGGGGGAGAATAAAAAAATTATTTTTACAAAGTGCCTGTTTACAAAGTGCCTGTCACTCCCAGGAATTTGTCGAAAAATGCGTGTTTGAAAAACTAGTGAGTAAAGATAGCATATTGTGTTTCAAGACTATATTGATTGGTGTATCCTATTAATAAAAAGGATTGCTATAAGGTAATCGACACTTATTCTCAAACAACTTCAATGTAAAGGAGATACATAAATGATTTTAGTAGTAGGTGGGGCTGGCTATATTGGAAGTCACCTCGTGAAAGAATTGGTAGCAAAAGAACAAGTTATCGTTTTAGATAACTTATCTACTGGTCATCGTGAGGCGGTAGATGAAAAGGCTATTTTTGTGGAAGGAAATTTGGGTTATGAAAAAGATTTAGAAGGAGTCTTTTCAAAATACCCTATTAAAGCCGTTATGCATTTTGCGGCAAACAGCTTGGTAGGGGAGTCTGTGGTAGATCCTATAAAATATTATGAAAATAATGTTGGAGCGACGCTTACACTGTTAAGAACGATGATTAAGTATAGCGTGACAAACTTTATTTTTTCCTCAACAGCAGCAACCTATGGCATTCCTGACGTTGATATCATTGATGAGTCTACTGCAACAAACCCGATTAATCCTTATGGAAGATCGAAGTTAATGATCGAGCAGATACTCGCAGATTATGCAAAGGCATATGGCTTAAATTACGTTGTGTTGCGATATTTTAATGCCGCTGGTGCTTTTGAAAGTGCAGCAATTGGTGAAAGCCATGATCCAGAAACACATTTAATTCCGATCGTGCTGCAACATTTAGCTGGAGTCCGCGAGAAGGTGTCGGTATTTGGCTCAGACTATGATACCCCAGATGGGACGTGCATTCGCGATTATATCCATGTAACAGATCTTGCAAAAGCGCACATGGTAGCTTTAGATTCACTTTTAAATGGAACAAACAAAACAGCTACATATAACTTAGGAAACGGCTTAGGTTATTCTGTAAAAGAAGTTATCGAAACGTGTGAACAAGTCACGGGGCTAAAAGCTAATGTAGAAATGGCGGACCGCCGTGAAGGAGACCCGGCAAGATTGGTGGCGTCTTCTGAAAAAATCCATTCAGAACTTGGCTGGAAAGCTGAACGGAATCTACAGACAATTATTCAAAGTGCATGGAACTGGCATAAAAACCAGAAGTATTAGGTGGTAGGGGGAAAGGCGGGCTATGTTCGTGTAAGAATTAGGGTGGTCTGTCTGAATTGGTATCGTGGTAGAGAGAGGACATGTCAGAAATCTAGCGTATTGTTAGAGTGCCTACGGCCCTGTCAAATAGCTAGGGGATTCCTGTCAGGAAGTTGGGACTTAGCCAGATTGGCAGGGGCCGCCTGTATGGAAGTCAGGCCCCATAGTAGTGACAGTGACCACCTGTTAGTGAAGTCAGGTCCCATAGCCAGGCTGCCAGTGACCATCCTGTCAGGAAGTCAGCAACTATAGGCTGGTAGCCAGGGCCCACCTGTCAGGAAGCCAGGCCGCATAGCCAGATTGCCAGGGCCCACCTGTCTTTAGGAGGGGGCTTTCTGCAATCAAGGTCCCCTTTGTAAAGAAGTGGGTAGCTTTGTTACTTTCTTATAAAAACCCATTTACTTATTCCAAACAATAAAATGCCGCTCATTTAGCTCTGCCAGACCTAAAATAAAAGGGAATAGGATGATGAGGAAAAAAAGGAAATAGCGAGCTACAGGTTTCGTATCTCTCCTCATCGAAAATAAAAAGGGCAAGAGAATACCAGCGGTAACTCCAATAAGGTTGGCGACAGCATCCCATAGCTCCGCCGTTCTATTGGGCAATGCATATTGCCGATATTCCTCAAGTACACCAATCATGATAAGTATAAACCAAATAATTGAAAGTCCTATTAATCGAAACTCCTTAGAAGTGATCATTAGCACCATTAAGCTCGCGCAAAATGATATGACAGCAAATGTGCAAAAATGACTGATTTTATCAGCCCCAAGCAAAACTTCAGTATTATATTCAAGCAATGTTTTTCAACCTCTCCGCACTATAATCTAATTTATAAGAAAGTCTCAAAATTCTTCTGAACATGTCCAGCTCTGTTTAGTAGTATGATTTTATGGTTGAAACTCTTATTACTACTTGTTTTGACATATCTAATGATAAATATTCCTTGCGTTCCCAACTAGTTCACAAATCCCTGTACCCGACAAATCCCGACAGGTGCCTGTCACCTGTCGGAATTTGTCGGAATTTTCTATTCGAGATGCGTGCCTGTCACTTGTCGAAATTCTATTCGGAATTGGTGCCTTTCACTTGCAGGACACTATTGGATTTTTTGGAATTTACAGGGGTCTTTTGATGCGCTCAACTTGAAATATTTTACAATTGTACTTGTTGTATTGTATTCAACTAAAGACAATCATGTTATAGTGTTAATTGGTGATACGATGAAAAGGAAAAAACTATGGTGGATGTTGGTGATTATATGGTGCGGCTTGATTTTTACCATTACTGAATCACCAAGGTTTACAGGTGAAAACACCAAAAAAGCAATTGTTACAACTGTTCATAAAACTACATACTCAACGAAACTTGATAGCCCTTCCGTCATAAATAAAATAAATAAGATTATGAGAAAATCAGGACATTTCCTCGGATTTGGTGTATTGGCTTTGCTGCTTTGGCGAGCGTTGTCACCAAATAGGTATTCTCTATTACTAGCCTGGCTTTTTGCTACTGTCTATGCGATGACCGACGAATATCATCAAGCGTTTGTTATTGATCGCACTTCCTCGATTAAAGACGTGATGATTGACTCTGCTGGTGCAGCTGTGTTTTTAATTGTTTTTTATGGGATTAGTAAAATTATTGTGTATAGGCAAAAGGCCATGAAAATCTAGAAAAATTAACTACTTAAAGCTTTCCAACCTTAATTTAATTAAACATTTGATTAAATAGGGGTTGGAAAGCAAAATGTTTTTTAGAACTACTATAATCATCCTTGTATAACAAAAATTAACGATCCTGTAACAACGGAGAATCTGCCCAAAATTCTTCGTCCTCAGTATTATTTCCACTTGCATATCTCATCTCAAATAGTTCCTCCAAATAAATTGCCTCTAACTTTTTATGTACAATTCCATAGAAATAAGCCACTGGTTTATGGACAATCTGCTTTGTCATTTTTATTTTTCGAATAAGTTGTTTGAAAGCAGCAATGGCTGTAGAAAGAACGAGCTCAGTTTCATTTTCTAAGTTGTTTCTGAATGCAGCGATGTTCGTCATTTTCCAAAACTCATCAATTGTTTTCGGATCTCTAAAATAAATTTTTACCCATTGCACAAAAGCTTGTGGAACTTTATCGCTTGCAAATGTGTAATCTAGTTTTTCACGGTCTTCGTAACGTTTATTTAATTCTTTTTCTTTTTTAGTTTTAGAAAGATTAATAGTTTCATTATGGTGGTTCAATTTTTCGGTGGTAGGTAGTTCATTATTATCGTTAGTTTCGTTAATAAGATTTTCTGTTGGAAGTTCAGGGATAGTTACACTGTTTTCTTCACTAGATTTAAGTTGATCGCTGCAAGGAAACCGATTAAATACATACAAATTGCTAGATTGCGAACCGTTTTTCCTCTCTGTTTCGTAGACGTTAAAAATTCCAATCGTTATAGCTTTTTGAATCATTCTTTTAAAAGTCGAGCGAGAAATGCCATTGTTTTGATACTCCTCATGGATCGCTTTTAGCATCGTGCCGATTTTAGCATTACAAACACCAGGAATCTTAGCAGCATACCGTATTAATCGTTTCAAACCTACTAACTCACTTTTTGAAAAATTGCTTTTGCGTTCTAGCAACCACATTTCAATATGACGATTAAACTCTCTTAGTGAACTGAATTGCGAATACTGCTCAAACTTTTCAATAGTACCAGATTTAATTTGCATGAAAATGCACCACCCTTTCACTATTGAAATAGTGCTGAAGAGGTGAAAAGGGGGGCGCATTTTGGGCGAATTTGTTACAAATGTGTGAAACATAAAGAGAAAGTGGTATTACGTGAGGTTGCATGTCTTGCTGTAGTTTTTGGCGGACATCTGATCTCTTATTTATATAAAAAAGACCTGTTTCATGAGTTTTCCGGACATTGAGTTCTTTATTTAGAATAAAGTATACCAATTTTTAAGTAATAAAGGATTGTATGTCCTCCAGTCCCAAAAAAACAGTATTATGTAGCTATAATAAGGGATCCGATGTCCGCAAAACTAGAACCCACATGTTAATAAAAAAAAGCGATAACCTTAAAAGGTTATCAGCTCCAATAAAAACGAACTTATTTAAATTTAATCGACAAAATTCGAGGAGTGCCTGGCACCATAGGTTCTGGCATTTTTTCTGTGTTGCAGGCACATGCTAATGCTATAGTTTTTCAAACAACTCTTTGATTATCATATACAGCACATCTCTGGTTACTTCGTTAGTTTGTTTTTGTAGTTGTTCACGGGTAAGTGGTGATAAGTCCTCAAGGGTTAAGCCATTAGTCACCCAAAACTCTAAAGCATCTTCTGCTTTCATGTTTCCTTCTTCACCGGTAAATGGGAAGTGAATCGGCGCGTTTGTTTCTGAATATTGGTTTACTTGGCGGACATATGCTACGAATTCGCTTTTGGACAATGGCTGATCCATTTTATACTCGTTGTCGTAGCCAGCTGCAATAATCGCATAACTTCTTAAAAGTTTTACACCTTCATATGCCCAATGTTCAACAATAGGATTCTTGTAATCGGGTACGGGCTTAAGCTCAGCACCATTTCGGTTTAATATACTTTGGATTTTCTTAATATGGCGACCATTGGGATCATGAACAATATCTTGGAAACTATGGCGTTGTTCATTACTATAAGCCGCTGCCACACCAGCAGCTTGACCTACGACCATACCAACGGGCACCGTTCGTGCGCTGCCATGCGCTAATGAATCATAGCCTGCGCTGCGGCTTGCTACTAGCAGGTTGTCAAATCCCTTTGGCACGATGCTCCGAAATGGCACGGCATATTGTGCAGGGTTTGCTAAAATAATATCGCCTTCCTCAAGGACTGTTGCTTGCACATCAATCGGATAACTGCCAAAGCCGATTCGATCTTTAAAATCGCGATGCTCCAATACATCGTCAATCGTTAAGATATATTCAGCATCTAAATGTCGCGTTTCACGCACATAAAATTCATCTGCAGTTCCTACTAATTCCACGTTTTCAAAGCCGACCAAATTGTTACGCAAGAATTTTGTAATCCTTGGCAGCTCGCGTTCAGCTTTTTCCCAAGCATCACGTAGTTCATCTTCATTCAAGCCGTTTACGCCAAGAATTTGAAAAGCGTTAATCAACACATTTCCATTGTCCTGCTTACCGATATTTAACGCTCTGATCCGCATATTATCTTGGGACGGCTTATATTGCTCCATTTCCTTTCCGTATCCCCAAGCCGAGTGTTTGTCCGCACCTGTATAGAATTCAGGATCGCCATTCAAATACTTAGCCACTTTACTCCAATCGACCCCAGCTAACTCAAAAACAAGTGTAACAGCCATCATTTTCGTTACATTGCGATAATCCTCTTGTCCTATAGTAAATTCTGCGCCTGCTAAATACGCGAAATCCGCGTTAGGCGTGGAGTCAATATACTGCTTTCCATTAACTTTGACGACATTGCCATTTGCATCTTTAAAAATAAGCGATTCCACATGCCGTTCATCCATAATCGGAAGAATGGATTGCGCTTCTAATTCAATGGTGATGTTTTCTTCGGCCGCTATCATTTCCTCAAAAACACGTTGCACTTCTTTAACATCAAAGGAGGTTCGATATTTGATATTTTTGAAAAACTCTTCGAAAATCCCTTTTGATAGATTTTCTTGTGTAGGCGACCAATTTATATCCAACATGTTCAGCTTTCCAAGTGTATACAAGCCGCCAACTTTTTTCTTTTTATCTAACAGCAGGGTTTTTTGTCCTTCGCGTGCAGCAGCTATTGCGGCAGCTATTCCTTCAGGATCACTGCCAATCACAACCACATCATATACCGCCCCAACCAAATGGTGGTATTTTTCTATCACAAAATTTTCAATCAACGGCTGTGCAGAACTTCTTTCTTTAAAATAAGCAACAGACCGCTGTTTTGGAACTTCTTTACTAACACTAACGGTGCTCGCTGCTTGTGCCTTTTCTACTTCATTTTTACTAGTAAATATGAACGCAGAAATCGTCACTAGAAAAAGAACGCCTACTATTATAGAAATGATATATACTTTTTTCATAGCAACATCCTTATTTTTTATTATTAGTCTTTTAGGCAACATGTGCTTGGTGAATGATTTTATTTAGGACAACTGGTGTCTTATCCTTATTGGGTATTTTTTTTGCACATATGATGCCTTGTCTTTATTGAAAATCTTTTTAGCGGACATATAATACCTTATCTTCATAAAAAGAGCTTGTTTCACAAGTTTACCGGACATATAGTTCGCTATTTAGCCAAAATGCCCCAAAACTTCATTAGAATCGGCTTAATAACGAACTATATGTCCTCCAAATTCAAAAAATAGCGTTTTTATCGCAAATAACGGCTCATATGTCCGGTAAATTAATTAGCGGACATATAATACCTTATCCTTATATAAAGAGCTTGTTTCACAAGTTTACCGGACATAGAGTTCGCTATTTAGCCAAAATCCCCCAAAACATCACTGAAATGGGCTTAATAACGACCTATATGTCCTCTAAATTCAAAAAAAGGCGTTTTTATCGCAAATAACGGCTCATATGTCCGGAAAGTTAATTAAGCGGACATATAATCCCTTATCTTCATAAAAAGAGCTTGTTTCACGAGTTTACCGGACAAGGAGTACGCTATTTAATCAAAATCCCCCAAAACTTCATTAGAATCGGCTTAATAACGACCTATATGTCCTCCAAATTCAAAAAATAGCGTTTTTATCGCAAATAACGGCTCATATGTCCGGATAGTTAAAAAGGCAAACAGGTTACCACAGTAAACCATCCATATGTGAGCATGGGCTTTGAAATATAACAGTTAGTACCATTCTAACCGTTTCTCATTATTTAATAATAGCTTGATAACAATATTATGAATAGTAGAAAGAACATCTCGCGCGCAACGCAAGATAATTTCTTTCCCACCCAATAGAAACAAAATAATTATAATAGCGTCTAATCCAAAAAGGGGAGGGAAAACGCATGTCACATAAGCATATCCTTACGCTTATAACGATTATTATATTAGCAATACTTCCTAGTAAGATATTGGCCACTTCATGGGCGTATCCATTTGTAGTTTGGGATGGTTATATCTATGTGGTTGGTGATGAAACTGTGTCGGACGTAGAGCGCAAAATCGGCCAGGTCACGAAGTATTCAGATATGGAATCATACGCAGGGAATTTCTCGAATGTTTATAAAAAAGGAACAAACTACTATTCTATTAAAGGAATATCTACAGATATAGCCATTGCAATTCAGGAAAGCGAAGAGACCTTCATTAAAGCAACAAGGCAAGGGGAGTATGCTGGAGGTAAATATGATTTTACAGGTTTAGCTGTGGCTATTGTTGTTCTTGTAGCTATAACAGCTGTGAGTATTTATGTCTTCAAAGTCATTAAAAAAAGCACGTAATTTGCTACCAGGTAAATTACGTGCTTTTTTCTCTACTGTTAGTAAATCATAAAAATTATTGTTTAAACTTCACGTCAAATTCCAGTGAAACCTCAAACAAGCGATTCCATGGAAGATGGATGTTTTTCACTGCAAAGCTTTCAATTGTAGCAGTTTGCAGCTCGCTGTTTGTTTTATGAGAAATAACTTCATGTTCCTTCACAAAGTCATGTAAATAATCTAGTTGTTTATGAAACTCGCTTTTTAAAAAGTAAAGAATGGCCGGCGTCTTGGATGATGTGTCCCACTCATTGCCGCCAATGTAATTCACATACCACTTCGTTTTAGGCTCAATCGCATTGCGATAAAGATGGTCTGATGAGAACGCGTGTAGTAGCAGCTCAACTTGGCCATGGGCAGCTCGTTCAACACTTTTCGGCTCCTGCTCATCAGCATTAATATATATGAATCTAGCATTAGCCTGTCCAACTGCTAGGCCAATAGCATTGCCAGCCGTATTAAAAGCACTGTAGGCTAATAGATTGGTTATGCCGACGTCTTTAATCAGTGCATCTGCAAGTGCTGCGTTCGCTCGGTTTACTTTTTCAACATCAACAACGACAACATTCTTTCCGCTTGCAAGCTGTTGCTTGATACTTTGAATGGCGTGTGGAATTTCAGTATTTTTTACTGTAGAAGGTGTATTCACATACAACTCAATATCAGCTGGCTGAACACCAGTTGCCACCGTGCCTCCGGCCGCAATAATATGTTTTCTAATATTCTCTTGCAGTGTATAGTGATCGAAAGGAGAAGTCCAATTTGCACCGTTCACACCGATATAATGCACTTTGTAGCTAGGTTTTTTATTATGCTGTACGGCCGAAAAACGCGAAATTAAAACAGCATCCACTTCGTCCGCACCATCAAATATACTAACTTTATGTTGAATGCCAGATGCGTTGATTTTAGCATGCAGCTGGTCTTGTTCCACACGATGTAATCCAGTTTGATTGGCATCATCTTGGCCTAAAATAAGGTAATCAATATAGCCTTGCTTTGTCCACGCTAGAAGTGTCTCGTTCACTGCAAAATTGCGGGCGCGCGTTTCGAAATACTCTTTAATAATGTCCGGACCAATCTTTGATTCTAGTTCAGTTAATTTATGTAGTTTATCCAATTGCCCTAAGTTATGAACCTCATCATATGCAATCGCCCAGTCGCGGACCATATTATATTGCTCAAGATTGCCTTCTTTTAAAACAGTTGGAGCTAGACGCTGAATCGTGTCGTATACATATAAAGGCTTGTTTGGGTACTTATTCTTAATAGTTTGGAGGACGTTAAGTTGATTTAACGCATCTTCCGTTGTCTGCAAACTAGATCTAGAATTAACTAAGCCAGCATCTGTCAGCATATCAGCTGAAATGATAAATCCATCTACTTCAGCGCTAGTTTCTTTAATCCATTTTGTTAATGCATCAAGGGTTTGCAAAGAGGGTTGGTTTTTTACTAGTTCGCTAGGTGGTAAAATGATTTCAATGCCACCAGCTTGTCCAATTTTTTCAGGAATATAGGTGTTGGCTGGGCGATCATCTAATGGTAAAACTAACAGCTTTGCCTGATCCTCAGCTAGCGTACTCACAGGTAAGGCGCTAAGACTTACAAAAAATAAAAGTAAAACTAGTAATCTAGTAAATTTAAATTTGGGCATGATTTCCATCCTTAATTGATGTAATAAGGGCGTGGTCCGTGTTTGGAAACCACGCCAGATTTTCGAGAACACGGAGAACACGGGGACGGTTCTCGTGAATAATTTTAATGTGAAACAATTACATTTTTAACCGTTCCAAAATTTTCTCAATTTGTAATCACGAGAACCGTCCCCACGATTCCCCACGATTCCGACTCCCGTCTACTGCTGTGGAGGAAACGCTCTCCATGCTGATAAATCGATTTCACTTTGTTCTTTTGTTAAAAGTGAAGGAGGGAAAACGAAGTTCCATGGCTTACTTGTATTTGCTTTAATTGAAAAATCCTCTAGCATAAATCCACCTTGAGCCACAACTTCGCCGCTAGCATCTTCTACTACTAGTGGAAGTTGTTCTAAGCGGATATTTTGCTGTGAACCATTTTGGATGAGCATAGATACTTGTAATTTACCACTATCATTGAATTTGGCTTGTAAACCGACAAATTGCACTTCGCCAGGCTTCGGCGGTGTCATCGATTCCACCATGCTTTTAAGTCTTTCTTTATCCTCATCTGCTAACGTCTTTTCCCAACTTTCTGCTAGGTCTAGTGTATGGTTGCGGTTTTCACTATGTAATTGGAAAGCAAGTCCCCAAACCTCTGTGTTAATTTCAGATATTGGCTTATATAAATCTTGTTGTTGAAAAACAAATTGAAAAGGACGGCTGCTGCGTGCTGGTAAATGTCCAACTTCTGTAAAATCAAATTCTTTGCGACCGTATACTTCATTTTCGCCAACTAATAATAGTGTAGTTGTGCCAATTTCAATCGCTTGATTCAAGCTAGTTCGAACAAATGCTGAACAGACCAGTTCTTTTTCTTTTTTTTCAATCTCGATGCCACTAAGTGAAATTTCATCAGGCTTAAGTGGAGCTAACTCGTTGTTTAAAAAGCGATATACATACATTTGCTCTTGCGGTAGATTCCATTCTGGATGAATAGACAGCTCTGTGTAGACCTCTTCATCTTCACTGCCTGAACTTTCAAGATTCAATAAATCCTTTGCAGAAACGGCATTATCGCTGCCTGTATTTTTAAGCTCATCTGTATCTGGTGTTTTCTTTCTTTTAAAAAAAGATAGCATATGTAGGTCCTCCCAAATTTTTTAAAAAAATAATGGGGTAGTGGTAGGCTACCCCACAGCAATCAAAAGCGATTTGTATTTATGGGTCGGTAAAAAATAAATATAAGTTTCATTTTTCATGAGTGTTTCAAATCGTGCTCAGTTATTCCGTTTCTTCCTCGGTTTGTTTTTCATTTTCATCAAGCTTTTCAATAAGCGGTGCCGCAATTCGTGCCAGCTGCGTGCTAGCATCACGATCAATTAATGAATACGTATTATGAAATACCTCTAAGCCTTCGTTTTGGTATAAACGCAGCGGGTCTTCTTGTTGATAATGACGCATGCCGATGCCTTCTTTTAAACGTGTCATGCTTTCTAAGTGGTTAACCCAATGCTTGTCAACAGTCATAATAAGAACGCGTTTCAAAATTTGCTGCAAGTTAGCATTATCTTTTACGATTTCAAGCTTTTCTAAGTATTCTCCAACTGTTTGGGCAACTGTTGCGTGAATTTCTTCAACTTCTTCGATCTCTTTTGGCAATGCAATCTGCGGTTTTACAACAAGTTGGTTTAATTCTTTGACCAGCTTATCTAATGGCCATTCCTCTGGAAGACCCTCTGCCGGGCAATATTTATCGACTAGAAAATGTGCATATCGTGGGATCATTTCAAGAACAAGTTCTACGACATCTTCCTTTTCTAGTATGCGATCACGCAAATTATAGATAACTTTGCGTTGGTCGTTTACGATGTCATCTAATTTTAAATTGTATTCACGAATTGCAAAGTTACTGCCTTCGCAAATTCGTTGCGTGCGTTCTACGAATTCATGAATGTTTTTATTTAAAATTAATCCAGTTTCATCTGTATTTAACTTTGGTGTCAATTTTTCAAGATCATCCTTGGCAAAACGACGGAATAAATCATCTTCGATTGCAATGAAAAATTGGGATGAACCAGGATCCCCCTGACGACCAGAGCGGCCGCGCAGTTGATTATCGATGCGGCGACTTTCGTGCTTTTCAGTACCAAGCACATGTAATCCTCCAACTTCTGCTACACCTTCACCAAGCATGATATCTGTTCCACGTCCAGCCATGTTTGTTGCGATGGTGATTTGTCCTTTTTGACCAGCAAGCGAAATTAGACGGACCTCTTGCTCGACACTTTTAGCATTTAAAATTTCATAAGACAAGTTTTCTTTATCAAGGTAATCGGCTACAGTATCAGATTGAATAATCGACGTTGTACCGATTAATACCGGCTGTCCTTTATCATGGCGTTCTTTGACTTCTTTCGCCATTGCTTTGTACTTTTCATCTTTTGTCGTATATACTCGATCAGGCATGTCTTCGCGAGCAATTGGCTTATTTGTCGGAATTTGAATAACTTCCATACCATATGTATGGTTAAATTCTTTTTCTTCTGTTTTAGCTGTGCCTGTCATCCCTGAAAGAATAGGGTACATGCGGAAGTAGTTTTGAATCGTGATCGAAGCTTGCGATTTATTTTCTTCAGTAATTTCCAAGCCTTCTTTAGCTTCCATTGCTTGATGCAGGCCATCGCTCATTGTTCGGCCTTCCATCACGCGTCCTGTGAACATATCAATTAGCATAATTTTTCCATCTTGTACGAGGTAATCGACATCACGTTCAAACATAACATGTGCTCGCAGTGCTTGAATCATATAATGATATAATGTTTGATGCTCAAGCTCATATAAATTGTCAACGCCAAATGCTCGTTCCACTTGGTTAATACCTTCATCTGTTAGAGCTGTCGCTTTTGTTTCATCATCAAATGTATAGTCTTTATCACGTTCGAAACGTTTTGCAAGACGGGCGCAAATATAATGTAGATTTGCAGCACTTTCCATTTTACCTGCAATAATCAGCGGCGTTTTTGCTTCATCGACAAGCACGCTGTCGATTTCGTCAATAATCGCGTAATGATAAGGACGCTGAACACGTTGGCTCAAATCTTGAACCATATTGTCTCGTAAAAAGTCGAATCCGAATTCTGTGCCAATTCCGTATGTGATATCTGCGGCGTATGCAGCTTTCTTCTGCTCAGGCTGCATCATTGGCATATTAAGGCCAACTGTTAAGCCAAGGAACTCATGGATTTTTCCAATCATTTCACGGTCACGTTTTGCTAAATAGTCGTTTACCGTAATAATGTGAACGCCTTTTCCTTCTAATGCTCGCAAATAAGCGGGAAGGGAGCCGACTAGTGTTTTTCCTTCACCAGTGGCCATTTCAGCGATATTGCCTTCAGTCAGCACAAGCCCGCCGATTAGCTGAACATCGAAATGGCGCATGCCAAGCACACGTTTCGCAGCTTCACGAACAACTGCAAACGCCTCAACTTGGATATCAAAAATTGTTTTTCCATTTGCTAACTCTTCTTTAAAAGAGTTCGTTTTATTTTTTAACTCTTCATCGGACAGCTTTTCAATTTCTGGCTCTAACGCATTGATTTGATCGACAGTTTTTGAATACTTCTTTAACTTCCGTTGTTGATCATCACCAATAATCTTTTTAATTGCACTAAGCATGCCGTTCGCTCCTTTATAATACTATCAAGATTTATTTCCAATTGAGGATAGTATAAGAAAACACATCATAATTCGCAAAACTGGTGAATTACGCGTTTTTTCCAAAAATACATCAAAATGCCAATCCCGGCATAAATCGATATCTATTCTCTTATTTATATCCAATTTAACTAAACTTTACCAACAAAATACAACAAAAAACCTACCAAACAGTATACCAAATTCTTACGGTGCCTGTCACTTGTCGGTATTTGTCGAATCGGTCTTATCGAGAATCTTCGGTGAAATAGGTTAGTATTGTTAACCGGATAGCTAAAAAGAATGTGTCGATTGTCGAATGGTATCTAGGTGAGCGGCAGTATAATTTTGTGTTTGTTCTGTTAATGTTCCGGGATAAATACCTAAAATTGGGATGAGATTCATATATCGTGGGATTGTTTCAAGGTCTTTATGTTGAAAGAGATGAAAACTGCTCCACGAATAATGATTAGGGTGGGTAACAATGTTGGCACGAACAGGGTTAAGGTGAATATATTTGCTTGTTTCTAGCATATCCTCTGAGTTTTCCATTAGTTTATCGAAGTATCGCTTTTCAAAAACGTGCCCAGTAAGACAATAGCGGGTGTTGTAGTAGGTGGCGTACCTTTTATTGATCAGACCAATGACCTTCGAAATGGGTATTTCCTTTGATCGGAGCAGTAGGTGATAGTGATTTGTCATTAAACAGTAGGTTGAGATTTCGAAAGGGTTTCGTTCGAATACCTGGTCGACAATTTTAAAGAATACATTAAAATCTCTGTCATCCATGAATAAAGGATCTCGGCGGTTTCCTCGACAAATGATGTGGTAAAAGTACTCATTAATCCAGACGCGTTTTTTCCTTGGCATGTGGAGTGCACCTCTTTATTTGATTTTAGGGGGAGAAGGGTGTGAAAAGATATCCCTTACTATTTTCGTCATAGACATTGTAATTCCTTTTTAAGGACGATGGATTTCGAAAATATAGCAATTTGTTAAAATTTCTTTCTTAAAAAGCAAAAACCCGAGTAGTAGTGGTTACTTCCCGAGTTTTTTGATCATTAATTTATATAGTTTTCATATGGTGCAATTAAAGAATTAAATTCATCTTTTACAACTTCTGCCTCTTTTTCTTCAAAGCCATTTTCTTTTAAATCTGAAACAATCTTTTCATATGTTTCGTTAAATTTGCCCTCATACTCATTATATTTATCGAGTCCTTGCAAAACGTAATTAATATTTATTGTACCTTTTTGAATGTAAGTAGGATCATTTCTAATCGAATCCTTTAATTGATTGAATTCGTTTTCCGCATTTGTTTTTAATGTTTCTAATTCAGCTTTATAGCTATTGATGATACTTTCAGCAGTTGGCGCAGGCTGAGTGCTAGGCGTACCACCGCTACCACCTGTGTTTGTTTTCGTTTCGGTGGCTTTAGAACCTTTAACATTTTTTTGCGCAGTTTCATAATTACTTAGGATGTCTTTAAGTTCAGTTCCTGTTGGGAGTTGGAGGATAGTTATTAAAGTTTCTGTTCCTAAACTAAATTTTCCATCCTTTTGAACAATAACAGAACTAATAGTTCCTTTTGTATTAAGCCTATTACTAGCAGTATTTTTTATATTTAACTCTTCAATATTTGCAATTCCGCTTAATGAAACAGCATCTTTGCCTATTATTTCTAGAGTTTTTACCTTAGCATCTAACGAAACTGTTTTGGCGCCATTTCCTAATGTAATCTTAGGAATTGTTACGGTTGCATCCGCGTTTATTGTTGCATTTGATATAACGCTGATTTCTTGAACAGAAGTGCTTCCTTTCGCCACAACACGAACGCCTTCTTTTTGAATTTGAACATTTCCTAAATTTGCATTATTGAAAACAACTGTGTTGGTATCGCCACCTTTAACATAGGTCGCACCTTTTACTTTTAAATTTTCTGAATAAAAATCGTTCGCTAACTTTGATGTGATTTCTAGGTCGCCATTAACAGTTAGATTTTTCAGGGTGATGTAGTTTGCATTAACCTGTAATTTTCCATTAATAGTAGCCCCTTGGCCATCTAAAACTAAATTTCCGCTAAATTCTACGGCAGCGCTATTGCCGCTAGTATTCAATTGAAGATATGTAATTTTGGTAATGGTATTGTTTTTATCTTCAAATGTAATGGTTGCGTCTTTTAAAATTTCACTATTGGATGAACTAAAGATGCCTTTTAATTCTCCAGAGACATTATAGGTTAGGCCTGAAATCGTAACAGTATTTTCTGCTGTTATAGATTCTATGGTCTCGTTGTTATGATTATTGCTATTGTTATTAACATTATTTATAAATGCTGCAATTTCACCACGAGTAACAACTGCATTAGGCGCAAATTGTGTAGCCGTTTTCCCTGATGTAATTTTATTCGTATAAAGAGTTTGTATCGCACTAGCATACCAGCTTGTTGGAGTTACATCTGTGAAAGGGGAGCTAGCACTGTCGCCGTTATTAGTTAATGAATATGCCTTAACTAACATACTAGCAAGTTCTGCACGAGTAATTGTTTTTCCGGGTTTAAAAGAACCATCTTCATAGCCACTAATGCCACCAGTCTGTGATAAAGCTGTTACAGGTTGAAAAAACCAATCGCCACTTTTTACATCGTTAAATTTTGAATTTGCTAGATTAGTTGTTAAACCTAGGTCATATGCTAGCATTTTTGCAGCTTCAGCTCGTGTCACCGGTTTATTAGGTTTAAACGTTCCATCATCATAACCGCCGATTACACCTTTGCTAGATAATGCATTTACAGCTTGCTCATAAAAGGCACCTGGTTTGATATCGTTAAACTTACTTGCCGCACTAACTTGATCGTGTCCAAGCTGAGTTGCTGAAGTTGCCAACACAAGTGATACAACCGTTGTGGCCAAAGCTTTTTTAGAGCTCTTAATTAATTTCATTAAATTTATTCTCCTTTATAAGTAATCAACTATACTATCTATATATTAACAGACACAGTATTTATAGGTAAATATCCCAATAGTGTATGGGGATAATTAACAAGGCAAAATCATTCGACAAGTAGAAAAGTTCGACAAGTGCCTGGCGCTTGTAACCGCAATCGACAGGTGCCTGTCACTTGTCGAATTTGTCGATACTTCGAGGTAAAACTACCACCCATCGAATTTTGTAAAATGAAACCTACTAACCGACAAAAGTAGCTAAAGGAATCGACAAGCATATCTACGAATACTTAAAATACATAAAAAAATTAAGGGGGATTTTGAAATATGAGGTCAGAAAGAAGGTCGCAATGGAAAGTTCATTGGAAGAAATATAAGCATTTATACAAAGGAAGTCGAATGGAGCGTCGAAATAAATGGCGTGATAAATGGGATGTTAAATTTAAGGAATTAATCGAGGCAAGTGGAGAATGATAGAGAAGTAGAGAATGCAATTCGGCGGTACTTCTGTATATCATTTCATATAAAGTTGACAAGTGCCTGTCACTTGTCGACTTGTCGAAGATAGTTTTAACGCTAGGTGTCTCGTTAGGAACTTTTGCGGACAGATGGTTTCCTATTTAGTCTAAAACTGAATATTTAATGAGCGATGCGGCCATTTAGTCCTCTATTTGCAAGTTTGCTTAATGCAATAAGCGAATGATAAGCAAATAGGGTACCTGATGTCCGCTTTTGTATTTTATTTGCTGGTTTTTATAGGTTTAGCGCATCATATGTCCGGTAAAGTAGAGGGCTTGTAATGATATCCTCAATATTTCCCCTCGCAATCTCATATTACCTAAATCCATGTAAACAGATGAATAGTTCATTCCCCTTATATTTTTTATGTCTATTAAATTAGGAGTTCAATTCGACAAGTGACAGGCACCTGTCATCATGAGAAAAGGCTAACACTTGCGCCGACCATTGAAAATATTGTAAGCTTATGGTGGAAAAACTTGCATTTTGTTGTAACTTTTGGAGAAGATTTTCGACATATTCTTATCTAGGTGTATTCCGTCGGTCTAGCTCAGATGAACCGCAGGGGCAGGCACGACTAGATGTAATTTAATCTTTCATTCTATATCTTAAAAACTATTTTTGGAGGTTTATATAATGAAATCTCGCAAACTTTTATCTAGTACAGTTGCGGCAGCGCTTGCAACAACAGTTGTGATACCGGCAGCCGTAACCCAAGCAGAAAATGTTAGCTTCAGTGATTTAAGCAGTCAGGCTTATTATTATGATGATGTTCAGTGGCTAGTGCAAGAAGGCATCATTAATGGTTATGAAGATGGTACATATCGCCCGAATGTGGCGTTAACGCGTGAAGAGGCAGCGTCCATGTTTGTGCGTGCCTTAAATCTAGACGTTCCAGCTAATGCTGGTAGTATTTTAGAAAACTATAGTGATATTAATGGAGCAAAGTGGAGTGCAGGAGCATTAGCCGCATTTATAAACGCTGGCATTTCAAATGAATCTGGTCAATTTCGTCCAACAGATCCACTTACCCGCGAAGTTATGGCAAGCTGGCTTGTTGGTGCCTTCAATTTTAAAGAAATTAATAGTGAAAGTATTCCATTTTCAGATTCAAATCAAATTGGTAGCTCACACTTAGCAAATGTAAAAATACTTTATCAAAATGATATTGTTAACGGAAATACCGATGGCACATATGGGCCTAAAGATGCCGTTACACGTGGACAATTTGCGTCGTTCATGAAACGCTCAATGACAGCTCCGGCGGCAACACCAACAACTCCGCCTGTTACCGTTCCATTCGATCTTGAAGATGCAGACAGCATCAATTTAAAACAAGTTAAGATCACGGCGAATCACACAAACTACACAAAGCAGCAAGTAAATAATACATCTCTTTACAAAGTAATCGATGAAAATGGAAATGTAGTGAAAGTTGTCGATGTTCAAGTTAACGGAAAAGAAATGATTTTAACTTTAGAAAAAGCATTAAAAAATCGAGCTGAGCTGATTGTTGACAAGTCTATTACTGGGACTGAGGAAGACTTTAGCTTGAATTTTAGTGATAGCGGTCAGCCTGAGTTAATCAGTGTAACACCAACTAGCCCGTATTCTTTTCTTATGACATTTTCTGAACCGCTTAATTTTGGTGTGAATAATGGCAAAGAGGTTACAAATAGTAATCTGTTAAAATCTTTCGAAATTGATGGCTATAAATATACCATTGATAACATGACTGTTCAGCAGCATGGCCAAGCGCTACATGTTGAGCTTGAATCGAAACTTGGTGAAGGTGAGCATGAGCTTGAACTCCAAGATCCCGATTTATTTAAAGATTATGCCGGAAATAATTTAGAAACAGATTCTTTTGATTTTAATTTAAAATATGAAACTACTGTACCTAAGCTGCTAGAGGTGAAAAATATTTCACCGAACCAAGTAACACTAGTGTTTGATAAGCAAATCAAGCTACGTTATCGTGGTTATATTTATCATACTTCAAGCGCAAATTATCCAAGCAGTGCGAAGGTTGAAAATGGAAATGAGCTTGTGTTGAATTTTGATTCAGATGACATTATTACAAAATCAACAGATATCATTGTTGATAGTGGGGCAATCGAAGATCTTTGGGGCAATAAAAATACCAAAATGATAAAGGCGATTCAAATTGCAAATGATACTACAGCGCCTTCCATTACGAGTGCCGAATTTATCGATGGCACGGTGGCTAGCAGCAGTAATATTAAGATGAAAGTAACTTTTTCAGAGTCAGTTAAAAAGGATACTGCTGATGATATTGATCGTTATCAATTGCTTGATGGACAAGGCAATACCATTAAAATTCGCGACATTAAATTTGAAAACAGCGAGAGCAATGATAAGGTTGCAACATTTACGATTGACAAGTACTATGGTGAAGTTCCAAGTCAACGTTTTACAATCGAAGTAGATGGAATTGAAGATTTAGTTGGTAATAAATCTAGCGAATATGAATATAGCTTTAACGCTAGTAGTGAAAAACCACCGGGTGATTTCAAGGCAAAGTTTGTTTTAAATGATGATGAAGATGAAGTCCTTATGGTGATCGATTTTGGAAAAAATATGGCGGAGTCAGGCAGCTATGCGGTCAATCATTTAGATAAATACCAGCTAACTGTCAATGGCCAAACGGTATTAATTGAGGATTTGAAACAAGTTAATGGATTAAGTGTTCATTTAAAAACATATCAGAATGCACAAAGAGTTGAGATCACTTTAGAAAAAACTGGTGAGCTAGCTGATAAATGGGACGATTTCTATGATAACTTAGTCGATGCAATCGATTATGAAGATTTAGATGAGCTTGAGCTTGTTGTGGGACGTGTCGCCGATCATGCAGGTAATAGAACTGACAGTATTGTAAATAAAGTGAAGCTAGCTGTTCAAAGTGAGTTTGATAAGACTCAGGTAACAGCCAAGGCGATCAATACTGAAACAGTCGAGCTGAAATTTGATGATGAAATCGTAAATTTTGACGACGATGATTTTGTGATTTTTTATGATCGAGATAATGATAGTAAGTTTGATTCAAACGAGGATCTTGATGCGGATGTATCTGTTAAAACAACCAATGGAAAGTCTATTGTAACGTTTAAGCTCGATGATGATTTGGACAGCGATGCACGCTATGATAACCACTATGTTTATATTGCGACAGAAGATGAAAACGATGTTACAACCGAAAATCGCTATGGTCAAAAAATTGAGATTAGTAACTTACGAGTTGAAGATGGAATTGCTCCGAAAATTAAGACATATAGAGATACAGAGCAAGTGTATGTCCAACCGGTTAGCAATGATTCTTCCAGAGCCATTGTCAGCATTGAGTTAACTGATGATATTGATAAAGATACACTTACACGCCTTTCATTTGTAATCGGCGATGGCAAAGACTATGAAATTGAATCTGCCTTCGTTGAAAATGACGATAAAATTGCTTTTATTGTTAAATTGAATGGTAATAAAGCATCAAATCTTGTCGGTGAATATGTAAAACAAAAAGCAGCTATTTCTGATGACAATGATAATATTATTACCGGCATTGATGTTCGCATAAACGAAGAAAGAAGTAGTAGAGCAAAACCATAGAGTATAGAGAAAGGTTGGCTGCCGGGCGTCAAGGGAAGTGTTGATAGATCCATTATCCATTAACAAAAGAGTTATTGTTTTCCTTGATAGCAATGCCAAACAAATCCATAGGGGAAAATCGATAAATAGATGTTATACAATCCAAAAGCGGCAGACCGACCTATAAAATAAAAGGGACGAATTCATTGTGAATTCGTCCCTTTCTTCATCTTTTGTGTCGATTTTCGCAGCAATTATTTCCTGGAAAATACAATTACTGACAGCGTTTTACGGTGTTGAATTTTATGTCGATGTCAGTTATTGAAGACAAACTGATATATCTTATTTTTGCTTTTTAACTGCTTGAAGATTGTCCAAGTAACATTTCTAACGGGTATAGGCTCATATACGCTCATGAACATCTAGTGAACGATCATGTCGAAATTTTTTGCGGACATATAGTTCTTTATTCACCTAAAAAAGGGCTATTTGTGCACTTCTCCGGACAATAAATTCGCTATTCAACGAAAAACAGCTAATAAACTCCCGAATTCGCGTAAATTAGGTATTATTTGTCCTGCAAATTTTTAAAAGCCATACTTTGAGTCTAAATAACGGCATATATGTCCGGTTAATTTATCTAATGTCGACACCAAGTAGGATTATCACTTTTAAGCTTGTAAGAAGGCTTATTAAAATACACCACACCGGCTTATAAAATCATGCCTGATAAGACTTATCAATTTTAACGGAATAACAAATTCCACATCATGTACGAATAAGTACGCTTCCTATCTACTTCTCAATCCACTATTCCATTTAAATTTCGCTCTGCATTACGAAACATTTTAACTCGGTTTAATTATATTTTTAAGGCTGACAAGTTGACTTTGTCAGCCTTTTTCATAAATTAATATTACCTTTTGTATTAGTATTATCGTCCAAGAAGTTAGAAAAACAACGAAGTTAGGGTTCACTTGTTTTTCTAAAACTCAAGAAAAAGTGATGGAGGTTTATCATGTCTTTAGAAATAGTTTCCAAGGATTGGAGTAATTCCCCGCACGGTGGTGTATTAATTAACCGTGAATTGACGGGGCAAGATCGCGAGCAATTACTGAAACATGTGCAAACATTACCAATTTTAAATATTTCAAGTTGGAGCGTGTCAGATCTTGAATTAATTGCAATAGGTGGATTTAGTCCGCTTACGGGTTTTATGGGGAAGGAAGATTATCACCGTGTTTTAACTGAAATGCGATTAGCAAACGGCTTGGTATGGAGTATTCCGATTACGTTGCCGGTTACAGCAGCTGAGGCTGATGCTTTAGAAATTGGCATGGATGTAGTTCTAAAAGGCGAAGATGGTGTGATTTATGGAGTCCTTAAGCTTGAGGATAAATACAGCTATGATAAAGAATTCGAAGCTGAACATGTGTATGGTACGACCGATCATGCTCATCCTGGTGTCAAAAAAATTAATGAAAAAGGCGATGTCTATTTGGCAGGTCCGATCACATTGTTGAATCGCCCTGTACATTCACCTTTCGAGGCCTTTTATATGGACCCTGCGGAAACAAGAAAAATGTTTTCTGAGCTAGGTTGGAAAAGAATCGTTGGTTTTCAAACTCGAAATCCTGTGCATCGCGCACATGAGTATATCCAAAAAAGTGCTTTGGAAATAGTCGATGGCTTGCTTTTAAATCCTTTAGTTGGGGAAACGAAAAGTGATGATATTTCAGCTGAAATTCGTATGGAAAGTTACCAAGTCATTTTAGAAAATTATTATCCGCGTGACCGCACTCGTTTAGTCATTTATCCGGCTGCAATGCGATATGCGGGACCGCGTGAAGCGATTTTGCATGCATTGGTTCGTAAAAATTACGGTTGTACACATTTCATTGTTGGCCGCGATCATGCTGGTGTAGGCAATTACTATGGCACGTATGATGCACAAATGATTTTTGATCAGTTTTCACGAGATGAAATTGGCATTGAAATTTTAAAGTTTGAACACAGTTTCTTCTGTAAAAAATGCGGCAACATGGGAACTGCGAAAACATGTCCGCATAGTAAAGAAGATCATGTACATTTAAGCGGTACGAAGGTTCGTGAAATGCTTAGAAATGGTGAAAGGCCACCAGCTGAATTTTCACGTCCTGAAGTCGCAGATGTGTTAATTAAAGGAATGAAAGAACGTTAATCATAGAGATTTGTTTGAGTTAGTACTGGGAGATTTGAATTTTGTTTTTTTTGTAAAGGGCTTGTTTTAGAAAAATATAAAACAAGTTCTTAATCTTATGCCCATAAAATTTGGAATCTGATCCTGTACTTATCAATGATATTAAAAGTGATTTCAAGGAGTTGTATGAGGGTGAAACCTACAAACATTGTTTGGCATAAAGGTAAAGTTACCAAACAACTGCGGCAGCAATTAAATGGCCATAAAAGTGCTGTGCTGTGGTTTACTGGTTTCTCAGGCGCTGGAAAATCAACGCTATCGGTAGCTGTTGAACAAGAGCTACACAGGCGTGGAATTCGTACGTATATTTTAGATGGCGATAATGTTCGGCACGGCTTAAATAATAATTTAGGCTTTTCTCATGAAGATCGAACTGAAAACATTCGCCGGATTGGTGAGGTTTCCAAGCTGTTTGTGGATGCGGGTGTCATGACATTAACAGCGTTTATTTCACCGTACCGAGCAGACCGGAGAATGGTTCGGTCACTCATGCAGGAAGGTGAATTTATTGAAGTTTATGTAAAATGTGCGCTTGAGGAGTGCGAAAAACGCGATCCAAAAGGTTTATATAAAAAAGCTAGAAATGGCGAAATTAGAGGGTTTACTGGCATCGATGCTCCGTATGAGGTGCCGAGAAATCCTGAAATTATTGTTGAAACGGATACACAGACATTGAAACAGTCTGTCGATCAAGTGTTAGAGTATTTAGTGGTTGAAGGTTATATTGAGGAATAGAGGTGATGCGCTTGTCTTGAAGGCAAGCGCATTTTTTTGTTCTAAGGTTGTATGAATTGAACCCTCTGATGAACTGCTTATCCTTTCATCTTTTTTCTAACAAAATAAAAGGCAACTAATACTCCAATCGTATCCTTTACGAAGTCGATCACTGTTGCAGAACGATAAGGAACGAAAGCTTGGTGTATTTCATCGATTAAGCCATAGGCGATCGATAGGATCGCGATAACGAGGTTGGAACGCAAGGTTAATTTTTCGGAAAGCTTTAGTGACAACGCCCATAACAAATATAAAATTCCGAATTCAATTAGATGTAACGATTCTTTGAATAGGTTATCAAAAGAGTAATTTGTGTCGATGATGGCGTCGCTAGGTAAGCTAGATAATATCCAAATTAGTACCATATAAAGATAAGGACTTAAAATAAGCAAATATTTAACCATAATGAACTCCTTTATATTTAGCGCTATTAAAGTTTCCCTGTTGATTTCCACTCCAATCAACATAGCAGCTGTATCAACAATAAGCTTTAACGCGGCCTATATCTAAAATATCTATTTAGTTTATCTTGTTTTACACATGCACAACTCATTTTACCACCATTTCCTGAATAGCTTGTAATATAAATTAAAATTATGCAGGTGATGTTGTGTCCTATAAGAAAAGCCCAATTGTATTTGTATTGATGCTTATTTTAACTCTGATTGGCTTGTCAGTCCTTTATATTGCTTTTTTTAAGCCATTTCCAAGTCAGCAGGCAAAAGAGGTTGTTGAAGCATTTTATAATTATGAGCAAAATGGAAACTTTGCAGCGTCATGGGCGCTGTTTCATTCGAAAATGAAAGAGCGCCTTCCAGATGCTACATACGTTGAGGAAAGAAGTAATATTCTTAGAAATGATTATGGTGTAGTAACGTTTCGGTATTCGATCGGTTTTCCAAATAAAGAGAAAAACTGGAGCATGACAGAGGATTCACCGCCATTTGATGTTGTCTATGAAATCCCGGTCACACAAATGTATAACGGAAAATACGGCAACTTTGAGATCCATCAAGATGTATTTGCTGTCCAAGAAGGCGATGAATGGAAACTGTTATGGGATTATAAAACTAACTAACAAGTAAATTCGACCGACAAGTGCCTGTCACTTGTCGATTTTGTTGAATTTGTTGAATTTGTTGAATTTGCCGAACTTGTGGTTCGGTAGGTGCCTGGCACCTGTCGAAACGCGAATAAAATCACAATTTGTAAAACCGTTGTTACATCTTTTCGTTTCGTTTAATGGTAAGATGGGTATGTAGAATTAAATGGTAATGTGTTGAATTACCTACTAATTTGGCAAAATGTGAAAAGGGAGAGAACTTTGTGCAATGTTCCTGGATTAAACAGAACAAGCTATTATTTTTATTAACTACTTTTATACTATTTTCATTCAATTCCGGTGTGGTAGTAGCTGATGATTTGGATGAAGTTCGCGAATTATTGCGTGATGGCTATTATTTGCCGGTCAGTGAGGAGATTTTGAATAAGCCGAGTATTGATGAGATTGTTGCTGAGCTCGATCCTTATACAGAGTTTTTTACGTTAGAAGAAT
This sequence comes from Bacillus sp. Marseille-P3661, assembly GCF_900240995.1. Taxonomy (NCBI): domain Bacteria; kingdom Bacillati; phylum Bacillota; class Bacilli; order Caryophanales; family Bacillaceae; genus Bacillus; species Bacillus sp. Marseille-P3661. The sequence goes on from NZ_LT965953.1 coordinate 120,287, forward strand.
TTAATGAATTTAGAAATACAATTGATATGAATTATGTCGGAATTGGAATTATTGGTGAAGAAAATCCACGCGGTGTCCGTGTAGATTATCTTTTTGAAAAAGGGGCAGCGATTTCATCAAGCTTGCAAATAGACGACATCATTATTGAAGCAGATGGTACAAGCCTAGAAGGGCTAGCATTGGAAGATTCGCAAATGTATCTTCTAGGAAACGAAGGAACAGCTGTTAAACTTAAAGTCTTTCGTCCAAGTACGAATGAAACCTTCTATGAAAGTATCATTCGAGCGACAACAGAATATGCACCAACTGTTGATTCGGCAGAGCTGGCAGGGAATATAGGTTATCTTGGCTTACATAGTTTTAATGAGGAATCAGTTGATGAGTTAAAAGCTGCGATTACAACTCTAGATGATGTGGAAGGTTGGATTTTTGATCTTCGTTTTAATGGTGGAGGATATTTAGATACAGCTCAAGATGTAGCGGGGTTATTTCCTGCTGTTGACACCACTATAGTTATTGAGGGGAAAGATCAAAAAAAGATTGCGTATACAGCGATGAAACAATCTCCGCAGTTATTAGAACCTGTATTTTTACTAATTAATGAAGAAAGTGCCAGCGCTGCAGAAATTTTAGCGGGTGCTGTAAAAGATCACGGTGCCGGTACGCTTTATGGGCAAACAACCTTTGGTAAAGGGGTCGCACAATCTGTTTACGAGTTAGAAAGCGGCAATTTATTTAAAATGACAGTTGCTCAATTTTACACGCCTAACGGTGATCCGATCAATGAAATAGGCATACAGCCAGATGTTGAAACTGAACTGGGTGTGGAGCTGCAAGTTGCCCACAGAGATCTTATTTTACAAGATGAAAATATAGAAAAGATAGAAAATGAAAAATTTGCACAGTTCCTTGCTAGAAACCCAGTATTCACTTTGGATTTACAAAGTCCCTTACGTGAAGGTGAATTGGAAAAAAGAATAACGTTATATCAACTAGGTGGGCAAGAAATTGATATCGATGTTAAGCCAACATCGTTGACAACATATGAAATACGACCAAGTGAAACGCTAGACTATTATTCTGCATATCTATTAAAAGTACAAACAGGAATAAAAGCCTATGTTATAGAGTTTGAAACGTCTGATAAAATAGATGAAAATAATGGTAATTTAACAGATTTTGTCGATGTAAAAGATGATGCTTTCTTTGCAAATTCTATTGCAGCGTTAACAAATGAAGGCTATATCAAAGGTATTGGCAATGAGCAGTTTGGACCTTACCATTATGTAACAAGAGAACAAGCAGCGGCGCTGTTTACACGAATTTTTAATTTAAATACATCTAATGTTAGTAACCCAGGATTTGCGGATGTCGATGAAGATGATTATTTTTACACATCTGTTGCTGCTGTAAAAGAGGCTGGAATTATGAGCGGTAAAAGTAAAGATCGCTTTGGAACGGGAGATATACTAACTAGACAAGAAATGGCTGCACTGTTAGCACGAGCATTTGATTTGCAAGTAGAAGAAGGAAAGATGCCATTCTCTGACATAGGGCGCTCACCGTTTTCAACTGATATTTTAAAAGTTTATCAGTCTGGTATTGCTAAAGGGGTTACCGAAACTACATTTTCACCAAATAAAGGTGTGACGAGAGGTGAGTTCGCCATCTTTTTATATCGTGCATTAGTTCATACCCAAAGCAATGGCATGATCGTTGTGGAAAGTATAAATTAATAGTTTTTTGTTTGGACCACTCTATTTAAAAGAACTAATATTTTAGCCTACTATATAGAACTAAACTTAATTGTGAATGGAGGTCATGTATGAAAAAGTGGATGTTCATACTGGTTATTTTGCTGCTAACGATTACAAATAGTGTTCAAGCTGCGGCCGTTGATGATATTACAGGCCATTATTTTGAAACAGAAATACGTACATTGGACAAACTTGGGATTATGAACGGCGATGGACAAGGGCATTTTTTTCCTAACCAAGAAGTAACACGAGCGCAATTTGCTGCTTTTCTTAACCGATCACTGCAGTTGCCTAAAACAGAAAATAAGCCGTTCGTTGACGTTGAAGGCCATGGGTTGGCACAAGAAATTAATAATGCCGCCGCTGCTGGCTTAATTAACGGCGTTGGTGAAGGGAAGTTTTTACCGAACCGCACGCTTACACGTGAAGAAGTGGCGCTAATGGTGAGCCGCGTGTTGAATAACAATGGTTTAACTGCTGATCTTCAGCCTTTGAATTTTACAGATACTGCAAAAATAAAGTATGCGGACGCCATTCAACCGATTTTTACATATGGAATAATGAATGGCTATGGTGATGGATCGTTTCGCCCTCAAGAAGGAGTAACGCGTGGTCAGACAGCCAAGGTTATCATGAATATGTACAAACTTCTTGAAAAAGTAAAAAAAGAACGCGAGGCGGCTGCACAAAAGGAGAAGGAAAAGGCCGAGGAAGAAGCTAGTCAAAAGGCCGAAGAAGAAGCAAAACAAAACGATTCAAATAAAGACGAAATCGATGATAGCAACAATGAGCGCGACGAAGAATACAGCTCAAACCTAGATGGGCCGCTTATTGTTATTGCTAAGAAACTGTTAAACATTTATGAAAATAATTTAAAAAGCCAACGAACATATGTCAATGTAGAAACAGAAATGAAGTATATTGAGGAAGATCGCAATTCGATCAAGGTTGAGCTAGCAGGCGCGACCGGTTATGTAAAAAAGGAAGACGTGAAGCTCGTGCCAGAGAGTCAAGTGGTTAATCGAGCTTATTATAAGGTTGTAAACGGACATTTACGACATTATCTTGCTCAAAATGGTAGAATGGAAAGCTATATTTTTGGACGAGCTCCATCGTTTATGGATGAAGGCGATAAAGATTATAGCTTTGATGGCCGTACTTTTAGCGACGGAACATTTTATCAATACTTTAACTATATGCCCGTATTGTCCGAAACATCTTATAGTGGCGAGGACCTAGATGAGTTCGTTGCATCAGAGTATCCAGAGTCACCGTTAATCGGCTTGGGGGATGTATTTAAAGATGCTGAGGAAGAAACAGGCGTGAACGCACTATACTTGTTAGCGCATGCGATCCATGAAAGTGCGTGGGGCTATAGCAAAATTGCAACTGATAAGTTTAATTTATATGGTTTAAAAGCAATAGATGCAGATGCATATAACGCGGCAATGGAGTTTGATAGCTTTGAAGACAGTATTTTTTACGCTGCCAATTATGTAAAAGATAAGTATTTAATACCAGGTGAGCGCACCTTCTATTTTGGTTCATTTTTGGGCAATAAAGGCGCTGGCATGAACATGTTTTACGCGTCAGACCCGTTCTGGGGCCAAAAAATTGCAGGCTATATGTATCGCGCTGACCGTTATTTAGGCAACGATGATTACAATCGTTATACGTTAGCGATGAGCAAGGTGCCATCGTTAAACGTAAGGACAGGTCCAAGCACAAACGATAGAGTGCAATATGATCTTAAATATGCCGGTGTTGCGATGGTTGTTTTAGATGAAATCAAAAGAAGTGATGGCGTTTGGTACAAAATCAAATCTGATCATCCAGATTATGAAGAAGGCTATATTTACGCAAGTGGCTCTAAAGGGGAATTTGCGGAGATTATTAATTAATGCTTGTTAAAGAACTGACTTCATTCAGGTAATGGAAGTCAGTTCTTTTTAGTTTGTATTTGAATTGTTGTAAGTATAGGGTATTGTACGTTTGGAAGTCTCCGCTAGACCCCGTTTATGTGAGTATGAGGTAGTGTATGTTTGGAAATCTAGGCAATGTCAGGTTTATGTGAGTATGAGGTAGTGTATGTTTGGAAATCTAGGCAATGTCAGGTTTATGTGAGTATGAGGTAGTGTATGTTTGGAAATCTCCGTGAAACCCGGTGTTTTGTGAGAATAAGGTACTGTATGTCCGCAAAAATTCTATCCGGACAAATAAGCCGTTATTTAACCCAAAAAAGCAGTTTCATAGAGTTAAGCGGACATATGGTACGCTATTCCATAAAAACAAGGTCTTTATTTAATAAAAGCCACTAAATAAGGCATTCAATGTCCGTGAAACATCGCGCAGCCACGTTATTTGCGAGAATATGGTACTGTATGTCCGCAAAAATTCTATCCGGACAAATAAGCCGTTATTTAACCCAATAAAGCAGTTTCATAGAGTTAAGCGGACATATGGTACGCTATTCCATAAAAACAAGGTCTTTATTTAATAAAAGCCACTAAATAAGGCATTCAATGTCCGTGAAACATCGCGCAGCCACGTTATTTGCGAGAATAAGGTACTGTATGTCCGCAAAAATTCTATCCGGACAAATAAGCCGTTATTTAACCCAAAAAGGTTGTTTCATAGAGTTAAGCGGACATATGGTACGCTATTCCATAAAAACAAGGTCTTTATTTAATAAAAACCACTAATAAGGCATTCAATGTCCGTGAAACTTTGCGCAGCCCCGTTTTAAGTGAGAATATGGTACCATATGTCCGCAAAATTTCTATGCGGACGAATAAGCCGTTATTTAACCCAAAAAAGCAGTTTCATAGAGTTAAGCGGACATATGGTACGCTATTCCATAAAAACAAGGTCTTTATTTAATAAAAACCACTAATAAGGCATTCAATGTCCGTGAAACTTTGCGCAGCCCCGTTTTAAGTGAGAATATGGTACCATATGTCCGCAAAATTTCTATGCGGACGAATAAGCCGTTATTTAACCCAAAAAAGCAGTTTCATAGAGTTAAGCGGACATATGGTACGCTATTCCATAAAAACAAGGTCTTTATTTAATAAAAACCACTAAATAAGGTATTCAATGTCCGTGAAACTTTGCGCAGCCCCGTTTTAAGTGAGAATAAGGTACCATATGTCCGCAAAATTTCTAGGCGGACAAATAAGCCGTTATTCAACCCAAAAAAGCAGTTTCATAGAGTTAAGCGGACATATGGTACGCTATTCCATAAAAACAAGGTCTTTATTTAATAAAAACCACTAAATAAGGCATTCAATGTCCGTGAAACTTCGCGCAGCCACGTTTTAAGCGAGAATAAGGTACCGTATGTCCGCAAAAATTCTATCCGGACAAATAAGCCGTTATCTAACCCAAAAAAGCAGTTTCATAGAGATAAGCGGACATATGGTACGCTATTCGATATAAACAAGGCCATTTTTTGCTGAAAACCACTAAATAAGGCATTCAATGTCCGTGAAACTTTGCGCAGCCACGTATTTTGTGAGAATAAGGTACCATATGTCCGCAAAAATTCTATCCGGACAAATAAGCCGTTATCTAACCCAAAAAAGCAGTTTCATAGAGTTTTCCGGACATATGGTACGCTATTCGATATAAACAAGGTCTTTATTTAATAAAAACCACTAAATAAGGCATTCAATGTCCGTGAAACTTCGCGCAGCCACGTTTTAAGTGAGAATAAGGTACTGTATGTCCGCAAAAATTCTATCCGGACAAATAAGCCGTTATCTAACCTAAAAAAGCAGTTTCATAGAGTTTAGCGGACATATGGTACGCTATTCCATAAAAACAAGGTCTTTATTTAATAAAAACCACTAATAAGGCATTCAATGTCCGTGAAACTTTGCGCAGCCCCGTTTTAAGTGAGAATATGGTACCATATGTCCGCAAAATTTCTATGCGGACGAATAAGCCGTTATTTAACCCAAAAAAGCAGTTTCATAGAGTTAAGCGGACATATGGTACGCTATTCCATAAAAACAAGGTCTTTATTTAATAAAAACCACTAAATAAGGTATTCAATGTCCGTGAAACTTTGCGCAGCCCCGTTTTAAGTGAGAATAAGGTACCATATGTCCGCAAAATTTCTAGGCGGACAAATAAGCCGTTATCTAACCCAAAAAAGCAGTTTCATAGAGATAAGCGGACATATGGTACGCTATTCCATAAAAACAAGGTCTTTATTTAATAAAAACCACTAAATAAGGCATTCAATGTCCGTGAAACTTCGCGCAGCCCCGTTTTATGTGAGAATAAGGTACTGTATGTCCGCAAAAATTCTATCCGTACAAATAAGCCGTTATCTAACCTAAAAAAGCAGTTTCATAGAGTTTTCCGGACATCTGGTACGCTATTCCATAAAAACAAGGTCTTTATTTGCTGAAAACGACTAAATAAGGCATTCAATGTCCGTGAAACTTTGCGCAGCCACGTTTTAAGCGAGAATAAGGTACTGTATGTCCGCAAAAATTCTATCCGGACAAATAAGCCGTTATTCAACCCAAAAAAGCAGTTTCATAGAGTTTTCCGGACATCTGGTACGCTATTCGATACAAACAAGGTCTTTATTTGCTGAAAACCACTAAATAAGGCATTCAATGTCCGTGAAACTTCGCGCAGCCACGTTTTAAGTGAGAATAAGGTACTGTATGTCCGGAAAAAATTCTATGCGGACATTTGATTCGTTATTTATCCAAAAAATCTCACAAAATTTCTACACGGACATATAATCCGTTATCCCCCCCAAAAGGCTTTCCAATATAACTCATATATTACTTCCCAAGTTCATGAATAATCGAAACCCATCCCGGAATTGTTGCGCTAGTGCTGTTTCCCCTAAATGCTCATAGACCTTACAAAGCAAAGCATAGAAATCTTTTAGCAAAAATAAGCTTTCATGCTCCACACACCAATGTATTCCTAATTCACAATAATAAACGCAATCCTCGTACTTGTGATCTTCAAGTTTCGCACATGCCAAGCTATGAAAGAGCTGTGTTTTAAGATGCACATCATGAAGAATCCCTAATTTATTTATGGAGCTTAAACAATGTTGATATATTTCGTAGGCTGCTTGCCTTTCACCACTATCCAATTTAATACAGGCTAAACTAGCCAGGATGTGAATTTCCCTTTCATGGTAAATTGTACCAGATTTATGTGTGACTTGAAGGGCTTGGGTCAATAGCTGTAATGACTTTTCATAGGAGTGGTCTACAAAATAAATGGCTAACGCTTCATTCCAAAGCAAATATTGACGATAATGATCAGTAGCTTGATAAAGTGTAGTTGCTTTAGCTGTTTTAACCAATTTGGCAAGCTTTTTATAATCTTTGTTTTTCCTAGCAGCATTCATTTGCGTAATCAAATTATCAATGTATTCCAATCGTTCGGTTGCAGCAATTTGATAGAAATAATTAACGTCCTTACCTAATCTGTCAGCTATTAAAAATAGTGTTTTAGCTTGCATGTTCGTATCACCATTTTCAATTTTACTAAGGCCACTTTGCGATAGTATTCCATGGAATAACTCTTTCTGACTTAGCCCTTGTGACAAGCGCAGCTTTTTTATTTCCTTCCCAACTCGTGAAAAATCAAAACAACCAACCATCCACGCACCTTCTTCGTAGGAAATTCTTATAGTAATATCACTTTTCAAATTACGATAAATATTACGTATTTCCTTCTAAAAATGGCAAATAGAAATGAAATATTAGTGAATATTGAATTTTGTGAACCATATTTTCCTTTGTATAATGTAGAAGAAAAAATAGGGGGTGATGCCTTTATTATTGTAGAAAACTCAGAAGAAACGGGGGTTTTAAAATAGAGTTAGCATGAATGCGATAGGAAAGTTGAAAGAACTGATTTTTCAAGGTAATGATATATGTTGTGATGTGAATCCATCCAAAAATGTCATCGCATGCATCAACATAAGTGAAAGCTCACTAACAGTATCCTCCATGGCCATAATAGCTTAGGAGACATACCTTTATTCTCATACTCAACTCTATTGTGGACACATTGAAATGAACTCTTCAGTCAGGAGACCTTGCTCAAACTTCGGATCAGTATGTTTTTTCGGTATAAAGCTTTACAGGTTTATGTTAAATAAAATGGAAATTATGAATCAATCTATCAACAAAATTGAAAACGCGATCAAAATAGCTAAGTCCTTATTGAGGTTTATAAAGGGAGACGTAAGTTGATGGGAATAACTAAAAAAAGAAAATATTATGTTCCATATTTATTTGAAAAAAGACATTATGTTTATGAAAACCAGGAAGGTGCTAATCGAAAGCCTTACATGATTATGATTAATGAAGACAAAAGTGACAATGGTCCTGATTTGTTTGCAGCTCCGGTAAAAAAGAAATAAAAAATGGAGATATTAAAATTAAAATGCAAACTCCTACTAGTATAGACGCATAAGTCGTGTACTGCTAATGAAAATAGCCCTCACAATTTTATAATTGGAGGGCCTCTATGTTATTCCATAGGGAAGGAATACGAATTTAATTTCCTACAAAAGATGTAGGAGTTCACTACTTTTCAATACGTCTAGCCTTGATTTCCTTCATTTCTTGGTCAATCATAATTTGAAATGCAGGTCCTCGTTCTTTTTTCATACGTTTGAATTCCGACATTAAATCCTCGCCAGTAATACCTTTATCAATTAAATCTTTTAAGATAATATCAGAGAAATTTTCTTTCCGGATTATTCTTGTCGCATCTAACAATAACTGTATTCTGTCTTCGATACTTTTAGTCTCGCGGACGGTTGCTACAAATGATGCGGGTCGATTATCCTTCGAGGTAATTGCCGCCTCGACCAGAAGAGGTTCAGCTTTTTCTTTTAACACATCAAAGAATTCTTTATAATCTTTACTTAATAAACCTTCTAATAACCAATGATCACCTTGATCTTCTTTGTTTATTATAAGACCATCTTCCAAAGGTATCTCATGCGCGGTTGTTTTTTCATCTGTTTTAACATAAATTGTTAGAGAACATAGTCGAAATGTTTTCACGATAAACCTCCTAGTTGTTGAGGAAGTGTTTAATTTTATTATAACATGAAATATATATTAATTTTACCATTATGTTTGAGATCGTACCATATTTTGAAAAAATTTGTTTAATATTATACTAAGTATAGTAATTGGGGGAATTTTATGCAACAAATTAGGAAGGTTATTATACCTGCGGCTGGTTTAGGTACTCGTTTTTTACCTGCAACAAAGGCGCAACCAAAGGAAATGCTGCCGATTATTGATAAACCTACCATTCAATATATCGTTGAAGAGGCGGCTGCTTCGGGAATTGAAGATATTATTATTGTAACTGGTCGTGGTAAACGGGCAATCGAAGACCATTTTGATAAATCATATGAGCTAGAGGAAACGTTAGCAAAAAAGGAAGAATATCATCGGCTTCAGGAAGTTCAAGAAATCGCGGAAATTGCCAATATTCATTATATCCGGCAAAAGGAGCCGAGAGGTCTAGGGCATGCGATTTGGTGTGCACGTAAGTTTATCGGAGATGAGCCTTTCGCTGTCATGCTTGGTGATGATATTGTAAAAACAACTGACGAACAAGAGCCTTGTTTGAAACAGTTAATGAATGTTTTCAATCGATATCATTCATCTGTTGTCGGTGTGAAACCTGTTCCGGCTGAGGATGTTTCAAAATATGGAATTATCGCGCCCAAAGGAAATGAACTAGAAAAAGGCGTTATCCATGTCGGTGCTTTGGTAGAGAAACCTGCTTTAGATCAGGCTCCGTCTAATTACGCAATTATGGGACGTTACATTTTAAGACCAGAAATTTTTGGCGTTTTAGATCATCTATCGCCAGGTGCTGGCGGTGAAATCCAGCTCACAGACGCCATTAATGCCTTAAACGAACATCAAGCAGTATTAGCCAACCACTTTCAAGGAACGCGTTATGATTTAGGCGATAAATTTGGCTTTATAAAAGCTACGCTCGATTTTGCTTTAGAACGGGAAGATATCAAGGATGAGGTATTTCGCTATTTGAGAGATATTGTTGAAAAAACGAATACTTATTAAATAGACTAGCCAGCAAAAAAAGTTTATGAAACGATTTGCTGGCTTTTTTTTGTGCAAAAATAGTAGGGCACAAATAAATATTTAGAAGTATATCCGAATATTGAACGGGTTCGTATAAAAGGATAGAGTTCTAGCCTTCTATCTATATTTCAAAATTAGAAAAACTAAAAACCTCTTAAAAAAAGTTAAATTTTATTTGAAGTTTGATTTTGCGGCTGGCTCATAGGGCCAAAATTAAAAATTCCCCTAGGGCAAAATTAAAAATTCCAAGGCACTTTTCCGATCAATTTTCAAAATTACCGATTTGCATATAAAGTTAGAAAAAAGTATTTTAGTAGTGTGAAGGGGAGAGGTTACATGATCGTTGAAGAATATGACGTAACTTTTGTTATTAAAAGTCCACGAAAACCACCGGAGCTAGTTGTTGTCTACGTGTGCCTTTCGGAGGCGCATTATAAACGAAACCCTACTCAAAATAAAGAAGAGGTGATCGTTCGAAACGGCTTATTTTTACTTTCAGATCGCTGCGTTTTTCATCCAGGAGTTGTTATTAAACTAGTAAAATATCAACAATTAGGGTTGAATCGTATTGAAGAAAGGATAGGTCAAAATGGATCCGCGAAAAGTGAAAGCTTTAGTCATTGAAACAATCTCTGTCCTTGATTACATGTTTGATGAAATTAGAGAGTTGAAAGAAAACTCAATTTCAAGGAGGGAATATGAGAAGTTGGAAAAACAGCTTGAGGTGTTATCCCTTCAAGTAGCAAAAGTTACACAAGAACGAAACAGGAAATTATATTATTTGCCTAAAAAGAACGCAATTCCTGTGAAACTAGAAAAGTCAGAGTTAGATGTCTTCAACTAGTAATCCTCTCCGTGCTTTGACTGAATCAACCATCAATATGTTTAACCTCTCAATAGAATCAATACCCACGATTCTGCATATTGGATAGTGGAAGATGTAAGGAAAAGCACTCCCCGTTTTACTTTAAATTTGTGACTTAACTTTGACTATGTTTCCAGGTTTAACCGACTGTAATACTCCGCCTCAGGAACTTTAGTAGAAATGAGTAAGGTAAATGGAGGATAGCAGCACTTAAATCCCGATTGGTTCAAGAGCCTTTAAGTAGTAACTATCAGTGAAGAGGGTACCTCTCTCACCGATGGTAGTTTCACATTTCCTGTTAATTTGATTCCTTACATTTTAAAAATTACACATCATGCTGCTAAATAAGGTGTATTTTAAAATCCAAATAGGAGTGAGTGATATGTTCAATCAAGTAACTTTAATAGGGCGAATTACGAAAGATCCGGAATTGAGGTACACATCTGAAGGAATAGCGGTGACAAATTTTACCCTTGCATTAAATCGAAATTATAAAAATAGTAACGGCGAGTATGAAGCAGATTTTGTTAATTGCCACATTTGGAGAAAGAATGCAGAAAGTACGGCAAACTATTGTCTTAAAGGATCACTAGTTGGAATTACAGGTAAACTGCAGTCGAGACATTATGAAAATCAAGAGGGTGTCCGCGTTTATGTTACAGAGGTCTTATGCGATGATATCCGCTTTATTAGCTTAAAGACTCCTAACAATAATCAGACATTTAGCGGCGAGCTTGTCAAAAATAGTGAGGTGGTAGGTACTTAAATGGTTATTATTTAGTCGTAAAATAAGAGAGGGTTCGGCCCTCTCTTATAAAAGGTTTATTTTCACAATACCATATATCAAGGTGTAATGGATAAAGGGAGAGTTAATCATTACCTTCGAAATGCGGTATAGATAAAAAACAGGCTGCACTCCTGCAACCTGTTCATACAAACATAATCCTAATTATTTCTTCTCCAACTTTTTTTTCATTTCTAAATATAGCTCTTGCCAAAGCTCACTCATGCCACTGTATTTCTCATTTACGTTAGCTTTCTTAGTCGGAGACGAAGTGGATTTCTTCGTAGTCTTTTTTATCTTCTCCATGCTTACTCGCTCCAATCATTACGGAGTGTAAATAAATCTCGCAGTTCATCTGTTGATAGCTCTGTAATCCAATTTTCACCTGAAATAATTTCATCGCTCAACGATTGCTTTTTATCAATCATTTCATCAATTTTTTCTTCCAACGTGCCGGTTGTAATTAACTTGTGTACGTGTACAAAACGTTTTTGACCGATGCGATAAGCGCGGTCTGTTGCTTGGTTTTCAACAGCAGGATTCCACCAACGGTCATAATGAATAACGTGGTTTGCAGCCGTCAAATTCAAGCCTGTTCCGCCGGCCTTTAATGACAGAATCAACAGCTTTTGCTCACCGTTTTGGAAGGAATCAATGATCTTATCACGATCTTGTTTGGTTAAGCTGCCTTGAAGGAAATGAACTTTCTCACGGAAATGTTCCCCAAGTAATTTCTGAATAAGCTTACCCATACCGATATATTGAGTGAAAATTAAACAGCTTTCCTGCTGATCGATGATATTTTCAGTAAGCTCCATCAATTTTTCCATTTTGTGTGAACGCTGCACGGCCGATTCATCAATACTAATTAAATCATCTTTTAAATACAAGCTTGGATGATTACAAATTTGTTTTAGCTTTGTTAGCATGGATAATATCAGTCCGCGTCGCTCCATACCTGAAAGCTTTTCTATGCGCTCAAATGTATCTTGAATTAATTGTTCATATAGGGAAGCTTGCTCAACTGTTAATGGAATATATTCTTTTTGCTCCTGCTTGTCAGGCAGATTTAAGCTGACACTTTCATCTTTTTTCGTACGCCGTAGCAGGAACGGTTTCACAAGCTGTTGGACAATTTTTACTTTCTTCTCATCTTTATTTTTTTCAATTGGTGATACAAATCGTTTTGTAAAACTATTAAGACTTCCTAAATAGCCTTTATTCATAAAGTCAAAAATCGACCATAGCTCTGTTAAACGATTTTCAATCGGTGTACCCGTTAAAGCAATTTTATGAATACCGTTCAAGCCGCGAATCGCTTTTGATTGCTTGGTGAACGCATTTTTTATATTTTGAGCTTCGTCTAAACAAATGGTACTCCAATGGATGTTTCCTAAATCTTCTTCATCAATTTGTGAAAGTCCATAGGAAGTTAAGACAATATCTACGTCCTTAACATCTTCCGCTAAATCTTCGCCTTTTTTTCGATTTGAGCCATAATGTAGTCGCACCTTTAGCGAAGGAGAAAATTTCGCCAACTCCTTTTGCCAATTGCTTAGCACCGATGTTGGACAAATGATTAAAGCGGGTGTACTTGGCTTTTCGTGATTTTTTACATATAAAAAGTAAGTAATCATTTGGACCGTTTTACCTAGTCCCATGTCATCGGCCAAGCATGCTCCGAATCCAAACTTACGCAAAAACAACAGCCATTCTACACCTTGCTTTTGATATGGCCGCAATTCCCCGTGCAGATTTGATGGTATTTCGACCTGAGGAATTGCATTAAGATTATGCAGTTGGAATACTAATTTTTCTAAATGACTGCTAAGCTCAACTTGAATTTGCGAAAAAGGATTATCAAGCTCATCGATGCCGTCAGCATCGTGGCTATCAGCAGCTTGGAGCCATTCTTGTGCAAGTACATCTTGAAAAGATAAACCATCTTTTTTGACCTTCTGCATAATTTCTTTCACTTGTTTAACAAAAGAAGGATCAAGCTTCATCCAACGGCCATTTACTTTTATTAACCGACGATTATCCTCGACCATTTGAAAAAAGTCATCTTCATTAAGCTCCGAGTCACCGGTCGCGAGTTTCCAATCAAATTCACTAATTGATGAAAGTCCTAACATCGATTGCTGTGCAGAACCAACCGATGACCGTAATTTAATTTTAAGCTTTGGGTTCATAGCTTTGATTTCTTGCCACCAAGAAGGCAGTAGAACTTGAACGCCAGCTTCGGCAAGCTGGATACTGCCATCCGTTAAAAAGTTCCATGCTTGATCTTCACGTAGATGCTGAAGAATACCAAACTCCTCATCCTCATTTTTTAACCAAGGAACAATTTGACACCACCACTCAAGGCTTTTATCAACCTTATCAAGGTTATCATGCCATTCAAGCGGTACTTGAAGGAGTGATTCTCTGTTTTCGAGCGGAATGATCATATTGTCATCGAACTTATCTCGCAGCATAATATCTAACTTCCAGCTATCAATAGTTTCAGAAGGATTAACGACATCAAGCTCTTCTTCCGATACTGGTTCACTTAATCGTAGTTCAACTGTAAAGGGGGCTTGGTCTTGCTGCCAGCCAATGCTTTCCAACCACATTTCTTCATTAAACAATTCGTTTGATTCATTGTTTTCAACCTCGATTAACGGATAATGTTCAAGTATTTCTGACCAAATCACGTTTAATGTAGGATCTGCAGTGATGCATTCTGCTATTGCATTGGAAATCCACTTTTGAATAAATTCATGCGAGAAAGCTGGAGGGTATTCTTGAAAGTCATCCATATTCCTCATTAATGACCACCCAAATGCACCGTTTTGCCAACGCTGAAAATCAGGTTTGAATTGACCTGAGCTAATGTCGTGAAAAATTGTGGGCGCATGTTGCTTTAACCATTGTCCTTTTTCACACCATTGTAATGTAAACAAAGATGAATCATTTTGGTTTGCAAAGAAATGTAAGGTTTCCCAAGGTGTTAACAGCACACCTTGATTAAATTCAGTTAAAGCTGTTCCGTAATAGCTTTCTGCATGCCAAGAAAACACAAGTTTTTTCCATTCTTCGATACGTGCACGTCTTCCGCGTTGGTCGCTCGCTTCAGCACACATTAAAAAATGATCATTTTCAAGGTAATCGATTGTCATAAAATAAGTGGTTTGCTTAATCATTGATTAATTTTCCTTTCCCTTTTCGCAATTCCTCTTGAAAGGCTCTTAATCTTTTATATTTTTTTGCAAGAAAATCTATATAATGATCCCATGTTGTTTCGTTTTTTAATGAACGATAATGGGTTCTAAGCTTACGTAAATATTTAGCCGCTTGCCGATAGGCATCGCGGTTTTTTGCATTAATTAAGTCTTCAATTGCATTGTGTAAAAGCGGAAGGATGCAAGCGCGATCCTCTTTTTCAATTCTTTTAACAAGCTCGGTATCAATATTTTCGAATGAAATGCCAAGAAATAGCTGGAGCTCTGTCCATTTGCGAAACTCTTGTTTTTCAAGTAAATACTCACTAAATTTGTGATAGCTGTAGGGTAGCCACTTTTGTAAAGTATGAAGATAGGCCACTTGTTTATTATTTTTTTCTGAGTATTCTTCAATGAAATATAAATAGAAGTCGGTTAGCTCGCGCTTAAGCTGCTGCTCACCAAATTGATGGATATATTGATCCATTCGCTCTTCCACAAATTCAAGCCATTGTTCAAAACGTGACCATTGCTCGCTTTGGGCCAGCGCTTTAACCCAGGTTGAATAATAATAAACCTCGCGTGCGTCTCCACTATTTAAAATATTAATGGCTTTTCCGTCGTTTTCTCTCATAAATTCAAATTGTGCTAACGCAAGTCTGCATTCTGATGTGAAGTGAACCTTCCCAAGTTTTCGCAGATGTTCTTCTTTTTGAAACTGCAAGGTAAACTTCTGTTCTAATTCGTCAAGCCAGTTTTTGCGATTTAATAAATTGGAACAAATAATTTGAAATAAATAAAAGCGATCATGCTGGAAGTCTCTTGAGTTTAATAATATGTCCATCATGCGCTGGCCTGTTGCAGATAGAATTTTTTCATCATCGCTGTTAACGGTGAAATCATTATTATGAATGTCCAACAGTATGTCCAGTATATCTTTGATTATTTGATGTACATAAGTGCCGAGATGCTGGTGTACATATGTTGAAGATTGAATCGATTTCGCTGTTTCAAATAATTTTTCAATGGTATAAAGCGCAGCATGAATGTGAAATAAATCGTTTCCGAGTTGTGATGGTGGTTTTTGGACGTCTAAAATCATTGGATAAAAATCTTCAAAAATATTTCGAATTAACTCAACATCACGGTTGTAAGCGAAATAAAAACTATTTTGCTGTTTCTTTTTCTTCATGAATTGATCATATACAGTGTCAAAATAGTGCAGCCAGCTTGAAAGGGAATTGATTTCATAAGGCAAATCCTCAGTCGTACTTGCTTTCATCTTCTTTGAAGAATCTTTTTTTGATGGCTTGGTTATTGCCTTTTTCCAATTTGCGTAAAATTGCCCCGGGCTATCAAATAATGAAAATACATAAAATAACGCTGCTAATTTATGAACGCAAAACATATCTTCTGGTTCACCACAGCTGCAAAAGCTGATTTCCATAAAGTCTAGCTCTAACTCAATTTCAAATGTTTCACCTTCATCTAAAACATTGGCAGAAATCGTTTCATCTTGAACCTTGGCATTAAAAACAAAGCCATTTCGATATAGGAAAATAGCCCTTTTAATTAATCCGATGTCTTCTTCATAGGCTGGATTAAATAATGTATTAAGTTTTTCGATGCAATAAGTTATTTTTTCTTTTGGAATTTCATTTAATAACATTTGTAGACACCACCATCTGGAATCAAATCATCCTTCCATTATACCTTAAAGTGAACAACCATTTCACGTTTTGTGTGGATATAATGCAAGTATCCCGAATAGTGTCCGAGAAGTATTCCGCCAAGCGTACCGAAATGTGTTCTGAGAAATGTTCCGAGAGGGCCAAGCGTACCGTCAAGTGCACGGCCAAGCATACCCGCCAAGCGTACGGCCAAGCGTACCGGCAAGCGATCTGACACCGACAAGTGCCTGTCACTTGTCGGGATTTGACGAAATGCACCCTGTCCAAAATCGACAAGTGACAGGCACTTGTTGTATTTTGTTGTAATTTGTTGTAATTTGTTCTAATTTGTAGTAATTCATTGTAATTTGTCGAGGGTTATTAGGGGCGTGGATTTTGTGCTTGGCTCTGTTCGAAATAATTGTTGGTGCATTAGCAATACACAGTAACTTTTTGTTTCGAAAAGGCGTCTTATTTATTGCTTTTTTCTGTTCATAATTAAGAAACTTTTCATGCCATTCCATCGTATGTAAAAAATGCGTAAAGGCCCACTTCTTCATTGAAAAATTAGTCCATATGGATTATAGTTAAAAAGTACTGACTGACCGGTCAGTAATTATCGGATGCTTTTATATAGAATAAATAATAAATAAGAAAGGTGATATCCGCTTTTAAAGTAATGAGGTGATTGAATGAATGAAAAAACACAAAAAATGATTCAAGTGGGGATGAAGCTTTTTACTAAAAAAGGTTTTCATAATACTTCTATTCAAGAGATCGCCGATGCATGCGGTGTTTCGAAAGGAGCGTTTTATCTTCATTTTAAGTCCAAAAAGGAATTTGTTATCGCGATTTATGAATATTACTATAGCACAATGAAAACAAACCTTGATAACATCGAGCAGCAAGCTGATTTGGATGCTAGAGAAAAGCTAGCGAAGGAAATCACTGTTTTTTACGAAGAGTTTCTTAAACAAAAAGAATTTATTATTATGCATTTTCATGAAAACTTTCAAGTTCATGAAGAGTTGGAAAGTCTTATCTTGAAAATGAGGTCCGAGCTGTTTGACTGGCTTGAAAGAAGATTACTAGATGTTTATGGAGATGCTATACAGCCTTTTATTGTTGATGGTGCAACATTAGTTACTGGTTTATTAGATTCATATTTAAAGATTATGTTTTTTACGGGAGTAGACGTTAATCTTGAAGAAATTGGACGTTTTCTAGTCCGCCGAATTGATGACATGGCTTTCGGGATGATAAAAACAGAAAAAAGTCCGCTTTTTACAAAATCAATGCTAAAACCGTATTTTCAAAGTGTATTTAGTAGAAATGTAAAAGAAAAGGTTGCTAATGAACTAATCATAATGAAAGAAAAAGTAGACAGCCTAAGCATTGAAAGCATGCAAAAACAGGATCTCTATGAAACACTTGAAGTCCTACTAAATGAAATAAAAAAGGAAGAACCACAAAAGATCATTTTCCAAGGAATGCTATCCAATTTACAAAGCATTAAAGAATTAGAGGAAAACAGAAATGAAGTAGCGACTATACTTCAACTTAATTAACAGTTATAGGAAAAACCTCGCAATATGGGAAGGAGATTGGCAGTGAAAGGTAAAATTCAAAAAACACTTAAAACAGGCATCGTGTTCATGGTGGCTAGTTCAATTGCGCTTGCAGGCTGTGCAGCAAAACCCGCTGATCAAGAAGCACAGGTAGAAAAACAAACTCCTGTTAAGGTTGCTGCGATAGCAAACAGTGCATTAAAGGTAGACAAAGAGATTGTAGGTAAAATGAAAGCTGATTCTAATGTGGCGGTTGTGCCTAAAATGGCAGGAGAACTGATTTCGCTAACTGTTGAAAAAGGTGATCAAGTCCAAAAAGGTCAAGTCATTGGTAAAATTAATGATCGCGATTTACGTACATCCCTTCAATTACAGCAAGCAGCACTTGAAGCACGGAAAGCAGCTTTAGATGTTGCACTCGCAGATAAAAAATCAGCACAATCAACTTTAACGAATCGACAAACAATTGATTTAAACTCCATTCAAGTGGATTGGGAAGATGCAAAGAAAAGCCTTGAACGTACAAAAGCATTATACGAATCAGGTGCAGTTTCAAAGGTTGATTATGAAGCGGCTGTGACTCGAGAACAAAAGCTGAAACTTCAATATGAACAAGCGCAACAAAATATCGAACAAGCTGAAATTGGAATTGAAAAGGCAGGCATCGGTATTGAAAGTGCACAAGCACAAGTTAAACAAGCTGAAATCAGTGTAAAACAAGCCCAAGATGCACTTGCTGATGCTGCAATTATAGCCACACAATCAGGTGAGATTGTCGAAGTAAATGCTGAAGTTGGCGATACAGTAGGTCAACAATCACCATTAGTTACGATTGTGTCGCTTGATCCGATCATAATTGAAGCAACGGTAAGCTCGAACCAATTAAACTTATTTAAAAAAGGCGCTAAAATTAACGTTGATATTTCAGTGCTAAACAAGCAAGTCGAAGGTGTTGTGAGCTACATATCACCAGTAGCAAATCAGTCAGGATTATACACAGTAGAAGCCAAGATTAACAATGCAAATAAAGAAATCAAGCCAGGTATGATTGGTAAGTTTGTCATTGATCAAGTGATTGTGAAGGAAGGCTTACTTGTTCCAACTGAAGCGATTGTTGAACAAGGTGGAGAGTCAAAGATTTATGTAGTGAGAGATGGCAGAGCAGTTGAAGTTACAATTGAAGTAATTGAAAGTCAAACAGTTTTAACGGCTTTTAAGGGCGATGTAAAAGAAAATGAACAAGTTGTAATTAAAGGACAAAATACATTAACGGACGGTAATTTAGTGAACATCATCGAGGAGGGCAAGTAACCTTGAAATTAGTAGAAACTTCAGTCCGTCGCCCTGTCGGCGTTTTTATGGTCGTCCTAGCCATTCTTGCATTAGGGTTTGTTTCCTTAACAAACTTAAAGGTAGATTTATATCCTGAGGTAGACCTGCCAATAGCTGTTGTGGCAACAAGTTATTCAGGTGCAGGTCCAGAAGAAGTTGAAAAAATGGTGAGCAGGCCGCTTGAAGCAGCGTTGACATCGATTGAGGGTGTTGACACGATCCAATCGCAGTCACAAGCAAACTCATCTCTTGTTATTTTAATGTTTGCCACGGGCACGAATCTTGATAATGCCTTATTAGAGGTTCGTGAAAAAGTTGACCAAGTAAAAAGCATGCTGCCAGAGTCTGCCAATGATCCGTCGGTTCTAAGGTTCAATCCGCAGCAAATGCCGGTTATGTGGTTAGGGGTAACAGGTGATGAACCTGAAAACCTTCAAGAAATTGTGGAAAATACAATTCAGCCGCATCTTGAGCGTGCAGAAGGTGTTGCATCTGTTGGAATCGAAGGCGGTAAAAAGCGCGAAATTTTAATTGAATTAGATAGTGCAGCCCTTTCACTTTATGGAATAACGCCTAATCATGTGATTTCAGCGTTGCAAAGTGAAAATCGTACAACATCAGGTGGTATTATTACAAAAGGTTCACAGGAATTGCAAATTCGTGTAGATGGCGAGTTTCAATCATTAGATGATATTAACAATACAATCATCCAGCTACCTTCGGGTGATACTGTTAAAGTAAGCGATGTTGGTACATTAAAGGATACGTATAAAAAAGTTACATCTATTTCAAGAGTGAATAACGAACCATCATTAGTTTTATCAATCTTGAAAAAATCAGACGGAAACACAGTTGAAGTTGCGGATGAAGTTTATAAAGCAATGGATGAAGTGAATAAACTTCTTCCTGCTGGTGTAAAAGTATTTAACGTATTTGATACATCAACATTTATTCGCGATTCCATTAGCTCTGTAGTTTCTAATATGGTTATCGGTGGTATTTTATCGGTTATCGTACTGTTCTTATTTTTACGCAGTATAAGACCAACGTTAATTATTACTGTTTCCATTCCGTTTGCAGTTATCGCCACATTCGTTATGATGTATTTTGGCGGTCAAACATTAAATGTTCTATCGCTCGGTGGTTTAGCGTTAGGAATCGGGATGATGGTGGATAACTCGATCGTTATTTTAGAAAATGTATATAGCTATCGTCAAAAAGGTGCATCGGTAAAAGAAGCGGCGATTAAAGGTGCGTCCGAACTAGGGTCAGCCGTTATAGCATCGACAACAACTAGCTTGGTCGTATTCTTGCCGATTGTGTTTGTTGATGGTATTGCATCAGAATTATTTACGCCGTTAGCTCTAGCCGTTTCGTTCTCGTTAATCGGTTCATTAGTGGTGGCGTTAACGTTAGTTCCGGTGTTGTCATCCAAGCTATTAACGAAACCAATAAAAACAAGTGAAATGAAAAAGAATTTGTTTGTCCGTTTCTTTGAAGGCATTAATAATTTATACCAAAAGTTGCTGAATTGGGTTTTAAAGCACCGTAAAACGACTGTTATTTTAACAATCGTTGCCATTGTAGCAAGCTTTGGCTTGACTCCAATGGTTGGTACAGAGTCCATACCAGCTTCAGATCAAGGGCAACTTCAAATTACGTTTGAAACACCGTCAGGTACAACTCTTGAAGATACAGAAGCAGTAGCCAATCAAATTAATGAAGTTTTAGAGCAGCATAAAGATGTGTTGGAAGTTAGTTACTTGTCAATTGGCTCAAACCAAATGACTGGAACGGGCGGCAGTGCCAACTCAGGTAACTTCCAAATTCAGTTGGTAGATAAAGAGCTCCGCGATGTAACGACAAAGCAATTTGTTACTATTGTTTCTGAAGGTATAGGTGAAATTGCTGGTGCCGAAATTAAAGTCTCTGAAATGGAAGGCGGTTTAGGCACTGGTAGTCCAATTCAGGTTAAGATTCACGGAGCTGAGCAAGAGGTTTTAGAAGAAATTGCTGAACAAGTAACATGGTTGATCAGTGATATAGATGGTGCGACAAATGTTGAAAGCTCAGCATCAGAGGGGCGTCCTGAAATACGCGTTGAGGTAAATCGCGAAGTTGCTGCGCAATATGGTTTGTCATATCAACAGGTTATGAATGAAGTCGAAGTTAGCTTTAATGGTCGCCAAGCTACAACATATCGAGAAGATGGTGACGAATTTGACGTTCGAGTTATTCTTCCAGAAGAAAAGCGCGTGCAAATTAGCGACTTAGAAAATTTATTTATCCAAACAGCGAGCGGTACGCTTATTCCGCTTTCAGAAGTAGCGGAATTAAAACAAGTAATGGGACCAGCGCAAATCTCTCGTGAAAATCAGCAGCGTCAAATTAACGTAACAGCTGATATTAATGGACGCGATTTAGGTAGTGTGTCAAAAGACGTAACAGCTGCGTTAAATAGTATGAACTTCCCGGATGGATACGGTTATGATATCGGCGGCCAATCTGAGGAAATGATGGAGTCCTTCACGAAACTAGGGATGGCGTTAATCTTCTCAATTTTCTTAGTATACGTCGTGATGGCCGTACAGTTTGAATCGCTAATTAATCCGTTTGTCATTATGTTTGCGATGCCGACGACACTTGTCGGAATTATCGGCGGTTTAGCGATAACAGGACAGTCATTTAGTATCCCAGCGTTTATCGGGATTATTATGTTAGCGGGTATCGTGGTTAACAACGCAATTGTGCTAGTTGACTATATTAATATTTTAAGAAGTCGTGGCTATGATCGAACTGAAGCCATTCTTGAAGCAGGCCCAAGCCGTTTACGTCCAATTTTAATGACAACATTAACAACTGTTCTTGGAATGGTGCCACTTGCATTAGGATTTGGTGAAGGCGGCGAAGCGCAAATTCCAATGGCCGTTACGATTATCTTTGGTCTATCAACATCGATGTTCTTCACGCTACTATTTGTACCAGTTATGTACACGATTTTAGAGGATATCACGAATAAAATTAAACGTTTATTTAAACGAATATTTACAAGAAAAAAGAAAAACGTTCCAGAAGAACCGACGATTGAGATGTAAGATTTTCAGTAAGGTGGTGGTAGCCGGGTGGTTGGCTGCTGCCATCTTATCAGTTTATTAGTCCGTTGAAGGAATAAAATGGATTACTGATTGTCTAACTTAAAATCGTATAATAGTATTGAAGTTTCATAGCTATGTAGTAAGGCTTTAAAGGCCTTACTCCTTACATAATGAAACCAATTTGGAAGGGATGACTTTTAAATGAATAAAAAACTTATTTCATCTGTTGTTGCAGCATCTATGCTTGTCCTGCCTTCTTTAAATGTTGTTCAAGCAGCAAATTCACCGTATCAACCTGTTAATCTTAAAATAGACGGTGTGGAAAAGAACTTTGCTCAACCACCTGTATTATTCCATGATGTGACACTCGTACCTTTACGAGGTATTTTTGAGTCATTAGGAGTGGAAGTAAAGTGGGATCCTGAGCTGCGTAAAGTGACTGCTATTCGTGACCAAGAAGTTCTTGAGTTGAAAATCGGCTCGAAGGAAGCCTTAAAGAATTATAAGCCGATTCCATTAATGCAGCCGGCGATGATTATCAATGATTCTACCATGGTTCCATTACGATTTGTCAGTGAATCGTTCGGTGCAAACGTGGATTGGGATGGTTCAACTAAAACTGTTATTGTTGAATCAGTAGATGAGGACAGTGAAGAATCAGTAAGTGAAGAAGTGGAAAATGCGTTGCCGGAATTGACAGTTGCTGCGGCGGTTGAGAAGGCACTTACTACTAGTAATGATATCCGAACAGCGGATGCGAATGTTGAGAGAGCTGAGGAAGTACAGGGTAAGGCTGCTGATAATGTGACATATGCGCCAATTGGTACTGGTAATGGTGCAGCAGATGCACTAGCTCGCCGCGCATTTACTGGC
Organism: Bacillus sp. Marseille-P3661; assembly: GCF_900240995.1. Classification (NCBI taxonomy): domain Bacteria; kingdom Bacillati; phylum Bacillota; class Bacilli; order Caryophanales; family Bacillaceae; genus Bacillus; species Bacillus sp. Marseille-P3661. The sequence continues at coordinate 143,560 of NZ_LT965953.1, forward strand.
TTACAACAAGCCAACATTGGTGAACGAGTGGCAACGAAGCAATTAGATGTAGCCAAAGAGTCTGTGGCATTTTCTGTTCAAATAGCATATAACGAAATATTACGAGCGCAAGCTCAACTAAGTCTTGCTGAAAAAGCATTGGAGCTAGCAGGAGTTCAACGGAATATTGTTGAGCAACAGGCGAAAGTTGGCATTGTAAGCGAGTTTGATTTAACAAAAGAAAATAATAGTTATGATGAAAAGGAAAAACAGCTTCAATCAGCACAAACTGCATTGAAGGATGAGTATGAGAAATTTAACTTATTAGTTGGCTATTCATTAGATAAACGTTTTAACTTAGTAGACCAACCTGATGAAGAAATTATGATTGAGGAAGATGTTGACTACCAGGTTGCTAAAGTATTATCTGGCAGCACTTCAGTTTGGTTAGCTGAGCAGGAAGTGAATATTGCGAAGTTAAACCTAGATTTATATGTATTTAATGACCCAACAAATCCAGACACGTACAAAGCTACGGAAATTGACGTAGAAAAAGCAGAGTATTCATTATCTGATACAAAAAAACAGCTTGAACAAGGAGTTAGAGAAACTTATAACTCTATAAAGCAGCTGCAAAATCAATTATCTATTTTAGAAACAAACTTAAATAACGCTGAACAAACACAAAGGCTAGTGAAAGCTAGACACGACCTCGGCATGGCAACAACGCTTGAGCTTATGAATGCTAATATGGGCGTCGATCAAATTAAACAACAAATGTTTGATATTAAAGCACAGCTTGACTATTTACAAGTATCATATGAAAAGCCGTGGGTTGCGGCAGGACGATAGAAAATCACTTTAAAATGAAAAATTTAAAAGCGAACCTATTCAGTGAATGCTACTGAAAGGTTCGCTTTTTTATATTTAAGGCCGTGTGTTGAAGTTTTTTGGGCAATGGCGGTTATGTAGGTTGGAGTGCCGAGAATTCTACGGGGATCAGGGAGATCTGCTAGGAGTGCTGCTGTGCTGCTACGGCTTTTTGGATGTCCGTAGTTTCATGCAGTGCGCTCATAAGTGGAAAGCAACTAGCATCTTAGCAGAGCTATATTTTAAAAAGAGTTAACTAGTTGCTATTAAAGATTGCATTAAGGAGTCCTGAATTAGAGGTGGACAAATTTTTTACATAATAGTAGATCACTAGATTGCAGTGAATCAGAAAATGAACAACTTCAGGCAGACCGCAGGCATTAATTTCTCTTTCTATACCAGGATATCTGCCACTTTTCACGTATATCAGCCACTTTTTATGATATATCGTCCACTTCAAGTAAGATATCTGCCAGTTATGAAATATATCAGCAACTGACAATGATTCTCAATCCACCAGCCAACCTACCAACCAAATGTACCGACAACTAAACCTATAGCACAATCCAAAATGACAAGATATAATAATTTATCTTCAACTTTCTCTACTACTCTCGATTTTGCTTGAAAATCTGACAAGCTAGTGAGAAAATTTTCTCTATTATCTATTTTGTAAAAAGCAGCAAAAAACCGCTATTGATCAAAAGTGTATAGTTCGAATTTTTTAATAGATGGAGATGGTTTCAATGGGATTGAGTGCTTATCAGCTTACTAAGCCTAAGTTGGAAAAATTATCGCCAAAAGATCGAAAGTTTTGGTTGGCGATTTCGGCTCTTGGAATTGGTTCAATTTTAACGTTTGCGAATTTATATTTTGTGCAGCCATTGATGCCGGCGTATGTTGATTCTTATCAAATTACTCCAACGACGGCTAGTTTGTCGTTATCGGTGGCGGTGGTTGCTCTGATAGCGGGTTTGTTGTTTTTTGGAGTTTATTCGGATCGGTACGGACGGACGACGCTAATGAAAGTAACATTGGTGTTATCTATTGTTCCATTGTTCATTTTTCCGTTTTTATCTAGCTTTTGGGTATTGCTTGGTCTTCGGATTATTCAAGGCTTTTTTATCGCAGGACTTCCAGCTGCGGCCATTGCTTATATCGGTGAGGAGTTTGAACAAAAAAGCATCGGACTTGGAATTACGATTTATATTGCTTGTAATGCGGTTGGTGGAATGGCTGGCCGCATACTAATTGGAATTTTATCTGACATGGTAGGTTGGCAAACGGCGATTTGGTCTTTATGTGCAACTAGTGTAACTCTGTTCCTTCTATTTATATGGTGGTTACCAAAGTCTCAATACTTTGAACCAAGCCATTTACCATTCAAGCAGGATGTCAAGGGGATGCTCGTGCATCTGAAAAATCCTGTGTTAATGAACGCATTTATGATGGGGATTATTCTTCAAATTTCTTTTACAGGAGTTTGGACGTATTTACCTTTTTACCTTGGTGACGAGCCGTTCAATTTATCGATGAAGGAAATTTCATTAATGTATTTAGCTTACTCGTTTGGGGTCATAGGCTCACCTGTAGCGGGGAAATTAGCGCAAAGCTATAAGCATAGCACGATTATTGTAACAGGCATCCTTATTTTAATACTAGGGGTTTTATGTACGGTGATCCATTCGGTGGGTGCGGTTATCATCGGTTTATGTTTAGTATGTTTAGGTTTTTTTATTGCGCATTCGATGACGGCGGCTTTTGTAAATATGCAGGCTACACATCATAAAGGCGGTGCTTCAAGTTTATATCTAGTAAGCTATTATATTGGTGTAGCAACAGGTGGTACAGCTACTGGGTTTATTTGGTCATCCTTTGGCTGGATAGGCATTGCAACTTTAACAGTTTTATTCATTCCTATTACAATAAAATTACTAATAGATTACAAATCAAAGTGATTGACAGACATATTTTGACAAGTATGTTAGAATAACATGGTATGTTTCAAATAAATTGTCGAATTTACATCTTAGAAAAACAAAAATGCTAGGGTAATAGTTATCGTTTTGAAGGAGAACTAGATTTATGAACAACCAAACAAAATTGGGACTTAATCAGGGGAATTTATTGGCTATTCTACAATCTGCGCATGCAAAAGGAGAGAAATCCATCATTAACGATCCAATTGAAATGATTCAGGATTTGATTAAGCAGATGAAGGAAGTCGAAGAGTCAAAGTATGAAAAAGTTTAGGCTAGTTTTCGCAGTAGTCGTATTGCTAATTTTATTAGGTTTTGTCATAAAAAATCCGTTATTGCAAGCACTGGCGGATTTTTTAATTGTCAAAGAAGAGGTTGTCCAAAGTGATGTGATCATCGTTCTTGGTGGTGAGGTGAAAGGCGAACGTACTAAAAAAGCAGTAGAACTTTATCATCAAGGCTATGCACCAATGCTGCTTTTTTCAGATGGAACCGACCTTTCATGGCGAACGAAAGCAGCAGATGAAATGGTTGCGCTAGCGCTTGAGCTACATGTGCCTGAATCTGCAATTGTAAAAGAATCAAAATCGCGCAGTACCTATGAAAATGCTCTTTATTCAAAAGAAGTCATGATTGAAAATGGTTGGGAGTCGGCGATCGTTGTTACGACAGATTGGCATACGAAACGAAGTCAGTTTATTTTTGATGAGGTATTTAAAGGCACAGATATTGCACTCACATATGCTGGTGCGCAGGATGAGCGCATTGATAGTTTAACAGAATGGTGGACAGACTCTGAAAAACAGCAAATTGTATTAACAGAATGGGCTAAGTTTATCGTTTATTATCTTAAATACTAGTTTTTTAAAAAAAAGAAAGATTACAAGCTTCTAAGCTAAAAACAAAAGATTCATCATAAGGGAGAGAATTAAATGAAATTGAAACGCAACAGGTTGGCAATACTGCTCACTATTTTACTAGTTTTACAGAGCTTTGCTAGTGCTGCTACGGCCAGTGCATCTGTTTTAGGCACAAAAGTTGCCGATAACAGTACGAAAATATCACCTGGGGTTACGTACAGCTCACAAGCGTACGAAGGCAGTTCAACTAAACAAGCAGTGAACCAATTAACAGTCGATTTAAATGATCCGTTTACAGTGCTAGATGTACACATTCCAAATCCAATTAATAATACTACGACTGTAACGAAGGTTGCACAGCAAAATAATCGCGAAGGCAACTTTGTCGTTGGCGCAGCAAATGCTGGATTTTTTGATACAGTTAGTAAATATCCTATTAATTTAATTGCGAAAGAAAATAAGGTTATTAATGTTGGTGTTTTTGATTTACCGATTACAAGTCCACTTAATGCACCAGTAGCATTTGGAGTTAATGCGAATGGCAAAGCAGTGATTGGCGAATATAATTTAAGATATGATGTGCGAATTGGCGATTTTACACAAGCCATTAAAAAAGTAAACACAACACGTACAGAGGGATCTGTTGTTTTATATACAAAAGCTAATCAAACAACAGGATCAAATGAATGGGGAACAGAGATTATTATTACCGATGTAAGTCCATCGCCAAGTTCAATGGAAGTCGGCTCAAAAATGATTGGAACAGTTTCAAAGGTTGTTAGATTTGGACAAGCTGGGAATTCAACTGTTCCTGCAAATGGTTTAGTTCTATCTGCGCACGGCTCTGAATGGGCCGAGAAGTTAAAAAATATTACTGAAGGTGATTCTGTTCAAGTGGAGCTAGGTTTAGGCGATGTTTGGCAGGATGCGAAATATGTCATTGGTACAGGCCCGTTATTAGTAAAAAATGGCCAGGTTTCCATTTCAATGGACGAGGCGCAAGCATTTTCAAAAGGCCGTAATCCAAGAACAGCCATTGCAACAAATCAAGCGGGCGATAAAGTATTTATTATAACAATTGATGGCAGACAATCAGGCTATAGTAATGGTGTAGGGTTGCGCGATTTAGCAAACCATTTAATTTCACTTGGTGCTTATAACGCAATCAACCTTGATGGTGGCGGTTCAACGCAAATGGCTGTACGTCAACTAGGCAGTTCGCAGCCAACATTAGCGAACCAACCATCTGATAACTGGCAAAGACCGGTGTCAACTGTTCTTCAAGTTATTAGCACAGCGCCAACAAGTGACCCGAAAACAATTAAGCTTAGCAAGCCTGCAGGTAAAATTTTAAAAGGAACACCAATTGATATTACAGTTGATTATGTAATTGACCAATATATGAACCCAGTGGCGTTCAGTCCAAGTGCTATTACGTTAAGTGCTGAAGGTGGCATTGGATCAACAGAAGGCATGAAATTCATCGCTGAAAACGTGGGTACAGGTAAAGTAGTCGCTCACTATAATGGTGGCGTTGGTGAATTACCGTTAACCGTTGTGGATACGTTTGATAAGCTTGAAATTAGTCCGAAGTCAGCAGTAGTTGGCGTAAATGAAACGGTTCAATTTAGTGGAAAAGCATCGAATAACAATGGTGAACCACTTTTATTCGATACATCCTTAATAAAATGGTCTGTTGAAGGCGATATTGGCTCTATAACAGCTGATGGTAAATTTACAGCTGGTGCTAAAAAATCATCCGGCTATATCGTTGCCACATTTGGACAAGTTCAAGCAAAAGTTGCTGTACAGGTTGGTGCAGATCCAGTTTTAATTGACGGCTTTGAAGATCTTGCAAAATGGTCAGCTGACCAAGCGAAAGCAACAGCATCGATTGCAAAATCAGCAAGTGGTGAGCCAGTCAAGCAAGGTAGCTCCTCATTAAAATTAACGTATGATTTTACAACTGCTGAAGAAGGTACTAAAGCAGCATATGCGAAATTAATCAATCCAATCACGATTCAAGGTAATCCTAAGGCGATCGGCTTATGGGTATATGGCGACGGCGCTGGCCATTGGTTACGCGGAACGATAAGTGATGGTACAGGTAAACAACATGCAATCAGCTTTACTGAAGAAGGCGAATTAACATGGAAAGGCTGGAAGTATGTTCAAGCGAAAGTTCCAGCAAACTTACCATTACCGCTTAAGTTTGACCGCATTTACGTTGCGGAAACTGTAAAAGAAAAGCAAAACAGTGGTGTTATTTATCTTGATAAACTGCAATCGGTATATGTTGATAATTACACAGAAGTATCATTTAAAGATGTGAGCAGCGATCATTGGGCAATTGGTTCGATTACGTTCTTAAGCGATCGCAATACGATTCGCGGTTATGAAGATGGAACATTTAGACCAGGTGCTCAAATTACAAGAGCACAAGCAGCAGCGATGATTGCGCGCGAACTTAAGCTTGAAGCTGCTAATGATATCGAGTTAAAATTTACGGATGTTCCAGAAAAGCATTATGCGATTAATGACATTAAAAAGGTAGCAGCTGCAGGCATTATTACAGGTAAAAGTGCAGACACATTTGCGCCAGATGAGCCTTTAACAAGAGCAGAAATGGCAGTTGTTTTAAATCGGGCATATTCACTGCAAGGTGAAGCAGAAAATAAATTTACAGATGTAAAAGATAATCACTGGGCCATTAAGTCGATCAAAGCATTAGTTGCGAACGACATTACAGGCGGTTATCCGGATGGCACATTCAAGCCATCTGCACCAACAACACGTGCTGAATTCTCATCATTCATGGAGCGTGTAATTAAGTTAGCAAAATAATTTATAGAGAAGGTGCCAGTCCCTTGGTTCAACTAGGGGAATGGTGCTTTTTTGCTTTGGTATAGTTAAAAACATGCCCGGATCCAAACTTATAACCTGATTTTTATTCACTAAAAGAGCGTGGTTTAGCAGACTTTGTGCGTCATTTAAATGATCTAGCGGATTCAACATACCGGTAGTGTGGTCGTTTTGCATTTATAATCCGATTTTGCTGATTTCTAGTCGAAGTTTTCGATTTGTAAGCGGATTTTATGGATTTGTAATCGGAATTTCAACGTTTCTAATCCAAATTCGTCATTTCTAAGCGAAGTCTGATTCAAGGCTGTTGGTGCGACGTTTTCACATGTGCAAAGGCAAGCCACAATTTAAAAGCTGTTGCTATTCTATTGTGAATGAAAAGCAGGTTATGAATAAAAGTTAATCTATGTTTATAAAAAAGCGATCTTGAGCTAAAACTCCAGTTCGCTTTTTGAATTTTATGGAAAATAATATTGATTTTGGGATGAAATATGCTAAAATAATTGATATAATTAACTTACTTTTCAAACAATTCAAATAACGGGAGGGGGAGTTCAACTAGCGCGTAAAATTTTAGTTTTCCTAAAATGTAAGCGTTTGATTTGGAAAAAAGTTTACTAATATGAAATGCCATTTTAGAATGTACACCAACGCAAGGGGTACGCTTATTTATTAAAATATCACTGTCTATTATGAAAGGAGAAATATACATGAGCATGCATGGGGAAGTTACAACTTTTAATTTATTTGATTTAACGTGGGAAGAAATTGTTGAAAAAGGTTTCGAGAAGTATATTGATAAAGAAAAATATGAGAAATATCAAGAATCTGAATCTAAATAATATGCATTTGGAAAATGAGTTCTTAATAAAATAAAAACGGATTGGAGTGTGCTGACTTCAGTCCGTTTTTATTTGTTTTAATGTATAACTATAAAAAAGGATTAATCTAATGATTAATTTAATGCCAACTTAGCAACTAAATGAGCTGCAAGCGCAAATGGGCCTTGTAAAATAAAGCCCATGAGGAAAAATAATCCAAACCTTTTAAAGGTCAACAATTCATTTTTTAGTAGGTATCTTAATGTGAAAAAAGAGTATGGATATATGATTACTATGGAAGTGAGGATTCCTGGAACATAGTCTCGAAAAAAGATAAATTGAAGTAAATGACCAATTCCATTTGCTAACAAAACCCCGGGAACTAAAAACGATAAAAATGTGATCGGTTCCATCCCAAAGTATTTTCTATTATTTAATGCTTGGTAACATCCGATTGCACTTAGAATCCACAGTAGTATAAATGCGAATGTAAACTTTTCTGATGTCATGGAAATAGGAAGGATTTCTGCGTGATCTATGAGGAATTTTTCGACGGTTAGTATTTCTTCGATATCATGAATTAAATAAAGAATTGGAAACAGTAAAATTAACTTTTTTAACAATGGAAACTCTAAAAATGGATTGTTCATAGATATCACCTTATCATAAATAAATTCATTTAATCCTCACACAAACTCCACTATAAATTATGCTCCTTAAATAATTTCTTTGAGTTGTTCTTACACTTACTTTACATAAATTGTCATGAAAACAGATAACCTTAATGATTGTATGTAAATAATAATTTTTTGGCAATCCTTCTGATTCAGTAGATAGGAAGTAAATACCTTTCCTATACCTAGAATAAAACATTTCTTTAAAAGCATCCTATAGTTTGTATTTTATGATTAGAGGAGGAAAAACCATGACAAATCAAATCGACACGAATAAACTAAAACAAGCAGAGGCTGTAACTTCTTTAGCAAAAGACTCTATCACTTCTGCAATTGAACAATCTGCAGCGAACACTACAATGACTTCAGAAGCATTAAAACAGGCGGCCAATGAAATTGCTCAAGCTCAGACATTAATTAGCCAAGTACAATCGCAGCTGCAAACTCAATCATCAAAATCTGAATCATAATGATATATAAAAACAGTTGCTTTTATAAGCGACTGTTTTTACCGATTAAATTAGAATACATAGGAAAGAAAGAGGAGTGCAATCATGCTAAAACAAATTGACATTACCAAACTCAAGCAAGCTGATGCTGCAGCCACGCTCGCAAAAGATTCGATTACGGTAGCAATCGAACAATCTGCTGCGAACGCCATTCTGGCAAATGAAGCATTAAAGATAGCGTCATTTGAAATTGCTCAAGCTAAAACATTGGTCAATCAAGTCAAGTCACAGCTAGCACCTCCAGCCAAATCAACTGTTTTTGATAAAGTAGAATTTTAATATGGATACTCAATAATAATTAATTGATAAATTGACACCTATTATATAAACTCTAACCGTGCTATATATGGGAAACTTCCCTATTTTTAACGCATAGCTTTTTACAGTCTGCGGTAGGATTTGTAGTTTATTTTCAAATTTTATTTTCAAGCTTAGCAAATTTATTTGCAGCTTTCAGCATACTATTTTCAACTCTCCTTCATCTAGGCAAAAAATACGTCCTCCCAATACTCACCGTCTAATGTCCCGCAGTGTAAATCGCTCCCCACCGCACGCTGCCACTCAAACCTTGCTAAACACACCAATCATTCAACCTAACGCTACCCACCACCTCCAGCACCAATCCGCAAAATATCGCTTTTTTTTCGTGAATTTGGTATAGTCTGATATAGTTATTCATAAAAAAATGTCAAAATTGCAGGTAAGGTGAAACAAAATGGAAGATAAATTCGTCTCAATATTAGGCGTACGTTTTATACATACAAATATGACTGATATGGTCGAGCGTTTAAAACAAAGAATACAAAGCAATCAAAAAGCATTTGTTGTTACAGCTAATCCAGAAATTGTGATGAAAGCACGCGAAGATGCGACATACAAGCAGTATGTAGAAAAAGCCACATATGTAACTGCGGACGGCATCGGAGTTGTAAAAGCTGCGCAAATTCTTGGGAATCCATTGCCAGAGCGAGTTGCCGGCTATGACTTAATGCGCAATATGCTAGCTGTGCTCAATGAAAAAGGCTTAAAGCTATATATGCTTGGAGCACAGCAAGACACGATCGTAAAAGCAGTCGATAAAATCAAAGCGGAATATCCAAACATTCAGCTAGTGGGCTACCACAATGGCTTTTTCAATTGGGACGACCCAGGTATTCCAAACGAAATCAAAGAAAAGCAGCCTGATCTAGTGTTAGTAGCCTTAGGTGTGCCACGTCAAGAAAAATGGATTGCCGAGCATATTAACCAATTTGATAAGGGCGTATTTATCGGAGTAGGCGGCAGTTTTGATGTGATTGCTGGAACTGTGAAACGGGCGCCAGAAATGTGGCAAAAGCTGAATATCGAATGGCTTTACAGACTAGTAAAACAACCAACGCGCGCAGGACGGATGCTAGCTCTTCCACGCTTTGCGATTAAAGTATTCGGACAAAAGTTCAAAGGTGGCACGAACGCATCATGACCCAACAGTCTTCCTTTGTAAAAGGCACAATCATAATTACGATTGCGACCTTAATATCTAAAATTTTAGGCAGTATTTTTCAAATTCCATTGCAAAATATCGCTGGGGATAAGGTGCTTGGGATTTTCGGACTTGTTTATCCGGTGTATATGATTGCATTAATTTTATCAGTAGCAGGGATTCCAATTGCGATTTCCAAGCTTATTTCCGAAGCGAAAGCAGCTGGCCGTGATGACGAAATTGCCAATATTTACAGATCAGCAAGTATTTTAGCGATTGCATTTGGAATCACCAGCTTTATCCTCATGTTTGGATTTTCTAGTCCGATTGCCCAAGCACTTGGTGGAGAATTCACACGCCCAGCGGTAATCGTTGTATCCTTTACGCTCCTTATCGCGCCATACATGGCAGTTTACCGTGGCTTTTTTCAAGGCTTTGAGGATATGAGACCGACCGCGATTTCACAGGTTCTTGAGCAGTTTTTAAGGGTGGGACTTATCATCGTGGCGGCTTATATTTTAGTTAAACAAGGTGCTGAGAATGAAGTGGTAGCGGGTGGGGTCATGATTGGTTCATCCGTAGGAGCGCTATTGTCACTCTTTTATTTAAGAATGAAATTTAGAAGGTTCCATGCTCGTCCAACTGGAATGAATAAGCTATCAATGAATATATTTAGGCAGTGGGCGAAGAGAATTTTGGTGTTGTCCATTCCGATTGCAATTGGATCGTTAACGATGGCATTGCTAAATATGATTGACTCATTAACCGTTCCACATGGCTTAAAGTGGATAGGAATTCTTCCAGACGATGTGCAAGAGCAATTTGGTATTTACAGGAGAGGGCTATCGCTTGTACAAATTGCTGCTGTTTTTTCGAGTGCAGTCATTTTGCCGCTGATCCCAATTATTTCAAAAACGATGGCCAAAAACGACATACAGCAAACGAATCATTACATAGTACGTTCATTAAAGATGGCCCATTTAGTTTCTTGGCCGGCAGCGCTGGGGCTCGTTGCACTTACGTGGCCGATTAACCGGGCATTGTTTATGGATTTTCAAGGTAGTGAGGTGTTAGCGCTCATTAGTTTTAGCTCTGTATTTACATCTTTAACTGTGTTAACAACTGGAATTTTGCAGGGCCTTAATCGCTCGAAACTTGCAGCATGGTTAATTGTTGGCGGAGCAATTTTAAAAGGGTTATTAAATATTGTGCTCGTCAGTCAGTTTGCGATTATAGGTGCAGCATATGCAACGATTATTACTTATATTTTATTAACAATCGTAAATATTGTGATGATCTACAGAACGACAAATTACAACATTTGGCGAAAAGAAACTCTTGTATTTGTCGGCGCAAGTATTATAATGGGGGTTGTGGCTTTTTTACCGTTACATTATCTTTCGGTAATGACATGGTCAAGACTGGAAGCAATGCTATACTTAGTAGTTATGATTCCTATTGGTGCGCTTGTTTATGCAGCACTAGTTTTACTAGGAAAAGGATTTAGCAATGAGGAGTTGCGGGGATTACCAATAATTGGACGCTATTTTGGCAAATTACATCAGCGAAATTGAGTTAACCTAGTAAAAGTGATAGCATTATTAAATGAATAAAGTCAGAAATTGTCATAAAATATCTTAACGCGTTTCTAGTAGTTATGATATAATCACTTGTGATATCAGAAAAACACATATTTTGCCCGCAATGGAAAATTATGCTGATTTTTCTTATATTTTATTCAACTTATGACGGTAAACAAGTTTTAAAATTAATAGGTATTTGAAAAGTAGAAAACAACAATCTTAGTAGAGAAACGGATATTAACTAGTAATTCATTTGTAATTACTTTAGTACGGGGAGTGTAAATATGTTAATTTTAACGGCAGTTATATGTTTTCTTTCCTCAATTGCGTTAACGCCATTAGTAAAGAAATTTGCACTTTATATTGGTGCGATCGATAAGCCGAATCAACGTAAAGTTCATGAAAGAATTATGCCACGTTTAGGTGGTTTAGCGATTTATATAAGTATGATGATAGGTTTCCTTGTTATGCGGCCTGATGAGCCTTATACATGGGCTGTTATTGTAGGGGCAACCGTTATTATGCTAACAGGTGCATTTGACGACCGCTTTGAAATTTCGCCGAAGGTTAAGTTGCTAGGGCAAATCTTGGCTGCAGCAGTTGTAATCATTGGCGGTGTTCAAATCCCAGTTATCAACGTACCGTTTATTGAAACACAAATTAATTTAGGATATTTCAGTATTCCATTTACATTGCTATGGATCGTTGGGATTACGAACGCCATTAATTTAATCGACGGTTTAGATGGCCTTGCTGCTGGTGTATCATCAATCGTTTTAATTACGATTGCAGCAATGGGTATGGTTATGGGTAATGCCTTCGTTGTGATGGCTAGTACTGTATTGCTAGCTAGTACGCTTGGATTTTTAATTTATAACTTCCACCCTGCGAAAATCTTCATGGGTGACACAGGTGCTCTATTACTAGGATTTATGATTTCAATTATCTCTATTTTAGGATTTAAGGAAATCACAGTATTCTCACTAGTACTACCAATCGTTATTTTAGGTGTACCTATCTCTGATACATTTTTCGCGATTATTCGTCGAATCGTTAATAAAAAGCCTTTATCGGCTCCAGATAAATCACATTTACATCATTGCTTATTAAAATTAGGTTATTCACATCGCCAAACGGTTTTAATTATCTATGCAATGAGCGCATTTTTCGGAATTGCAGCTGTGTTGTTAACAAAGTCAACGCTTTGGAGTGCAACATTGATTATTACAATCGTGCTGCTAGCGATTCAATTAATAGCGGAGCTAGTTGGCTTAGTTAGTGAAAACTATCGTCCGATGTTAAACCTATTTAGAAGAGTAGGGAAAGTAGCAAATAGTAGAAGATAAAAATGCTGTTAAACGGTTTGTTTTTAAAAATTAGTATACAAACGCGTTAAACGGTTAAACATTTTAACAAAAGGAGAGCTGGCGACAGCTTTCCTTTTTAATAGCTATCAAAGGATAAATTGTCGAATTTTAAGAGCAAGCATGGTAGTATATAAAAAGATATGGAATCCAGATGGCGCTCGTATTGGAAAATGTGGCTTCCGCTAGAGGTATTGGCGGGAGTTTTTTATTAGGGGAAAATGAAAAGAGTAGATTATTTTGGCTTTAGGATCGTACGTACTTGTCCAGCTTCAGCGCCCAGCCCCTCGGGGTCAAATAACCTTCCTCCTCGTGAAGTCTACCGACTTCTTCGTCGGAAGAACATTTGCCTGTCGGGGCTGATCAGGGCGCTTGCGCATTTCTAATTGAAAAGGATGTGATTTTGTGAAGAAAATATTACTTGCAATCGTCGCTCTATCGATATTGTTAACAGCACCACTCATTTATAACCGCGCCAAAGTTGAATGGCAAAATGATACATACGAAATGATTGTACCTTATGATGAACTTCAAGAATTAACATTGAGAGGTCTTGACCCGGATGTTATGTATAAGGAGCTTTACGAAAGTGGTGTACGTGGGGTTGCAATTGAACCAACGGGTATTCGTGATCTCGTGGAAGATGGTCAAGTTATTACGTTAACGAAAAGCGATATGTTAAGTATGGTTGATCATGATGAACAACTTCGTGAACAAATTATTTACACTGAATCGAAGGGCTTGTTTATATTATTAAAAGAAAATTTGAATCCTCGTTGGAAGGATGCCATTTTAACAACATTTGCTGATCGAATTGAGGAAGTTGAAGGACTTCCGACATTAGAAAGCGAGTCACTTTATTTCATTCAGGGTGCGGATAAAATTGAATTGCTTGAGGGTGCGAGCACCATCGTTAACCCAATTTTAACGAAACCGCTTGGCTTTGCTGAAAGTATTGTTGAAGAATTTGTAGCACACGGTTTTGAACCTGTTTTTCGTATTGGAAATGATATCGACGACAACAATTCATATGTGTTAGATCAAATGAAAAAACTGTCTGATCAATATGATGCGCATAAAATATTATTTACCGGTACAGAAATGCTAGGTGTACCACCGCATACTGCGATCGAGATGAAACATGATGAAGAGTATTATGCGACTCGTTTTAAAGATGAAGGCTATGTGATTATGCCGATTGAATTTACAAAGCAAGATGGACTTTCAGCATATGCCGCAAAATTTGATAATAAAATTGTTCGTCTTCATAGCTTAAACTTTTTTGATTCACGCGGCGGTTATACGGACCGCGCGACACGTGCGGTGAAGGAACGTAATATTCGTGCTCTGTATCTACATGTTGCCGATGTAAAAAAGCTTGAATCTGAATATATGACCGCAGAACAAACCTATGAAGTTGCTATTAAGGAAATTCAAGCCATTCAAAATCAAATGGCTGATAAACATGAGCCAGGTATCGCACAGTCTTATGATATTTTAGCAGCTCCTATTTGGCAGTCGATAGCAGCGCTAATTGGAGTAGCTGCGTTTGTCGCATTGGCAGCAATGATGTTAAATGAAAAAATGGCACTGCTTACGTTTGGCGCGATGCTAGTACTAGTTCTAGGCTATGTCGTCACCGGTGCAACATTATTTTTACAAGCTGCAGCACTAGCAGTGTCGATTGTAGCTGCTACATTGGCTGCGATTTCAGGCGAACATATTCGAAGTAAAAAAGACATGGTAGTGAAGTTTTTAAAAGGCGCAGGCCTTGTATTGCTTGGCGCTTGGTTTGTAACGGCATTGCTTTATGGCAATGAATTCCTAGTTAAAATTGAAGAATTCAGAGGCGTTAAGTTGTTGTTTATTATGCCGATTGTGTTAACAGCATTACATGTAATGCGTGATCATATAAAAGAACTGGCAATGATGGTTACTCGCAACTATTATTTTATTATCATTGGTATACTTGGTGCTGGTTTTATGATTTTACTAGCTCGTTCAGGCAATGATGCAGGTGAGCTTGTTTCTGGTGCTGAATTAATGTTCCGTCAAGGCTTAGAAGATTTGATGTTCGTTCGTCCACGTACGAAAGAATTTTTAATTGGTTATCCGTTATTTGTGTTAGCGATGTATATTATTTATCAAGGAAAAGGCTGGGAGCAGCGCATCGGTAAATATTTATTAGCAGGCGGCGCGATTGGTTTTATGTCAAGCGTAAATACATTTACGCATTTGCATATCCCACTGTATTTATCATTGTTACGCACAGTGTATGGCTGGATCATCGGTGCGATTATCGGTCTTGTGTTAATCGCCCTTTATCGTTTAGCAAAAAAATATTGGCCGTTAGTTCAGGAGAGGTTATAAAATGAGAGTAGTGCTATCAGGGTATTACGGCTTTCATAATGTCGGCGACGAAGCCATTTTACAAGCAATCATACATGCGTTACGTCAAGCGAAAAAAGATATACAAATCACCGTGCTTTCAAATGATCCTGATTATACAAGCAAAACATATAACGTAGATGCGGTTAATCGCTGGAAACTTGGACAAGTCATGAGTGCGATACGCGCTGCAGATGGCGTTATTAGTGGCGGTGGTAGCTTGCTTCAGGATAAAACGGGCATGAAAAGCGTGCCATACTACACAGGAATAATGATGATTGCCCGTATGTTAGGAAAGCCATTTTTTATCTACGCACAAGGTATTGGTCCATTAAATAATTCTGTTAGCCAAAAACTTGTAAGCTATGCACTTTCAAAAGCAAGTTTTCTAACTGTACGCGATGTAGATTCGCTGCAGCTGTTAAGACGTATTGGTATAAAAAAAGAAGTAGAACTCGTTCCTGATCCTGTAATGGGCATGGCTTTTCGGAAGGATTTAAACGATAGCTGGCTGCGCAGTCAGGGCGTGACAACTCCGTTTGTTACCGTCGCGATCAGAGACTGGCCATCACAGGTCGATTTTAAGAAAAAAATTGTAAAAGCACTCGACCAGTGCGCAGCAGAGGGTATCGATGTAGTGTATGTACCGATGCATGGTGTGCACGACGATGCAACATCGCGCGAAATGGTTGAGATGATGGAAGAGAAAGCCGTTGTGTTTCCTTATAAAGCAAGTATTGAAGAAAAAATCTCCGTGATTGGCGATTCTGATTTACTATTTGGTATGCGCCTGCATGCGTTGATTTTTGCAGCGGTTGCACATACGCCGATGATTGGTTTATCATATGATCCGAAAATTGATTCTTTTATTAACCAAGTCGGCCAACCTTTAATCGGCCATGTTGATGAAAAATGGTCAGCAGATGATTTGTATAAACTCATTCAACAGCAATTGCATGATGCCAACCAAGTTAGTATTTTAAAAAGTAAAGCAGCTCCATTACAGCAACAAGCAAATGAAACTGCAGCAAAAGTGGTTGAGTATTTGAGCTAGTTGAGATAACTTTGGAAAATCCCACAGTCTGATGATTGGCTGTGGGGTTTTTATTTTGCTGTGAATTATAAATTGGAGATTGGCTCGGTTTGTTATCAACAGTTTTTATATCATTAATGAACCTGTGTACAACATTTAATTGATACCAACGTTTTGTGCACGGGTTCTAGCATTCACGTCATATTAATTTGTTTCAACATGTCATCATTTGTGCACAAAATCTAAATTGTTACCAACATATCCACACAATTTTTATGAATGAAGTGCCATCGTATAAAAACATATCTATAGTTTAGCAATATATCAACATTTTATCGGGGATAACTCGGCTTTATTTGCAATATTAACGTAGAGCTGCAAAAGAAATTTAAACATTTAACAAGATATCAACAGATTTTCAACTTGTTTCAACATTTTAAGCATGCAAAAACGGGTTATCCACAACATTTCGTTTAGAGTTAAAACCTCAGCAAGCAGATATCTGCCACTTTTCGATTATATCTTCCACTTTGCTGTAGATATCTGCTACTTTTTCAATATATCGTCCACTTTTGGATACATATCAGTAACTAATAGACATTCTCAATTACAGCGGGGGCGCCTGGTCAGTGGTAATTGCAAGATTAAATGCAAAGTAAATAATAGCAAACTACTTTTTCAACCTGCTGACGTTTTTTCCAACAGTTAGACATTCTCAATTAATGCAGAGCCGCCAAGACGGAGATAATTGAAAAATCAAATGCCATACGCATTATTGCAAACTATTATTTTCAATCAGACAGTAGACATTCTAAATTAACACTGTGATCCTAGTCGGGGGATCGTTGCAAACTTGATTTAGACCATGCATTATTCAACCTCCACTTCCAAACTAGCGACACATATTACCAATAATTGCTACAAAAATTTCTTTTAAATGACAAAATGGGGTCAATTGTCTCAATTTGTTGCAAATTGCTGAAACACCCTTGATATATTCCTAGTAAACTATTACATTTGAAGTAAAGAAAAAATAGGTAGGATTTGCTAATGTTTTAGAAAAAACTACTAGAAGGGAGGAGACAAACAACATGACAAAAAAGTCGTTTTTAACATTCATAATTTGCACGTTTGCCATTGTTTTCATATACCTTGGTATACCACTGCAAACGGCCAGTGCAAATGAATTAGGTCTAATAACGACAGATGACCTCAATGTGCGAACAGCACCTTCCACTCAAGGTGAAATTTTAGGTAAAATCCATACTGGAACTGAAGTGGAAATACTCGAAAAAACAGGTGAGTGGTACAAAATCAGCTCGAATCTTGGTGACGGATTTGTTCATAGTTCATATGTAAATATACATACTTCTACGAATAAAACATCAAACACTTCTACAGCGACTTCATCGTCTTCAAAAGTAAAGGTTTATGTTAATGGTGAATTATTACAACTCCCAATCGAACCACCCATCACAGATGGACGAGTTCTTGTTCCATTTCGCGGAATTAGCGAAGCGCTAGGCATACAAGTGAATTGGCTAAATGCGACTCGACAGGTTGAAGCCATTGATAACGGAAAATACGTGTTGTTTACCATTGGCAAACAAAAAGTTCAGGTTGGAAATGAAACCTTGAATTTAGTGCCTGCGGCTCGTATTGAAAAAGAATACACAGTGTTGCCGCTGCGGTTTTTCGCAGAAAGCTTTGGTGCTGACGTACGCTGGATCGATTCCACACGTACAGTTGAAATCAACCGAGGAGAATCTATTTCAAACGAAAACGAGGAAGCGACTTCGCCAAACACAAGTGGCTCACTAACCCTAGCGTTAATTGAAGATGCGGATGTAGGCGTTTATGAAGAGCCGAATTCTAAAAGTAAAAAACTTGGTAGTCTGCAGCAGGGAGATACAATTAAAGCTTATGCTGCTAGCCTTAGTAAGAACGACGAATGGTTAGAAATACAATATAAAAATGAATCAGCTTATATAAAGTCCGATTCAATTCGTTCACAGCAAAGCACTATCAAAGGTACGGTTAATGCAACGGCATTAAATGTTCGGAAGTATGCAGATTCCGAATCAGATATCGTTGACCGACTAAGCAAAGGTCAAGAAGTGATTGTCTATGAGTTTGATGGTCAGTGGGCTAGGTTTAAAACGAACGGCAAATGGGGTTATGTACATAGTTATTATTTAACTTTGAAAAAAAATAATAAATCCTATGTTGCTCTTGGATCGCCGACGTTTGAAAATAACGGAAACCGCAGCTTGTTAACGTGGTCAAAGGTTGGTGCAGTTACAACAAGCCATAAACTGATTTCAGGCGGAGTTGAAATTAGTTCGAATGCAACAACGGTAGACGAATGGAGCAGCAATCATCCCGCGGTAAAACGAATTGAATATGCAAGCGGTTCAAAAATTAGAATATATTTCAATCCGGGTTATCATTTTGTTGTCCGACATTCAAACAATGATGTAAAAATAACATTGCTTGAAAGTGGATTAACAGGTAAACGAATTGTGATTGATGCGGGGCATGGTGCCCATGATCCTGGTGCAGTAGGTGTAACAGGGTTGAATGAAAAAACGGTTAACTTAGTTGTTGCCCAAAAATTAGCTAATTTATTGCAAGATGCAGGAGCAGAAGTAACAATGACTAGAAATAGTGATACCTTTCTTGCTCTGTCAGAGCGAGTAGCGATTGCACACCGAAATGATGCGGATGCATTTATTAGCTTACATGCAGACTCTTTTAAAGCAACATCTCAGGGCTCAACGACTTTTTATCATTCAGGTAAAAATCCAAGCTGGCAACAAAGTAAGCAGTTATCGGATATTACGATTAAAAAAATTGTTGCAGCGCTAGGAACCGTTAATCGAGGTTCGAACGACAAAAGCTTACACGTTATTCGTGAAACTGAAATCCCAGCCATTTTAGTCGAGCTTGCGTTTTTATCGAATCCTACTGAAGAAGCCATGCTTAAATCAGACGAATCACGTCAAAAAGCAGCACAAGCGATTTACGAATCGTTCGTTGAATTTTATAACTAACAAAAAACCAGTTCTCCTTATGGATGAACTGGTTTTAGCTTTAAAAGAAGTATATAACTTGTCCAGCGCCGGGGCTAGTTCGCGGGGCATTACATTCGACTGTCGCTTTACTAATAACAAAACTTAAAATTGATCTGTTTCCGTTGTAATATCTTCCTCAGATGATGTATCACTATCAGTACCAGTACTTGAATCATCAGTACCTTCAAATGTTAAATGCTGCTTTAATGTTGTTTTTACTGTTTCAAGGTTATCATCATCTAGCACATAGTAATATAAACCCTTGATCCGTGCGCCTTCACCTGTTAACGACAGCATCTCAATGTCTACATTTGAGCCTTGATAGGCATAGTCGTGAAACGCGAGCATATCGTCAAACGACATATTCGTTGTTAAATTGTCACCAATGCCTTTCATGACGTCATCATATTTTGCGACAGACCGCAATGATAGTCCTTTATTGATTATTGCTTTTAAAATTTCTTGCTGGCGATGGCCGCGTTCTACATCGCCATCATATTTGCGTGTTCTAGCATATGCTAACGCCTCTTCACCATCTAACGTTTGAAACCCTTTTGCTATATGTATTGCATTTTTTTCACGATGGCTATTTTGTTCTGTAATTTCAAAAGGAACATCCATTTGAATTCCACCTAAAGCGTCGATGATTTTGATAAAAGCATCAAAATTAAGGCGAACATAGTAATCGACTGGAATATCAAAAAGCTTTTCTACCGTATCAACTGTCATCTCAATATCGCCAAACGCATGAGCGTGGGTGATTTTATCCATTCGATCACGTCCGACAAGTTCTACACGCGAGTCCCTAGGAATACTCACCATTTTGACCGACTTCTCTTTTTCGTTAAAAGTGGCCAGAATCATTGCATCCGTCCGGGTCGAACCACTAAAAACACCATCGCTGCCATCATCAATGCCTAAAAAAAGCACAGAAATATTATCGATCCGTGGATCCACTTTTTGTTCGCGAAGTTTTGATTTATCCTCGAGCTTTCGGGTACTAAGCTTATGCTGTGAACTCTCCACAACTTCCTTTGCCGTACTAGTTAGATAAGAGGCATAGGTCGCCACGCCAATTAAGGCAATAAGCACTGGGATGAGAACAGCCATAAGAATTTTTACGCTCTTACGCTTTTTTGATTTTGCCATAGGTATTAACTCCCTTTAGTAAAACAGAGTTTACTAGTCAGTTTACCCTTAAAAGCGCAAAAAATAACAAATAGAGTTTAAATATCTTGTTCTAAATACTCGCTTTCCCCTTCACTGATGTCAGCTTGTCCGTTCGTTAATTCTGTCATATACAAAATAAAGCCTTCTTTTTTATCTTCATCCACATAGGTTTCAACTTCAACATTATCTAAATAATGAATATCTTTTAATAAATATAGTGGGTGTGCACGCAGTTCATTTTCAATTTTACCTAACCAGGTATAATCAATTTTTGTGTGCATAACGCGCATCAATTTTCGTTCGACCACGCCAATCGCGTTCAAACCTTCAGATACAGCTTTACCATATGCACGAATCAGTCCGCCGGCTCCTAATTTAATACCCCCGAAATATCTCGTTACAACAACGACCGTATCTTTCAAATCACGCTTTTTTAAAACTTCTAGCATTGGAACTCCAGCTGTGCCGCTCGGTTCGCCATCGTCGTTTGCTTTTTGAATATGATTATGTTCACCAATCATATAAGCGGAGCAATTATGGGTAGCATCCCAATTTTTCTTCTTTATAGTCTGAATAAACTCTTGCGCTTGTTCTTCAGATGTTGCGCGACTTATGTAAGCAATAAATCTTGACTTTTGAATAATTATTTCATGCTCACCTGTTGTTTTTACTGTATAATAGTTAAGTAACATGCCATTCCTCCTAATGTATTTTGGAGTAAATCAATTAAATAAAGGGTTTCGTATTGCTATGGTTGCGAAATTTGTCGAAATTCGTCAATAAAAACTATCTTCAAAATGGTTTTATTTGGGTAGATTACATTGGAAAGCTTTAGCCATCTGTTTATAGACTTATTTTATTATAGAACGACATCTGCTTTGCTTCAATGAAAGTGATAAGGGGCCTGAATGATTGCTGGATACTCCGAAATTCCAAGGGATGTATATATGCCTACTTTCAGTATAATTAATCTTAAAGAATGATGGTGCATCGTTGCTTTTATAGTAGATAATTTCCAGTTATAAGCACTTTTTATTAATTTTTTATAAAAACACCCCGAAAAGTGCTCCTTATATACGAAGACTATAGTAATAGGTTTTTTACAACAAGGAAGTTTGATAAAAAAGTGGCACGAGGTCGGGAGAATCCAGACGTTTCCGCTTTTCTATATGGAGGCGATATTGTGTCAATAAAATTAGATGACAAAGTTTTAGATAGTATATTGGAAAGGATGGTTAATACCGTTTCCGATAGTAAAAAAGAAATTTTTGAAATAAGCGAACAATCGCGAAGTGAATATGAAGTTTTAAAAAATGAACTAGAAATGACAAAGCAAGAAGTAAATAACTTAATTGACAAAGGCGATATTTTAGAAGTTCAAGAAAAATTTGCTAGAAAGCGCTTGTCCGAAGTGAGCAGACATTTCAATAAGTATTCAGAAGAGCAAATTCGTGATGCGTATGAAAAAGCACACAATCTGCAAATGCAATTATCAAGCATCCGCCAAAGCGAAAGGGTATTACTCGAACGCCGCAATGAACTCGAACGCCGCTTAAAAGCACTAGAGAATACCGTAGAGCGGGCCGAAGCATTAGTTGGTCAAATCTCAGTTGTTTTAAATTATTTAACGAGTGATTTAAAACAAGTGAACGAGCTGATCGAGGATGCTAGGCAAAAACAAGAATTTGGCTTAAAAATTATTGAGGCGCAGGAAGAGGAAAGGCGCCGTCTATCACGGGAAATTCATGATGGACCCGCACAAATGCTAGCCAACGTCATGCTGCGTTCTGAATTGATTGAGAGAACTTCTAGGGAAAAAGGAATGGATGCAGCGCTAATTGAGGTAAAAGATTTACGGCAAATGGTTCGTTCAGCTCTCTATGAGGTACGAAAAATCATTTATGATTTAAGACCAATGGCACTCGATGATTTAGGACTTATTCCTACATTAAAGCGTTACTTAACGACAGTAGAAGACTACCATAAAATTCGAATTGAGTTTATTAGTATTGGCAGAGAAATTAGGCTGGCCCAGCGCCTAGAGGTTGCTTTATTTCGACTTGTTCAAGAAGCTGTGCAAAATGCAATGAAGCATGCTAAGCCTAAAGCAGTTCAAGTGAAAATGGATATAAATAAAAAACACGTCACACTAGTGATCAAAGATGATGGCCAAGGTTTTGATACAACTTCAAAAAAGGAAGGCTCGTTTGGGTTAGTAGGCATGAGAGAGCGAGTTGAGCTTTTACGAGGACAATTAACCATTGATTCTGTCATCGGTAAAGGAACTCTTATTATGATACAAGTGCCACTCTCGGATCAAACATAAATCTAGGAATCTATACTTATTAATTTAGGTAAAATTGGATAGACTCATAGGTCCTATCTACCATTGTTGGATGGTTTTGTTCATTCTATTTTATATAAGGCACAAGTATTGGTATTATTATAGTGGGGGAATTTCTAAAAATAATAATTAATGATTATATAGAGAAAATTCGAGTCAGTTCTAAATAGTAGAAAGATAGTAAAATAACTTTTAATGAGGGAGGGATAGTTGTGGTGAAAACATTAACGCGTATCTTAATTATTGATGATCATCAACTATTTCGTGAAGGTGTAAAACGTATTCTAGATTTTGAAGAAAACTTTGAGGTAGTGGCAGAAGGGGATGACGGCAGCGACGCGGTAGCTCTAGTTGAGCAGTATAATCCTGATGTAGTCGTAATGGATATTAATATGCCTACAATGAATGGTGTGGAAGCAACTGCAAAATTAGTAGAGCAATACCCAGATGTAAAGGTATTAATTTTATCTATTCATGATGATGAGAGCTATGTAACACATGCCCTTAAAACAGGTGCATCTGGTTATTTACTGAAAGAAATGGATGCTGACTCATTGATTGAAGCTGTTAGAGTTGTAGCTGAAGGTGGTTCATATTTACATCCTAAAGTGACTCACAATCTAGTAAATGAATACCGTCGTTTAGCTACTGGTGATAACGGACAATCAGTAGGAACATTAAAAGACGTAGAATACCGCAAGCCGCTGCATATTTTAACACGTCGCGAATGCGAAGTGCTGCAAATGCTCGCGGACGGTAAAAGCAACAGAGCCATCGGCGAAACGCTGTATATAAGTGAAAAAACAGTTAAAAACCATGTAAGTAACATTCTTCAAAAAATGAATGTAAATGATCGTACCCAAGCAGTTGTTGTCGCGATCAAAAACGGTTGGGTACAAGTTCGATAAATGAATAGTGTTGCAAAGGCCCTTTGTCGATGACTGAGGGTTTTTTGTTTTGAATATGTGGCCTGTGCCATTTGCTTTTATATTTTACTATAATTGATAAATGTTGGGTGTGATTAACATCACACCCATAGTGAAAATGATAGTTAATGGGCATGGTTGGTAATGGTGCGTTTAGTTGGGTGCTTTGTTCAGCTAGTATTGTGTTGAACACAGATATGCGTGTGTTTATATTAACTGACTATTTAGTGTAAGTTAGCATGCAATGAGTGACTGGCCCTGGGTGAGAATCAAAGTCAGTTGCAGATAAAACTGGAAAGTGGCAGATATCCGGTCCCGAGTGGCAGATATCTCGGGAAAGTTGCTGATATACTCAAAAAGTGGCAGATATATGTATCATCCAAAGTGTAAGTTCACTTTTAACTGCAGGTTAATGGGCATGATCGGTAATGGTGCGTTTAGTTGGGCGCTTGGTTCAGCTAGAATTGTGTTGTTCATTGATATGCTTGTGTTTTTATTAACTAATTATTTAAATTTGGCATTAGTAGGGGATTTTGCTTGTGTAAGGTTAACTGGCCAGGGTGAGAATCAAAGTCAGTAGCAGATATAACTGGAAAGTGGCAGATATCCGGTCCCGAGTGGCAGATATCGAGGGGAAAGTTGCTGATATCCTCAAAAAGTGGCAGATATATGTATCATCCAAAGTGTAAGCGCACTGTTAACTGCAGGTTAATGGGCATGATCGGTAATGGTGCGTTTAGTTGGGTGCTTGGTTCAGCTAGTATTGTGTTAACACATAAATGCGTGTGTTTTTATTAACTAATTATTTAAATTTGGCATTAGTAGGGGATTTTGCTTGTGTAAGGTTAACTGGCCAGGGTGAGAATCAAAGTCAGTAGCAGATATAACTGGAAAGTGGCAGATATCCGGTCCCTTCTGGCAGATATTATAGGAAAAGTTGCTGATATCCTTAAAAAGTGGCAGATATATGTATGAGCCAATATAGAAAATAAAATTTTATGTCGAACAATGAAGGATTTTGCTCGATGCGGTACGAAAGTATAAATCATAATTGAAAGGAGTTGAGCTTTTTGATAAAAAAAGAATTTAAAGTGCCACTATATGTGAGGAAACTAGAGGCACTTACAAGAAGAATCCCGTCAAATCATCCAATGAGGCGTGAAATTCAAGAAGAACATGGTAGGCATTTGGCTGGATATAAAGGTGAGCAATCATTGCAATATTATTTTAATTTTTTTACCTCAGGAAAAATACTTCATCTATCATCACTTAAGATTCCCATGTAATAATTACCACTTTCAAATGGATATATTTTTCCTTTCTCCGGCATATTTTCTGATTACCGAAGTGAAATATATTTCAGGGATTTTAGAGTTCGATCCTGATTGTGATCAACTTATATGGACGCAAAATAATATAGAAAAAGCGCTGCCTGATCCTGTAAATCAGGTTAATCATCAGAAGTTTCAATTTGAAGCATGGTTAAAGAGCAACAAATGTCAGGTTCCACCAATTGAAACGCTGGTTGTTGTGGCTAACTCTAGCTCCATCATAAAGTTTAAAAGCGGGGATCGCCATTATAGAAATAAAGTTATCCGCGGTGCTAGCCTACTTAAGAAAATGACTTCTTTTGAAAAACTATATAATGAAAATGTCATGACTGCTAAAGAAATTCGAAGATTATCAAATTTATTAATTAAACGACATACGCCTGCTGACCAAAATGTTCTTGAGAAATTCAATATTAACCCAGCCAACGTATTGACAGGTGTATGTTGCCCTCGATGTTCGTTTATTCCCATGAAAAGGATTTATTCTACTTGGAAATGCCCAAACTGCTCAAATATCTCAAAAGATGCCCATCTTTTGGCACTACAGGATTATGCCTTACTATTTCAAACTTCTATTACGAATAAGCAGTTAAGAACTTTTCTACATTTATCTTCAGCTAAGGTTGCGAATCAAATTCTTACTACATTAAATCTCCAAACCACTGGCGTTAATAAAGGCCGGGTTTATCACCTTCCGACAGAAGATTAAAAAATCAATTGGTACATTTGGAAAAAAATCTCCCGTAAACATCGACAAATTTCAACCGATATAAAAGGTACTAAGCGATAGGTACGGGAGTGGAACCATATGCAAATTTACAATCAGCTTTCGACAGCTCAACCGAAAATGCCGGAAAAGCCCCTTGAATTGAAACGTGGGGAATTATATAAAGCGCAAATTAAAGAAAGAATTTCAGATTCAGAAGCGGTATTACAAATCCGCGGAAAAGAAATAACAGCTACCTTTGAAGATAAAGTTCCTTCCGAAAACCGGGTCACCGTACAAGTAACAGGACAAAAAGACCAAGGAGCGGTTGTTAAAACGATTGCAGTTGACACGGGTATAACAAGTTCGCCACAATCTTCGTCTGAGTCGAAAATTTTACAAAGCGTTGGTATTAGCCAAAATGATTCTCCTGAGTTAAAAAGTACCGTGCAAATGTTATTAGATAAAGGTGTTCCTGTTACAAAAGAATCTGTACAAGTACTCAAGGACTTTTTTGAAAAAGCGCCAGGGACAACTGAAGCCAAGTTGGATACAGTGAAGGCATTGGCGAACAAGAGGTTGGAAGTCACTGAGAACCATCTGCGTCCGATTCACGAGGCTTTGCATGGCAAGCCATTGAACCAAGTGCTCTCAGATTTAGCAAAAGAAATTGACCCTGAATTTGAGTTTGCTAAAAAGGAAAAAGTAACGCTGCAACCGGATAGTAAGACGGGGAATATTGTATCTCAAGCAAGTCAAAGTAATGTAACTCAGGCAGTTCGAACTGAAAATACACAAAGCCAATCAAATGATTCAAATACTTTAGAACTAAGAGACGCAATTCGAAAAAGTCGAGAATTAGTGCAACAAGAACCAGATTTAAAGAAAGCAGTTGAAAAAATACGCGAAGAAGTTGTAAAAAATCCAAAGCTTGATCGAGAAATGGCACAAAAAATAGAAAAAGCTCTTTCTGAAGCGGAAAAATTACAAACGATCGGAAAAGAGCGTCTTGTACAAGCATTGAAGAGTGCGGAAGAGCAGCTAGTTAAAAAAGAGCAACAGCTATCTCAGACTCGAAATAATCAACCTAATAGAGTTGAGTCAACCCAAATTAGAGCAGCTAAACCTAGCGAAGTTGTAGCACAGGTTAGGAATAGTGTTGCTAATAATCCCAACTTGAAGCAATCTATTGAAACTGTGAAAGCAAGAATAGTAAACGAATCAAGTCTTTCAAAGGACGTGCTAGATAAAGTAGAGCGATCAATCGCTGAAACTAGTAAATTGTTGGGTCAAGGGCGACTTACAGCAGGAAAAGAAACACTGGTGAATGATCTAAACTCAATTGAACAAGATCTTCAGGTTATCGAATCGCAAAAAACTCAACAACTTCAAGTAGTTCGTCGTGACCAGGCATCAAGTGAACTCAAGCAGGTAGAATCGCGTCCGCAGCAGGCCCAACCAGCAAGCGAAACGGTTAAACAAGTAAAAGAGGAAGTTCAACGAGAGCCGAATCTGCAAAAAGCAGTGGAAAAAGTGCGGGAGTCAGTGGTAAATAATCCGAAGATTGACCGAGAAGTAGCGCAAAAGGTAGAAAAAGCCTTGAATGAAGTTCGTCAACTGCAACAAATAGGTAGAGAAAGTGTAGGTCGAGAGCGATTAGCTCAAGCATTAACTCAAGCTGAAAGTGAACTCAAGCAAGTAGAACAACGTCCTCAGCAGACCCAGCCATCAAGCGAAACTGTTAAACACGTAAAAGAGGAAGTTCAACGAGAGCCGAATCTGCAAAGAGCAGTGGAAAAAGTTCAAAATTTGATTGCTAATAATAAAAATATCGACCCAGAAGTTGCTCGTAATGTTGAAAGATTAGCTAAGCAAGCTGATCAATTGAATCAAGCAGGTCGTGATCGAATAATAAACCTATTAGATCAAATAGTGAAATCGCTAAAACAAGCTGAAACAAAATTGACAAATTCAATTACTCAAAATACAGACGATAGTATAGATGGATTGCAAGCTAATAATTCGAAACCACGACAGGAATCTGCAGTGCGTCCAAGCGAAACGCTTTCGCAAGCTTTAAAACATATACAAAAGGAACCTGTACTGGAAAAAGCGCTTGAACAGGTAAGAAAAGAAGTCTCAAGTAACCCTAATCTTGATTTAAAAACAGTAGAAAAAATTAATCAAACGTTTAATCAAGCATCCCAGTTGCAGGACAAAGGTAGGGAATTGGCTGCTCGACAGCTTATTATTAATTCACTAACTGAGCTCCAACAAGAGTTTGCAAAATCAGAAACGCAGTTTGTTGATAACAACCAAAAGCAAGAATCAGCTCAATATGATTTAAATGAACAAATGCAATCTATGAACCTAAATTCTAAAGATATAGTAGTTACAAAAATTACTCAAAAGTTAGCTCAAGCTACTCATGATTTTCGTGAATTAAAAAGGGATATTTCAAAAAATCTCGATAATGTACAACGTTTAGTAGAAACGTTTAAGAACATTGCAAATCCACAAGCTAAAAAAATGCTAGAGACAGCAATCAGTAAACTTGATAATGCAATTCTAAAAAGTGAAATGATGCTATTTACCGATATGAAAACTGAAAAACAATTAATGCAAGCAAGCACTCATTTAGCTGATGCCAAAAAACTATTAGCTAAAGCGAAACATGCAGACGCTGCTAAAATTGTTCAGGATGTAAAAGCATTGATCGATAAAATTAATTTTAAACCATCTGATCAGAGGGTTATGCACTTTGTTTCAAAAGAAAGTGCAGCATTGGAAAATCGTCCGCCTAGTCAGCAACTTTTAACTCAAATAAATGAAACTGCTCGGACGCAATTAAATCAAGACGGATCACCACGTCAGATGTTTGAAACACTACGTTCACTTGGTTTAAACCATGATAGTGACTTAGCAAAATCTCTTGTATTTCAAAAAAGTGATGGAACAGGACCAGATACTAGTGATCAAAGTCAACAACAGCAAAATTTAAAAGCAGCATTAACGAAATTAGCGCAAATGGATAGTGCTGAAAATTCTCCAAAAGTAGCCCAACACGCTGAACAAGCGCTAAACAATCTTACTGGCCAACAGCTATTAAGTAAATCAGATAGTGGTAACCTACAAAGTATGTTTTTCAGTTTGCCTTTGCTTTTAGGTGAAAATCCTGAAAACCTTCAAGTATTTGTAAACTCGCAAAATGAAGGTGAACAAGTAGATTGGGAGAATTGCAGCCTATACTTTTTACTTGAAACGAAAAAGTTGGGTGATGTAGGCATTATGCTTACCTCAACTGATCGAAATTTGGCAATTACAATAAAAAATGATAAGCCAGGGTTCAAAGAAAAAATGGAGCCGATTGCTGCAATTACAAAAGCAAAGCTGGATGAGATTGGCTATAACGTTAATAGTATTAGTTTTACAAGAATGACGCCTATAAGTAATCAGCAAACTAGCGAATCGTCGAATCAAGAAAATCAAGTGACCAAACCTTTAAGACCTGTGTATACCGAGAAGGGAATGGATTATAAAATATGAGAGTTTCAAAATATTACAATCAAAAGAAACGTAAAGAGCTCAATGGTCCATCCGCTGCTGTTATTAAATATGATGAAGACTCTGGGAAGGCACCGGTTGTTGTTGCCCATGGAAAAGGACAAGTTGCTCGACAAATCATTGAACTAGCAAAAAAGAACAATGTGCATATGCAAGAAGACTCAAACCTAGTTGAAAATCTGCTAGATATGGACTTGGGGGACAATATCCCCCCGCAGCTTTATTCAGTTATGGCTGAAATTTTACTATTAATTGAGGAAATGGAAAAAAACTATTAATCAAAACTATTAAAATATTGTAGGTTCATGTCGATAAAAAGAACAGATAATAAAAACTGGAGGTGCACGTTACGTGACCGGTTTATTTACAGAGGAAGCTTTATATAAAAAATCACCTCAAGAAATTACTGCATTATTATATGAAGCATTGTTAACCAATCTTGAAGAGTCAATTCAACATATAAATAATAAAGAATTCATCGATGCGAACAAAAAACTGCAAAAAGCCAATGACATCCTACACCGATTAGGTGGAGGTATCAATTATGAAGCGGGAATTATTGCAGATCAACTAGATGCGTTGTATAACTTTATGGCAGATAAAGTAGTCGAGGCAAATTATAAAAAAGATATACAGCTAATTAAAGAGGTAATTAAAGGTGTAGAACCAATTGCCCAAGCATGGAACCAGGCCATGAAGAAAAAAACCGTACCAGTTGCTCCAAGAAGACAAGCGATGGCTTATGAAAAAAGCGTCTTAACTGAAGGTAAGTAATATAAATGGAAGATTGAGGAGAGAAAATAACTATGAGAATTAATCATAATATCCAAGCATTAAATGCATATCGTAACCTTTATTCAAATCAGTCGGCTACTTCTAAAAATCTAGAAAGATTATCATCAGGTTTACGTATCAACCGTGCAGCTGATGATGCAGCAGGTCTAGCAATTTCTGAAAAAATGCGTTCACAAATTCGTGGCTTAAAGCAAGCTGAAAGAAATTCAATGGACGGTATTTCGTTAATGCAAACGGCAGAAGGGGCAATGACAGAAGTTCACTCTATGCTGCAACGTATGCGTGAATTAGCAGTTCAAGCTGCAAATGATACAAATACAACAAACGACCGTGAAGCCATCCAAAGGGAAATTGACCAGTTAAAACTAGAGATTGATAGCATTGCTTCTAAAACAGAGTTTAACACTCGTAAATTATTAGATGGATCTAGTGCGGTGGATACTCAATTTACCGCTAATAATACTAAATTAAATAATGTACCAACTGTAATTGATCCTTCATTGGAAACTGGGGATTATCGTGTTAAAATCGATAATAGTTCTATTGCAACTAAAATGAATATTACACAGCCTGGAGCAGGTATAAATGATGCGACTGTTATTGCTAGTAGTTTAACTGAGCTACAGGCAGAAAACCTTAAATTAGGTGAGTACTCTATTGTTGTAACAAACGTAGATACAAGTTCAACTACACCTAGTGCTACTATCGAAGTTTTTGATCCGGATGGATTCTCATTAGGTAAAATGGCGAGTGAAATTGGTACAGGGGCTACTCCTAGTACAATCACAATTGGAACGGGTACTTCTGAAATTAAAATTGACAATACAAAAATAACTCAAGCTGGTACTGCTAAAATAACACTAGAGTATGAAGCGGATTTCTCTGTTCAAAAGAAAGATGCTACCGGAACATATCAAGATATTACATTTAAAAAGACTATAACTACTGAAAAAGGTTTAATCAATCATGGAGGATTAGAACTTCTTTTTGGAACAGGTATGGCTGCCGGTGATTCAGATTTTACTATAACTAATAAAGCATTAGCTTTCCAAATTGGTGCAAATACAAATCAAAGTGTTAATATCGATATTCCACAATTAAGTACTGTAAAATTGGGTATAGATGAAATTGATGTTCTATCGCACGATTCTGCTAGTGATGCAATTTTCTTACTAGATAAAGCTATTAACCAGATATCATCTGTACGATCTAAGCTTGGAGCAACTCAAAACCGTTTAGAGCATACAATTAACAACTTGCAAACAACTAATGAAAACTTAACAGCCTCCGAATCACGCATTCGGGATGCCGATATGGCGTTAGAAATGACGGAGTTCACGAAGAATAATATTCTTAATCAATCTGCTCAGGCAATGCTTGCCCAAGCAAACCAATTACCGCAAGGCGTTCTTCAATTATTACAAGGTTAATTTCAACAGCAGGGGTCAGTCTAGCAGCATTTAGATTGGCCTCTTTTTAATATAAGAATAGGGATCTCGATTTATGGTATAATAAAATTCATTAACAAAGAAAGCGGGAAGTTTAATGGATGTTCAAAAAATAGGGAAAACCGGTTTAAATAATATAAAATCTAAAAAAACTGGCCCTACTGAAAGTATTTCTTTTCAAGAAGTAATGGGAAAGAATCGTCAACAAATGGTTTATGAAAAATTATCAAAGTTGGTTGAAGAAATTGAAGATCAAGGAAAAGTGCTAGCTGAATCAAGAACTGTTGATGATCTTCGTAAATACAAAAAAATGGTAAAAGAGTTTATGGATGAAGCTGTTCAAAACGGTTTACAGATTGAAGAGCACCGTGGTTTTAACCGCCGTGGACGAACCAAGATATATAAAATAGTAAAAGAAGTAGACAAAAAGTTGATTGATCTGACTAACGCTGTATTAGATAAAGAGAAAAAAGGTTTAGACATTTTGAGCATGGTAGGCGAAATTAAAGGTTTATTAATAAACATATACACATAAGCTACTACTAGTCAGGAAGGACTGGTAGTTTTTTTGTTTTGGTTGCATGTCGAAGGTAGCTCAATATCCTTTTAAAAAGCTATGTAGAAGTGTAGAAGATGAAAACATGAATTAGTTCGTGTAGAATATAAAAGGTTAAAGGAGAATGAACTTTGATAGCGAATTAATAGCATAAGTATAAAGCTAAAGGGTGGTATAATTATAGATGAAAACAGCGATTGTAACGGATAGCACAGCCTACATACCTGAGAACATCCGTGAGCAATATAATATTAAAATGTGTCCGCTTAATGTGATATTTGGTTTAGAGTCCTATCAAGAAGAAACCGAACTAACGGCAGATGATTTTTATGAAAAAGTAAAAACAGTTTCAGAATTACCTAAAACATCACAGCCTGCAATTGGTTTATTTGTTAAGACATTTGAACAATTGGTAGCAGATGGTTATGATGCAGTGATTTCCATCCACTTATCAAGTGGAATAAGTGGCACATACCAAGCAGCGATTTCAGCTGGTGATATGGTCAAGAATATTACCGTGTTTCCGTTTGATTCCGAAGTTAGTGCAATGCCACTAGGATTTTACGTTTTAGAAGCTGCAGAAATGGCCGTTCAAGGAAAAGGAACCGAAGAAATTTTAGAGCGCCTTAATGAAATGAAACAATCGATGCGTGCTTACTTTTTAGTAGATGACTTAGCCCATTTACAGCGCGGTGGCCGATTAAATGGTGCACAAGCTTTAATTGGAAGCTTGCTTCAGGTGAAGCCGATTTTACATTTTGAAGATAAAAAGATTGTTCCTTTTGAAAAAATTCGAACACATAAAAAAGCAATTAAACGGTTATTAGAGCTATTTGTCGAAGATGCAAAAACAGGCGTGCCTATTAAAGCGTCGCTTATTCATGCTAATCGATTAGAAATAGTAAAGGAGTTAAAAGCCCAAATTCAATCAGAATACCCAAATGTTGAAATAGATATTAGCTACTTCGGGGCAGTTACCGGAACACATTTAGGTGAAGGTGCATTAGGATTAGGGTGGTATAAAAAATAAGCACTGACAATCTTTCTGTTGGTGCTTGTTTTTAATCTTTGTTTAATACTCGATGTATTTCTCGGTTATTTTTAACGAGTTCCTTAGAATAGGACTAAATCAGAATCAAAGTATCGGAGTTGCCGGTCAACATGGTCAAAACGTTCGTTTGTTTCTGCTCTAAACTCATTCATTTCTCTCTTAAACTCGTACATCTCACTTTTAAATTCATTTATGTCTTTTCTTATTGTTGTGGTCTCATTTTCAACTCCATCAATTTTTGCATCCATTGTATCGAGTTTGTTTAAGACTGCGGAAAGTATTTCTTTCATTTCAGTGTCCATTCTTCCCACCTCCTATAAGCTTATTATAACATGTCTTTTAATAAAAACAAGATAAAAGCAGAATGCGTGTTCTTATTTTTATCAGGTATGAAAGGTGTTGAAAAACTTGCGATTTGCTCTGCAAAATCAAGAAAATATGTCGCTCTTAGTTCCCGAAATTTCAGACACAAAAGGTAATCCGCGGTTTACATTTCAATCAATCAGCAAAATTGATAATCTCCCACAACAAATGTTAAATTCACAATTTACCTACTCCCAAGAACTTCAACAACATCTTCAAGGTAAGAAACTCCTGCTTGATGAGATTCCTTTTCCAATTGACATGATTCATTGCCATTACCAACAAGGTTACCTTCAATACCATCATGGTGTTACTAAAAAAGGTATTATCTACACATGCAATCGCTGTGGAAACGAGGATCAATATTTATTTGCAAGCTTTCATTGTGCGCGCTGTCATGAACTCAACTGTACGTATTGTCGCAAGTGCATCACAATGGGAAGGGTCAGTGAATGTACACCTTTGCTAACATGGACAGGCCCATATTCTACCTCTATACCAACTTTGAAACGGGCTACCCTTGATTGGAAAGGGCAGCTTTCACCTGGTCAGCAAACCGCGTCAGATGAAGTTGTACATGCAATCTCTCAAAATGAAAACCTTCTTGTTTGGGCTGTTTGTGGATCTGGAAAAACCGAAGTGTTGTTTCAAGGTATATTGACTGCTTTAACGAATGGTAAACGAGTGTGCATTACGACACCAAGAACCGATGTTGTACTAGAGTTAACACCACGGATACGACAAGCATTTCCAAACACTGAACTTATTTCGTTATATGGTGGCAGTGAGGATCGGGGGAAAACGGCACAGCTAACAATTGCTACAACTCATCAGTTGCTCCGTTACCATAAAAACTTTGATGTAGTCATCATTGATGAAGTTGATGCTTTTCCATATTCGGCAGATGAAATGCTGCAATATGCAGTACATAATTCGAAAAAACCACAGTCCTCTACCATCTACTTAACTGCAACCCCAAATAAACAATTTCAGAAACAAAGTAAAAAAGGAATACTCCAAACAGCAACGATTCCGGCCCGATATCATCGACATCCATTACCAGTTCCGACTTTTAGATGGTGTGGCAATTGGCAAAAACTTTTGAAGACTAAGCACATGCTACCTAAAAATGTTGAAAATTGGATTCTCGAACACCTCGAAAACCAAAAGCAGGCCTTTTTATTTGTTCCTAAAATTGAAATTTTAGATGAAATCGTAATGATACTCCAACAAATAGAACCAACTATCGACGGAGTACACGCCGAAGATCTCAAGCGAAAAGAAAAAGTCCAAGCATTTCGCGATTCGAAAATTCCAATCATTGTCACAACGACGATACTTGAACGGGGTGTCACCGTTCCTAACACAGATGTTGCCGTAATAGGTACGGAAGATTCTATTTTTACAGAAAGTGCACTTGTACAAATTGCAGGAAGGGTAGGCCGTAGCCCGAAATATCCTTCAGGAGAAGTTATCTTCTTTCACTTTGGTAAAACATATGCGATGAATAAGGCCAAAACTCAAATTTTAAGCATGAATAAACTTGGAAAAGGTTTAGGGTTAATTGATTAGAGATCAACTAAATTAGGAAGGTAGGGATTAACTTGTATTGCTTAATTTGCCATCAGATTATAGCATTAAAACCTAGCTGGACGCAATTTTTACATATTAGTTTGCCAAACTCAGTTTGTATAATTTGTAATGAAAAGTTTGAATTAATTAATGAAGAGCATTGTAATTTGTGTAGTCGGCCTTTTTCGAAACTAGAAGAAAGGTATAAAATTGGAAACACTTGTAATGATTGTCTGCGTTGGGAGCAAGATCCCGAATATAAAGGATTGTTAACTAAAAATACTTCGATATATTACTACAATGATTTCCTCAAAGAATTAATAGCTCGGTTTAAATTTCGTGGTGATCATGAACTCGTCAATGTGTTTAAGTCGTTTTTGCAAGAAAAGTTCAAGCAAACTTTCAGCTCAAAAGCTAAACTACTTATAATCCCAATTCCATTAAGTGATCAAAGACTATACGAGAGAGGTTTTAATCAGGCCCATTCGATTGCAGCTTTACTAGGTAGCCCGATAACTGAAATTCTCTCACGTAATCACTCTGAAAAGCAAAGTAAAAAAACACGTTCACAACGCCTACATTCAAGTGCACTTTTTTCCATCAAAAACATGCAGGACATTCCACAATACCATAATAAAACTATCGTGTTAATTGACGATGTTTATACGACTGGTACAACTATAAGAAAAGCAGCTCAAGCACTACAACCATTAAATCCACAATCAGTATATTCATTAACAATTGCACGAAGCTAATTTGTGCAAAAATCACCTTTATATATTCCTAAACCTTCTATCTTAATTGACGATATAATAAGTATAGATACTAGTGGAGATTTAGGAGGTACTACGAATGGCAGACTTAGCTAATTGCTCTAAATGCGGGCGTTTATATATTCAAAATTTGCATGGTATTTGTGATGTATGTAGAAAAGAAGAAGACAAATTATTCGATACAGTTTATCAATATATTAGAAAACGTGAAAATCGAACGGCTACAACTGCGCAAATTACCAAGGATACTGGAGTACCTGAAGAAGTTATTATGCGTTTTGTAAAAGAAGGACGAATTCGAACAACACAATTCCCTAACTTGGGATATCGATGTGAGCGATGCGGTACACTAATTAAAAAAGGTAAAATATGTGATGACTGCACCAACAGCATTCAATCAGATTTGAGATTGCATGATCTTGAGGAAGAAAATAAAAGAAAAAGATTGGCCGATGAAAAGAAGGCACACACATACTATTCTCTTGATGCAAAGTTAAATAAGAATGGTGAAAAGTAAACTTTCGTAAAAAGTTGCCGATATAACTAGAAAGTTCTGAGCGACATTTATGAAAATGGCAAAAAGTCTCGATGAAAGAGGTGACTCGTATGAAAATAAATAATATAGGTTCGATACACAATCCTTATATGAAACAAATTGAGAAAATGGAAAAAGCTCAAAAAGCAGCTGCTAAGGATAAAATTGAGATCTCGTCTGAAGCTATGGAGCTTCAAAAAGGAAGCCGCATTGAGACAGAACGACAGGAAAAAGTGGCAGCATTAAAGGCAAAGATCCAATCAGGGGAATACCAAGTGAATCCACGAGAAGTCGCAAAGAAAATGTATGAATTCTGGAATTAAAAAAGAAGGAGGGCTATTCAGTGGCTGCAGAACCATTAATTCAAACGCTCAATAAAATACTGCTTTTGCATAAAAGTTTCAATAAGATTGCAAAACAAAAGACGGAAGTAATTAAAGCTGGGGACACTGATGCCCTAAATGCACTTATAAAAGAAGAGAGAAAGCATATTCAAGCTATTCAAAAGTTTGAAAATGAGCGGCAGAAATTATCAAAGGACTATTTGTCTACTTTTGATTGTGAAGTAGCCAATCCTACCATTTCAGATTGTATGCAGTTTGCAAATGTAACTGAAAAACAAAAGTTATCTCAAATTAAGGAAGACCTACAAACTCAAGTTAAATTTTTATCTGAAAGAAACGAGCTAAATCAACAACTACTGCAACAGTCATTGCAGTTCGTTAATATGTCATTAGATATTCTAAGACCGGATATTGATACTTACAATTACGGGCGGCCAGGTAAAGCTCATCAATATGAAGAAGGTCGTTCTATTTTTAATTCAAAAGCTTAATGGAGGTGAACAATTAAATGGTTTCTACGTTTCATGGATTGGAAACAGCTCGAAGAGGCATGATGACACAACAAGCTGCACTATATACAACCGGGCATAATATCGCGAATGCAAATACACCTGGCTACACAAGACAGCGTGTTAATTTTGAACAAACCGAACCTTACCCACCAGCTGCGAGAAATAGCCCGCATATACCGGGACAAATGGGCACGGGTGTGCAAGCAGGAGATATTCAACGGATTCGTGATTCATTTGTTGATATGCAATTTAGAGGTGAAAGTAGTAAGTTAGGTTACTGGGAAGCGAAGGCTGAAATGCTTTCACAAATGGAAGACATTATGAATGAACCTTCTGAGACCGGACTAGCAACTTCTATTGATGAATTTTGGAATTCATTGCAGGACTTAGCTGTTCAACCGCAAAACAATGGTGCTAGACGAGTTGTTCGTCAGCGTGGAATCGCGTTAGCCAATACGTTTAATTACATGCATGACTCGCTAAAATCCATTCAAAAGGATTATCGTAACGAAATTGATATTTCTCAAAATAGAATAAATTCATTGGTAAGACAAATCAATCAGGTAAACAAGCAGATAGGTGCAATTGAACCGCATGGCTATTTACCTAATGATTTATATGATGAGCGTGATCGATTAGTTGATGAATTATCTAGCTTTGTAAATATTAAAACTGAAGTAAAATCTAGTGGCGGATTGTCATCGGCAAATGCAGAAGGGTTATATGATGTTTACTTAGCGACACCACAAGGGGATATTTTATCAGATAGTAATGGACTACCTATTAAACTTATTGATTCTGTAACAGGTACTGCAAATGGTATTCATATTAAATATGGTGATCGAACTGTTTTGGACAGTCCTGTTGCCGAAGTTAAGTTTTTTAAATTAAAAGAAACAGAAGAGGGATTTGTAGGTCCTGCAAATAATACGGATGCCGATAGTGATACGACCAATGTAGTTTATCAACTTAATGAGTATTCAACATTCTCTTCAAATGGTAGATTAACAGGGTTAATAGAGGGCTATGGCTATACAGATGGCGCTAGTGTAAAAGGACTTTATAATGAAATGCTAGCAGATTTGGATGAAATGGCATTTACTTTTGCCGAACACTTCAATCTTGTGCATAGTTCTGGATGGAGTTTAAATGAGATTAGAAACGGAACAAAAAATAATTATGATTTCTTTGATTTAAGTGGTTTAACAGCGGATAATCCTAGCGGTGCAGCTTCAATTTTAAAAGTATCTCAAGAAATCATAAATGATGTCGATAATATCGCTGCAGCTTCAGAAGGAAATGTTCTTGCAGGTGCGATGGAGCGAGTAAATGTGGAAAGCGCTACTGTTGGTAATCCAAGTATCAAGGGAGTATACGACCGAACAGGGAGCACTCCAAATCTATCAGCTGATGCCAATGAAATAAAAGTAGATTTAACTTTTGATGAAACATCAAGTTCATGGAACTACAGTTTAACATCCTATAAAAGCGATGGCACAATTGCTGATACAGTAACAGGTCCTGTAGGTGAAAGCGGAAAGGTATCCATTTATGGAGTTGAGTTAGACACAACGTTAGTTACTCCAGCGAATGATGGCAGTGGTACGCAAAATTGGACATATACTTTTTCCGCTCAAGGCGTAGTGTCAAATAATGAAGCTTTTATTGGAAATGGCTCGAATGCATTAGAGCTTTCAAAGGTTAAGGATGCTCTTATAAATTATGGCGGCAACTTGACAAATGTTCACTCCTTCTACCAAGGGATGATTGGTACATTGGGCGATAGTGCATCTGAGGCAGCGAGAATGACAGAAACGGCAACAACCTTAAAAACATCGGTTGAACAAAGAAGAATGTCAATCAGCAATGTTTCATTAGATGAGGAAATGACGAATATGATTAAGTTCCAACATGCCTATAATGGAGCAGCGCGGATGATTACAATAGTTGATGAAATGCTAGATAAAATTATTAACGGCATGGGGTTATCTGGCAGATAAGGTAGGTGAAAAATAGTGCGTGTTACACAAATGATGTTAGCAAATAGTAATCTTAGCTATATAAGTAAAAACTATGATCGCTTAGGTCAAATCCAAGATCAAATTAATACTGGTAAAAAAATAACGAAACCATCTGATGATCCTGTCGTTGCTATGAAAGGAATGCGTTATCGCAGCCAGTTGGAAGAAGTCAATCAATTTCATCGCAACCTTACTGAAGGCTTTACATGGATGGAAAATGCTGATGCTGCTTTAGATGAGACAACTCAAGTGCTAAATCGTATGAGGGAGCTCATTGTCCAAGCATCCAATGATAGTTATGATCCTGTTTCTCGTGGCAATATTGCTAAAGAAATAGAACAGCTTCAGCAGCATTTAGTTGCAATGGCCAACACAAAGGTTGGGGATAACTATATTTTTAACGGAACAGATACTGCATCGGTTCCGATGAATGAAAATCAATTTAATCTTGAATTCAATAAATTTAGCACCGATCTAGCTGCTGGGACTATTGAGCCTGAAAATTACGTAGTCAGCTTTCAAGGACAAACATTTAAATATGACAATGTAAATGGTGCTAAATTTGAATTTAAATCCGCCTCAGGTAACTCTATTACAATTGATACATCAAATGATGAAGTGAACTATCAATATATTGACGAGTTAAAATACAAAGATGGTGAAGAGGCTACATTTGGACAGAGTATCAATAGTAAAGATCTTGTGATTTCTAATAATTTTGCTGTATCGACAAATACACAGGATGTTGAAATTGAGGTCATGAAGGGTGTTACCATCCCGATCAATGTACGAGCGCAAGATGCTTTTTCTATTGATTTATTTAGCGGTATCGAATCTATTAAAAAGATGCTTACAAACCCTGTAATAGAGGGGAAAGACATAACAAAATCACTAGATTCGTTTGATACCTTCTTAAACGATGTAGTTGCTACAAGAGCGGAATTAGGATCACGCCAAAATCGCGCAGACATGGTAGAAAATCGTTTACTAAAGCAGCAAATAGTAGCTGAAAAAACCGTTTCAGATAATGAAGATATTGATTTCGAAAAAGCAATTATAGATTTAACGATCCAGGAAAGTATTCATCGTGCTTCGCTAGCA
Organism: Bacillus sp. Marseille-P3661; assembly: GCF_900240995.1. Classification (NCBI taxonomy): domain Bacteria; kingdom Bacillati; phylum Bacillota; class Bacilli; order Caryophanales; family Bacillaceae; genus Bacillus; species Bacillus sp. Marseille-P3661. The sequence continues at coordinate 184,130 of NZ_LT965953.1, forward strand.
GCAGGCGCACGAATTATTCAACCAACATTAATGGACTTTTTACGTTAATGGATAAGGCTATCTCGATAATGTTAGTTCCCATTTGCAAATTCGAAGGATGTATTGGCATGTGGTAGCTTTACTTTAAGAGATGGTCTTTTTAGTTTCTTATGAAAATATGCTTTATCTCAGCTTTTATAGTTCAAGGTTATTGATTGTTTTATAATCGCTCCTTATCCGTTAAAATAAAATATATGGATAATGATAGAGGTGATATGCTTGAGTTTCCGCGATTGAATATATCAAGTCAATTTGCGCAGCTTGGCATAAAACAGCAACGACCTAACCTAGAGGTTAACCAACACTTAGCAACAATTGAGATTAATCAACCACAACCAGAGATGAAAATTACAAAATCAAAAGGAAAACTAACAATCGATCAATCTGCAGCATTTGCAGATGCAAATCTAAAACCGCCATTAAGAGTAGCAAAAGAATCAACACAAACTGCTAAAAACACTGTATTACAGGATATAGCGAGCGAAATAAGCGAAGGCAGACGATTAATGAAAATCGAAAAGCAAGCTAAGACTGTCATACCGAACATTGCTAAAGAACAAAGTCAGCCACCACAAAAATATTCAACTATTAAATTCATTCCGGAAACACCCGAAAAAGTAAAATTTGATTATAAACCTTCTGAAATAGACATAGAGATAGAAGAAAGCAAGCCTGAAATTAAAGCTCATATAAAAAGTCCAACGATTATCCACCATCCATGGAATTTGGAAATTTATATAAAGCAAAAGCAAATGATAGACATTAAAGTAGAAGGTTCCCAATATGACCTTCTTGCTTAGAAAAAACTAATGAAAATGGTGATTATATGAAGATTCAAACAAAGTATCACGGTGAAGTAGAAGTTGATGCAGCTAATATTATTCATTTTAATCAAGGAATTCCTAGCTTTGTAGAAGAAAAACAGTTTTATATCCTGCCGTTTTCAGATGACACGCCTTTTCTTATTATGCAATCCATACAAACACCAGGGCTAGCTTTCGTGGTTGTTAGTCCATTTAATTTCTTTGATGATTACTCAGCAAAACTATCCGACCAAGTTGTGGAACAGCTACAAATTGAGGAACAAGAAGACGTTGCCCTTTATGTGATCTTAACCGTTCAAGAACCGTTCGAAAAAACAACTGCCAACTTACAAGGTCCAATCGTCATTAATTCTAAAAAGAATCTTGGTAAACAAATTATTTTGAATGATACGAACTACAGAACAAAACATTTAATACTTAACCAAAAAGCCTCCGTAGGACAGGAGGGTTAAAGCATGTTAGTACTTACTCGTAAATTAAATGAAACCATTCAAATCGGTGATGATATTGAAATTAAAATTCTGGCTATTGATGGGGAGCAAATTAAGATCGGAATAGATGCTCCCAAACATGTGGATATTCATCGCAAAGAGGTTTATCTTGCAATTCAACAAGAAAATAGTAAAGCAGCAAACATGTCTTTAGATGTTTTAAAAAATTTCACAAATAAAATAAAAAAATAGTAAAAAACTATTAAAATTTGTAACCATCTGTCGATATAAAGCATGTAAACAAAATAAGAATATTGGCGGCCGACTTTACTCTTATTTTGAACTTATAAAAACAACCACATGGATGTGGAAAAAAACAGATTTCAAGGAGGAAAAGGAAATGATTATTAATAACAATATTCCTGCATTAAACACGTATCGTCAGATGGGAATCAACAACAACAATGCACAAAAGTCAATGGAGAAATTATCTTCAGGCCTTCGAATTAACAAAGCTGGAGACGACGCTGCTGGTCTTGCTATCTCGGAAAAAATGCGTGCACAAGTACGTGGTTTAGATCAAGCTAGCCGCAACTCTCAAGACGGTATTTCAATGATCCAAACAGCTGAGGGTGCACTTCAAGAAACTCAAAACATTCTACAACGTATGCGTGAGCTTGCAACACAAGCAGCGAACGATACAAACGTAGAAGTTGACCGTAACGAGATTCAAAAAGAAATGAATCAGCTTACTTCTGAAATCAATCGTATTGGTAACACAACTGAATTCAACACTCAAAAGCTTATCAATGGTGATAGAGAGAATACTTATAGTAAAGAACTAGCTTCTACTAATATGGCAACTGGTGCATCGGTTACTGCTGGTGGAGTTACTACTTCTCTTGACGGAACAACATTAGAAGCTGGAAATTATGAAGTAGTTATTACAAAGACTAAAACAAATGAAGATACTACTGCAGCGATGAAGACTGCTGCTGATATGAGTTATACAGTTGATGCTGATAGTACAGCGGGTCAGAATTTTGAAGGTGGAAAAATTTCAATTACGGATCCTACAAGTAGCTATTTGGCCGATACTGGTACTATTCAATTAGATTTTGATGGTACAAATCTACGAGTTCAAATCGGGGGCGGTACAGCTACAGACTCATCAGATGACACTATCACAGCAGACGAAAATGGAAACTTTGTATTTGATAATCACGGAGTATCATTTACACTGAAAAAAGATGGTTTAGTAACTGGAGATTCGATTACAGCAAATTTATCAACAGCTAACATTGGAGCAGGAGAAATTGGAACTGAACAATTAGGCTTTACTTCACATACAACAGCTGCTGGTGACACGCCGGCATCATTTGTTGGTGGGGAAGTGAATGTTTCAGCAGATGCATTAGCAGGTACATGGTCTGGTACCTATGATGGTGCAAACTTAACTCTTTCATTTACTGGTGATGACGGGGTTTCAACAGTCATGGACACGATTGCTTATGATGGAACAAGCACAACTACGTATGACAATCATGGAATCAGTTTCGAGTTCAGTGGTAATGATTCAACAGCTGCAGCCTTCTCATTTACTGTTGAAGACAAGTTTACGGTAAATGCAGAACTACGTAAAGATGGTGAAGCTGTTGCTGACGTAGATCTTGCAACTGACTATAAAGGTGCAACATCAAATGCGATTACAGGTTCTCTAGACGGCTTAACTTTATCTCAAACTGGTGAATTGCAAGCTGGTACACATACATTTACAGTAGAAGAAAACTATAGTGAAAGTGGAGAAGACAATTCTCTTAACTTCCAAATTGGTGCCAACCAAAATCAAGCACTAAACTTAAGTATTTCTGATATGCGCGCGGATGCATTAGGTATTAGTGGCACATCTAACACACTAACATTCACTAATCGTGATGGTGATCCAGAAACTGTTAACCTAACATCATCAAAAGATGTAACTGACGGAACAAATGCTGCAGGTGTCGAGCGTGCATTAGATGTCTCTACTCATGAAAATGCATCAAAAGCTATCACTGTTATTAATAATGCAATTGAAAAAGTATCTGGAGAACGTTCTAAACTTGGAGCTAATCAAAACCGTTTAGAACATACTATTAGTAACTTAAACAATGCATCTGAAAATCTACAAGCTGCAGAATCACGTATTCGTGATGTTGATATGGCGCGTGAAGTTATGAAAATGACTAAGGATAATATCCTTGCTCAAGCTTCTCAAGCAATGCTTGCTCAAGCTAACCAAAAGCCGCAATCAGTACTTCAACTATTAGGATAATCATAAAAAGAGGGTCTCTAGTATTACTAGAGTCCTCTTTGTTATACCTATTTTTTATTTATGTTATTACAGCAACTACATTAATAACATAAGATTCCTAAAATCCTTTAGTTTGAACTAAATTTATAAGATAATAAATATTACTTTAGTTATATCCACCTTAGGCAGTTTGTATTAAAAGATAATTAACAAAGACTGGAATATGGTTTGATATGGTTTGATAGTTATCTTAAATTTCCAAATTAATATAGTTAGATATAACTAGTCATCAAAATAATAAGATAGGAGGTTTAATTATGAAAAAGTATTTTTCACTAGGTTTGTTTTTATTATTAGTAGTCCAAATATTTTTCACTTTAGAAACTGCTCAAGGAGCTACTAATTCAATACCAGAAGTAATTGTAAGTTCACCAAATGATAATTTGATTCATCCAAAGAATCAAAACTTTATCATTACAGGTAAGGTTTGGGATGCAGAGGGAGAAGATCTTACTGTAAAAGCTACAATAAATAATATTACAAAAACTGTTAATTTAACTGATGTACCACAAACTGAACCTCTAAGTTCAAATTTCTCTTTATTATGGGCTTGGAGTGAATTAGCAGAAGGGATCTATGAAAATATTGAAATAGTGGTTTCTGATACTGTGGATGCATCGGCTACCGAGTCATTGCCATACCAATTAGTTGTAGATAAAACTTTGCCACAAAAGCCAACTATTACAGCTAATAATGCATGGTTAAATCAAAGTTCAAGTGAAGTGACGATAACTGGAGGAACTGATTCAGGAGGTTCGGGTATAGCTAAAACAGAATATCAGTTAACCGGAGCAACTTCAACAGGTTGGATTACCTATAGTGGACCATTTACAATTAGTAATGAAGGAACTACGAGTATACAATCTAGGACGACGGATAAGGCTGGTAATATAAGTACAACTGAATATAGTGTAGTAAGATTAGATCGAACTAAGCCAACTGCCAATATACCTTCAGTAGTTGCTGATAGTGCGACTCAAATTACGGTTAATCCCAATGCAATGGATAATGTAAACGGAGCTGGATTAAATGTTGGTGGTGCATATTTATATAATCGTGACGGGGAAGAATTGTCTGGATGGAGAACAGGTAGCTTAGTTGATGTAGGATTAGTTTCTAATACCCAGTATACTTATACATATAAAGCTCGTGATGCCTCGAATCCTGTTAATGAAAGTAATCCTTCTACCAGTATTCCTAGATATACAAAAGCTTTAGATGTTCTGGATGTACAAATAACTTATATTAGTACTGATTTAATGGATATTGTCTTAACTAACAACACCCCTTTTGGTGAGTTACCGGAACATCGAGTTGAAATTAAAGAAAAAGGTGCAGGAATAAATGGCCCCGTTGTCAGTGCCTCTGACTTTAGCGTAGAACTTGAACGCAGAATAGAGGGTTTAATTGCAAATACAGAATATGAATTATGGGTTATTACTCGAAATGTAGAACAAGTAAAAAATACACCAGTTAAAATGATAGAGAGTATTCATACAAGAGCGTTGGAACCATCAATTAATGTAAACCACCGAGATACTCAGGAATTGAGTTTTGACATCAGGAATGGTTTACCACAGGGGAAATTACCAGAACATAGGATTGAAGTAAAACGACCAGGAGCTGGAGTGAATGGCGCTAATGAAGGAGTATCTGACTTTAGTTCTGTTACAGATGCTAGATTGATCACTGGTTTGACTGCTGGTACAGAGTATGAGGTATGGCTTATTACACGAAATGCAGATCATTTAGAAAATGTCTCTTTAAAAAAGATTAACAGTGTATATACAGCGCCAGCAAATCCTACCATTACACATATAACGTCTAACCCAGCCCAATTAAAAATTGAGTCTGGCGATAACAAACAATTAACTATTCAGGCTCATTGGTCAAATGAAGTTGTAGAGGATGTTACGAGTAAAGTAAAATATACCAGCTCAAATCCTTCAATCGTTCAAGTGGATAGTCAGGGTAAAGTTTCCGTATCTAATGATGCGGAATCTCAAAATGTATATATTACTGCAGAATATGAGGATAAAACTATTACAGTCCTAAAAAGTAAAATAGAGGTTTCGGTTATTCAACCCGTAATTGGACTTAATGTGACACCAAAAGAAAGTACTGTTGAACCAAACTCATCCATACAATTAAGAGTGACAGCGTTAATGGAAAACGGAGAACAAGAAGATGTAACATACAGGTCGACATATAGTATTGATCGTGCTTATAGAGCAATCGTAAGTGAACAAGGACTTATTACAATACCAGAAGGTGTAACTCCAGGAAACGTAACAGCTACTGTTCAATATGGAGGACAAATCCAATATGTAAACTTAACAGTAACTGACCCACCGTCACCGGAAGTAGTTGATTTATATGCTGAGCCAGGGGATTTTGTTATAAAACCAGGTGAAACCCAACAATTACTTACAGTAGCTACATGGAACAGTGGTGTGATAGGCAACGTAACTAATGAGGCAAGTTATAGTATAGATCGAGCATACCGTGCATCAGTTAATGAAACGGGGCTAATTAGTGTTCCATCAGATGCTGCATCAGGAGTAGCGACAGTTACTGTGAGTTATGGTGGTAAGACATATGATGTAACGTTTACAGTTGAAGAGCCTACTGTTACAAGTCTAACTTTAAATTCAACATCAGTTACATTAAAACCAGGAGAAAGTCATCAACTATTTGTAAAGGCCAACTGGAGTGATGGCCGCCAAGAAACGGTAACATCAAAAGTTGACTATAAATCATACAGAACATACCGAGCAACTGTTGATCAAAATGGGAAAATTACTGTTCCTAGCAATGCAACTCCAGGAACTGCTAATTTAATGGTGAGTTATGGCGGCCAAATAAAATATGTAATTGTAACAATTCCAAAGCCACCAAGTATAACTGGACTTAAACTAGATAGTAAATATCTTACGTTAAGAAAAGGTGAGAAACATCAACTTACTGTAAAAGCCATTTGGAGTGATGGAAGGGAAGAAATTGTCACAATGCAATCAGGTTATAGTGTAAATCGATCATATAGAGCGACTGTAACGAACTATGGTATGATCAGTATTCCCACTACAGCTTCAAGTGGGTCTGCAACGGTATCAGTAAATTATCAAGGCTATACAGCAACTGTAAATATTACCGTTTCTTAATATCTAATATGTAATTCTGCTTTATAGGAGACCTTAATTTTTAGGGTCTCCTTTTGTGAGGAAAATTAAAAGGAAATGATATGTTAGCGTCTATAACTAGCAACTTAGTAAATAAGTTCTGTGTAGAAAATACATACTAATGTTGGTATAACTTTAAATATGTAAAAAATAACTTTTCTATACTAACAACTATTAAAATTTAGTTTGAACTAAATGTTCAAAAACATTAACCGATATAAATAGTGGAGTGGAATAAAATGAATAATAAGGTGGAATAAAAATGGCAACTCGTAATCCTTATGCTAATTATAAACAAACTTCAGTTACAACAGCTTCCCCAGGTGAATTAACACTTATGTTATATAATGGTTGCTTGAAAAATATTACTCTAGCAAAAAAGGCAATTGGCCAAAATGACATTACTGCCCGAAATTTGAATAGTATGAAGGCGCAGGCGATCATTAAAGAATTAATGATTACTTTAAAAACCGATAATGAAATAGGAACCAACTTGCTACGTATGTATGATTATTTATTAAATCGCTTAATTGCAGCTAATATTCAGAACGACCCACAAATATTAGATGAAGTTGAAGGATTTGTAAAAGAATTACGTGATACTTGGAAAGAGGTAATGGTATTAGATGTAAAACAACGTTACGGTCAATCAAAACAAGTTTAATTCTGTAAAACATATTTAAAATGGATATAAAGTAATTTTCCTTTGCTGATATGTTTTTAGTTAAAGAGTTAAATGTCGAAAGGGGAAGAATGGAAATGGAGATTAATCTACCAACTTCTAAAAGCATTCCTTTGTTAGAAAATTCATCCCAAGATCAGAAAGTATTTAATAGTAAACCGCAACTTAAATTCGACATCGTAGATCAAAACGTTAAAAATGAAAAAACGGAAGACCAACAAAGCAATAAACTAGCTACTACAGAAACTGTACAAAAAAAGATAGATTCAATGAATAAGTTGTTTGAGATAAATAATACTTCAATGAAATTTAATTTACATGAAGAAACAGACAGATATTATGTTCAAATTAGAGACCAAAACACGCAAAAAGTAATAAAAGAGATTCCTACAAAAGATTTTTTGGATTTAATTGGTAGGGTTATGGATTATGTTGGTCTTTTATTTGATAAAAAGATATAAGTAGATGAAGAAAACAAAATAACATTGGAAGGGGGAAAGATTGATGGCGGATATGAGAATCAGCGGTCTAGCCTCTGGGATGGATACGCAACAAATTATTTCGGATTTAATGCGCGCAGAGAGAATTCCGCTTGATAAAACAAAACAAAAGAAACAACTTCTTCAATGGAAGCGGGATGCATATCGCGAGATGAATACCCTTATGTCCAAACTAAGGGATGAGACTCTAAATTTACGTTTACAGTCAACATTTTTATCTAAAAAGACAGCATCTACTTCTGAGGAAAAACTAACAGCAACGGCCTCGCCACGTGCTGGCAATGTTTCCTATCAAATATCCAACGCGACGTTAGCAACGGCTGCATATAATTCAAGTAAGTTAGTTGATATTGATGGAAATGGTCTTATTAACGGAAATGAGAAAATCAGTAATACCACTACTGGCAAACTAAATCAATCTAAAAAGCTGTGGGAAGTATTTAGGGATGGAGACTTTACTAATAATTTTACTTGGGATACAAAGGTAACAGATACGGTGAATGTATTCCAAGAGGGGAAGAACTTTCATTTATCTCGTCAAAATATAAAAACTGATTCTTTAAGTTCTGGTATTGATCTGAATGGTGGAGAATCCGACAAGATCAAAGTAACTTCAGCAGATGGTAATTCGGTAAAGGATTATGCAGTGGTTTATGATGCAACAGTTAGGTTAACTACTGATCAAGTTTATGTCAATAAAGAAACTGGACAAATGACTTTTGGTGAAAATCTTTCAAAAGACAGTAAAATTGAAGTGAACTACAGCTCTTATAAAGAGGACTTGATATCTGTTTCAAGTTCAAACGAAGGTAAGGTCTTTCAGTTATCTACTCCCGGTTTAATTATAGATAATAACAATTTCGCTGATATTAAAGATAATCAAGCCATCATAAAAACAACAAGAACTATTGATGGTGAGTCAGTAACTGAGGAAACAATATATACACAAGTTAATAATAAGAATCTATTGATTGAAGGCCAAAATACATTCTTTGTAGATGAAAATGGTGAATTAACATTTAGTAACAATATTAGTAAAGATAGTTCAATTTCATTGAACTATACACATAAAGTTGTTAATACTGCAATATCAACATTTAATGAAGATGGTAAGGAGATGAAACAATCCTTTTCGTTTGATGGATCTGAATCATTAAATGACTTTTTCTATAAAATCAACACTTCTATGATCGGTGTAAATGTTTATTATGATGAATTTACAGATGTACTGTCAGTTTCTCGTAAAGAAACTGGGAATTTTAATAATGATTTAAATAAAATCGGTGGGAAAGAGATGGGCTTTTATGGAGACTTTTTTACTGATGCATTTAAAATTGATACAATAAATGAAGATGGTGGCACAAATGCTGAGTTTGAGATTAATGGTTTAAAGACTTTTCGTCACTCTAATACGTTTACAATTAACGATTTTACTTTCACGCTTAAAGAGAATATCGGAACTACTCCAGTTACAGTAACTTCGAAGAATGATACCGATAAGGTTTTTGAAAGTATAAAAAGCTTTGTTGAATTATATAATGAGACAATTGCTAAAATATCTGAGAAATTAAAGGAAGAAAAGCATCGTGATTATTTGCCACTTACTGATGAACAAAAGGAGTCCCTTTCTGAGAAAGAAATTGAAAAATGGGAAAATCTCGCAAAAAGTGGTTCTATTCGAAACGACCCTATCTTAAGATCAGTACTAAACCAAATGCGTATTGATTTTTATTCAACCGTAGGCAACAATACAGGTGAATACAGCCAACTTAGTAACATTGGAATTACAACCTCTAATAATTACTTGGATGGTGGTAAACTTGTTATTAATGAGGACAAGTTAAAAAAAGCGATAGAGACTGACCCTGAATCAGTATTTAATTTATTTGGTGCTGACGGAGATACTTATAATGAAAAAGGGATCTCCCGCCGTTTACGTGATACATTGACATCTACCATAGAAAGAATTACAAGTACTGCTGGTAATGAAATGAGGACAAATAGCCAATTTGCAATTGGTCGTGAGTTGACTGAAATTGAAGACCGTATAAATAACTTCGATCGAATCCTTAAACAAAAAGAAGATCGTTACTGGAAACAATATACTGCGATGGAAAGGGCAATGCAGCAATCAAATGAACAGATGAATTATTTAATGCAGCAGTTAGGAGCATGGTCTGCACAGTAAAAGGTGAAGTGAAGTGAAGTGAAGTGGACATTTTAGTAGAACTATTAAAGATAAATGTAGAATTTTATGAATTCTTGAACAAGGGTTTTCCAGAGGATGAGAATAGAGATGAACAAATTGATAAGATATTTACTTTTTTGAATAAAAGGAGCCAGGTTCTACCAAAGCTAACACAGCCTATTACCGAAGATGAACAGCGATTAGTTGCAACAATACTTGATTATCATAATAAGATTGAGGAAATATTAAATAAGAACAAGATGCTACTTAAAAAAGAAATTATAGTTCTAAACCAGAAAAAAGTTCAATCTAAAGGTTATAATAACCCATATGAATTATATCCAACCGATGGCGTATTTCTTGATAAGAGAAAATAGAAATTTAATACTTGTTTTGATCAGAGTATATTGGGATGTTAATTTTAGACAATAGAACTCACTTTCCACTAAGTTACTATTTTTGGTATATTTAGATTAAGAATTGAAAGTCTTATAAAATCTAAACTTCCTATACAAATAAAAAGTACATCAATTGTATATGAACAATTGATGTACGCAACTATATTATTAGATTTTAATATCTAGAAATTGTGAGTAAGGTGAGGGTTGTTGTAGCTCTTTAATATTTTTCGAAGGCTTTAATAACCTCTTTAATCATGGCTGTTACTATTTGTTCATTTGCTTGTTTAGTAATTTGTACGAAACTTGCTGTAGCACCTGGAATCTGTATACCTCCAATTGAATGGCTCAATTATATTCCTCCTATGCCATTAGATTAAATCTATTTTATTATGTTCCTATTATTATAACAATATAGACCAATTAATATAACAATAAACTTTTTAACTAAATAATTAATAATTCGCTAAGGTGAAAATTGTCTTTTAATATATGGCTACTAAAAATATTTATGATATTATTTTTTTGAAAATATTTAAATTCCTAGTAGTTCGAAACTAGGGAGGTGTTTACTTGGATATCGCACTTATGTCAATGGCTCTTAGTCAAGGGCAAGTTCATCAACAGGCATCAATTTCTGTTATGAAAAAGGCCATGGGGAATGCCGAACAGCAAGGGGAAGCCATTCAAAAGTTAATGAGTACAGCAGATGCTTCATTGATTCAACGCGCTGCTCAACCCCATCTTGGCGGGAATATTGATATAAAAGGATAGAAGTAGAAAGGAGTAGCCATTAAGGTTACTCTTTTTTAAAGTCAAATTTAATTCTTCGAGGTTGACGAATTACATAAGCTCATTCTCATTTCCTCCTCAAAATATGAGAGTGCATGACTTGACTTGATAATAAGGTTTTTCACGGACATAGAATCTCTTATTCCCCTAAAAAAGGCTCTTTTGCTGATCTTTGCGGACATAGAATCCGTTATTTAACCAAATTCATCAAAAAATACCCGCATTTCCTTTGAATAAAGGATTATATGTCCTCATAACTTTCTAAAACAGTGATTTTGGTTAAAATAACGGCTCACATGTCCGGCTACTAAATCAAAGAACAAACTTTAATTTAACAGCGCATAATCTTAATAGGGTTTAATGATTCTAAATAACTATTTTAAATAAAAAACGAATAATTCCAAAACTAACACATATTATATTACATGGTCCTTCTGTTTCTCAAAATCCACATTATAGCTGGATGCTACTTTTTTGGAAAAGGAAAAAATTCCCGGTAATCAACAATCCATACTATATAATTGATTCTCGTAATTTACTCACTATAACAGAAGGGGGTGTCACACAACGTTCACAAAAGCAGTCTAAAATGAATATTTTTTCTGGTTCTAGAGGATTTTAGTAGGGTAAAATAGAATTAGTAATACATAGCACTTTTCAAGGAGGGGTACCCAAATGAAATATAACATTCGTGGTGAAAACATCACAGTTACTCCAGCGTTAAGAGAGTATATCGAGAAGAAAATCGGTAAACTAGAGCGCTATTTCAACGATACACCAACAACTGATGTAAACGTTAATCTAAGTGTATATAATTCTGAACAAAGAATTGAAGTAACCATTCCGATGACAGAACTATTATTACGTGCAGAAGAGTCTCATTTAGACATGTATGCTGCAGTGGATTTAGTTGTGAATAAGCTAGAACGTCAAATTCGCAAGCATAAAACAAAAGTTAATCGCAAATTCCGTCAACAAGAGGAAGCACCTAAATATGTGTTTGCTGAAGTTGAAAAGGATGAGCAACATGAAACGGATGAGGAATTCGAAGTTGTTCGTAATAAACGCTTTGATCTAAAACCAATGGATTCTGAAGAAGCGATTTTACAAATGAATATGTTAGGTCATAACTTCTTCGTATTCGTTAACGCTGATACAAATTCAACAAACGTAGTATACCGTCGTAAAGATGGCAAATATGGTTTAATCGAAGCTGAATAATTTCGTTAATTAAAATATAATAGGCGCAGTCTCAATGGCTGCGCTTTTATAAAAAACAAAAATAGAACGGATGTTCCTTTCGAGTATTCATAATTTCCTGCTTAGATGCCTAATCAATCTAGCATTTTAAATCTTATGACATAAATTTTTTTATCAAATTCTACGAATTCAACAAAACAACTCCTAATTCTACAAACTACACTAGTTGTAATACTTTTCAATTAAATGTTAATATATAATATAGGACTTTTATAATCTTTCGGCACTCTAGTGCATCATGATAGACAAGCTTTATTTTATACTTTAAGTGTTTCTTCTTTAAGGATTAAAGTATAAGACAAGACATCATAATTTGCCGTTGTGGGCAAATTACATGTTTTCTAAACACTATAAATGAAATTACATAGAGGAGCGTTTGAACATGCTAGGGATTTTAAAGAAGGTTTTTGGGGATGGAACCCAGCGTCATTTGAACAAGTACCAAAAAATTGTAGACCAAATTGAAGCACTTGAGCCAGACATGCAAAAGCTGTCGGACGATCAACTTCGTGAGAAGACTGAAGAATTTAAAGCGCGTCTTGCAAAGGGTGAGTCGATTGATCAAATTTTGCCTGAAGCGTTTGCTGTTGTCCGTGAAGGGTCTGTTCGTGTCTTGGGTATGCGTCCTTATCCTGTCCAACTTCTAGGTGGTATTTCACTACATGAAGGAAATATTTCCGAAATGAAGACAGGGGAAGGTAAAACACTCGTTTCTACAATGCCTGCATATTTAAATGCGCTTACTGGTAAAGGTGTTCATATTGTAACTGTAAACGAATATTTAGCACGCCGTGATGCTGATGAAATGGGCAAACTTCATCGTTTTCTTGGTCTCACAGTTGGCCTTAATTTAAATAGTCTTTCACAAGAGGAAAAGCAGGAAGCGTATAGCGCTGATATTACATATGGTACAAATAACGAATTCGGTTTCGATTATTTGCGAGACAACATGGTTCTTTATAAAGAGCAAATGGTACAACGTCCGCTTCATTATGCAATCATTGACGAGGTTGACTCGATTTTAATTGATGAGGCCCGTACACCACTTATTATTTCGGGTACAGCGAAAAAATCAGCATCACTTTATCAAACAGCTGATACATTTGTACGTACTTTAACAAAAGATCAAGATTATACGTATGACGAAAAAACAAAAGGTGTTCAGTTAACAGAAGAAGGTATTGAAAAAGCTGAAAAAGCGTTCCGTATTGAAAACCTTTTTGATATTGGAAACGTTACACTTGTGCATCATATAAATCAGGCTTTAAGAGCACATGCAAGCATGCATCGCGATGCTGATTATGTTGTTCAAGATGAAGAAGTTGTCATTGTCGACTCATTCACAGGGCGTTTGATGAAGGGACGTCGCTATAGCGATGGCTTACATCAAGCGATTGAAGCAAAAGAAGGTTTAAAGATTCAAAATGAAAGCATGACACTTGCTACAACAACGTTCCAAAACTATTTCCGTATGTATGAAAAATTGTCTGGTATGACAGGTACAGCGAAAACTGAGGAAGAGGAATTCCGCAACATATATAATATGCAGGTAATCGCTATTCCAACAAATCGTCCGATTGCTCGTGAAGACCGTCCGGATTTAATTTATAAAACGATGGAAGGTAAATTCAAGGCTGTAGTTGAGGATATCGCTGTACGCCATGAAAAAGGACAACCTGTTCTGGTTGGTACCGTTAATGTGGATACATCAGAACTAGTGTCACAAATGTTAAAGAAAAAAGGCATCCGCCATCATGTTTTAAATGCGAAAAACCATGAAAAAGAAGCGGAAATTATTGAACAAGCTGGCCAGCCGGGTGCTGTAACGATCGCGACCAACATGGCCGGTCGTGGTACAGATATTAAACTGGGCGAAGGTGTTATCGAACTTGGCGGGTTATCTGTTATTGGTACTGAGCGTCATGAAAGTCGCCGGATTGATAATCAGCTCCGTGGACGTTCAGGTCGTCAAGGTGATCCGGGGATTACGCAATTTTACTTATCAATGGAAGATGAATTAATGCGTCGTTTCGGTTCAGATAATATGAAATCGATGATGGATCGTCTCGGCATGGATGATGATCAACCACTTGAAAGTAAGCTTGTTACAAGAGCGGTTGAATCAGCGCAAAAACGTGTAGAAGGTAATAACTTTGATGCTCGTAAAACATTGCTGCAATATGATGATGTATTACGTCAACAGCGTGATGTTATTTATAAGCAACGTTTTGAAGTACTGGATGCTGAAAACCTTCGTGAAGTAGTTGAGCGCATGATTCGTTCATCTATCGAGCGCAATGTAAACGCCCATATGCCAAAAGAGGCATTGCCTGAAGAGTGGGATTACAAAGGTATTGTTTCGTATGTGGAAGGGAATTTACTAGATGAAGGCGAAGTAACAGAATCGGCTATTAAAGGTAAAGAGCCTGAAGAAGTTGTCGATATCATTGTTGATGCTGTAAAAGTAAAATACGATGAAAAAGAAGCAGAATTAACTCCTGAACAAATGCGCGAATTTGAAAAGGTTATTGTTCTACGAGCTGTTGACTCTAAATGGATGGATCATATTGATGCGATGGATCAATTACGTCAAGGTATCCATTTACGTGCATATGGTCAAACAGATCCATTGCGTGAATACCAAATGGAAGGCTTTGCAATGTTTGAAGCAATGATTGCGTCCATTGAGGAAGATGTTGCAAAATATGTGATGAAAGCACAAATTCGCAACAATCTTGAGCGTCAAAAGGTTGCAGAAGGCCAGGCTGTAAATCCGAAACAAGGTGAAGGTGAACAGCAGAAGAAAAAGCCATATGTTAAACGTCAAGAAATTGGCCGTAATGATCCTTGTCCATGCGGAAGTGGTAAAAAGTTTAAGCAATGTCATGGTCAAATGAGTTAGAACAATGGTACTGCAATAGCTGCACACCATTTTTGATTAAAATGACCGATTGTTTCTTGCTCTCTCTATTGACATGATAGAGAGGGCTTTTTATCATCACACTGTAAATAAATACAGTTAAATTTAACTAAGAAAAGAAAAATTACAACTTGAGGTGGAAGAAGAAATGGATTTAGTTGAAATAAGACAAGAACTAGATAAAATGGCTAAGAAATTAGCAGGCTTTAGGGGGTCTCTTTGACTTAGAAGCGAAACAAGCACGGATCACTGAACTTGATGAGCAAATGGTCGATCCTAGCTTTTGGGATGATCAGCAGGGCGCACAGCAAGTCATTAACGAGGCAAATGCGCTAAAGGATATCGTTAATCAATTCAATGCTTTAAATGAAAGCCATGAAAATTTGGAGCTTACATTGGAATTGTTAAAAGAAGAACCAGATGATGAACTTCAAAAAGAGTTGGAGACAGAGCTTAAATCACTTTCAAAAGAGGGAGCCGATTTTGAACTTCAGCTATTGTTGAGTGAACCATATGATAAAAACAATGCAATCTTAGAGCTGCACCCTGGTGCGGGTGGAACGGAATCACAAGATTGGGGTTCGATGCTTTTACGCATGTATACTCGTTGGGCTGAACGCAAGGGCTTTAAGGTTGAAACATTAGATTATTTAGCTGGTGATGAAGCCGGGATTAAAAGCGTCACGCTGTTAATCAAAGGACATAATGCGTACGGCTATTTAAAAGCGGAAAAAGGTGTACATCGCCTAGTTCGAATTTCACCGTTTGATGCGTCAGGTCGTCGTCATACGTCGTTCGTTTCTTGTGACGTTATGCCAGAGTTTAATGATGAGATTGAAATTGAAGTGCGCGAAGTGGATTTAAAAATTGATACGTACCGTGCAAGTGGTGCTGGTGGTCAGCATATTAATACAACTGACTCTGCAGTGCGGATTACTCATATTCCAACGGGTGTTGTTGTTACATGTCAATCAGAACGTTCGCAAATTAAAAACCGTGAACAAGCGATGAAAATGTTAAAAGCTAAACTTTACCAACAACGAATCGAAGCGCAACAAGCTGAGCTTGATGAAATTCGTGGGGAGAAAAATGAAATCGCATGGGGCAGTCAAATTCGCTCCTATGTTTTCCACCCTTATTCATTGGTTAAAGACCATCGTACAAATGTTGAAATTGGGAATACTCAAGCTGTGATGGATGGCGAATTAGATCCGTTTATCGATGCGTATCTGCGTTCGAAGATTAATTAAGTTTTAGATAGATTTTCAATTTTATTGAGCATGTATGCCAGAAATTAAATTTTATAAAAACTCGAGTGTGAAAATAGTACTCGAGTTTTTTTGTTGTTATTATAAAAGTCTTGGGTTTTTGTCTTTGTTGAATATGTAAGAGTAAGATAGTATTAAAAGAGTAAATAAAATAGAGAAACCGGAGTTTACCGGAAAGGGAGAGTTCAAATGGAAGTTGTTTGTCCTAAATGCAAAAGTGAATCAGCATACTTAGATGAAGTCATTTCAAAGGATCATATTAATTATCAATGTGATAAATGTTTGACGAAGTTTACCGTTCATCCAGTTACGCAAAGTAAATTAAAAAGAAGTTTATTACATCTTGCGTTTATCCCACCATACTATGAAGATGATGTTCCGATGGGAGGTCATTATGAAGTTAATGCTTACATAAATGGGTTATCAGGCATATTACACTTAAAGTTTAGAACAAGATCAGTGAATGATATGAATGCTCCGTATGAATACATGCTAAATAACGTGACAAATTCTTATAACAGAACAAGAATCGAAGATTTATACATATATAGTGTTAACCCGCTTATACAAAATGCTCCTACTATTCAAATTAATAATCAACAATACTATTCCGCTGCTTTAAAAGCCGATATCATGGACAGTAAGGCCTTTTGGTGTTTAGAAAGAGATAATTATACCAACAGCTCGATCAGTTCGAAGGAGTTATTCGAAAATCTGGTTGAATATTATCAAAAGATTTTCGTAAATATAGATGTAAATAAAGAATTAAATATGAATGGATTCCAATTTGTACAAGCAAGATAAGCTTTCTATAAAATTTTTTGCTTAGATCTTTAAGGCATTGGGAAGCTATACTAAGCCTAAGAGTTTATTCTTAGGCTTGTTTCTTGTAATCGACTTATATATTGTGGTGATCATTATTTTTTATAATCCCACAAAATACTCCTATCCCCTTCATCGTCTTTTGCCACGAACACATTTTGGTGAATATCAAAATGACCATATTTGCCTCGATACGTTTGGGTGACTTTAATTTTATATACCGTTTCTAAAATTGCTGCTTCGTCACCTTCTGTTATTGCCCAATTTTCCTCTTTGCTAGCATTGCCTAGCGAATAAGAGAAAGTGTCTACACCGAAGTGATTCATAAAAACGTGGGCACGATCTTGAATATAATGACCTCTTGAAAAGCGTTGTTTCATTAATGGATGAAACATCTCCCAAGAATCAGAGAAAGCTCCTGCTTGCTCATATGTATAAAACGTGGCAACAGTTTTCTTAGCTTGGTTTCCTGGGCTCATCCATGTAAATAGAGAATACAATATAATCAAAATAATAATAATGACCGGAATAAAAAGGATCAACTTACCTGTTGCGAAGGAACGTCTCTTTTTTAACACGTTGCACCTCTTTTCACAAAATCATTGATAAATTTTATGAAACTGTGGGACATATTATTAATAGGGTTGATGAAAGGCCTTTTTGTATAGTTCAGAAATGCATCAATATTTGTTGGCAAATTACATTTTCATAAATTCTACCGAAACATTCCTATTACTAAATCCTCTTTTTCCTGTCGCCTAGTATAAAAATACCTTTGCAACAAAATCTATTATGGAACTTGTACTTAATTTTTGCCCCAATCGTCAAATTCTTAAATACATGGGGGGATGAGGAATGGCTATAAAAAGGGTTGATTATGATGAAAGCCATCCAATAAAAAGAATAGCAATTGAATATGGCTTTACCTTACTAGGGTCCGCACTAATTGCGATCGCATTTAATTTATTTCTACTACCAAATCAAATTGCATCAGGTGGAGTTAGCGGAATCAGTATCCTATTAAACGCTATTCTTGGATGGGAGCCGGCGATTGTACAGTGGTCATTGAATATTCCGCTGTTTCTATCTGGTGTTATTTTATTAGGCAAGCAGTTTGGGGTTAAGACATTAGTGGGCACGTTGTTTGTTCCATTTATCGTTTATTTAACTCGAAATGTGGCTCCTGCAACAAATGATGCATTGCTAGGTGCTTTATTTGGTGGGATTGTGGTGGGGCTTGGTTTAGGCATTGTATTTCGTGGTAAGGCATCAACGGGCGGTACGGATTTAGCGGCGCAAATTTTTCATAAGTATACGGGCATATCGTTAGGAAAGTGTATTGCGTTGATTGATGGTCTTATCGTTATTATAGCAGCTTTTGTATTTGATCTTGAACGTGGTTTATATGCACTTATTTCCTTGTATGTGACTAGTAAAACTATTGACCTTGTTCAAGTGGGGATCGGTACGTCAAAAATGGCGATGATTATTACAAATAAAGAAGAAGAAGTACGTCAGCAGATCTTTAAAATAATTGATCGTGGTGTGACAAAAATTTCAGGTTTTGGTGGATATACTGATCGAAAACAGCCAATACTAATGTGTGTAGTCCAACAACGGGAGTTCACAAAATTGAAGCAATTGGTCCGAAGCATTGATGCATCTGCATTTGTGGTCGTTATGGACGCTTCAGAGGTTGTGGGCGAGGGTTTTAAAAAGATTTAAGATTGTATATACTAGGGTCGTGTACAAGGATTTGGCACACTTAGTAATATTTAACAACTTAAGGAGGAGTAACTAGTGAAAAAACAGTTACTAGCATTATTCATGGGTACAGCACTTGTTCTTGGAGCCTGTGGTGGCGGCGACGATGCAGCAGAACCTGCAGAAGACACTACAGAACAACCAGCAGGTGAAGCTACAGAGGAGCAGCCAGCTGAAGGTGGCGGAGAAACTGCTGAAGGCGGCGAAACTGGCGGTGCAACTGCTGATGCAGGTGCAGGCGAAGAGTTATATAAGCAAAGCTGTGCAAGCTGTCATGGTCAAAATCTTGAAGGTGGCGTAGGTCCTAACTTAACAGCAGTTGGTGGAAAACTAGACGCTGCTGGCATTCAAAATGTAATTGAGAATGGTCAAGGTGCAATGCCTCCAGGTCTACTTAAAGGTGACGATGCAGCGGCTGTTGCTGCATGGTTAGCTGAACATAAGTAAATACATGTAAAAGAGTGTTCTGGGATATAATCAGGATACTCTTTTTTAATGGTGTTTATAAAAAAGCGTTTCCTCGTACTTAATTCCTATTAAATTTCCTCATGTAGCACTTCACTTTAAAAACACAGCTCAATGTTCATTTTTTTACGGATTTGTCGAACGATAGTTGGATTGAAGCACAATTTTAATATTATTTTGCCTGAAATTGATGGATAGTGATGTTATAATAGAGAAGTGTGTCAATTCATATCGCTTTATGGCGATTTACCATTTAATATAAAATGCAGCTAACGCTATACATCCAACTAGTGTTTCTATAGCACTAGTTGTAATTTTGTCCTATTTGAATAGTAAAAAGTAACTAGAACGCTGATAGATTTGGTTAAATTCAATTCTTCTAATAAAAAAAGTCCAACCTAGTTCGCAAGTTAAAAAAAAGCTTAGGTGTGATAGTAATGATAGAAATGCAAGATGTATATAAACAATATCCGAATGGAATTTTAGCCGTTAATGGCATTGACGTAGAAATCAAGCAAGGTGAATTTGTATATGTTGTTGGTCCCAGTGGAGCTGGTAAATCAACGTTTATCAAGATGATGTACCGTGAAGAAAAGCCTACTAAAGGCACAATTTTAATAAACGGTATCAATCTATCAAAGCTAAGAAATAGTAAGGTACCGCTTTTGAGACGAAACATCGGGGTAGTCTTTCAGGATTTTAAGTTGCTGCCGAATTTAACTGTATTTGAAAATGTAGCTTTTGCATTAGAAGTAATTGAAGAACATCCGAAAAATATTAAACGCCGTGTGATGGAGGTTCTTGATCTTGTAAAACTAAAGCATAAAGCGCGTTTTCTTCCGTCGGAACTATCTGGGGGAGAGCAGCAGCGTATATCGATCGCGCGAGCAATTGTGAATTACCCGAAGATATTAATCGCCGACGAACCGACTGGAAATTTAGATCCTGATTCATCATGGGTTATCATGGATATTTTGGAAGAAATCAACAATCGTGGAACAACTGTTCTTATGGCTACACATAATCGTGAAATTGTAAACAAGGTTAGAAAACGGGTTATTGCGATTGAAAACGGCCGCATTGCTAGAGATGAAAATCGAGGTGATTACGGCTATGACTATTAATACGTTAGTTAGACATTTTAGAGAAGGCTCAAAGAACATTGGCCGGAATGGCTGGATGACATTCGCATCGATTAGTGCGGTAACTGTAACACTATTACTAGTCGGAATTTTTCTAGTCATTATGATGAATTTAAATAATTTTGCAACATCAGTTGAGAAAGACGTGGAAATTCGCGTTCATGTTGACTTAGTAGCAGACGAATCGCAGCAAAAAATACTAGAAGAGAAAATCAAAGGTATAAGTGAAGTCGAAAGTGTTACGTTTTCCTCCAAAGAAAAGGAACTAAATTCCGTCATCGAGAGTTTTGGTGAAGAAGGTAAGGCATTCGAATCATTGCGTGAAGAAAATCCACTTCATGATGTTTTTATTGTAAAAACAACGGATCCGCAACAAACGCCAAAAGTGGCGAAGCAAATTGAGAAATTTGAAAATGTGGACCGTATTAACTATGGACAAGGCACAGTTGAGAAGCTGTTTAAAGTAGTTAACATCTCTAGAAATATCGGTCTCGCTTTAATTATTGGACTTATTTTTACAGCGATGTTCCTAATATCGAATACGATTAAAATTACGATTATTGCTAGAAAAAGAGAAATAGAGATTATGAGACTTGTGGGAGCAACGAATAGTTTTATTCGTTGGCCATTCTTCCTTGAGGGGCTGTTCCTAGGTGTTCTAGGATCAATTGTACCGATCGTGTTAATTTACTTTGGCTATGATTATTTATACGACGCGGTTCAACCGCAATTAGAAGGAACGTTTATTACATTGTTAACAGTTAATCCTTTTGTTTGGCAAGTAGCTGGGATTTTATTAGCAATTGGTGCTTTTATCGGATCATGGGGAAGTTTAATGTCTATTCGCAAGTTTTTAAAAGCGTAGATTGATAGATTTAATTTTTTTACAAAAAAAGCTAGATTTCAGACTAATTTTGGAAGAGGTGGAACAAAGTGCGAAGACTACTACTCATAACTTTGTCATCGTTGATTGCTTTCAGTGGACTTTTTTTGCATAGCAATCACGCATCTGCCAACCAACAACTTAAGAATAAAATCAACGAAGTCCAAGGTAAACGTGCAGACATAAAAGATGACTCGCAAGAAACGAAAAGCGAGATTAATGAAATAAAGCAAGAAGAAGAGAAAGTTAGAGCTGAAATTAAACGTTTAGATATGGCTGTTGCTGAAACAGCAGAACGTGTCCGTCAAAAGCAGGGTGAAATTGAGCAAACAACAGCCGAGATTGAACAATTACGGTTGCAAATTGAAGAGTTGCAAATTCGTATTGATAAGCGTGATGAAATGTTAAAAACGCGCGTCCGCTCTGTTCAAGAAAACGGCGGAGTAGTTAGTTATCTAGATGTATTGTTAGGTGCTAAAAGCTTTGGCGATTTTCTAAATCGCGTTAATTCCGTTTCAATCATTGTTCAGCAAGACAAGGAAATTTTACAAACACATGTAACCGAACAAGAAACACTAGAAGAAATTAAAATAGAAGTTGAAAATAAATTAGTTCAACTTGAAGCCGCTAAAGTTCAATTAGAAAAAGAAAAAGCAACGTATGAGGCTCAAACTGTTGAAAAAGAAAAACTAATGGCGCAGCTTAAGCAAAAAGAAGAAGAGCTTGAAGGTGAATTATTAGATCTGCAAGAGCAGGATGAAATTTTAGCAAAACAGCAAGCTTCTTATGAAAGACTTTATAAGCAATGGCAGGAAGAGCAACGCAGAATAGCTGAAGCCAAGGCACGTGGCGAGACGCCACCAGTTACAGATGGTACATTTATGAGACCATCCAATGGTCCGGTAACGTCCAATTACGGTAAAAGATGGGGCAAGCTGCACGCGGGAATCGATATTGGTAAACGTGGCAGCAGTGTTCCGATCGTAGCAGCAGCAGATGGAATTGTGTTCCGATCTTATTATTCGTCATCTTACGGTAATGTGGTATTTGTATCGCATAACATTGGTGGTACGATGTATACAACGCTATATGCGCACATGGAAAGTCGTAAAGTTTCAGAGGGCGATAGTGTAAAAAAAGGACAATTGGTAGGTTATATGGGGAATACAGGTCGCTCCACAGGTCCGCACTTACATTTTGAAATTCATAAAGGTCCTTGGAATGCAAGCAAGTCCAATGCAGTTGATCCTCGCAAATTAATTAATTTTTAACAACATAAATCGTACAAGCATTTCATATAGTACTATAGACAAGTTGAAGGCATCGCACAATCGGAGTGTGATGCCTTTTCCTGCAAAGGATCTTATATGGTATTATAGAGGTATATCATAGTCTTTTGTAGAAGTATAGGGTACGATAATAGATCGATTATTGGGGTGATAGGGTTGAGAATTCGCGGGAATATTGTTTTAGTTTTAATGGCATTATCGCTTATAGCCGGCGCGGGGATATCTTTTATTTTGTATAATAATGGCGTTCTTACAAAGGCTGCAGAATCTTCACCGTTGGCTGAGTCTTTGTTAAGTAATAATTCGAAAAATGAAGGCGATGTTGAAAAAATTAATCAAGTGTTAGACCTGATTTCCACTAGTTATGTGGAAGAAACAGAGCGTAATAAGCTGATTGAAGGTGCAATTAATGGGATGGTAGGTGTTTTAGAAGATCCATATTCTGTTTATATGGATCAAGAAACGGCCCATCAATTCAATCAGTCGCTAGATTCTTCGTTTGAAGGTATTGGTGCAGAAGTGAGTATGGAAGATGGAAAAGTAACTATTGTTGCGCCATTTAAAGACTCACCAGCTGAAAAAGCAGGTTTAAAGCCAAAGGATCATATTTTAAGTGTAGACGGTGAATCGCTAGAGGGCTTAGACCTTTATGAAGCCGTATTAAAAATTCGCGGTGAAAAAGGATCAGTTGCTACGCTTGAGGTTGAGCGTTCAGGAACAGCTGATACGTTAAAAATTGATGTAACTCGCGATGAAATTCCACTAGAAACAGTGTATAGCTCGATTAAGGATTATCAAGATAAAAAAGTAGGCTATATCGAGATCACAAGTTTCTCTGAAGATACTGCACAAGATTTTAAAAAGCAGTTAAAAGAACTTGAAGATCAAAAAATTAATGGCTTAGTGATTGATGTTCGTGGAAATCCAGGCGGTTACTTACAAAGCGTTGAAGATATATTGAAACTGTTAGTAACGAAAGAAAAGCCATATGTTCAAATCGAAAATCGTAATGGTGAGAAAGAACGTTTCTTCTCTACTTTAGAAGAGAAAAAGCCTTACCCAATTACAGTGTTAATTGATAACGGCAGTGCATCAGCGTCTGAAATCTTGGCAGGCGCTATGAAAGAAGCGGGCGGCTATGAAATCGTTGGGGAAAAATCATTCGGAAAAGGAACTGTGCAACAAGCAATTCCATTAGGCGATGGCAGCAATATCAAGCTTACATTATTTAAGTGGTTAACTCCTGATGGAAACTTGATTCATAAACAGGGAATTGAACCAACTGTTAAAGTGAAACAACCTGACTATTTCTATGCAAGTCCAGTTCAACTCGAAGAGCCTTTGAAATATGATGTAAATAATGATCAAGTTAAAAATGTACAAATTATGCTTAAAGGACTCGGTTTTGAGCCAGGTCGTATCGATGGCTATTTTAGTAAGCAAACTGAAATTGCAGTAACAGCATTCCAAAAAGCAAATAACCTTCCTAATACAGGTGAAGTGGATAAAACAACTGCCGGCAAACTTGAAGAAAAAATTATCGAGCAAGTTCGAGCAGAAGAAAATGACTTCCAGTTACAAACAGCGGTTAAGGTGCTGTTTCAATAAGTAATGTTGGATGACTGCCAGTCTCCTTAGATTGGATAGATAGCATTAAATTACCAATACTATATTTGAAATTACTGGCAGGAGTCTCTGTAAACATGTCGAACTATATCCGTATGTAAGTACGGGTATAGTTTTTTTTTCATTAAAATTTTATTTGGAAGTTTTGGATAGAGCTTTATGCAGAGTAAATGGCGTTTAAAAGAAGGGCGGAAAGCTCTACATAAAAGGTAATCAGACAATTATTGGCAAGAATGCTCGTAAGAAGTACATCTAAATAGTCGGGAATATGGGCTTGTAGAAATTTGCTTGCACCTAAAACAACCTTATGCCGTTCAAAAAAATGTAAGAAGTAGTATAATAGAAGAGTTGAATGAAATTGAATGGATAACAATTTAGGATATAAGTATCGGTTGACGAAGGATGGTGATGAAATGACGTATACATGGATTTTGGATGTGCTAGTGGGTGTTGGGAGGTATTTTTTAAACCCTCTAGTTTATATTGTTTTCCTGTTTTCCTTTATTCTTGGCTATCGGCGTGTAAAACGGGAACGCAAGGATTTTAATATTCGGATATTCCATGCATTTATTGGCTGGCGTGAGCTCATTTGGCCGAGTATTGTAACAGGTTTGGTCATATCGGTTATAACGCTCGGACTTGGTTTGTTACTGCCATACGGATTTACAGTGTTAACTGGAGCAATTTCGGTTTTATTTTTATGTTTGCTGCGGCCACGATTGCTTTCACCTGCATATGTACTAGGTTTTGCTATTTTAGTTTCTTTATTTTTACCAATGGTGGACGTCAATCAACCAATCTTTGTACAATGGCTTGAAGATATAGGGAACACGTCATTTCTTGTTATGGCAATCATCATGTCTCTTTTATTAGTAGCTGAAGGGTTGTTAATTTTAAAAAGAGGCTCAAACCTTACAACACCAAGGTTGAAGAAAAGTAAGCGCGGCAAATTGGTCGGCATCCATGAAACGCAAAAGCTGTGGATGGCTCCAGTATTCTTTCTTATTCCAGGTGATGCGATTACATCCATTTGGGAATGGTGGCCGGTAATAGCCACATCGAATCAATCGTATACGGTTATGCTTGTACCGTTTGGAATTGGGTTTTATCAACAAATTCAATCCTCTCTTCCTAAAATGGCTATTCAAGCAACCGGTCGAAGAGTACTTGGCTTAAGTATGATTGTTTTAACTTTAACTGTTGCGGCGTACTGGTACCCGATCTTGGCGGTTGGTGCTGCAGTGGTAGCATTAATTGGCCGTGAATGGATTACGATCAGGCAGCGAAGTGCAGATGAAGATCAAGTTTCATTCTTTGCAAATCGTGATACAGGAATGGTGATTTTAGGCGTAATACCAGGTTCACCTGCGGATAGGATGTCACTGCAAATTGGGGAAGTCGTTACGAAGGTGAATGGACAAGTTGTGCGTAGTGAAAAGGAATTTTACGAGGCCCTTCAGGTTAATCGAGCTTTTTGTAAGTTAGAGGTACTTGATTATAATGGCGAAGTACGATTTGCCAATCGATCGCTTTATGATGGCGAGCATCATGAATTAGGGTTATTATTTGTTCATGATGATAATCAATGGACGACAGAGGCTGTTTAGACAGATTAATAAATTTACGGATGGTTCTGGTTTTAAAAGTAACTGGAACCATTTTTTATTTCTTAAATGTGCAACATTTGTCCCCATCGGATTACATTATCTCTCCAATTGCCACAACTTTAAACTCATATATCTAAAAAAATACTTCAAAAACTTCTGATAAAAACTAGCTTATATAACCAAACTAACTCATGAAAATGAAAGGGAGGTTTTAAATATGCAACAACTACGAAATATCATGTCATCACAAGTTTTTACTGTGTCTGAAAACGATACTTGTCAAAAAGCAGCGTCTATTATGAGTGAGCACAATATTGGTGCGCTCCCTGTTGTGAATAATAGCGGTGAAGTTATCGGGATGATTACTGACCGTGATATTACGTTACGTACAACTGCACAAGGTGAAAACGCGCAAACACCAGTATCACAAGTAATGACAGCGCAAAAGATTGTTCAAGCAACACCAGACATGGATGTTCATGAGGCAGCTCAATTAATGGCGCAACAACAAATTCGCCGTTTACCGGTTGTTGAAAACGGCCAAGTGGTAGGTATGGTTGCTTTAGGGGATCTTGCGGTGGACAATAAATTTGATAATGAAGCCGAACAAGCATTATCAAGTATTTCTACGCCGTCTAGCCCACAGCAGTAAGCTGTTTGAAAAAAGGTGCCCTGCTAAGCGAAGTAGGGCATCTTTGTTTTGTCTATTTCAAAATTCACCGTACAACCTTTAGTTCATATTATGAATTTTAGATTGCAAACATCCGTTTCCGGGTTATTTCTTAATTTTGGATTGAAATAATTAATTGAATTGCTGTCTAGGTTAAATCTAGGTTAATCTTCACGCATGGGGATTTTTGTGTTGAACCAGAGTCATCTTAGCATATATGTTCGAGCGCGCTTATTTCCACTTGAGACGACTAGTATTTCTAAATCCACAAGATTATGTAAGATGCGTCTTGCTTGACGTTCACCAATATTTAGGTGATTTGCAATCTCTGAAGGAGTAATTGGACGAAGTAGACGACGTGCAAAGCGTATAACTTCTGCTTCAGTCCAAGATAATTTTGAAGGTGTTTCAATTGAGGTGAATTTGCCTATAAAAGCAAGAATAAGCTGTTGACATTGTTTAGGCTGCTCTTTAATCGATAAATAGGCTATAGGCAATAGAGTCCAACCATCTAAAGCTAATAAAGAATGGCGCCAGCATAAATCCTTAAACCTTCTTACATCCAGATCTCTCGCATGAGGACCGTATCCTTGAATTTCAATGCATCCTTTAGCTTCTCCAGGTTTATAGGCAAGATCGAGATAGCGAAAACCATTGTTGAAATCAAGAACCTCCCATTCCGGATATAAATGATCAAAGTTTCCTACAGAAGGGTACCAAATCGTTCGGAGAAATTCATATGTACCATGACCTAGACCTTTTTCAAGTAATTCACGTCTTCTTCGATTCTTTTCTTCAATAATTTGCTCTTGAATCCATTCTTCAAACCTTTGCTCAAAAAGCTGCGCCATTGTGTTCTTTCCTTTCTAAATTGTTATTTTTTGATATAAAAAACGTCCCAATACAACAAATCCCAGTGCAAATGAATAACCATGGTAATAAGTGTATGAGACGGCTATATATGATAACTTAGCTTCTAATTCTAGTATAATCGAACCTTTGGATACTGCAATAGAAATTAATAAATAAAGCTTAGATTGTACCGACATTGCGTAGGGTGCGAATGTATGTACATAATTTCAGAGGTCAAAACGAATACAGTATTGGTGTGAATAAGGGACCATATGTCCGCTAAATACTTCCGGTGACTTTACCCGGACATCCAGGCCGTTATTCATCTAAAACAGTATGATTCACAAGTTTGCCGGACATTGAATCCGTTATTTCAACTATTAGCCTCAGTTTTCATTGAAATTAATGAAAATAACGTACTATATGTCCGGCAAATCACCAGAAACAGCAGTTTTGGTGTGAATAGGGGACTATATGTCCGCACAATTCCTCCGGCGTTTTTTTCCGGACATTTAGACCGTTATTCAACTAAAAACAGCATGTTTCACGCGTTTACCGGACATATGATCCGTTATTCCAGCTTTTAGCCCCAGTTTTCGTTGAAATCAATGAAAATAACGTACTATATGTCCGGTAAATCGCCAGAAACAGCAGATTTGGTGTGAATAAGGGCCCCTATGTCCGCTTAACCCTCGCGGCGACAATTGCCGGACATATAGGCCGTTATTCATCTAAAAACAGCATGTTTCACAAGTTTGCCTGACATTGAATCCGTTATTTGAGCTTTTAGCCCCAGTTTTCGTTGAAATTAATGAAAATAACGTACTATATGTCCGGCAAATCGCCAGAAACAGCAGTTTTGGGGTGAATAAGGGACCATATGTCCGCTAAATACTTCCGGTGACTTTATCCGGACATCCAGGCCGTTATTCATCTAAAAACAGCATGTTTCACAAGTTTGCCGGACATTGAATCCGTTATTTCAACTATTAGCCCCAGTTTTCGATGAAATTAATGAAAATAACGCACTATATGTCCGGTAAATCGCCAAGAATAGCAGTTTTGGGGTGAATAGGGGACTATATGTCCGCACAATTCCTCCGGCGTTTTTTTCCGGACATTTAGACCGTTATTCAGCTAAAAACAGCATGTTTCACGCGTTTACCGGACATATGATCCGTTATTCCAGCTTTTAGCCCCAGTTTTCGTTGAAATTAATGAAAATAACGTACTATATGTCCGGTAAATCACCAAGAATAGCAGTTTTGGGGTGAATAAGGGACTATATGTCCGCACAATTCTTCCGGAGTTTTTTTTCGGACATAAAGGCCGTTATTCAACTAAAAGCAGCTTGTTTCACGCGGTTACCGGACATTTGATCCTTTATAGCAACAATTAACCACGTTTTTTATTGAGTTTAATGAAAATAACGTACTATATGTCCGGCAAATCGCCAGAAACAGCAGTTTTGGTGTGAATAGGGGACTATATGTCCGCTTAATACTCGTAGCGACTATTATCCGGACATCCCGGCCGTTATTCAACTAAAAACAGCACGTTTCACACGTTTACCGGACATTTGATCCTTTATAGCAACAATTAACCACGTTTTTTATTGAGTTTAATAAAAATAACGTACTATATGTCCGGCAAATCGCCAGAAACAGCAGTTTTGGGGTGAATAAGGGACTATATGTCCGCTTACTCCCCCCAAGCGACTATTGCCGGACATTTGATCCCTTATAGCAACTATTAACCACGTTTTTCATTGAATTTAATGAAAATAACGTACTATATGTCAGGTAAATTCCCAAAAATAGCAGTTTTGATGTGAATAAGATACTCTATGTCCGCTTAATAATCATATTGATCCAGTAAAAATAATTAGCTGGAATTTTATTGAAATTATTATTTGTCAAAAGTTTTTCCAAATTAACTGTCCATTTCAAAAAATTATTCTTTTTCTAAAATTACTTATAAAATTCTATTTAATTATTAAAAAATATAAAAAAAACAAAATATTTGATGCAATTCTAGAAAATATAGTTTATACTAAGTAACATCTTAATCACTTACTCGCTTTTAAGCGTTAAAGTAACAAATGATATTATTTTACAAAAGTATATAGAAATAGGGGAGGCAGTTAAAATGAAGGGGAACAAGTTAATTTTGATCCTTGTTGCTGTTGTTGGTCTATTAATGCTAGCAGCATGCGGGGGAAAAGAGGAAGTAGCAGAAGATTCTAATGCTGAAGTGAAATCAGAAACTGCAACGAATGAACAAGCAGAGGAAACAAAAGAAGTTTATAAATTAAAGGTAGGTCATATTTCACCAGATGACCAAGCATATGCGATCGGCTTTAAAGAATATGCAGCGGCGGTAGAAGAAGCTACAAATGGACAAGTTCAATTTGAAATTTTTGGTAATGGAACATTAGGTGGCGAAAGAGAACTTTTAGAAGGTGTACAATTAGGAACATTAGATATGAGTGTTATCACAACTGGTGTTGTAACAAACTTTGTACCTGAAATTTCTGTTATTGAATTTCCGTTTTTATTTAGAGATTTAGACCATGTCTACAAAACATTAGACGGTGAAGTTGGACAAGAACTTTTAGATAAAGTATCTGAGCAAGGATTAAAAGCAATCGCATTCTGGGAAAATGGTCAGCGTCATTTATCAAATAGCAAGCATCCAATTAAAACTCCTGAAGATTTAGATGGTTTAAAGATGCGTACAATTGAAAGTGAGCTACTATTAGACACATATGCTGCATTAGGAACTAATGCAACGCCAATGGCATTCCCAGAAGTATATGGCGGTTTACAACAAGGCGTAATTGATGGATCAGACTTTTCAACTGGTGTATACTGGAGTACAAAAGTTTGGGAACAATCAAAATACTTCTCTGAAGTAGGACTTTACTATGCATCTGCGGTATTAGTTATCAATGATGATCTTTTAAAATCAATGCCTGAAGATATTCAAAAAGTGATCGTTGATCTTGGAAAAGAATACGCTCAAAAGCAACGTCAAATTTCACAAGATTTAGAGGCAGAACAAAAGCAACTTTTACTAGATAACGGAGTAGAAATCATTAATGCGGAAGACCTTGATATTCAAGCATTCCGTGATAAAGTTCAACCTGTATATGAAAAGCATGCTGAGAAGTATGGTTCATACATCGAAAGAATTCAAGCTGTACAATAATTAATAAAAAGGCTGTCCATCTCGTCGAAGGTGGACAGCCTTTTATGTATTTTCAATTAAATAGTTTTCGTTTGTGGAGTTCAAGCTTTTTTCCTCATATAAATTTAAAAATGCATCTGCAACGACGGGGTCAAATTGAGTTCCTTTATTTTTTCGAATTTCCTCAAGTGCACATTTATAATCAAGTTGCTGACGGTAAACGCGTTTGGAAGTCATCGCATCAAAGGTATCCGCAACTGCAACAATTCGTGCTAACAGCGGAATTTGCTGCCCTTTTAATCCTTTTGGATAGCCTTTACCATCATATCGTTCGTGGTGATAGAGAATAATGTCTAATATACCTCTGCTAGAGAAATTAGCCACATGTTTAATCATTTTATAGCCGATGGTAGGATGTGCTTTTATAAAATCGTATTCTTCCGTTGTTAATCTTCCGGGCTTTGTTAGAATAGGCTCGGGTATGCCGATTTTACCGATATCATGCAGCAGCCCGCCAATCCGAATATTGTTGCATATGTCTTCTTTTAAATTCATTTCTTTTGCAATTTCGAACGCATATTTTGCCACGTTTTCTGAATGATGCAATGTATGCGGATCTCTTGAATCTAGAGCATTCACGAGGGCTGTTGTTAATTCAAGCGTATCATTTTTTACTTTTTGGATGTTTTTCATTAGCCCCGCAGAGATAAACGTTATGATTGAATAAGTTAATAACAAGATAAAAAACGAACCAGTTAACATGTTTGGGTTCTGAACAAGTAAAAATCTGCACAGCACAATGAGAGTTGTAAAAAACATTAAAAATAGCGGCGATTTGTTATAAAACCCTGCTCCTAAAAAGATCACGGCGATCACATACAAAATAAATATATTGCTGTTATTTTGAAAAAAAATACTATTTAAAATCACACTTAGCATCCAAAGGATAAAAAAACAATAGCGAAGGTGACCAGGTTTATCAAGATAATTATAAAATTTATGCAAAGCAGGTTCTTTAGAGTAAGTCACTTTATAAACATTCAAGCCATACCACTTCCTCTACTTTAAAATGGTGCCTTAGCCACCTTGAGAAATTTATAGTATATATAGTAAGGATTTGTAAAAAGCTTTGAACATATGCTTTTGAAGTTAATGGTAATGTTCAGCTATCTTTTATAGTAGACTTCATATATTAGTTTGCTCTAAGCAGCTGGTTTTTCATGCAAAGAAAATGCATTCTATTAAACAAACGTTTAATTAAAAATATACTATCTCCTTAAAAAAGCGCAGGAGAGTTGTGTTTTCTTATCAACTAATCAAGAAAGAGCGATAATAATGTCTTTTATTGAGATTTGCTTTATAATAGGCTTTATTGACATGTTAATGTTTAAAAAGATCTTTATTGCAGCAAATTATATAAAGGATTTTTTTGTAATTATTTACAGTGCTTTTGGTACTTGGAAGGGGATTCATATTAATGTCAGAGGTGATCCTTGCGGTTTTGGCTCCATTTTTAATGGTTATTTTTTTAACACGGATTACGTTTAATCAATATGTTAGTGCAATTTTAACGCTAGGAATTATTTTAGCGATATTTAAAGGCTACGAGCAGCCTAATTTAGTGATCATAGCGTGGGTTTTATCACTTGTTGTCGGCTTTTTTGTATCCAATCGGATGAATAAGAAATTTAATAAAAAGTACTAATGAACAAGCATGTGGATCTAGCCGCATGTTTTTTCTGTTTCTCAACCGGTAAGAGTAGATAGCATTATTTTTTAGAGGATTAAAGCATAAGAAGAGAAGGCCTTTAGGTCATCTCCTTGGACATCGTCAATTGCCATTGTAGGCAAATGGCGTGTTTTTTTAAAAATAAACGAATACCCGTTCGTTCATATTAGCAGTTTGTGAAGTAGATGTGATACAATGAATTACAGAATTTGGTGATGAACGGAGGTAGTTTTGTGGACCAACAATTTGATCTTAAATCAAAGTATGAGCCAGGTGGGGATCAGCCTAAAGCGATTGAAAAGCTTGTGAACGGCCTTAAGGAAGGTAAACGATATCAAACGTTGCTTGGTGCAACGGGGACAGGTAAAACATTTACGGTTTCAAATGTGATTCAACAAATTAATAAACCTACACTAATATTAGCTCATAATAAAACGTTAGCAGGACAGCTGTATAGTGAGTTTAAAGAGTTTTTTCCTAACAATGCAGTTGAATATTTTGTCAGTTACTATGATTACTATCAGCCTGAGGCATATGTGCCGCAAACAGATACGTTTATTGAAAAAGATGCAAGCATTAATGATGAAATTGATAAACTCCGCCACTCTGCGACATCATCTTTATTTGAACGGAATGATGTCATTATTGTGGCTAGTGTATCTTGCATATACGGTTTAGGTTCGCCGGAGGAATATCGAGAAATGGTTGTTTCACTTCGCGTCGGTAAGGAAATAGAACGCAACCAGTTATTACGTGATTTAGTGGATATCCAATATAATAGAAATGACATTGATTTTCAGCGTGGGACGTTCCGTGTTCGCGGGGATGTAGTGGAAATTTTTCCGGCATCACGTGATGAGCATTGTATTCGTGTTGAATTTTTTGGTGATGAAATTGATCGAATTCGTGAGGTTGACGCACTGACTGGAGAAATTTTAGGCGATCGTGAACATGTGTCAATCTTTCCGGCATCCCACTTCGTTACACGTGAAGAGAAAATGAAAATTGCGATTGAAAATATTGAAACAGAGTTAGAAGAACGTTTAAAAGAAATGCATGAAAACGGCAAATTGTTGGAGGCACAACGACTTGAGCAGCGAACTCGCTATGACTTAGAAATGATGAGAGAAATGGGTTTTTGCTCAGGAATTGAAAACTACTCTCGTCATTTAACGCTGCGACCAGCGGGTGCAACGCCTTACACACTTTTTGATTATTTTCCAGAAGACTTTTTGTTAATTGTCGATGAGTCACATGTGACGCTCCCTCAGGTTCGCGGCATGTATAACGGCGACCGCGCTCGAAAGCAAGTGCTTGTGGATCATGGCTTTCGGTTACCGTCCGCATTAGATAACCGTCCATTAATGTTTGATGAATTTGAAAAAGTTGTAAAGCAAGCGATTTTTGTTTCAGCTACACCCGGACCTTACGAAATGGAGCATGCTCCAGAAGTAATTGAGCAAATTATTCGTCCAACAGGGTTGCTTGATCCTAATATTGATGTTCGTCCAATTCAAGGCCAAATTGATGACTTAATTGGCGAAATCAATGCTAGAGTTGAACGAAATGAGCGGGTCCTCGTAACGACTCTAACGAAAAAAATGTCAGAGGATTTAACCGATTATTTAAAAGAGCTTGGCATTAAGGTTTCGTACTTACACTCAGAAATTAAAACATTAGAGCGGATTGAAATTATCCGCGATTTACGTTTAGGAAAGTATGATGTGCTCATAGGGATTAACTTATTGCGTGAAGGCTTAGATATTCCGGAAGTGTCGCTTGTCGCCATTTTGGATGCAGATAAAGAAGGTTTCTTACGTTCGGAGCGTTCATTAATTCAAACGATTGGCCGGGCAGCGCGTAATGCGAATGGCCATGTTATTATGTACGCAGATAAAATTACAAATTCAATGCGAATTGCAATGGATGAAACGAAACGTCGCCGGACAATTCAAGAAGAATTTAATGAGAAACATCATATTACACCTAAAACCATTCAAAAAGAAATTCGTGATGTCATTCGCGCGACGATGGCAGCTGAAACGGAAGAAACGTATGATACGCCAACAAAAGCTGCTAAGCTAACGAAGGATGAACGTGTGAAGTTAATTGCTCAGTTCGAAACAGAAATGAAGGAAGCAGCAAGAGCTTTAAACTTCGAGCGTGCTGCCGAGCTGCGTGATTTAATTTTAGAATTGAAGGCTGAAGGATAAAAATGATTAGCGTGTTTTGTTTAAAATAGATTTCGCGCCCAGCAAGGCGCTTGTGCTTTTTTCGGTGGAAAGGAGACAGTTATGTCAGTTAAGAATATCGTTGTAAAAGGTGCTCGGGCACATAATTTAAAAAATATAGATGTGGTCATTCCTAGAGACAAGCTTGTTGTTCTAACAGGTTTGTCAGGTTCCGGGAAGTCATCGCTCGCATTCGATACGATTTATGCAGAAGGCCAACGACGTTATGTCGAATCGCTGTCCGCATATGCTCGTCAGTTTTTAGGGCAAATGGATAAGCCGGATGTTGATGCAATAGAGGGGCTATCACCTGCCATTTCGATTGATCAAAAAACAACGAGCCGTAATCCGCGCTCGACAGTTGGCACGGTAACGGAAGTGTACGATTATTTGCGGCTGCTTTATGCGCGTATTGGCCGTCCTGTTTGTCCTGTGCATGGCATTGAAATAAGCTCGCAAACGATTGAGCAGATGATTGACCGCATTATGGAACTTCCGGAACGTACGAAACTACAAGTATTA
The DNA here is from genome assembly GCF_900240995.1 of Bacillus sp. Marseille-P3661. Classification (NCBI taxonomy): domain Bacteria; kingdom Bacillati; phylum Bacillota; class Bacilli; order Caryophanales; family Bacillaceae; genus Bacillus; species Bacillus sp. Marseille-P3661. The sequence goes on from NZ_LT965953.1 coordinate 219,755, forward strand.
GCGCCGATTGTTCGTGGTAAAAAAGGTGAGCATGTTAAGGTTTTTGAGGATATTAAAAAGCAAGGTTATGTGCGTGTCCGCGTTGACGGCGAAATGCATGAAGTGAGTGATGAAATTAAGCTTGAAAAAAATAAGAAACATTCGATCGAGGTTGTGATTGACCGGATTGTGATTAAAGAGGGCGTTGCATCTCGTCTGGCGGATTCATTAGAAACAGCATTACGTTTAGCAGAAGGTACGGTTATTATCGATGTCATTGGCGAAGAAGAATTGCTCTTTAGCGAGCATCATGCCTGCCCGCAATGTGGATTTTCGATAGGTGAACTAGAACCGCGGATGTTTTCGTTTAATAGTCCGTTTGGTGCATGTCCAAGCTGCGACGGTTTAGGAACGAAACTTGAAGTTGATTTAGATTTAGTGATTCCCGATTGGGATAAAACGTTGCATGAACATGCGCTTGCACCATGGGAACCGACAAGCTCACAGTATTATCCTCAGTTGTTAAAATGCGTCTGTGATCATTTCGGAGTCGATATGGAAACTCCGGTCAAAGACATACCGAAACAGCTGCTTGATAAAGTTTTATATGGTAGCGACAGTGAAAAAGTTTACTTCCGTTATGAAAATGATTTTGGACAGGTTCGTGAAAATGAAGTGGAGTTTGAGGGCGTACTTCGCAATGTGGAGCGTCGTTATCGCGAAACATCTTCAGATTATATTCGGGAACAAATGGAGAAGTACATGGGACAAAAAGATTGTCCGACATGTAAAGGCCATCGCTTGAAAAAAGAATCATTAGCTGTGCGAATTGATGGTAAGCATATTGGTGAAATTACAAAGCTATCGATTCAAGAAGCGCATGAATTTTTTTCACAGATCAGTTTAACGGAAAAAGAAATGCAGATCGGACGTCTTATTTTTAGAGAAATTCTGGAGCGCATAGGCTTTTTAGTGAATGTAGGTTTGGACTATTTAACATTAGCTCGTTCAGCTGGAACATTGTCAGGTGGCGAGGCCCAACGAATTCGCTTGGCTACGCAAATTGGTTCACGATTAACGGGTGTGCTTTATATTCTAGATGAACCTTCAATTGGTTTGCATCAGCGTGACAATGATCGTTTGATTGATACGTTAAAAAATATGCGTGATATCGGCAATACGCTAATTGTTGTTGAGCATGATGAAGATACAATGATGGCTGCAGATTATTTGATTGATATTGGTCCTGGTGCAGGTGTTCATGGAGGTGTGATTACTTCCCAAGGTACGCCTGAAGAAGTGATGAATGACCCGAATTCATTGACAGGTCAATATTTGTCTGGTAAAAAGTTCATTCCATTGCCAACTGAACGCCGTAAAAGTGAAGGTCGTATTCTAGAAATTATTAAAGCTAACGAAAATAACTTAAAAAATGTGAGTGTAAAAATTCCGTTAGGGACGTTCGTTTGTGTTACAGGTGTATCTGGTTCTGGAAAAAGTACGCTCGTTAATGAAGTTTTACATAAAACAGTTGCGCAAAAGCTACATGGAGCGAAAGCGAAGCCTGGTGAGCATAAAGAAATTAAAGGCATCGAGGAATTAGATAAAGTGATTGATATTGATCAATCCCCGATTGGCCGAACACCGCGTTCAAATCCTGCTACCTATACAGGGGTATTTGATGATATTCGTGATGTATTTGCGCAAACAAATGAAGCGAAGGTCCGCGGTTATCAAAAAGGGCGCTTTAGCTTTAATGTGAAAGGCGGCCGCTGCGAGGCCTGCCGTGGCGATGGCATTATAAAAATTGAAATGCATTTCCTACCGGATGTATATGTGCCATGTGAAGTATGTCATGGCAAGCGTTACAACCGTGAAACATTAGAGGTTAAGTATAAAGATAAAAATATTTCGGACATTTTAGATATGACGGTCGAAGCTGGCGTTGAATTTTTCGCAAATATCCCGAAAATTAAACGCAAGCTGCAAACAATCGCTGATGTGGGCTTAGGTTATGTTCAGCTTGGACAGCCAGCAACCACATTATCTGGCGGTGAAGCGCAGCGGGTGAAGCTTGCATCTGAACTGCATCGTCGCTCAACCGGCCGCTCGCTTTATATTTTAGATGAACCAACAACCGGCTTACACGTCGATGATATTTCAAGATTATTAAAGGTGCTGCAGCGGTTAGTTGAAAATGGCGACACCGTATTGGTCATCGAGCACAACTTAGACGTGATCAAAGCTGCCGATCATATTATCGATTTAGGTCCTGAAGGTGGGGACAAGGGCGGTACAATTGTTGCCGTTGGGACACCGGAGGAAATATGTGAGGTTGAGGAATCTTATACAGGTAAATACTTAAAGCCTGTTATTGAACGAGATCGGAATAGAATGGAAACTAAACTTCGCGAAATTGAATCCATTTCAAACTAATAAGCGTCAAAAAGGCGGATAACCAAAGCATGGTATTGCATGATTTTCAATGCATTATCATGCTTTTGTTGTGTATATGGAATTTTCGGCAAGTGGCAAGAGCAAAGTTCCAAGTACAGTTTCAAGTACAAAGCGCCAAGTGCCTGTATTGCCAAGTGCCTGTCACTTGTCGAATTCGACAAAATTCGGGAAGTGCCTGTCACCTGGCACTTGGTTAACCATGCTCTACGTCTTGAGACGTATTTTGAAGTTTGTGTGAAACGTCTTGTGCATTTACTCGTATATAAGTATATAGAGAAGTTAAGATACTAAAGATGGTTGTTTATATACAGAAATCATCAAGCTACCATAAATGTAGTTTAGTATTCGATCATATATATAAGGAGTGGGTTGGTGTGAATACCGATCGGTTAATTTCTTCATTATGTTATTTTAGTATTTTCTTTGCGGGGTTTATTTTACCGGTAGTGATTTATTTTATCGTTGATAGTTCAGAAATTAAAGAGCATGCGAAGAAAGCATTTTTATCCCATTTAATACCGCTAATTACAATTCCGTTTATTGTGATTCCATGGTTGTTTACGGGTGTTGAGCCTACATTGTTTGCAATAAGTGGGATCGCTGCTTTCTTACTAATTGGGGCTATTAATTTAATTGTTCTGATTTGGAATGTTTATAAAGGTGTTAAAGTGTTAATTGATTAATCAAACGTTTGTTTAAATTTACTTATATGTGATATCAAAAGAATTACAAACTGCCCGTCATAAACGAGAAAAATAATTAAAGGGGAATGTAAAATGATTGAAGAGCGTAAACGTATATTAAAAATGGTAGAGGAAGGCAAGCTGACTGCAGAAGAAGCAATTATGCTGCTAGAAAAATTAGAGAGTCCAAAAACAGAATCGAAACAAACAGCTACAAATCCTTCAACTTTTGTAAAATACGACTCGAATTACAAGGACTATAAACAAAGTTATAAAAACTCAGGATTTAAAGAAAAATTTTCAGGATTTTTTGAAAGTGCATTTAAAAAGATTAAAGAAGTTGATTTGGATTTTAATTTTGGACCACATCATGAAGTAAATCATATTTTTCAACATCGGGATATTATTTTATCCAATCTGAATGTGGACATTTCAAATGGTGAAATCGAATTAAAGCCGTGGGATGAACAGGAGGTTCGGATTGAATGTCGAGCTAAAGTTTACAAAGCTGAATCCCATGAAGAGGCGAAAAATGAATTTCTCAAGCAAGTCCAATTTGCGATAAATGAAAATTCTTTAAAATTTGAAGTCGAGCCCAAGAATATCAAGCTTAACACGATTTTTTACGTTCCTAGATCAAGTTATGAAAATATATTAATTCGAATGTTTAATGGTCAAATCGCTCTTGATGAGTTAAATGTAAAAGTATTAAAGGCGACGACTGCAAACGGCAATATTACGGTTAATCATGTCAGCGCCGAAGATCTAGAATTTGAAACAGCTAATGGGCATATTAAAGTGGAAAATAGTTATGCGCAGGCCATCGAGGCAGAAACTTTAAATGGAACGATTACAGCCAAAGGCTCATTTGGAAAAACAGATCTTCAAAGCTTTAGCAGCAGTATTATTTGTCACTTGGAAGATCCAAACTGTGAAACCGTGTTGTTAAAAACAAAAACCGGCAGCATCAAGCTGTTCGTTCCAACTGAAGTTGAGGTTAATGGTATTATTAGATCGAATATCGGCGGTTTTAGTTGTGAATTAAATCAATTAGAGGTATTTGAGGAAAAAAGAGAGGTCGTGCAGAAGGAAATGCGCTTTGCGGCGAATCGTGGTCGACTGCGTAAGCTTGATGTTGAAGCAGAATCAAGAGCTGGTTCAATTTCAATAAAAAGTAATCAGTAAAGAAGTATATAAACTATGAAAAAAGGTGGTGTTTGAGAGTATGAAGAAAAAGCTGTATAGAACTCGTAACAATAAAAAGGTAGCAGGTATTCTTGGTGGGTTGGCCCAATATTTAGGTGTGGATGCAGCACTACTTCGAGTTATTTTTGTATTGCTGTTAATTTTTACAGCGTTTTTACCGCTGGCATTGGCATACTTTGTTCTAACTTTTGTAATTCCATATGATGATGGTGTGATTGATGGATGAGATGGCTCATTCATATCCTAATAAACACGATTGTTCTCATTGTTGTCGCAGGTTATTTTGAATCGTTTTACTTGGAGGATTTAAACTCAGCTATTATCACTAGTTTACTTATTTCAGTGTTAAATGTCTTTGTTAAGCCATTTTTAATTTTGTTAACACTGCCAGTAACGATTTTATCTTTCGGGCTGTTTTTAATTGTGATCAATGCGATCACGTTAATGATGGCAGATGGCATTATGGGGTCAGCGTTCGAGATTGAAGGCTTTGGTGCGGCTGTACTCGCGGCAATCGTGATTTCTCTTTTAAATATGTTGATTCAAAAAGTAATTATCGAACCTTTAAGTAAAAAAGACAGTAGATAAGATGGCGTTATTTTGTTTATGATTTGTTTTATATATATAAAAAGCGGACAGTGCTGTTTACTGTCCGCTTTGCTATTAAATTCCTGACGATTCTATCATTGCATTAAACTTGTTCTTTCAATTTGCTGATATGCTCTGCTATTGTTTGACTAATAACTTCATAATCTTTTTCATCGGCAAACGTAATCGGCTTTCCAAAAATAACAGTCGCTTTGCTAAACCACTTTTTACTTGTTGTACCATGTATGTATGTGGGAACAACAGGTGCACCGCTTTTAGAAACTATAAAACCCACACCTTTTTTAGGTTGTTGCATTTCGCCCGTTTTACTTCTGGTTCCTTCTATAAACAGCGAGAAAATTTTTCCATCTTTTAATAGCTTTAACGAATGCTTTAGTGATTTTACGTCAGCTTTATCACGGCTAACAGGAAAAGCGCCCATTTCGGTAATAAGCCAAGCAAATCCCTTGTTCTTAAACAAGCTTTCTTTCGCCATAATATATAGTTTCCGAGGTGTGTGCGTCCCAACAAGTAACGAATCCCAATTGCTTTGATGATTCATCGCAATAATAACGCCACCCTCTGGGATATTCTCTTGACCTTTAATCGTCAGACGAAAACGAAAATGAGTAATCCAATACACCGTAAACACAATAAATTTATAAACCATTATTTCACCTTTTCTGTTAAACATTAATTCATTCTAAGTTTGTAAAACTGCAAATACAACAATATACTCTTTATATTATCAACTAAAAAGAATTAAATCCATAAATATTAAAATAGTTCAGTATATTTAGTTAAAAGTGGTGCTTTTTCTAAAAAACTAAATGGCAAATGCAACTGTTATTTCAAGGATAAATAACATTATCGTACTAAAAAATAAATATTCTTCAGTTGATAATAGAAAGGATTATTTCGTGTTTCAAAAAAATAATGGTAAAATAAAGGGCAGTATCTCTCATGTTTGGAGGAATTTATGGAATGGTGAAGGTTCGAACGAAGGACATAATTGATAAATTTAAATTAGAACTAATTTGCGGTGAAGATGGACTCAATCGCCCGATCACAACGAGTGACATTTCACGACCTGGTATCGAAATGGCAGGTTACTTTGAATTTTATCCATCAGAGCGCATTCAGTTGTTAGGAAAAACAGAACTTTCATTTTTTAATCAGCTTAGTTCTGAAAAACGCCAAGAACGTGCTGAAATGTTATGTACGGATATTACACCTGGGGTCATTATATCGCGTGACTTGGATATTCCCTCAGAGTTAATTGAAGCATCAAAGCTTAATGATGTACCAATATTGCGTTCTAAATTTAAAACGACGCGGTTATCGAGCCGCCTTACAAACTACTTGGAAAGTATTCTCGCGCCAACAACCGCCATTCATGGTGTACTCGTTGATATCTATGGTATAGGGGTATTGATAACAGGTAAAAGTGGTGTTGGTAAAAGTGAAACAGCATTGGATCTTGTTCGGCGTGGCCATCGCCTTGTAGCAGACGATTGTGTGGAGATTCGTCAGGAAGATTTAGATACATTAGTTGGGAATGCACCTGAATTAATTCAACATTTATTGGAGATCCGTGGGTTAGGAATCATTAATGTGATGACTTTATTTGGTGCAGGAGCTGTGCGTAATTATAAAAGAATTGGCTTAGTCGTTAACCTAGAGTTATGGGACCAAATGAAAGTATACGACCGCCTAGGGCTTGAGGAAGAAACAATGAGGATTATTGATTGCGATATTCCGAAGCTGACTGTTCCGGTAAGACCTGGACGTAACCTTGCTGTTATTATCGAAGTGGCAGCCATGAATTTTAGACTAAAACGAATGGGTGTTAATGCAGCGGAGCAATTTTCCAATCGCTTAACAGATGTGATTGAAGATCGCGAGCATGAAGAATTTTAAGCTTGCGGTTGTAAGGGTTGGTATATACATAGATTGAGGTATGCGCTTTTGTTTTAACGTATTGTTTGGTAAAAGGTTTTCATGCTCTAGGCAGATGGGAGTTTGATCATTGGCGTACTGTTTCACCGTTCTCTCTTCGATGTATTCTGGCAAAATAAAGTGTTAGTTCAAAGGATTACGGGGATTGAAGTTCTTTGCTTTGGGCGGGCGTTTTTTTTAAGGAAAAAATACCGGACAATGAATTTGTTATTTCGCTCAAAACGGCTTGTTTTTTGAATTTAGAGTACAAATGATTCTCTATTTGCTCAATTTGAGGGTTTTACCTGGTGATTTTGGCCAAATAAGGTATTCAATGTCCGGTAAAATCAACAAAACCCTCTTTTTAATCAAATAAGGCCTTATATGTCCGCTTAAAGCTCGCTGTCTCGTAACGGCATGGGAGGGGGCGCACGCAGATTGGCAAGAATACTTATTGCAAGAAATGTTGTGTTGCCTGGCAGGAACTCGTGTGCTTTACCTTGCAGAAACTAGTGTTGTGTTGCCTTGTTTGAAAGCATTGCGTTGTCTGTCGAGCGAAGTTAGGCACCACTACTCATGCATAACGGTGATTTTGAAAAAAATATCGGATACGAAACTTGGCCCTGTTTTATAGTTATCACTACGAAAAAAGGAAGTGAATATATGGAAACTGAAATTCAACAGTTGGATCGTGTCTTTTTAGAATTAGGTCCATTAACGATCTATTGGTATGGTGTCATTATTGCCTTTGGTGCTATTCTTGGCTTATGGTTAGCGACGCGCGAAAGTGTACGCAGAGGTTTACCAAAAGAAACTTTTGTTGATTTAGTGCTGTATGCAATACCAATTGCCATTTTATCAGCAAGAGCATATTATGTTATTTTCCAATGGGATTATTATTCTCAAAATCCAGGGGATATTATTAAGATTTGGGAAGGCGGTATTGCCATCCATGGTGGGCTCATTGGGGCGATTCTAACTGGGTATGTGTTTGCAAAAAAACGCGGAATATCGTTCTGGAAACTGGCGGATATCGGGGCACCTAGTATTCTCTTAGGGCAAGCAATTGGTCGCTGGGGAAATTTTATGAATCAAGAAGCACATGGCGCCGAGGTTACCCGAGCTTATTTAGAAGGCTTGCATTTGCCAACATTTATTATTAACCAAATGTATATTGATGGTGTGTATTATCAACCGACTTTTTTATATGAATCTTTATGGAATTTTGTCGGAGTCGCTATTTTACTAGGCCTTCGAAAAGTTAATTTAAAGCGTGGGGAAATCTTTTTAAGCTATGTTATTTGGTACTCAATTGGTCGATTTTTTATCGAAGGCATGCGTACCGATAGCTTAATGTTAACGGAAACGTTAAGGGTAGCTCAGTTTATTTCCATTGTATTGATTGTACTTGCACTTGTTACATGGTGGGTTCGTCGTTCAAAAGGATATGCGAGCGGCCGTTATTTGGAGCAATAATCGTTATCTAACATTTATCTGAAAGCTAGACAAAAAACATATGTGTTGTTAGAGGGGGAGCGAGCTTGGACACTGTTAAACAAGGTTTGAGAGTTGGCTTGCAAACGACGTGGACGTTAGGGAAAATTATATTTCCGGTCACGTTGTTAGTGACGTTTTTACAATATACACCGGTTTTACCTTGGATCGTTAAAATAATTGAGCCGTTCATGAGCTGGTTTGGGCTTTCAGGTGATGCAGCAATTCCGTTAGTTTTGGGGAATCTTTTAAACTTGTACGCAGGAATAGGTGCCCTTTTAACGTTAGATTTAACGGTAAAAGAAGTGTTTATACTAGCAGTAATGCTATCGTTTTCGCATTCTCTTATCATTGAATCGGCAGTAGCTGCCAAAGTAGGCGTGAAAATGTGGGTTGTCCTTGTGGTCCGCTTATTCTTAGCCATACTCTCTGCTTTTGTCATCAATCTGGTATGGCATGGTGGGAAAGAGTTAGCGCAATATGGCTTCATTTCAAATCAAACAGAGGAAGTTTCAGGATTTTTATCGATATTACTACAAGGACTTGAAAAAGCGACGTTGGGCATTGTCCAAATTGCACTTATTGTGATTCCACTCATGATGCTGATTCAAGTGATGAAGGATTTAAAATGGATTGATAAATTTTCAAAAAAGATGTCTCCTGTTACGAGAGCCTTAGGAATGAAAGAAAATACATCGACAACGTTAGTATCGGGCTTTGTGATCGGTCTAGCGTTTGGAGCGGGCGTCATGATTCAAGCAGTTAAGGACGATGGCGTGTCTAAGAAGGATCTGTATTTAGCGTTTATTTTCTTAGTATCCTGTCATGCAGTAATAGAAGATACATTAATTTTTATTCCACTTGGAATTCCAGTGCTGCCATTGCTGGTCATTCGTTTAGTTACGGCAGTGCTGTTAACCGTTGCTGTTGCGTTTGTATGGAATCGAGTGGAGCAAAGTAGTAGAAAGGAAGCGGCATATGAAGGTTGATACACTATTATTTGATTTAGATGGAACATTAATTGATACAAATAATTTAATTATTACATCGTTTGTACACACATTAGAGCATTATTTTCCTGGTCAATATACGCGTGAAGATGTTCTCCAATTTATTGGACCAACGCTTTATGAGACTTTTTCAACTTTAAATCCTGAAAAAGCAGAAGAAATGATGCAAGTTTATCGTAAATTTAACCATGAAAAGCATGATGAATTAGTAACTGAATTTGAAACGGTGTATGATACGATTCAATATTTTCATGAAAAAGGCTATAAGCTTGGAATTGTAACAACAAAAATTAGAACAACAGTTGAGATGGGACTGCGGCTCACTAAACTTGATCAGTTTTTTGATGTCATCGTAACGCTAGATGATGTAAAACGTGCCAAACCAGATCCAGAACCTATTCAGCTTGCTATGAAACAATTAAACGCTGTGCCAGAGCATACGATCATGGTTGGTGATAATCATCATGATATTGAAGGTGGAAAAAATGCAGGTACGTACACGGCCGGTGTTGCTTGGTCTGCCAAAGGACCTGAGTATCTGAAAAGCTACAATCCTGATTTTATGCTAGAAAAAATGTCAGATTTAATTGAGATTGTTGGAGGAGACCAAAAGTGAGGCGGACGAAAAGGTATAGTGTAACGGAAGCAAATTCATTATGGCATGTGTATAAAACCGTTCCGTTCTGGAAGGTTGTTAAAAATTTCATCGTCATTCAAGTGGCACGTTACACTCCTTTTTTGCCAATGAAAAATTGGCTTTATCGTACTTTTTTGCGCATGGATGTCGGCAAAAGCACATCGTTTGCGTTAATGGTTATGCTTGATGTGATGTTTCCGGAAAATATAAAAGTGGGGAACAACACGGTAATCGGCTATAACACGACGATTTTGGCACATGAGTATTTAATAAAAGAATATCGTTTAGGTGATGTGGTGATTGGCAGCGATGTGATGATCGGTGCCAATTCTACGATACTTCCTGGCGTTGAAATCGGCGATGGGGCAATCGTATCTGCCGGAACATTAGTACATAAAGATGTTCCAGCGGGTGCCTTTGTCGGGGGCAATCCAATGCGAATTATTTACACAAAAGAAGAGATGGAAGAACGTGAAATGCAACAAGAGCGTAAGGGTGAAGTTGAAGTAGGGGTTTAAGTGTTTTTTATATAAGCTCGGAGATGTTTAGGCTATCGGAATTCAGCAGAATGACGATAGAATGTAAAACAGATGTCATCGTTTTGACGTGTTTTACATGATAAACCTCCGGGCTTTTTTGTTTTGTATTGGGATATTTGTGGTAGTGGGGTAATGAACTAATCGTTACCGACAGCAGGGGTTTTTGTTAGTAGTGGTAACGAATAGCGGGGAAACGGGTTTGTATTTGGAATTAATTAGGGGGATAGTGCCCTATTCGTACCCGTAAGCGGTGAAATTTGATTGGTAGGGTAACGAATAGGCCGTAATCGTGCCTGGAAACGTTAGTTTTTGTTTGTAACGGTAATGATAAGGTCGTAATCGTGCCCGAAAGAGGAAGTTTCTGTTTGTAGCGGTAACGAATAGGCAGTAATCGTGCCCGTAAGAGGAAGTTTCTGTTCGTAACGGTAACGAATAGAGCGTAATCGTGCCCGAAAGAGGAAGTTTTTGCACGTAACGGTAATGAAAAGGTCGTAATCGTGCCCGAAAGAGGAAGTTTTTGCACGTAACGGTAATGAAAAGGTCGTAATCGTGCCCGAAAGAGGAAGTTTCAGGTCGTAGCGGTAACGAATAGGTAGTAATCGTGCCCGGAAGCGGAAGTTTCTGTTCGTAGCGGTAACGAATAGGCAGTAATTGTGCCCGTAAGCGGTAGTTTTTGGTCATTACGGTAACGAATAGGCAGTAATCGTGCCCGCTAGAGGAATTTTTTGTTTGCAGCGGTAACGAATAGAGCGTAATCGTGCCCGCTAGAGGAATTTTTTGTTTGCAACGGTAACGAATAGAGCGTAATCGTGCCCGCTAGAGGAATTTTTTGTTTGCAGCGGTAACGAATAGAGCGTAATCGTGCCCGCTAGAGGAATTTTTTGTTTGCAGCGGTAACGAATAGAGCGTAATCGTGCCCGCTAGAGGAATTTTTTGTTTGCAACGGTAACGAATAGAGCGTAATCGTGCCCGCTAGAGGAATTTTTCGTTCGTAACGGTAACGAATAGCGAGAAAATGGGTTTCTATTTGGGGTTAATTACCCTATTCGTGCCCGCTAGCGGTAGGTTCTGTTTATAGCGGTAACGAATAGCCCCCAATTGTGCCTTGTAAGTGTCTATTTCATGCTAGACGGTAACGAATACGATGGTCTTTTCATTCACTTTTATTACGGTTAAACGGCTTTCCGTGACTTCGAATTTAACTACTGCGTTTTTCAATCCAAATCCTCAAGTTTCTAATCCAACTTGAGCAATTTCTAGTCCAAATTCACTAGTTTCTAATCCAATATGTCGAATTTTTAATCCAAAATTGATAATTCTAAGCCAAGGTGGTAACGGTAGCTTAGAAAGGCAACAGTTGCTATCCTCTATAAAAGCTCTCCACCTTGCATGATATCTCTTTATAGAATAAAGAGCCGGTTATGATCATGCAAATTTGCCCCTAATTTTTTCGACTAACCTCAAGTAATTGCTCATTAATCTATCAATTATCTAATTTTAACTAAAAATTTTGATTTTTTAATTGACTGATAAGCTAATCAGGAGTAGACTACATAGTATACTTCATTTCATTAGCATATTAGCGAACTAAAGCAAAATACGGAACGCGAAAATGCAAAACACAAACCAAAACACAAACCAAAACACAAACCAAAACACAAACCAAAACACAAACCAAAACACAAACCAAAACACAAACCAAAACACAAACCAAAACACAAACCAAAACACAAACCAAAACACAAACCAAAACACAAACCAATACGCAATACACAAACCAAAACACAATACACAAAATCCAAAATTAACCTAAACAAAGGTAAATGCAAAAGGCTTAAATAATGTAAACTAACATATAACAGAAACGAAAAGGTGGGTCCGATTACGATGTCAAAGCTATTTATGTTTGAAAAGCCACTAGGAATGCGCGATACGTTGCCAGAGCTGTATGAAACTAAGAAAAAGGTTTCAATGAAAATGGCTGAAGAAATCCAAGCTTGGGGTTATCAGTCGATTGAAACACCAACATTAGAATATTACGAAACAGTAGGATCAGCATCGGCTATCCAAGATCAACAATTATTTAAATTATTAGATCAACAAGGACATACGCTTGTGCTACGACCGGACATGACTGCTCCGATCGCACGGGTTGCAGCATCTCGAATGAAGAACGAAGGTTTTCCATTAAGATTAGCATACGACACTAAGGTATTCCGCGCCCAGCAGCGTGAAGGCGGACGTCCTGCTGAGTTTGAACAAGTTGGGATTGAATTAATCGGTGATCCGACATGCAGTGCAGATGCAGAAGTAATTGCCTTAATGGTAGCGGTATTAAAGAATGCAGGCTTAAAAGACTTCACAGTGGCGATTGGCCATGTTGGTTTCGTCAACGCACTGTTTGTTGAAATATTAGGAAATGAAGAGCGTGCTAATACACTGCGCCGCTTTTTATATGAAAAAAATTATGTAGGCTATCGCGAGCATGTTAAAAGCTTACCGCTTTCTTCCATTGACCGCCAATTGCTGTTGAACTTATTGCAGCTCCGCGGTGATCAAAAGAAGATTGCTGAAGCACGTGAGGTTACACAAAATAGTACGGCTCGAAAAGCGATTGAAGAGCTTGATCAATTATGGACGCAATTAGAAAGCTATGGTGTCACAGATCATATTAAAATTGATTTAAACATTGTCAGTCATATGAGCTACTATACAGGCATTGTGTTTGAAGGCTACGCAGCAAACTTAGGATTTTCATTATGCAATGGTGGTCGTTATGATCAATTGCTTGAGAAATTCAATCGTCCGACACCTGCAACTGGCTTTGGAATTCGCCTAGATCGCTTTGTTGAGGCATTAGGGGTAGCAGCGGAGGATTCAACACCGCTCTCAGTTATTTTATTCAGTCAAGAAAGAAGACAAGAAGCCATTCAACTTGCATCTGAAAAACGAAAAGCAGGTGAAAAAGTCGTGCTGCAAGATATTTCAGGTGTAGATGATGTTGACTTATTTACAAAAAGATATGCAGACGTTTCATATTGTATCGGTAAAGCTGGAAAGGAGAATGGGGTATGAGTTCTACGTTAACAATTGCAATGCCAAAGGGACGGATTTTTGAAGAAGCAGCAGAGCTGTTACGAAAAGCAAATTATAACCTTCCCCCTGAATTTGATGATAATCGCAAATTAATTATCGATGTACCAGAAGAAAATATGCGTTTCATCCTAGCAAAACCTATGGATGTTGTCACATATGTGGAACATGGCGTTGCTGATCTTGGCATCGCAGGTAAAGATACAATGCTCGAAGAAGACCGCGATGTATATGAAGTGCTAGATTTAAAAATTAGTGCTTGCCATTTAGCGGTTGCGGGATTACCTAATACAAAGCTTGGCTCGGTCGCTCCTAAAGTTGCGACAAAGTATCCAAAGGTGGCGTCCTCATACTTCCGTGAACAAGGCGAGCAAGTTGAAATTATTAAATTGAACGGTTCGATTGAACTTGCGCCGTTAATTGGTTTAGCAGAACGGATTGTTGATATTGTTTCAACAGGGCAAACTCTTAAAGAAAACGGCTTAGTGGAGCTTGAACGAATTGTTGATATTACATCGCGCTTGATCGTTAACCCAGTGAGCTACCGCATGAAAGATCAGTATATCGATGATATGGTTGAAAGGCTATCTACCGTTATTGAAGGAGGAAACTAGCATGAAAATTATTAAAGTGACTGATGCTTTAACATTAAAACGCGATTTAGATTCTGGAACAGACGAGCAACGTCACGCCGTGTTAGAAATCCTTGATAACGTTAAACAAACTGGCGACGCCGCACTATTTAATTACACTGAAAAATTTGATGGAGTTAGATTGCAGTCACTAAATATAACAGAACAGGAAATTCAAGAGGCCTACGAACAAATCGATGAAGAAATTGTTGGCTACCTTAAAGAAGCAGCTGCTAATATTAGAGACTACCACAGCCGTCAAGTTCGTCAATCATGGATTACAACGCAAGAAGATGGTACGATTTTAGGTCAAAAAATTACACCGCTTGATGCAGTCGGCGTTTATGTACCAGGTGGTACGGCTGCATATCCGTCATCTGTGCTTATGAATGTTGTTCCAGCACAAGTTGCTGGTGTAAAGCGGATTGCAATGGTGACGCCGCCAGGTAAAGATGGAAAACTTCCAGCTGGTGTTATTGTCGCTGCAAATGAATGTGGCGTAACAGAAATTTACAAAGTTGGCGGTGCACAAGGTATTGCCGCGCTTGCATATGGAACTGAAACCATTGCTGCAGTTGATAAAATCACGGGCCCGGGGAATATTTTTGTGGCATTAGCGAAACGTGAAGTGTTTGGCGATGTTGATATTGATATGATTGCTGGACCTAGTGAAATCGTTGTGCTAGCGGATGAACATGCAAATCCTGCTTACATAGCAGCTGATCTTTTATCGCAAGCAGAGCATGATGTTAGAGCGTCAAGCGTGCTTGTAACGTCGTCAATGGAATTAGCTGAAAAGGTGGCACTTGAAGTCGAAAATCAATTAGCAACGCTGCCGCGCCGAGAAATTGCCGGTGCATCCATTGACAATTATGGTGCGATTTATGTAGCAGACTCTTTAGAGGCAGCAATCGATGCTGTTAACGAATTAGCGCCAGAACATCTTGAAATCATGACCGAGGATCCAATGGCGATCATGGGTAAAATCCGCCATGCTGGCGCGATTTTCCTTGGTGAAAATAGCTCAGAGCCTGTGGGTGACTATTTTGCTGGACCGAACCATGTATTGCCTACAAATGGTACTGCTCGTTTTTCAAGTCCATTAAACGTTGATGATTTTGTAAAAAAATCGAGCATTATTTCGTACAGCCGAACTGCTATTCAAAGCAATGGCCAAAAAATTGCAGCCCTAGCCCGCTTAGAAGGCCTAGAAGCGCATGCCCGTGCAGTAGAGCAACGTTTGAATAAAGGTAACTAAGTTGGTAAAACACGATTATCAGAATGTTGAATAATTCCAATAATAAATTTTAGTTTATAATGATAACTAGAATAAAAGCCAAACTTAAGGAGGAACTTAAATGGTTTTAGATGGACGTCATGCAAGTATAGATCGTAAAACAAATGAAACAGCTATTCAGCTTACTTTTTCAGTTGATGGTGAAGGAAGAACTGAATTAGAAACAGGAGTTCCATTTTTAACACATATGCTAGATCTTTTTACAAAACATGGCCAGTTTGATTTAATGATCGATGCAAAAGGTGACATCGAAGTGGATGATCATCATACAACTGAAGATATCGGCATTTGTCTTGGACAAGCGTTGCGCGAGGCGCTAGGTGATAAAAAAGGCATTAAGCGTTATGGCAATGCATTTGTACCGATGGATGAGGCATTGGCGCAGGTTGTCATTGATTTAAGCAATCGCCCGCATTTCGAGATTAAAGGTGAATTCCCAAATTCTCGCGTAGGTACGTTTGATGTTGAGTTAGTTCATGAATTTTTATGGAAACTTGCATTAGAAGCGCGCATGAATCTTCATGTCATTGTTCATTATGGTCACAATACACATCACATGATTGAAGCTGTATTTAAAGCATTAGGACGTGCATTAGACGAAGCAACGATGATCGATCCTCGAGTTAAAGGGGTTCCGTCAACGAAAGGGATGTTGTAAAAAATGATAGGCATTATCGATTATGGCATGGGGAATTTATACAGCGTCAGCAAGGCGCTGGAGCGAATGAACTATGAATACATTGTTACAGATGATACGGAAAAACTGAGCAGCTGTAAAGGTCTTATCCTGCCTGGTGTTGGCTCATTTAAAGATGCAATGGCGATTTTAAATGAAACAGGCTTAACTGCTTTTATAAAAAGTGAAGTGGCAGCTGGCAAGCCGTTATTAGGAATTTGCCTTGGCATGCAGCTATTATTTGATGAAAGTGAAGAAAATGGCATCACGACAGGTTTCCAATTTTTAAGTGGAAAAATTGTCAAGTTCCCCGGAACGACAGCAAATGGTGAGAAATACAAAGTTCCGCACATGGGCTGGAATAAGCTAAACTTTAATCATCCAGAATCGCCGCTTCTACAAAATGTGGAGCAGGGTCATGTTTATTTCGTGCATTCCTATTATGCGGCGCCTGAGGATCATGATGTTGTGTTAGCAAGCAGCACATATGATGTTGAAGTGCCTGCTGTAGTTGGAAAAGGAAATGTGTTTGGCACACAATTCCATCCGGAAAAAAGCAGCGATATCGGACTTTCAATTTTAAAGAATTTTGCAAGTGTTGTTGAAGGGAGAGCGTAATATGAGTTTTACAATATATCCGGCGATCGATATGCGCGGTGGAAAATGTGTACGGTTGTTGCAAGGTGATTACGATAAAGAAACAGTGTATGGCGATTCTCCTTTTGATATGGCAAAGGTGTTTGCCGATGAAGGTGCAGAATGGATCCATATGGTTGATTTAGACGGTGCCAAAGCTGGTAAGCGTGTCAATGATGAATACGTGCTTCAAGTGGCGAATAATTTAAATGTAAAAGTGCAAATTGGCGGCGGTATTCGTACGGAAGAAGATGTTGCATATTATTTAGAAAATGGCGTGAGCCGCGTGATTTTAGGAAGTGCTGCGATTTCAGATCCTGATTTTGTAAAAGCAATGCTTAAAAAATACGGTGAAAAAATTGCGATCGGCATCGATGCGAAAAATGGCTATGTTGCAACAGAAGGCTGGTTAAATACATCGAATGTAAAAGCGACAGACCTTGGAAAAGAGTTAGCTGCTGCAGGCGCGGAAGTGTTTATTTTTACCGATATCGCAACAGATGGAATGCTATCAGGACCAAATATCCATGCAAACGCAGAGCTTGCTGATGCAACTGGTAAACAAGTGATTGCATCTGGTGGTGTGAGTTCACTTCAGGATTTAATTGAATTGAAAAAGTACGCAGCCAAAGGTGTAGGCGGTGCGATTGTAGGTAAAGCGCTGTATACAAAACAATTTACAGTGAAAGAGGCGCTAAGCGAGGTGGGACAAGCATGATTACGAAACGTATCATACCTTGTTTAGATGTAAAAGAAGGCCGCGTTGTAAAAGGCGTTCAATTCGTTGAGCTTCGCGATGCTGGTGATCCGGTTGAGTTAGCTGAGTTTTATGATCATGAGGGTGCCGATGAGCTTGTGTTCTTAGATATTTCGGCATCACATGAAGGCCGTGAAACGATGGTTGATGTCGTTGAGCGTGTAGCTGCGAAATTGGCCATTCCGTTTACAGTTGGGGGCGGCATCAACTCGCTTGAAGATATGAAACGGATTTTACGTGCTGGTGCGGATAAGGTATCATTAAATACAGCAGCCGTTAGAAATCCAGAGTTAATTACAGAAGGTGCAGGCTTTTTTGGATCGCAATGTATCGTAGTGGCGATTGATGCAAAATATGATGAGTCTTTAGGTTCATGGCGCGTTTACACACATGGCGGCCGCAATGCAACACAGCGTGATGTCATTGAGTGGGCACAGGAAGTTGTTGAGCGCGGTGCAGGTGAAATTTTATTAACGAGCATGGATCAAGACGGTGAAAAATCTGGTTTCGATATCGCTTTAACGAAAGCGGTTAGTGAGGCAGTCACGGTTCCTGTTATTGCGTCAGGTGGAGCAGGTAACGCTCAGCACTTTGTGGATGCATTTAAAGATGCTAAAGCAGATGCCGCGTTGGCAGCATCTATTTTTCACTATAAAGAAACGTCTGTAAAAGAAGTGAAGGACTATATTCGTAAAGAAGGGGTGAATGTGCGATGAGCCTCTCAAATATTAAATTTGATGATAACGGGTTAATTCCAGCCATTGTACAAGATGTTGCAAGTAAGGAAGTTTTGACTCTAGCTTATATGAATGAAGAGTCATTAAGAAAATCACTTGAAACAAAGGAAACATGGTTTTGGAGCCGCTCGCGCCAAGAGCTATGGCATAAAGGCGAAACTTCTGGAAACACACAAAAGATTCATGACATTCGCTATGACTGCGATCAAGATGCGTTGGTTGTACTAGTTGATCCAGCTGGACCTGCTTGCCATGAAGGTACGTATAGCTGTTTCTCGACATCACTATTTGAGAATGAGCCAGTTCCACAGCTGCAAAGCAATCGTTTTGCGATTATTAATGAGCTAGAACGCGTAATTGCAGAGCGTGAGGCAGAGCGTCCTGAAGGTGCATATACTACATATCTATTCGATAAAGGTGTCGATAAAATTCTTAAAAAAGTCGGCGAAGAAGCATCAGAAGTTATTATCGCTTCAAAAAATCGCGATCCGGAAGAATTGAAGTGGGAAGTTGCGGATCTTCTTTATCACTTGCTAGTGTTATTACGCGAGCAAAAACTTCCTTTAGATGATGTATTAAATGTTTTAGTGGAAAGACATAGCGGAAAATAATTCATAAAAGGCTATCATCTTAATGGGTGGTGGCTTTTTGTACTTTAAGAAAGATTAATTTCTAATGTAGGGCCATTCCTGGAGTAATTTTTTCCAAATATACATAAAACGGATGAATGTACTATTAAAAATGATTTACTTAGTATATAATTGAGAGTGATTATCATTGATTTAGAAGATTTTTAAACTCGACATTTTGGATAATTATATGCATTATTCCGATTATTGTTATGGAAATAGTGCGATTTTAGCTAATAAAGAACAGGGTAAATGAAATGCAACTTAACTTAGTCTACTATAAGGCACTATTTACCGTAGATTTGCTTAAAGCATCGTACTATAATAGAAAACTCTATCAAAATTGAAGGTCGCAAATTTAAGGCTGTAAGCTGCAAATAAATTTGCAGTAGCTGTCAATCTGCCAATCTATAGCTAAATGTTACAAATAAAAATCGCCAATAAATGGCCGTAAGCTACTAAAGGGGCAAGATTCAACCAATGCAGCAAACTCTATTGTAAGGTAGTTGTCAAACGAAAAAAAATTAACTATTGCGCTATACCTAATTTTTTATAAGAGACTTTGATGTTGAAAAGTAAAATATGATATACTATTTTCGGCTATCTATTTCTTATTGTTCGATATTATAAAATTTTAAATAAATCCCGCATGTATGAAAATATGTGCAACCTGTAACTGAAAAAGTAACGGAAAATGTTCGTAAAGGCTTGAATGGTTCTTAAAGTAAAGAATTGTTCAACTACTACAATTTGGAGGTTTTATGGGAAGACAACAACAAAAAGCGGAAAATTTAATCGGACAGATCGTTCCATTTGCTCAAAATGGAGAATACTTTTTCAAAAAAGGGCTTAAATACTACCGTCGTCGAGAATTGTATAAAGCAAAAAAGTATTTTCAACGGGCAATTCAGTACGATCCAAATGAACCTATATTTTTATGTCAACAAGCTGCAGTGCTTGCTGAATTGAGTGAGTTTGAAGAGTCTAATACAATTTTAAAGAGAATTATCGATAAACTAGACTCTGAAATGTATGAATGCTATTACTTTTTAGCAAATAATTATGCATATTTAGGATTGTTTCAAGAGGCTAAAAAATATGCGAATCAGTATTTAAAGTTTGCACCAGATGGCGAATTTTATGAGGATACTGAGGACCTTATTGATTTATTATCAATTGAATCAAGTGAAATGAACATTCACTTAGAAGAAACGGATGAAGAAAATTTAATTTTACAGCAGGAAAATGCACGTGAACTGCTTGAAAATGGAAAGCTGGAAGAAGCAAGTGAAATCCTTCAACAGCTTATTTCTGATTACCCTGAATTTTGGTCTGCCTATAATAATTTGGCGCTAGCGCAGTTTTATTTAGGTAATGTAAAAAAAGCAATTAAGCTTACAGAGGACGTTCTACAGAAAAATGAAGGCAATCTTCATGCAATGTGTAATTTGGCCGTCTTTTTCCATTACTTAGGACGAGAGAAGGCTGTTGAACATATTGTTGCACAGCTTAATATTGTTCATCCTATTGACTTTGACCAACGTTCGAAACTAGGTGTAACCTTTGCGTTGTTAGGGAAATATGAATTTGCTTATCGTTGGTTGCGCTGGTTGCAAAAGTTTGGTTATGAGGGCGATGTTTCATTCTACTATTGGTTATCAATTTCCGCATTTTATACCGATCATAATGAGATCGCAAATGATGCGTGGAATAAAGTCGTCCGGATGAATCCTGAAAAAAGAAATGCTGAGCCATGGTTAAACTCAAATATGGCGATCAATGAGGAGCCATTAACGTCTTCATTATTAGAGCAGTTTAAGGAAACCGATAATGAGGAAAAGAAATGCTTGCTGTTGTTTCTTTTAATGGAAGCGGGAAATGTTGAGTCATTAGAAGAAATTAAACGCATCGTTTCAAGCGACTCCTTGCATTATTTAGAAGAATTTACGAACCATATGTTGAACAAACTAACATATGATAACCATAAAGTATCACCGCGATTTGTTGATGGCTATAATGTAATCGACACATTAGAAGATCAAAATGGTTGGTCACAAATAATTCAACAAAAAATATATATACTATGGTTTCGGGTTCTGCAGAATGGTGTAAATGACCCGTCAATTAACTTTAAAAATAACCAAGCATGGGCGGCAGCAGTTGAATATTGCTTTGTAAGAGCAGAAGAGTATCCGATTAGTCAAAAGGAGATTGCTCAAAAATACTCAATATCAACTTCAACACTAAGAAAATATACGCAGCTTGTGATGGATTTAATTTAAGGATAAGTTAAAAAAAGTTCATACTTCATTGAGCATTTTTATAGACGAATACTCTTTTAAACTATACGATAGATGGTATAAAGATCGAAGTTCAAGGAGTGGGAATGATGAGTGAAGATAAAATTTATGATGTTATCATAGCAGGTGCAGGACCAGCGGGGATGACTGCTGCTGTTTATACATCTCGTGCTAATCTAAGTACATTGATGCTTGAGCGTGGTGTGCCTGGTGGGCAAATGGCAAATACTGAAGAAGTAGAAAACTATCCTGGTTATGATCATATATTAGGTCCAGATTTATCAACGAAAATGTTTGAGCATGCTAAGAAATTTGGCGCTGAATATGCTTATGGCGATATAAAAGAAATTGTTGATGGTAAAGAATACAAAACAGTTAAGTGTGGCAGCAAGGAGTTTAAAGCGAAAGCTGTTATTATTACGACTGGTGCACAACATAAAAATCTTAATGTACCTGGAGAAAAAGAATTGAGCGGACGTGGCGTATCCTATTGTGCGGTATGTGACGGGGCATTCTTTAAAGGTAAAGAGCTTGTTGTTGTAGGCGGTGGTGACTCTGCTGTTGAGGAAGGCGTATATTTAACACGTTTTGCATCTAAAGTAACTGTTATTCATCGCCGTGAAGAATTACGTGCTCAAAAGATCTTACAAAAACGTGCGTTTGAAAATGAAAAGGTTGAGTTTATCTGGAATCACACTGTTAAAGAAATTAAAGGTACAGATAACAAAGTATCTAGTGTTGTGATTGAAGATGTAAACAGTGGCGAACAAACGGACTTCAAAGCAGATGGTGTTTTCATATACGTAGGTCTAGTACCATTAAGTGAACCATTCAAAAGCTTAGGTATTACAAACGAAGCTGGTTATATCGAAACAAATGATCAAATGGAAACGAAAGTGCCTGGTATTTTTGCTGCTGGTGATATTCGTGAAAAAACATTGCGACAAATCGTTACAGCAACAGGTGATGGAAGTATTGCTGCACAAAGTGCTCAACATTATATTGAAGCCTTAGAAGAAGAGCTAAAGGCGAATATTTGAAATTTTTAACAAATCTTTAACCCGATTGTAACCGTGTTGAAACATTTAGGGGGTATGATAGAAGTAAGAAATGACCCCCCTTTAATTATATAAGAAACAAAGGCACAGTTCGTAGCTGCTGCCTCTTTTTTTGCTGTATATTTGTCGTTTTCATTTAAAAAAATACCTAGCTACTATACTTTACTATTTCAATGTAACACAATATCACGTGTTAATTGTGACCTACTCACAATAATAGTATAATAAGGCTAAGTTAATATTTGTATAGGACAAGTAGCTATACTGTTGAGGTGAACGATTTGCAGCGTGTGACTAATTGCGTTTTAAAAAAAGGAGACCAAATACTTCTTCTGAAAAAGCCCCGTCGAGGTTGGTGGGTAGCACCTGGTGGAAAAATGGAGCTAGGTGAATCTATTAGAGATTCTGTCATTCGTGAATACCGTGAAGAAACGGGTATATATTTGAAGGACCCAACGATTAAAGGGATTTTTACAATTGTCATTAAAGAGGAAGATGAAGTTATTGCAGAGTGGATGATGTTTACATTTTTTGCAGAGCAATTTGATGGTGTAAATGTCGATGAATCTGATGAAGGCCTAGTACAATGGCAGCCGCTTACAGATGTTAATAAGCTGCCAATGGCACCTGGTGATTATCATATAATTGATTATTGCATTAATGGAAATGGGATTATGTACGGTACTTTTACGTATACGCCGAATTTTGAACTCATTTCTTATCGGTTAGATCCATCTTAATATATTTGAAAGGGGCGCAACTATACAATGGTTACAGCAAATCATGATGTTCAAATGGTTATTATTACAGGGATGAGTGGAGCAGGGAAAACTGTTGCTGTCCAAAGCTTTGAGGATTTAGGCTTTTTTTGTGTAGATAATTTACCCCCGACGTTACTTCCTAAATTTTTAGAGTTAGTTAAAGAATCAGGCGTTAAAATGAATAAAGTGGCTTTGGTAATGGATTTACGCGGCCGCGAATTTTTTGAGTCATTATTAGACGCTATTGACGATATGAATGATAAGAGGTGGGTTATTCCACAAATTGTTTTCTTAGATGCGAGTGATTCAGCTTTAGTTAGTCGTTATAAGGAAACGAGAAGAGCACATCCGTTAGCGCCAAGTGGCATGCCTCTTGAAGGAATACAGCTTGAAAGAGAGATGCTCGATGAATTAAAGGGGCGTGCTCAATTTATTATTGATACATCTGAGTTAAGCCCGCGCAAGCTCCGTGAAAGAATTATTACAGGCTTTTCGAAGGAAAAACAGCAAATTTTTAATGTAAATGTGATTTCGTTTGGATTTAAATATGGAATCCCAATTGATGCTGATTTAGTTTTTGATGTTCGGTTTTTACCGAATCCGCATTATATTGATGCACTTCGTCCAAAAACCGGTCTTGAAGAAGAAGTTTCGTCCTATGTGTTAAAGCAGCCGGAGACACAAAAATTTATGGAAAAACTTATTGATTTACTTGAATTTATGTTGCCACAATATAAACGCGAAGGCAAAAGTCAATTAATTATTGCCATTGGTTGTACAGGGGGGCAACACCGCTCTGTAACATTAGCAGAATATATCGGCAAGCATTTTGAAAAGGACTATTATACAACTCGAGGACATCGGGATATAAACAAGCGAAAGGGCAAAAGTTAATGGAATGGAGAAGACTACCTAAAGTTGTGGTGATTGGCGGTGGTACCGGCTTGCCAGTCCTGCTGCGCGGATTAAAGCAATATCCAATCGATATTACAGCGATTGTGACTGTAGCTGATGATGGTGGCAGCTCTGGTCGCCTGCGAAGTGACTTGCAAATTCCGCCTCCTGGTGATATCCGCAATGTGTTGGCAGCACTTTCGGAAGTGGAACCATTAATTGAAAGTCTGTTTCAGCATCGCTTTAAAAATGGGAATGAATTGTCGGGTCATGCATTAGGAAATCTCTTGCTTGCTGCCATGACCAATATTACCGGTGATTTTGTTACGGCCATTCGCGAAATGAGTAAAGTTTTAAATGTTAAAGGAAAAGTTCTTCCGGCAGCGAATCGGGGCATCATTCTAAGTGCAGAAATGGAAGACGGGTCGATTGTAACTGGTGAATCGAAAATTCCGGATACAGATAAAAAAATTAAAAGAGTATACTTATCTCCGAAAGATGTAGAGCCATTACCTGAAACATTGGAGGAAATACATCACGCTGATGTTATCATCATTGGACCTGGTAGCTTATATACAAGCATTTTGCCTAATTTGCTTGTAACGAAAATTGGGCAGGAGCTTTGTCATTCTAATGCAAAAAAGGTTTATGTTTGCAATGTTATGACACAAGCAGGAGAAACAACAGGTTTTTCTGCTAGTGATCATATTAAAGTGCTATACGAACATTTAAAATGTGCTTTTTTAGATATGGTTATTGTAAATGATGCCGAAATACCTGTTCATATTTTACAGCGTTATAAAGAAGAAAATGCACAACCTGTGCTGTATGATCTAGATCGATTAAAGCAGTTTGGGGTAAAAATTATTAATCAAGATTTAATTCATATTGAGCAAGGTGTTATCCGTCATGATACTTCTAAAATAGCAAAGTTAATATTCTCTTTATTGTAAGCATATTAGTTGTTTACTCCTTTTAAGTTGTTTAAAATGGGCTGAGATAGAAGTGAAGAACAGCATTGCCTTTCTCCTTAGGAACACTTAAAATTAGTAAGTGGCGTTTATTTATTCATATAAAAAGGGATAACTAGGTATATAGAGAAACGATCCTTGAAACAACATATACACAGGGGGGGGTGGAGACTTGTCTTTTGCTTCAGAGACTAAAAAAGAACTAACCAACTTAGACATTCATGATTGTTGTGCAAAAGCTGAGCTTTCCGCTCTTATTCGAATGAATGGGTCCATGTCATTTATGAATCGAAATGTTGTTGTCGATGTTCAAACAGAGAATGCGGCTATTGCCCGGAGAATCTATACGCTTATTAAAAGAGAATATGATGTTTCAGTAGAGCTGTTAGTCCGAAAGAAAATGAGATTGAAGAAAAATAATGTATATATTGTGCGCTTGATAGAGAAAGCGAAGGATATATTGACAGATTTAGGCATCCTTGAAGAGCCTTTTTCTATTATCCATTCAATATCTAAAACGGTTACAAAAAAGAAGTGCTGCAAGCGTTCTTATTTGAGAGGGGCCTTTCTTGCGGGAGGATCAGTAAACAATCCAGAGACATCATCCTATCATCTAGAGATCTTTTCGTTATATGAAGAGCATAATGACTCACTTTGTGATTTAATGAACTCTTTCGACTTGAACGCGAAAACATTAGAACGCAAAAAAGGGTATATCTGTTATTTAAAAGAAGGCGAAAAAATTAGTGAGCTCTTAAATATAGTTGGAGCACATCAAGCATTACTTCATTTTGAAGATGTCCGGATTGTCCGCGATATGAGAAATTCAGTGAATCGGTTAGTGAACTGTGAAACTGCTAATTTAAACAAAACGATTGGTGCAGCCATTCGTCAAGTTGAAAATATTCGATTTATTAAAGATACGGTGGGGCTAGAAACACTTCCTGACAAGCTTAGGGAAATCGCAGAGTTAAGAATAACATATCAGGATGTAACGCTTAAAGAGTTAGGTGAAATGGTATCTGGTGGCACTATTAGTAAGTCTGGAATTAATCATCGTCTCAGAAAAATTGATGAAATTGCAGATAAATTACGATTAGGTGAAACATTTCCTAAAGCTTGATCGTAATTTAGATAATAAGCGGCAAAATAATTATTTTCTAACAAAACGAATATAAGCTTTGTCAGATGAGAATAAAATAAATAAGGGCTATTAGTAGGAGGAGAATCCAGTGATAGAGAAAAATATTACAGTAAAGTTGAAAACTGGTTTACAAGCAAGACCAGCTGCATTATTTGTACAGGAGGCCAATCGTTTTTCTGCGGATGTTTTTTTAGAGAAAGACGGAAAGAAAGTAAACGCTAAAAGCATTATGGGGTTAATGAGTTTAGCGGTTGGATCTGGAGTAGAAGTTAAGTTAATCGCTGATGGAAACGATGAAAAAGAAGCAGTTAATGCATTAAGTCAGTTTGTTGAAAAAGAATAATAGTAACTGTGTTTGTGTTAAACTGAACAAAGTAGTGAAAAATAGGCGCTGATAAAATCGGGGGCACTGAAAAACCTGACGGTTTTTCAAAGTATCAAGGATAACAGACAGAAAAAGACGACTCAAATTCAAAAACTGAATTTATTGAGTCGTCTTTTTTTGATATTTTGACTGTATGATTCTTTTACTTAATCCATTAACTTCAGTATTCTTTTTAAATTTACTGCGAATATTGCCATTGCTCCTTGCATCTCCATGCCAATTAGACCCGAGGATTTTGCAACATTATACCCGTGTCTGTTTTTCAATTCACTATTTTTAGCTTCTATTTTGTAGCGCTCTTTCGACTTTTCTTTAAAATATTCACTTTCTTGAAAGTTCATTTGTTCTGTATGTACATCGGATTTAATCGATACAGAATAACTCTTACTCTTAGCGCCCTCTTTGTAACAACTTTCCTTCAAAGGACATATCTTACATTTTTCCACATCAAAATAATAAGTGTCAACTTGATTAGTTGATACACACTTTTTCCCTTGACGTGCTTTTCTAATTGCCATATGCCCAGCCTTGCAGACATACATTCCTGCATCTTTGTTAAATTCAAATTCATCTTCTTTTTTTCGGCAGCCCTGCGTAACTGCTGGATTCAACTTAGCTACTAACTTTATTCCATTGTTTTTGGTATACTCAATATTTCCTTTTTCTGAATAAGCTGCATCTCCAATTATAGTCTTAACTTTCATTCCTGCACGTACCGTTTTTTCCACTATAGTCTCTAATTGTTTTCCATCATTTTTTTCACCAGTTGTTACCGTTGCTGCAGTAATAATTCTTTCTTCACTCATACCTATATGTGTCTTATAACCAAAAAAGGAAGAGTCCGCCGACTTATGCCCAATCTTCGCGTCTTCATCTTGTGAAAGTTGTAAATGTTCTATATCATCATCCAATGTCTCTTTTAAAAGATTTAATTTTTCTTTAACTTTTGGATACTCACAAAGTATTTCTTCCTTTTCAACTACCTTAACTAGTTTTTGACAGTATTCTATCTGATCTTCTAATACATCAGAATTGGTTTTGCTTGGAAATTTACATTTCATATTTACATCTATTTGGTAAATCGTCTTTCTAAGTAATTTCGATCGGTCCATCAAAACTTCTTTTGCTGATTTTTGATTATAACGAGCTCCTGTATGTGTGGCGTCCACAATGAGAGATTTACTTTTTAGAATGCCTTTAGCAATTGCAATTTCAACAGTTTTATTTATCAGTAAATCTAAAAGATTAATATCTTTTAAACGTAATTTCCGAAACTTCGTTAAAGAACTTGGTTCAATCACTGGGTCTTCTGGTGCCATATCAAGAAAATATTTAAACGACATATCATACTTTGAACGTTCAACAATATCAACATCGGATATATTGTAAATGGATTTTAACAATAGATATTTAAACATACGAATAGGGTGGATCGCATTGCGTCCATTATCATGACAATATTTATCTTCAAGTTCTTCATAAACAAATGAAAAATCGATTAGATCGTTTATTCTGCGTAGAAGGTTATCCTTTGGAACAACCAAATCATAAATTTGCATATATGGACTTAAATTCATCATCTCTTGTTTTTGTATCATCCAATCCACCCACTTGAAATTGATACTATAATTATACAAGAAAAAAGGTATAATTCCTCAAATATATGAGAATTATACCTTTTTAAAATTTTAAGGACTTTTTCAGTGCCCTCGATAAAATCGGGGGCCTATTTTTGTTTTGCTGATAAATTAATGAGTCAAAGAGTTCAATCAAGTATGTTCAAGGCCTGTTACTTTATTATTATGGCTGATGAAAGGAAACGGTATTGATAAAAGTTATCGAAAACCTCTTCATAGTGCGGATGAAGAGGAAAAAGCAACGAAAAAGTAGCATGAAACCTCTTCATAGCGCTGATGAAGAGGAAATAGCATTGAAAAAGCAGCTGGAAACCTCTTCATAGCGCGTATGAAGAGGAAATAGCATCGAAAAAATAGCACGAAACCTCTTCATAGTGCGTATGAAGAGGAAACAGCACTAAAAAAGTAGCATGAAACCTCTTCATAGTGCGGATGAAGAGGAAAAAGCAACGAAAAAGTAGCTTAAAACCTCTTCATAGCGCTGATGAAGAGGAAATAGCATGGAAAAAATAGCCGAAAACCTCTTCATAGTGCGGATGAAGAGGAAAAGTCATCAAAAAAGTAGCTTAAAACCTCTTCATAAGGCTGATGAAGAGGAACCAGCATTGAAAAAGTAGCCGAAAACCTCTTCATAGTGCGGATGAAGAGGAAATAGCATTGAAAAAGTAGCACGAAACCTCTTCATAGTGCAGATGAAGAGGAAAAAGCATCGAAAAAGTAGCACGAAACCTCTTCATAGTGCGTATGAAGAGGAACCAGCATCAAAAAAGTAGCCGGAAACCTCTTCATAGTGCGTATGAAGAGGAAATAGCAACGAAAAAGTAGCATGAAACCTCTTCATAGTGCGTATGA
Organism: Bacillus sp. Marseille-P3661; assembly: GCF_900240995.1. Classification (NCBI taxonomy): domain Bacteria; kingdom Bacillati; phylum Bacillota; class Bacilli; order Caryophanales; family Bacillaceae; genus Bacillus; species Bacillus sp. Marseille-P3661. Next base: position 248,745 of record NZ_LT965953.1, read on the forward strand.
AGAGGAAATAGCATGGAAAAAGTAGCTTAAAACCTCTTCATAGTGCGGATGAAGAGGAAAAAGCATCGAAAAAGTAGCATGAAACCTCTTCATAAGGCTGATGAAGGGGAAGCAGCATGGAAAAAATAGCTGAAAACCTCTTCATAGTGCGGATGAAGAGGAAATAGCATCAAAAAAGTAGCACGAAACCTCTTCATAGTGTGGATGAAGAGGAAACAGCACTAAAAAAGTAGCCGAAAACCTCTTCATAGCGCGGATGAAGAGGAAACGGCAAGAAAAAAGTAGCCAAAAACCTCTTCATAGTGCGTATGAAGAGGAAGCAGCATGGAAAAAATAGCCGAATACCTCTTCATAGCGCTGATGAAGAGGAAATAGCATGGAAAAAGTAGCTTAAAACCTCTTCATAGTGAGGATGAAGAGGAAACAGCACTAAAAAAGTAGCACGAAACCTCTTCATCGCGAATCCAAAAACAGAACTCAAATAAAATAGCTCCTGTTTTAACAACAGGAGCCAATTACATTGATTACTTTTTAGTTTCAGTTGCAGCGCTTGTAGTAATTACTTTGTCAATTAAACCATATTCTCTTGCTTGTTCAGCGCTCATGAAGTTATCGCGTTCTGTATCGCGGTTGATTACTTCGATCGGTTGACCAGAGCGTTCAGCCATGATTTCGTTTAATTTTTCGCGCATTTGGATAATGCGTTTTGCATGGATTTGGATGTCTGTTGCTTGTCCTTGCGTACCGCCTAGTGGTTGGTGAATCATAACTTCACTATTAGGTAAAGCGAAACGCTTGCCTTTTGCACCAGCAGTTAATAGGAAAGCACCCATTGATGCAGCCATACCAATACAAATTGTAGAAACATCAGGCTTAATAAACTGCATTGTATCGTAAATAGCCATACCAGCTGTAATCGAACCACCTGGGCTGTTAATATATAGAGAAATGTCTTTATCTGGATCTTCTGCAGCCAAGAATAGTAATTGTGCAACAACTGAGTTTGCTACTGTGTCGTCGATTGCAGTTCCAAGCATGATGATGCGGTCTTTTAAAAGTCGAGAGTAAATATCGTATGCTCTTTCTCCGCGGTTTGTTTGCTCAATAACAGTTGGAATTAAATGCATGTTCATAATAAGTTCCTCCTTGTATCCAATAGTCTCTTATGTACTTATAATACATATAAGGTCAAAAAAGGTCAAACAGTAAGCTTTGCCGATTTTATACTATTTCACATTTTTTCAGCATAGCCTTATTTAACGGGATTTAAACCTATGGCTATGTCTTTACTTGCAGTTTTCATTAAATTTTTAGTAGCATCGATAAACACTTATAGCAGTTAACACAGTGTGCGAAATCCTTGCTATACCTATGCTTATGTGCTGGTTGTACAGTTTATACTAAAAATTTTATGTAGCCAGTTGGTACACCAAATTACTTTACCCGAATAAGGCGATGTTAGCAACATATGCTAATTTGCATATACTGTATATTTCGAGATTTGAGTACAAAAATCCTTTTTTGTTGGATAAAGACGTTGGTTTATCTCAAGATGCGTATTCATTGTGGTTTGCCATCCTTTTTTCGTTTTTACTTGCAAAAGTTTAAGATCTTCCTTATAATAAAATTCGCACGGTTAAAACTGTTTTGCCCTCGTGGTGTAATGGATAACACACAAGATTCCGGTTCTTGTACTGGGGGTTCGATTCCCTCCGAGGGCGTAAATTTTAGAAGAAAAAGGCACTGAAACGTTGCTGCTTCAACGTTTTCAGTGCCTTTTTTTAGCTATTATGTGGTTAACTTTATAAAGTTATAGAAATCCATCTCCAGCGCCCAGTCCTCCAGATTCAAAGTCATACAGGATGTGATACTCCAAGATTAAGTGTAAACATATCACTCAAAAAGGAAAACGTTTTCATTCTGAATGTTCACAAAATTATAAACGAATGATAAAATATTATTAGAAACTGTTCAGGAAGGAGAAAGTAAATGAAACAAGAGCTTATTCAACACCAGACTACTAAACTTGTAATGACAACAGAGCTGCGACAAGCTATATCTTTACTTCAATATTCCTCCGCTGAACTAAATCAATTTTTACAGCAGCAAGCCGTTGAAAATCCGCTCCTTGATATGGAATCTATTTCTAACCCAACGGTAAGCCTACTAGGTAAATCGCCTAATTTTAAAAGTACAGACAGCGATGAGAAACAGAAAATGATCCTAAATATTGCAGATCAAACTAGTAACTCACTACATGAACATTTATTAAACCAAATAGCGATAATGCGCTTTAGTGTGCATGAAAAAGAAGTGTTAGAGCATCTTGTGCTATCCGTTGATGATAATGGCTATTTTACAGGAAACTTGCAGGATGTAGCAGACAAATTTCACACACCTGAACCGGTAGTTGAAATGCTTCTATACCGTATGCAGCAATGTGAGCCGCTTGGAGTTGGGGCCAGGAATTTGCAAGAATGCTTACTGATACAATTGAGAGATTTACCTGAACGAAATGAACTGGCTGAAAAAATAGTTAGTGACTACTTGAATGAGATGGCAAATCGTAAGTGGAAAAAAATCAGTCAGGAGTTAGATGTACCTATTACAAAGATCCAGGGAATTTTTGATTTTATTCAGACATTAAATCCACGACCTGGAGCATTATTTAGTAATAATCATTCACAGTACATCATCCCTGACATGACGATTAAAGAAGTGAACGGTACCTTTAAGATTATTATAAATAATAAGGTAATCCCAACAATACGGCTCGAACAGGGTTATGAACAGCGTATTTCTGGTCATTCAGAAATCGACTCTTATATAAAAGGCCACTGGGATCAATTTAATTTTATCAAAAAAGCAATCGAGCAGCGCTTTATGACGATGGAAAAAGTAATGGCTGCAATTATTGAGGTACAGCGTGAATTTTTTACGAAAGGTAGAGCCTATTTAAAACCACTTACGTTAAAAGATATTGCTGCTAAAATTGATATGCATGAATCAACTGTCAGCAGGACCGTGAATGGAAAGTATGTTCAAACACCACAGGGCGTGTTTGAACTGAAGTACTTTTTTACATCGAGCATTCAAACAAATGACGAGGATGATACATCATCAGCGGCAGTAAAAGAGGCGATTAGAGAAATCGTTGATCAGGAAAATAAACAGAAGCCATTGTCCGATCAAAAAATAGCTACTATACTAAAAGAGCAATATCAATTTAATGTGTCTAGGCGTACGATTGCGAAATACCGTGACCAACTAGGCATTCTTTCATCAGCAGGTAGAAAGCGCTATGAATGATATTGTAGACCTTCTAGTTAGGAGATAGCTATGAGCAAAGAAGTTCACGTTAATTTTTATACGAAAATAGGCTGTCCATTATGTGACAAAGGAAAAGCAGTGTTGCTTGAATTAAGCGAAACATACAACCTTAAAATTGAGGATATTGATATATATAAAGATGATGTATTGCTAGAAAAATATCAAATTATGATTCCAGTTGTAGAAATTGATGGCGATGAAGTTGATTATGGGATTATTAGTAAAGAGATCGTTGAAGATTATTTTCTTTCTAAAAAAAATATATCCCACCTATAACGGGCAGTAAGCCCCCCACCATAAGATTCTGTGTATCCTAGAAGATGGTGGGGGGAACTGCCCGTAAACTCCGATTAGTTTAAGGGCCTTTAGGTCATACCTTTAGGTACTAACCATCAGTGGAAAAACCATTGATGGAAGTTTCACTTTATTTTACTTGAACAGTAAAATCATTCCTGTTACAATATGTAAATAGCAGGAGCGATTTTTTTTACCTTAACTGGGACACAATATGTCTAGGTGGGACGTTATACGTCCGTATTGGTAAAAAGTGCAATAAAGGGGACGCTATCAGATGGATTCAATTTTAAAGATTCAACAAAAATTGTTACCCGATTTACTCGAAGTCATGCAAAAACGTTATCAAATTCTTAGATATGTGAGATTGATGCAGCCGATTGGCAGGCGAATTCTGGCTACACATTTAGGAATAACTGAGCGAGTTTTGCGAAGTGAGGTTAATTTTCTAAAAGATCAAGGTATTCTTGATATCTCTGTAAGTGGAATGAGTCTCACAATTGAAGGAGCTCAATTAGTACGACAGCTCGAACAAATTATGAAAGAAGTATCAGGGATTAAGGATTTAGAGGATACATTAAAAAGAAAATTGAATCTGCAAGAGGTAATTATCGTTGCTGGTGATAGCGACCAAGATGAATTAGTGAAAAAAGAATTAGGTCGAGCATGTGCAATTCGAATGAAGGAAAGCTATGTTGCGAACAATATAATTGCAGTTACAGGCGGCTCGACCATGGCGAACGTAGCAGAAATGATGCAACCAGATCCAAAAAATCGCGAACTTTTATTTGTACCTGCTAGAGGCGGCTTAGGAGAACAAGTAGAAAATCAAGCTAATACAATTTGTGCAAAAATGGCTGAAAAAACACTTGGACACTATCGGTTATTACATGTACCTGATCAAGTAAGTGAAGAGGCATACACAACACTAACTTCAGAGCCCTCAATTAAAGAAGTTCTAGATTTAATCAAATCTTCAAGCATGGTTGTCCATGGAGTTGGGGACGCTATGACAATGGCAAATCGTCGCAAAACACCCGCTGATATTTTTCAGCATATTATGGATGGAGACGCAGTAGGCGAGGCGTTTGGGTATTATTTTAACGCTAAGGGAGATATTATTCATAAGGTTCGTACAATCGGTATTCAACTTGAAGATATTAAGAATATTCCATTTGTAATAGCGGTGGCAGGCGGCGCTTCAAAAGCGAATGCAATTTCAGCATTTATGAAACAAGGACAAAATACAACTCTCATAACAGATGAGGGGGCAGCTCAAGTATTAATTAGGGATTCATCCCTTTAAAATATGGCTATGTTAAAACTTATTGTTGAATGGTGTTGATTGGAGCGTAAATCAACAGGAAAGTTTAACCAGCCACAAATATAAAAAAGATAGGTTTTCATTTTAAGGAGGAATACACATGGCAGTTAAAGTTGGTATTAATGGATTTGGTAGAATTGGACGTAACGTATTCAGAGCAGCATTAAAAAATCCCAATGTAGATATTGTAGCAATTAACGACTTAACAGATGCTAATATGCTAGCGCACCTTCTTCAATATGACACAGTTCATGGAACGTTTGAAGCAAAGGTTGAAGTTAGTGGAAATAACCTTATTGTGAATGGACAAGAAATTACTGTTAAAGCTGAACGTGATCCAGCTGCACTTGGCTGGGGCGATCTTGGTGTAGATGTTGTTGTTGAATCAACTGGACGTTTTACGAAACGCGCAGATGCAGCAAAACATCTTGAAGCTGGTGCGAAGAAAGTGATCATCTCTGCTCCTGCAAGTGATGAAGATATCACGATCGTTATGGGCGTTAATGATGATAAATATGATGCTGGCAGCCACCATGTTATTTCAAATGCATCTTGTACAACAAACTGCCTTGCTCCATTTGCTAAGGTTTTAAATGACCAATTCGGTTTAAAGCGCGGTATGATGACAACTGTACACTCATATACAAATGATCAACAAATTCTGGATTTACCACATAAAGATTATCGTCGTGCACGTGCAGCAGCTGAAAATATTATTCCTACAACAACAGGTGCTGCAAAGGCTGTTTCATTAGTTCTTCCTGAGTTAAAAGGAAAACTAAATGGTATGGCAATGCGTGTTCCAACACCAAACGTATCATTAGTAGACCTTGTTGCAGAATTAGATAGAGAAGTAACGGCTGATGAAATAAATGCAGCATTTAAAGCAGCAGCGGAAGGTCCATTAAAAGGAATTTTACATTATAGCGAAGAACCACTTGTTTCAAGAGACTATAATGGATCACCATTTTCATCATCAATTGATGCTTTATCAACAATGGTATTAGAAGGAAACATGGTAAAAGTTATTTCTTGGTATGATAACGAAAGTGGATATTCACACCGTGTTGTTGACTTAATTGATTACATTGCTAAGCAAGGACTTTAATTAGTATCCTTCACTTGAAGGTCTTAGCTCAATGATAAAAAAATTCTCAGGCTTCCGCTATATAGTAGTGGGAGCCAAGTTTTTATCATACTTTATAAAAGTTTCCTCTAAAAAATATGGCACGACACTAATTTGCCAAATAACGTGTTTTTCTAAAACTCGAATGGATAACGAGTTTTAATGACAAGATCCGACATAATGGCTAGAAGTTTGTAAACAAGTTTTTCTAAAAAAATAAACAACTTTAGTGGACAGTTGGCTGTTACAGTTTATAATCAAATATAGGAAACAGAGGGAAATACTACCTCTGTTCAATTTTATGAACAAAATTAATTGAAGGAGGCGCAATCTATGAATAAGAAGTCGATTCGAGACATTGATGTCAAAGGTAAAAAAGTATTTTGCCGCGTAGACTTTAATGTTCCCATGCAAGACGGAGCAGTAACGGATGATACTCGTATTCGTGCTGCATTACCAACGATTCAATATCTAAGTGAGCAAGGAGCAAAGGTTATTCTTGCAAGCCACCTAGGTCGTCCAAAAGGTCAAGTGGTCGAAGAGATGCGTTTAGATGCGGTTGCAAAGCGTCTACAAGAGTTGTCTGGACAAGCTGTTAAGAAAACAGCTGAAGCATATGGACCAGAGGTGGAACAAGAGATTGCAACGATGAATGATGGCGATGTCCTTCTATTAGAAAACGTCCGCTTTTATCCTGGCGAAGAAAAGAATGATCCTGAGCTAGCGCAAGCATTTGCAAGCTTAGCAGACATCTATGTGAATGATGCATTCGGAGCTGCACACCGTGCGCATGCATCAACGGAAGGGATTGCAAACCATTTACCAGCGGTTGCAGGCTTTTTAATGGAAAAAGAGCTTGAGGTTTTAGGTAAGGCATTGTCTAATCCAGATCGTCCGTTTACAGCGATTATTGGTGGTGCAAAGGTTAAAGATAAAATTGGTGTTATCGAAAACTTGCTAGAAAAAGTAGACAACTTAATTATTGGCGGTGGCTTAGCTTACACGTTTGTTAAAGCCCAAGGTCTTGAAATTGGACAATCTTTGTTAGAAGAAGACAAGATTGATTTGGCTAAATCCTTTATGGAAAAAGCAAAAGAAAAAGGCGTAAACTTCTATATGCCAATTGATGCTGTCGTTGCCAATGAATTTTCAGCTGATGCTGAAACAAAAGTTGTAGATATTGACTCGATTCCAGCTGACTGGCAATCGCTTGATATTGGTCCAAAAACAACTGAAAAGTATCGTGAAGTGATTCAAAACTCGAAGCTTGTAATTTGGAATGGCCCGATGGGAGTATTTGAGTTTGAAAAATTTGCAGGCGGCACAAAGGGTGTGGCGCAGGCTTTAGCAGATGCTAATAATACATATACAGTCATTGGCGGTGGAGATTCTGCAGCTGCTGTTGAGAAATTTGGATACGCAGACCAAATGGATCATATTTCTACTGGCGGTGGTGCTTCACTTGAGTTCATGGAAGGAAAAGAGCTTCCAGGTGTTGCGGCATTGAATGATAAATAGGTAGCTTAAGATTATCTTGGAAAATGCTGTTTGGAAGGTTTTGCGGACAAATAGTGCCTTATTTGCATAAAAACGGGTGATTGACAGGCTTTTCCGGACAAATAATTCGTTATTTACATAAAATCAGTAGATAATAGGCGAATTACCTTGTAATAGCGGAATAAATGTCCGTTAACATTTTAAAAAGGCCCTTTTTAACAGAGATAAGGAATCTAATGTCCGGTAAAGATTAACAAGCGTTTAGCTATTATAGAAATGTTTTTTGAAAATTAAAATAATGGTTTGCGGAATGACACATAATGTGTAAAAATATTGGAGGTGCATTTAAACATGAGAAAACCAATCATCGCAGGAAACTGGAAAATGCATAAGGTCCTTTCTGAAGCAACAAGCTTCGTTGAAGAAGTAAAGAATAATATTCCTTCACCGGATGTCGTCGATTCGGTTGTTTGTTCGCCGTTTTTATTTTTAGATCGACTCGTACACGCATCACAAGGCACCAACTTGAAAATCGGTGCGCAAAATATGCATTTTGAAGATAGCGGTGCTTTTACAGGTGAAGTAAGTCCAGTTGCTCTTAAAGATCTCAATGTTGATTACGTCATTATTGGTCATTCAGAGCGCCGCGAAATGTTTGCGGAAACAGATGAAACGGTTAATAAGAAAGCACATGCTGCTTTTCTTCATGGGTTAATTCCAATTGTTTGTGTTGGTGAAACTCTAGAGCAGCGTGAATCGGGCACAACGAATGACATTGTGGGCGCTCAAGTTGAAAAGGGGTTAGCTGGATTAACAGAGGCACAAGTCAAGAATGTTGTGATTGCGTATGAGCCAATTTGGGCGATTGGTACGGGTAAATCATCATCTGCAGCAGATGCTGATGAGGTATGCGGCTATATTCGCCAAGTGGTGGGAAAATTATATTCAAAAGAAGTGGCTGATACCGTTCGCATTCAATATGGTGGCAGTGTAAAGCCAACAAATATTGGGGAATATATGGCGCAGCCTAATATTGATGGTGCGTTAGTCGGTGGTGCGAGTCTTGAACCAAGCTCGTTCTTACAGCTTTTGGAGGCAGTTAATAATGGCTAGAAAACCACATGCTTTAATTATTTTAGACGGATTTGGGTTGCGTGATGAAGTCAAAGGTAATGCTGTTGCACATGCAAAAAAGCCGAACTTTGATCGCTACTGGGAACAGTATCCGCATTCCACGTTAACCGCGTCTGGAGAAGCCGTTGGGTTACCCGAGGGTCAAATGGGAAACTCAGAGGTTGGACATTTAAATATTGGCGCAGGGCGTGTTGTCTACCAAAGTCTAACTCGTGTGAATGTCGCCATTCGTGAAGGCGAGTTTTTCCAAAATGAAACCTTCCAGGCGGCCATTCAGCATGCAAAACAAAATAATACAGCTCTACATATCTTTGGATTATTATCTGATGGCGGTGTACATAGTCACATTAATCATATGTATGCGTTATTAAAAATGGCCAAAGAGGACGGTGTTGAAAAGGTATACGTCCATGGCTTTTTAGATGGACGAGATGTTGGTCCACAAACTGCGAAGGAATTTATTCTTCAAGCCGAAGCGAAGATGAAAGAAATTGGTGTTGGCCAATTTGCAACCATTTCTGGACGTTATTATGCGATGGACCGTGATAAGCGCTGGGATCGTGTTCAGAAATGTTATGATGCGATGGTGTATGGCAAGGGCCCAAGCTATCAATCTGCACAAGAATGTATTGAAGACTCTTATAATAATGGTATTTTTGATGAGTTCGTACTGCCATCAGTCATTTTAAAAAATGATGGTGAACCGATTGCGAAAATGTCTGATAATGATGCTGTTATTTTTTATAACTTTAGACCAGATCGTGCGATTCAAATTTCACGCGCGTTTACAAACGAAGACTTCAGAGAATTTGACCGCGGACCAAGTGCTCCGAAGGACTTATACTTTGTATGTTTAACGCATTTTAGTGAAACAGTTGATGGCTACGTCGCATTTAAGAGTGTGAACTTAGATAATACATGCGGCGAAGTGCTTTCGCAGCATGGCTTAAAGCAGCTGCGCATTGCTGAAACGGAGAAGTATCCGCATGTTACGTTTTTCTTCAGCGGTGGTCGTGAAGAAGAATTCCCAGGTGAAAAACGAATTCTAATTAATTCACCAAAGGTTGCTACATATGATTTGAAACCGGAAATGAGCGCTTATGAAGTGACTGACGCTCTTTTAGCAGAAATCGAAAATGATAATCATGATGTGATTATCTTAAACTTTGCAAATCCTGATATGGTTGGACATTCTGGAATGCTGGAGCCAACTGTTAAAGCGATTGAGACCGTTGATGAATGCCTTGGCAAAATCGTGGACGCGATTATCGCAAAAGATGGTGTGGCTATCATTACGGCAGACCATGGAAATGCAGATGAAGTGATTACATTGGAGGATACCCCAATGACGGCACATACAACAAATCCAGTGCCAGTGATCATCACAAAAAATGGCTTGAATTTGCGAAATGATGGTATTTTAGGCGATTTATCGCCCACACTATTAGATGTATTAGGCGTTGAAAAGCCAAAAGAAATGACAGGGAATTCATTAATTATTAAATAGTTTAAGTTGATTATAAAAACTCGGATCGAATTTTCTAAGAAAAAGGAGAGATTAACTATGTCAATTATTGTTGATGTTTATGCTCGCGAAGTACTGGATTCACGTGGTAATCCAACAGTGGAAGTAGAAGTTTATACAGAATCAGGTGCAATGGGGCGTGCGTTAGTTCCAAGTGGTGCATCTACTGGTGAATATGAAGCAGTTGAATTACGCGATGGTGACAAAGATCGTTACCTAGGAAAAGGTGTTTTAAAAGCTGTTGAAAATGTAAATGAAAAAATTGCGCCAGAAATTATCGGTTTTGACGTAACAGATCAAGTTGCGATTGACCAATATTTAATGGAATTAGATGGCACTGAAAACAAAGGGAAATTAGGTGCTAACGCAATTCTAGGTGTTTCCATGGCCGTAGCACGTGCTGCAGCAGACTTCTTAGAAGTTCCACTTTATGCATACCTTGGTGGGTTCAATGCGAAAACATTACCAACGCCGATGATGAACATCATTAACGGTGGAGAACATGCCGATAACAACGTGGATATTCAAGAATTTATGATTATGCCAGTCGGTGCGGAAAACTTCCGTGAGGCATTACGCATGGGCGCAGAAATTTTCCATAACTTAAAAGCTGTTCTGAAAGCAAAAGGCTTAAACACAGCTGTAGGTGATGAAGGTGGTTTCGCACCAAACCTTGGATCAAACGAAGAAGCGCTTCAAACGATTATCGAAGCGATTGAAAAAGCAGGCTACAAGCCAGGTGAGCAAGTTAAACTTGCAATGGATGCTGCATCTTCTGAGTTTTACAATAAAGAAGATGGCAAGTATCATCTTAAGGGTGAAGGTGTTGTTAAAACTTCTGCAGAAATGGTTGATTTCTACGAGCAACTTTGCAACAAGTACCCAATCGTTTCAATTGAAGACGGCCTAGATGAAAACGACTGGGAAGGCCACAAAATGTTAACAGAGCGCCTAGGCGGCCGCGTACAATTAGTAGGTGACGATCTATTCGTTACAAATACGAAAAAACTTTCTCAAGGTATTGAGCAAGGCGTAGGTAACTCAATCCTTATTAAAGTGAACCAAATTGGTACATTAACAGAAACATTTGATGCAATTGAAATGGCAAAACGTGCAGGCTATACGGCTGTAATTTCTCATCGCTCTGGTGAAACAGAAGACAGCACAATTGCTGACATTGCAGTTGCTACTAATGCTGGTCAAATTAAAACAGGTGCTCCATCACGTACAGACCGCGTTGCGAAGTACAATCAATTACTACGAATTGAAGATCAATTAGGTGAAATGAGCCAATATGCTGGCGAAAAAGCATTTTATAATTTAAAGAAGTAAGAATTAGTTGAAGATCGAGCACTCTATATTGGGTGCTCGGTCTTTTTATTTTGCCTGATGTGGGTGGTAAAGAGCGAAGGTAATTGATTTAAGCGAGAAAGTTGGCTAGTTAATAGCGGAATTACAATTTGTAAGCGGATTTGAGGAGTTTATAAGCGGAATTGGATGGGTTATAAGCGAAATTTTTGATTTATAAGCGGATTATAGAAAATGTAAGCGGAAATTGAGACTTTATAAGCGAAAGCCTTGATTCCTCAAATTGGCCATTACATACATACTACTTTATTCAAAATACAAACATATCGTAAAGATGCTCTTTAAATGAATAAAATGCCGGTTATTAGATGGTAACTTGCTATAGATTATGGATCGTTTAGCAATAACAGTTGAGCTGTATAATAATGTAACTAGCTGTTAAACCGGGCATTTCACTATATCAACTAGTTGATCTTTTCATTCAATAGGGTAGCGAATTTGTAGGTTAAGGCAATATATTTGTGAATTAGGCTAGTTTATTTAATTTGCGTAAATAGATACTTTGGTATCAAGTTGGCGCGATAGAGGCTAAATGCATTAGTTGAAATACATAAATGGCAGTACATAATACAAACTTGTTATTTCTGATAAGATATGGTAAAGTAGGATTATTGCAAAGTGGGTATGTAGGAGGTATAGCAATGCATGCAGTAGCTGTAACGCTTTTAATTATAGTTTCTATTGGATTAATTGTTGTAGTATTACTACAATCAGGAAAAAGTGCGGGTTTATCAGGTGCCATTTCTGGTGGTGCGGAGCAGCTTTTTGGTAAACAAAAAGCGCGTGGTATGGATGCGGTTTTACACAAAGTCACGATTGTTTTAGCTGTTTTATTTTTCGTTTTAGCAATTGCTGTAACATATTTCGAAGTATAATCAATCAATGATACAAGCAGCAGGTGAGATTCGCCTGCTGCTTTTTGTGTATTTAAATCAATTTTGGTAAAAACTAATATAAATTAAGTATGTGGGAAAAGGGGATATTGAAATATGAAATTAATGCCGCCAAAGCCGTTTACTTTTGAAACCGATGGTGACCGAGCTGTACTACTACTTCACGGATTTACAGGGAATTCGGCAGATGTACGGATGCTGGGCCGGTTTTTAGAAAGTAAAGGATATACCTGTCATGCTCCTGTTTATAAAGGGCACGGCGTTTCACTAGAGGAATTGGTGGAATATGGCCCGGATGACTGGTGGGAGGATGTACGGAATGGCTATCAGTTTTTGAAAGATAAAGGCTATGAAAAGATTGCGGTGTGTGGAATCTCGCTTGGAGGGGTATTTTCTTTAAAACTGGGATACACTGAACCTATAAAGGCTATTATTCCTATGTGTGCCCCGATGTATATGAATAAAGAAGAAATAATGCTCCAAGGTGTACTTTCATATGCCAAGGAGTATAAGCGCCGTGAAGGCAAATCAGATGAACAAATTGCAGCTGAAATGGAAGAACTGCAACAAGCACCAATGAAAACGATACATGCTTTGCAAAATTTAATTGTCGATGTTAGAAAACAGATAGATCTTATTTATGCACCAACATTTGTTGTACAAGGTCGTCTGGATGACATGATTAACACTGACAGTGCCAATGTTATTTATGAAGAGGTTCAAACAGATCAAAAGAAAATAAAATGGTATGAAGAGTCCGGACATGCCATAACTTTTGATAAAGAGCGAGATCAGCTGCATGAGGATATATATGAATTTTTACATAATCTTAATTGGTAAAAGGAGGTTGAAATATGAGTCAAGAACATATTGATCGTTTATTATCGTTTATGAAGGAAGAATCTTATAAACCATTAACGGTTAAAGAATTAGAAGAAGCATTTGGAATTGAGGACTCAACGGAATTTAAAGAGTTCGTGAAGGCTCTAGTAATTATGGAAGAGCAGGGGTTAGTTGTTCGAACAAGAAGTAATCGCTATGGCATTCCAGAAAAAATGAACTTGGTTCGCGGTAAAGTCATTGCCCATTCCAAAGGGTTTGCATTTGTCGAGCAGGAAGATAAAAGCTTAGATGATATTTTTGTGCCGCCTTCAGAAATGAGAAGTGCGATGCATGGTGATATAGTTTTAGCCCGGATTGACCGTCATCCTGCAAATGGCCGTCCTGAAGGGTCGATTGTACGAATTATTCAACGCAGTATAACAGAAGTGGTAGGTACATATGTAGATAACCGATATTTTGGTTTCGTCATCCCGGATGATAAGCGAATCGGCAATGATATATTCATCCCAAAGGAAGCGAAAAATGGTGCGGTCGATGGCCATAAGGTTGTCGCTACGATTGTGAAATATCCTGAAGGCCGCATGAGCGCTGAAGGGGAAGTTAAAACAATATTAGGACACAAAAATGACCCGGGAATTGATATTCTCTCGATTATTCATAAACATGGCTTGCCGGGTGAGTTTCCACCTGAAGTGCTAGAACAAGCCAATTCTACACCAGATGAAATCGATCCAGATGAAATTAAAAACCGCCGCGATTTGCGTGATCAAGTGATTGTCACAATCGACGGTGCAGATGCGAAGGACTTGGATGATGCTGTTACCGTGACAAAGCTTGATAATGGTAACTATAAGCTAGGTGTTCACATTGCTGACGTATCTTATTATGTAACAGAAGATTCACCAATTGATGTGGAAGCCGCTGATCGTGGTACAAGTGTGTATTTAGTTGACCGCGTAATTCCGATGATTCCGCATCGCTTATCAAATGGCATTTGTAGTTTAAATCCGCAAGTTGACCGGCTGACCATGTCATGCGAAATGGAGATCGATCCTAACGGAGCTGTAGTGAGCCATGAAATTTTCCAAAGTGTGATTAAAACAACAGAGCGCATGACGTATTCAGATGTAAATAAAATTTTAGTGGATGCAGACCCAGAGGTGCTGTCAAGATATGAATCGCTAGTGCCGATGTTTAAGCTAATGGGCGAGCTTGCTGAAATTTTACGAAAAAAACGATTTGAACGTGGCGCGATTGATTTTGATTTTAAAGAAGCGAAAGTTCTGGTCGATGAGGAAGGTCACCCAACCGATGTTGTGATTCGTGAGCGATCTGTAGCCGAACGTCTCATAGAAGAATTTATGTTAGCAGCAAACGAAACAGTTGCCGAGCATTTCCATTGGATGAACGTACCGTTTATTTATCGTATCCATGAAGATCCGAAAGCTGAAAAACTGAACCGCTTTTTCGAGTTTATCACGAACTTTGGCTATGTAGTAAAGGGTACTGCAAATGACATTCATCCACGAGCATTGCAGCAAATTCTAGAAGAAGTTCAAGGTACACCAGAAGAAACCGTTATTTCAACCGTTATGCTCCGCTCGATGAAACAAGCGAAATATGACCCGGAAAGCTTAGGACACTTTGGGTTATCGGCTGAGTTTTACACGCATTTTACATCGCCAATCCGCCGTTACCCTGACTTAATCGTCCATCGCTTGATTCGTACGTATTTAATTGAGAAAAAATTAGATGAACAAACGCAGAAAAAATGGCAGGAAGACCTTGCAAATATTGCTGAGCATTCTTCAAACATGGAACGTCGTGCTGTTGATGCAGAGCGTGAAACGGATGATCTGAAGAAAGCTGAATATATGTTAGATAAAATTGGCGAGGAATTTGACGGCATGATTAGCTCGGTTACTAACTTTGGACTATTTGTTGAATTGCCAAACACGGTAGAAGGGCTTGTACATGTTAGCTATTTAACGGATGATTACTATCGTTATGACGAAGCTCATTATGCAATGATCGGTGAGCGCACAGGCAATATCTTTAGAATTGGTGATGAAATTACCGTTCGGGTTGTCAATGTTAATAAGGAAGAGCGCGTTGTTGATTTCGAAATTGTCGGCATGAAAGGAACAAGAAGGCCAACAAGTAAAGATGCCCCTAAGGTTATTAAGAGCGGCGGTCGCGGAAAATCACCAACCAAAACTAGAGACAGTCAGGAACGTCCTGGTAAAGGCCCTAAAAAGGATGATAAGAAGAAAAACAATAAACCGTATTATCAGAATGTAGGTAAAAAGAAAAAGAAGAAGAAAAAATAATAGTGAGCGATTACCAGGTATGGAACTTTTATGTTTCATGCCTGTTTTTTTAGTGCTAGGCCGTTTCTGCTGTTGAAAAGGGTGATGGGCTGGGCTGTGAGAATCGTTATTAGTTGCTGATATAATTCTAAAGTGGCAGATATATGTAGTGAAGTTGGGTGATATCCAATAAAAGTGGCAGATATATACGACGAAGTGGCTGATAAAAACTCTCGATAGAAGTGAATGGACTGCAAGATTGATATTAATCATTTTATAATCGCAGTATAGTGCTGCAAAAGTACGATTCAAACGCAAGATTGATATTAATTTTAGGAAGTTGCTGCAAATAAACTGCTGAACGCTAGTAAACAGAGCTCTGCTTGGATAATTATTTGCTGTTAATGTGAAAAATTTGGTATAGTAGGAATACGGTTGTTAGTAGGAGGGGTGGAAGATGCCTAAAGGTGCAGGCAAGGTTATTGCGCAAAATAAAAAAGCATACCATGATTATTTTATTGAAGAAACATACGAAGCGGGAATTGTGCTCCAAGGAACGGAGATTAAAGCCATCCGTGCAGGACGTGTGAACTTAAAAGAATCATATGCAAGGGTTCATAATGGGGAAGTTTACATTATTGGGATGCATATTAGCCCCTATGAACAAGGAAATCGATATAATCATGATCCATTACGTGAAAGAAAGCTACTGCTACATCGGAAAGAAATTAACAAACTACTTGGTGAAACAAAAGAGATTGGTTATTCACTTGTACCATTAAAGATTTATTTAAAAAATGGGTATGCAAAATTATTAATTGGTCTTGCAAAAGGTAAAAAGAATTACGATAAGCGTGAGACACTCAAAAAGAAAGAAGCCAAACGTGACATCGAGCGTGCCTTCAGAGAAAGACAAAAGATGTAGCTTACAAAAACTTACAATTGAAATTAGCGTTTAGCATGTTATAATAACTTATGTCACCGCGAGTGACACATAAATAAAACTCAAATTAGTACAGAGTATACAGAAACTTACAATTTGAAATTAACATACAGTATGTTATAATAATAAATGTCACAACATGTGACACAATCTTAGCTCAGCTTAACAAGTTTTTCCGGACGTCAACGTGCAGAATAAGATTCGACGTGACCTATAATAATGGGGACGCTACGGATTCGACAGGGATAGTTCGAGCTTAGGTTGCGAGTCGAGGGGATCGGCCTCGTTAAAACGTCAAAGCCTATAACTGGCAAACAACAAAACAACTTCGCTTTAGCTGCTTAATAAGCGCTTAGCGGTTCCTCCCTCCATAGCCCATGTGGTAGGGTAAGGGACTCACTCTTAGTGGGCTACGCCGGATTCCACCGTCTGAGGATGAAGGAAGAGAACAACCAGACTAGCTGACCGGACGCCTGTCGACAGGCATATGGCTCAGCGAAATGCGAATATGTCGACTACACTCGTAGAAGCTTAAGTGCCGTTATTTCTGGACGTGGGTTCGACTCCCACCGTCTCCACCAATACATAATTGGTGGTTTTTTATTTGGCTTTATTAAATATTTGATAATTTAGCGATCTCTTTATACATAAGTGATCGCTTTTGCACTTAATATTATGTGGGTTTACCTTCACTTCCCCCATACCACCGTATGTGCAAATTCGTATACAGCGGTTTTAAATTATGTCATTCGTAGAATTTCTATATTGCAGTTAAACTTTCAACCCTTGGTAACGCCAAAATGCGTTTGCCAAGGGTTTTGTTTTGGCTATTCCCATATTCTTTTCAGTACTTTCCCTAGAGGAGTACCATCATTTGATGATTCAGCATGAACAGCAACCTGTGATTAACTCAGGGGTTCGGATATCTACTTGTTTATTTGATTCGATGGTTTCAATAAATTTTTCGATTGTTGAGGTTAAGAATGTATCTTTTCTTCTAATAAATACTGTTTTAATCTTACTGTATTGCTCTGGAAGTTCATGACATTGAATTAGTCCGTTTTTTTTCAATTGATCAACTGACGACCTTGGAACAAATGTAACACCGAGCCCCATCACAACACTACGCAAGATCGTTTCTAATGTACCGAATTCCATTACCTTTTGAGGTATGATGTCTTGGTCTTTATACCATTGTGCTAAGCGTGCTCGGTATCCACAACCTTTGCTAAAACATAATACGGGTACCTCTTTTACCTCTTCTAGGGAGGTAATGTGCATATCGGAAATTAAAACAAGTTCCTCTTGAAACACTTCATGCGCTACAAGATCGGGATGAATATCCGATTCTGTAACAAAAGCTCCATCCGGCTTATGATTTAATACATCTTTTTCTAATGTTTCTGTTACACCAGTAAAAATTGATAAATCGACATCTTTATATTTCTTAATATAGCTAGACAAAATTTGGGGTAAATGAATGACGGTTTCTACTGTGCCAATTTCTAATTTTCCAGATGGCTCACTATTAGTTTGAACTGCTTTTTTCATTTCTTCAGTTAATTGTAATATTTTATTACTATAAGTTAATAGTTTTTTTCCTTCTGGTGTCAAACTCATACCACGTCGATGTCGATTAAATAAAGGAGTTTTCATTTCAGCTTCTAACTTATGAATTCTAGATGTAAGATTCGATTGTACATAATTCAACTCTTTTGCCGCTTCTGTGATGGTTCCTTTTTCCGCCACCATCTGAAAGATCTCTAGGTCCTTAAATTCCAACTAGTATTCTCCCCTTTTATATTCTCATACCTTCATGGTATCACAAAAAGTGATAGCAAAGTATTAATATTATTCATTTTACGAGATGGTGAAATGAATAGATAATTGATATATGTGTTTGTGATGGCGAGAAAGTGAGTTTCATGGATGTTTTTATTGAATTTCTTACGGGATTTGTGATGGTAATTTGTTGTTCCGGTATGATCACTAATCTTCAGTATAGTATCGTTTTATGTATTCTTGAGAACTGTTTCGCTAAGAAAGAACCTGCCATATTTGTATGAAGGAGGCGGAAATATGGACGACCTATATATGGCTTTTATTCTATATATCATGAGTATTGTTTTAGGCAGTTTGATCAGTTATAAATATGGTTCCTACATGATCAGAAAAACAGGATTATTTCTTTCTCAAACATTTATTGCTGTGGCCATTATCATAGTCATTGACGTAATAGCAATAATAGGCTGGGCTTACGTATCTTGGAGCACTAACGAATTTATATTGGTGAATGGGATAGTTTTAGGCTTTGGTTTACTTGTCATAAGTGAAGTGCTTATGATTACAATTCTACTTATTAAGCGAAAAGAAATGATCCAAATATATAATGATAGCGCTAAGTAAGCTTTTCCTTTTCCGCGCCAGTCTGAAAAGGGATTAATCCTTCTATATAATATTATTTTCCCATTAACATACTACCTGGTATCTCTAAAAATGATAGTAAACCATTATTATTATTCATTTTACGAGATACCCAAAAGCATAGATAATGAATATGTCAATTAAGTGAAGGAGGTAGAGTGCATTTGAGAAATAACGTAATAGTAGGAGCTATTTTATGTTTTATTGCTGCAGCATCATGGGGAGCGATGTTTCCTGTAGCACATTCGGCTTTCAATCATATAGATCCTTTCTATTTTACAATCATTCGATATGTATCTGTTACGATCATTTTAGTAGCGATTTTATTATGGAAAGAAGGAAAGCAAGCTTTTCGATTTGAAGGTAGAGGCCTTCACTTATGGTTTTTCGGTACAATGGCCTTTACAGTTTATAATCTATTTATCTTTTGGGGTGAGGATTTATTAGGTGAACCAGGAGTGATGGTCGCATCCATTATGGAATCATTAATGCCTATGATTTCTATTGTGATTGGATGGATGATTTTTAAAAAAAGCACTCATTTTTTCACATTAATTTGTGTGCTTGTGTCATTTATCGGTGCGATGTTAGTTATCACTAAAGGTGATATTAAAGCATTTCTTGGGGCGACAGATCATTTAATTCCTTCTATGCTCATATTTATTGCAGTAATTGGATGGGTTATTTACACGATGGGTGGTAGTGAGTTTAGAGATTGGTCAGCTCTACGGTATTCTACGTTAAGTTGTTTACTTGGCACATTTACGGCACTTGTTATTGTAATTGGGGCAACACTATTTGGGTACATATCTATTCCGTCATCAGAAGACCTTATAGCAACAAGCCCACATTTACTGTTTATGATTGTGTTCCCTGGCGTTATTGCGTTGCTTGGTTGGAACATCGGTGTCAGTATTTTATCACCATTAAATGGGCTGTTGTTTATCAACTTTGTTCCAGTGACAACACTCTTAGTTTCGATTTTTCAAGGTTATCATGTAACGATCTTTGACCTTCTTGGCACTGTCTTAATTATTTTTTCATTATTGTCTAATAATATTTTTGTAAGGGTGCAAAAGCAACAGTCAAAGCAGTATGTTTGGGACAGAGGGACAGGCACCGTGGAACAGAATTAAAACTGGATCTAGTTAATAAAGTAACGTCCCATCCCATCGTCACCACCAATACATAATTGGTGGTTTTTTAATTTTGAAATCAAAGGAAAGTTTTCCAATTTGGATGGTTAAATCTTTATCAATATTAATAGTTGATGATAAATAGATAAGACATTTAAAATGCATAAGCCTTTAACTGGAAATGAACTTGCAGTTGTTCTTTCGAGAGTATTGAGGGAAAATATATAAGGGCTATTGAAGTCGGGAGATTTTGTTTTAATGGTAGTGAGGTATTGGAAGAGGTGATCATGTGAATTGGTATGATTGGATTTTGCCAACAAATATGTTAGGTGGAATGATGTTTGGGACGATTATTTCTGTTATATATGCTTATTTAATTAAACGAGAAACGAATAGTTGGTTTAAAGCGAANAACTTGCAGTTGTTCTTTCGAGAGTATTGAGGGAAAATATATAAGGGCTATTGAAGTCGGGAGATTTTGTTTTAATGGTAGTGAGGTATTGGAAGAGGTGATCATGTGAATTGGTATGATTGGATTTTGCCAACAAATATGTTAGGTGGAATGATGTTTGGGACGATTATTTCTGTTATATATGCTTATTTAATTAAACGAGAAACGAATAGTTGGTTTAAAGCGAATATGTCTTTTGTAGCAGGAATTATTATGAGTCTTATACTAGTCTGGATTTTAAAGATATTGGAATGGATTTAAATCACAGAAAGTTTGTCATTGTAAATATCAATTATAATGAAATAGCTCTCATTTGGGAGCTTTTTTTGTATAGGAAAAATGCCGGACACCACCGTCTAAGGATGTAGGAAGAGGAAGAGAACAACCAGACTAGCTGACCGGACGCCTGTCGGCAGGCATATGGCTCAGCGAAATGAGAATATGTCGACTACTCTCGCAGAAGCTTAAGTGCCGTTATTTCAGGACGTCACCTTATGTGGTAAACACAAGTGAATAAGCATAAAAATGTCACCATTACATCTTTGTGCTTTAAATTTCATGTGACAAACTTATGCTCTAATCTATCATTTAAGTTCTGATATTGCTTAATTTTTATAAAGATTATCCTTGATTAGGTGGTTATTCCATCTGATCTTTTTACTTTAATAAAAGAAAGAGGTTGTTTTCCATTCTTCTTGTCTTCTGATAATTCCACATTTATTAATGGTGCTGCTTACACTTCTGTTAGAAGAATACAAAGTAAAGGAAATGACGTTTATAATATTGATCTATGAAGTCTTTGCGACCTCCGTAGTAAACATATCAATCTATTTCTTACTACAAAAAATAATGCTATATATATTAGAATGCTTTAATTCCTCTACTTGTTTTCGTTCTTTTGTCCTCGTTGTAGCACGTATGTTATTTACTGTTATTTCTGCCTGTTACGAACGGGTTAAGAAGATCTGCGCGTTTTTTTATTAGTAACTTACAAAATACATTACATCTACTTCATTCACAACTCCTATCTTCATCCTTCAACTCCATTAGTGTATTCGCCAAATTTAAAGCAAGTAAGACAAGTGTTGAGACGATCAGATTATTTTCACATATCATGACAATAAGTTAAAAATAATAGTTTAACAGGAATTAAACTTGAAAGGAAGAGATGCAGTTGGCACAAAATTCTGATGAAAAAATGATAGTGGATGAGATAAAGAAAATTATAGTAACGAAGCCTGATATTGAAGGAATGATTGTTCATAATCCTACAGACTTGCGGATTATCAGTCAAGAAGAAAAGCGTGTTGTCATTAGTATTGATAATATACGTTGTGCTGTATTTTTTGAAAAGGAGGAAAAAGCTGAAAAGGAATTTCAAGCTCTACAAATGGGAGCAAAACGTGGAATTACTCCAGTTGTTTATGGAAGAAGAGGGACTTATGTAGTGATGAGTACTATTAATGCACCTACTTTAGCTAAATATTTAGAAAACAATAAAGTAACGAAAGAGTTAACGAAAAAATTGCTAAGTCTACTCGATGATTTTAAAGCAATCGGTTTTACCCGTCTTGATCAAAGTCCTGACTATATTTATTTAATGTCTAATGGCAGTTTAAAAGTGGTAAACCTCCACCGCCATAATAAATTACCGGAAAAACAATTTCCACAGCGGATGATCAGGGGTATGGGCAAACAAGTTACAGAATTTCTAAACTACGTAAAAGAATTAGATAGTTCTCTGTATGATAATTGGACGAAGAATCCTAAGTTTGCTGCAACAGTAGAGAAGGCAAAACTAGCAGAAAATTAACTAAGGGGAGTTGTTAACCTTCATGAAAGTAGCGATGATTAGTTGGGAATACCCACCACAATTTTCAGGGGGGTTGGGTATCCACTGTCAAGCCATTGTCAAGGAATTAACAGGCATCGGAGTTGATATAGATTTTTATCTTCCTCAGTTTTTGGAACAAAAATTTACTATTCCTGAGAAGATGACATTGCAGCATGTGCAGATGAAGCAAGCGTTCTCCCATTATTCTTACTCAGGGAATATAATATGGGATTCTGTAATGGAATTCCAAAAACAACTTGAAGAAACTTTTAACCCGGAAGGTATTGATATTATCCATGCACATGATTGGATGGGTGTATATGCAGCATCGGGAATTGCTCAAAAATGCAATATTCCTTTAATCTGGACTGTACATTCTACGGAATTTGACCGTGCTGCAGGAAAACCGCTAAATCCAATCATTTTTTCAATTGAACAAGAAGCTGTTCGTACTGCACAACATACGATAGCTGTCTCGAAAAGGACAAAACAAATTTTGGTAGATAATTATAGAGCAAATCCAGATCAAATAACGACAATTTACAATGGCATAGATGTCACCGCGTTTGAACAAATGAGGTCTAGAGATTATCAAACAATCGACGGATATGTGTTATTTCTAGGAAGATTAACTGGACAAAAAGCTCCGGATGATTTTTTGGAGGCAGCTAATCTTGTTCTTTCAGAACGGGATGATATTCGCTTTATGTTTGCGGGAGATGGTGACTTACTAAATAAACTGCGACTTAAAGCACGCCGCCAAAAAATCCATGACCGTGTGGAATTTAAGGGCAATGTCACTGGTCAGGATTTGCTTGAATGTTATAAAAATGCTGTTATATTTGCTCTGCCGGCAAAATCAGAACCTTTTGGAATAACTGTTCTGGAAGCTATGGCATCAGGAATTCCTACTATTATCTCGACCACAACAGGTGTGGGCGAAATTGTCAAAAATGTTTTAGTTATTGAGCCGGGTAAGCCAAGGGAATTAGCAAAGGCAATTATTAAAATTCTGGACAACCCAACACTGAGACAAACTCTGGGGCAAAAGGGCGCTGAAGAAGCAGAAACATGGTCTTGGAGAAAGGCAGCGGATGAGACTCGGCAATTGTATTTAGAACTTTTACAAACAAAGTAATATGCTTTTGAATTTTTTAAAGAAAGGAGTATATAGAATCATGAGAGAAAAAACACAGCTTCCATCAACAGATGCGATTATTTCAGCTTATGAAAATTGTTATGGGAATAGTCGGAAAGTGCTACAGGTTAAGGTTATTTCTACTGTACCTAAAATTCGTAAAATGATCGTCGAATATCTTGTAACCTATCATAATCAAGACGGGAAGTTAAGAGACGAATATTTGATTGGAAAAGTATATTCTGATCAAGAAAAAGGACTCGCCAGTTTTCAGTTTTTGCAATATTTGTGGAACAATGGGTTTAGTTCAGACCTACAATATACAATTGTTCGTCCGATTGCTTATTTACAGCAATGGAGAATGATGATTATGTCTAAATCGCCAGGGAAAACGTTTGACGATTGGATCCATGCTCCCAATGCGGATAACATGCAATTAGCTGTTCTTATATCAAACTGGCTGACGAGTATGCATGCGATACCTTTGACAGAGGTCCGGAAAACAACAAGAACAAGAGCCAATGCTGATGTAGAACGATTTTACAAAGAACTGGCAGAACTTTTGCCGGGGGAAAAGGCAAAATTAAAATCTATGTTTGATGATTTTGTTCAAAAATCACCTAAACTAAAAACAGAAGAAGAAGTTTTGCTGCATGGGGATTTTCATACAAAAAATGTGTTTATGCACGAGCAGAAAATCATTGCCATTGATTTTGATCACCACTTTGTCGGTGACCCAGCATGGGATGTAGCTTATTTAACATGTCAGATTCAAGTAAGCAGCTTTTTCAAAAAAGGAGATTTTGACTATTTTCAGCCAATGATTGAGAAATTCGTAAATACCTATCTTGATCAACACCTATCCTACAACCGGAATTCATTTCTTGAGCGAATTTCTGTATACGGCGCTCTCTCTTTATTTGAAAGTTTGCACTATGAACTATGTGTACTCAAAACGGGGAAATTAAGTATAGTAGACCCTTTTCTTACTAAGTGCGGCCTTTATTTGCAAGGGAGAGGTTTGCAATGAGCGGCAAATCTGTTCCCATCGCTATCGTTCATCATGCCAATCAATATTTAATTACGAACGGTTATGAAAATCGCCCAGGCATAGAGCAAATAATTGGTCCTCCCGACGCTTCTGCTGGGTTACGTGCAGTATTTGAACTTCACTCTCAATATAACATCCCCTTTCACCTTCATATAAGCGGAACATTCATTGAAGCCTGTGCCTGGTATGATCCGCTCTTTCTTGAAGAAATTGCAGAATTAAGAAAATCCGGGTTAGTAGAAATCATTGGCTCCACCTACGCCCAGAATATTATGCCTTTGTTTGACAGCGAGCATAATCGTTATCAAGTGCAAGAAGAACTTTTCTTGATTGAAAAGTGGCTTGGTGCTGATACATCAAATGTAAAGGGATTTTGGGTTCCTGAACGGGTCTGGAATACTAAAAAACTAGCAGATGTTTTAACGGACAAAAGCTTAATTAACGGTGGGTTTCAGTATGTTATGGTGGATGACAGGTTAATACTAGATGATTCTTCACGTGAGAAGTTTGATCTTAATCCTCACTTTATTCCCGAATTATACGAAGCCCATCACATAGAAGGCTGCAAAGACTTAGTTGCACTTCCGCTTGCTCAGGAAATGCGCCTTGCTATTCCTTTTGAAACAAATAAACATGAACAAAGATTGAATGCATTACTATCACAACTGCAGCAAGAGATTGAAAATGGTCGAGATGTATTAGCCATCTATGGTGATGATATGGAGAAGGTTGCTGGAATACCTCCTTGGAACCCCTTAGCCACTCATCATTATCGCTGTTTTCTGGAATGGTTGATTGGGAAACAAGATGTTACACCGGTACTTCTTCAATCTTGGTTGAAAAGTCACACAATTCAAGCTGCCCGTTCAATCGCTACAGGTACTTACCGGGAACTGGCAATAGTGTTTGGTGCAGGTGAGGATTATTTGAATTGGACTGACTCACCGGCTTGGGCTCCTTTTCAGCAAACTTTGGTTGAAACATGGGAGAAACTAAAAAAATTCTCATCTACTGCTACTCAATATTCCCCATTACTCGAGCTGGCACGCAAACACTTTCTTGCCTGCACTTATGAAACAGCCTGGCACGATGCCCCAAACAGTATACACACCGACCAGGACAGCGATGTAAAAGTAGCACTGCCCGCCCCATGGGCCCGTGCAGTTGCAAGTCATGCACGTGCATCATCCTTATTGATCGAAGCAGCAAAATGGGAAGATGATCATGACAAATCCGGCTTTGTGCATGCCTTTATAGACGATATCGATCATGACGGCTATAAGGAAGTCGTATTACGAAACAATAGAATAACAGCAATCATTTCACCTCGCTTTGGCGGGCGCATTATCTACTTATTTTCTTATGACCAAAATGGCGGGAAACTTATGATTGGCAACCCGACGGATGACTGGAATTGGTTAGAGGAATTAAATGACTTTATGGATGTTCCTGTGAACCATCCCGGTGCCTTAGCCGATAATGGCTTTGAACATGATAATTATGAGATTAATTCCCTCTCGATAAAAGAAAATGAGGAAATTGAACTCATCCTTACGAACAAGCAATTGAACAGTGCTGCCTTTGGGCTGACGAAACATTTTATACTGAAAAAAGGACAAAGTGAACTTGCTATTAAATATGACCAAATTCCTCAAGTTATTTTACCTCTTTCACTTGATATAGGATTATCACCGGATTACCTGCGATTATTACATGAAGGCCGCGCCAATATTGTTCCATACCAGTATGAGGATAAGAGAGGATTTCAAAACGGAAACGTAATATCTTATTGTTCTCTAGTGTCAAAAAACTTAAATTGGAGGGTACCACGTAACCCTATTTTTGGGCATGGATTTTGCTTAGGGCTTACAACCACATCAAACTCGGCTGCATTTAATGTAGGGGTAACTTACTTACAATCACAATAAAAGGCTGTGATTGGGCATCAATCATTCTATTATGCAGGATTAAATGAAAAGGAGTGAAAAAAATGTATGAACAAAACATACAGCCTGTTCAATTAGTAGAATCTATTAAACAAGGATATTCTAAGCCACAGAATATTCTTTTCAGCAATGGTCGTCAATACGCAGTAAAGTTTAAAAATAATCCATCAGGAACGAGAATACTAGTTAACGAGTATATTGCCGGGAGATTAGGTCAAATACTATCACTGCCTATCGTTCCTTTTGAAGTTGTAAAGATCAATGATGATTTTATAAACGAACATCCGATTCTATTACAACGGAAGTTTACATCCGGCAGCCAGTTTGCTAGTTTATTTATTGATAACTGTATCCAACTTGAGCGGGATTCACAAAATGAAAATATAACAGTTAGCAATAAAAACCATCTTGCCAAAATAATTGTTTTTGACCTTTGGATAGGCAATACAGACCGAAAAGAGAACAATGTCCTCCTTGAACCAAATGGGCAAGGGGAGTATTTTCTCTATATGATTGATCATGGGCGTTGTTTTTCTAATGCAAAATGGACCGTTAAAACTCTTGAAAAAATGCCGAAGCTCGAAGTTACTCTCAACGTCCATAAGTGGTTTGCAGGTTTATTGCAAAGTGAAAACGAGATCCAGTCAGCGATTAAAGAAATCATGAATATACCTGAAGAGATCATAAGGGACGTCATCCAGTCAATTCCTGATGACTGGGATGTAACTGTTTCAGAAAGAGAAGCACTTGTTGCTCATCTAGTAAATGCGCAGCAACTATTACCCCAATTGCAAATACAACGACAAAATAAAGACACCAAAAAGAAAAAATCGAAAAAGGATAAATCCAAAAAGAAAAAATAAAAAAGACATAAAAAGAGGTGGTCCAAATTTACTTGGACTACCTTTTTTACCGTTTATGCCTTCCTATTCACTTTCATCATCAAATCTGCAAAACCAGTGTCTGTTTCCCATCTTTTGTACCATTTAGGACTAGTTTCTTTTACTAGTCGGATAAATTCATTTGCATTTACACCCATATCACTAATTAGCTTTTCTGCCAAATAGACAGGCTCCTTTTTAATCATGTGTACGACATCAATTATTTTCAATTTACTATTAGGTACGACATAAATATGCCGAGCCGAATGATCGAATCGGTTGTATCCTATTTGTTCAAAGATGTCTAATAGCTCAATAATTCTTGATACTAATTCCTTATTTAATGGATTCTTATCTAAATATTCGAAGAGCGTGGGGGAGGTCATATATTCCATTACTATAAAGTTATCACCTGAAAAATATACTTTAGGGGTAATACCAACTTTACCGCCGAGATTCAATGAATGTAGCTCCCGTACAAGATCTTCATTTCTACAGTAGATTTTCACACAGCGGTTTTCATCTATTTGAAAAACGGCTCCTTGATGACCTTTTCCTAATAATTTAAATCCGGTTGGATTAGTTACATCAACACTGCCGGAGGCTTTAGAGATGCTAATCTGATCTAGCTTATCGATAAATTTCTTTTCTAAGTTCAATGAAAAAAGCTCCTTTCTAAAAATCTGATTACTCTATAGAATATGCCGGCTGTAAAATGCTTGTGTAGACAACTCTCCTGCCTGTCTTAAATAACTTTTTCGGATAGGAAAAAAAAATGAGCCATATCTTTTCTAATGTTAATAATTAGATTTTGAACGGGGCTATAGTTGAACAACAGAGAGCTTCATTTTGGTGTTCTTAAGTTGTATAAAATGGGCCACGGGCCAGAGGGACACGGGCCAGAGGGACAGGCACCATGGAACAGAATTAAAACTGGGCCAGAGGGACAGGTACAGCGGAACAGAATTAAAACTGGGACAGAGGGACAGGTACCGCGGAACAGAATTAAAACTAGATCTAGTTAATAAAGTAACGTCCCATCCCATCGTCACCACCAATACATAATTGGTGGTTTATTATTTTTGAAATCAAAGCATAGTTTTCCAATTTGGAAGGTTAAATCTTTATCAATATTAATAGTTGATGATAAATAGATAAGACATTTAAAATAAGCCTGTAACTGGAGATCAACTTGCAGTTGTTCTTTCGAGAGTATTGAGGGAAAATATATAAGGGCTATTGAAGTCGGGAGATTTTGTTTTAATGGTAGTGAGGTATTGGAAGAGGTGATCATGTGAATTGGTATGATTGGATTTTGCCAACAAATATGTTAGGTGGAATAATGTTTGGTACGATTATTTCTGTTATATATGCTTATTTAATTAAACGAGAAACGAATAGTTGGTTTAAAGCGAATATGTCTTTTGTAGCAGGAATTATTATGAGTCTTATACTAGTATGGGTACTAAAGATATTGGAATGGATTTAAATCACAGAAAGTTTGTCATTTTCATAAGACAGTTTCTAACAATAGAAAAAAGCGATTTCTCTGAAACATGGAGGAATCGCTTTTTTCTTTTATTTTTATGAGACTATTGTAAAGAGTTTCTATTAAAAAACCAATCTATTTTCTTCATAAAATCTTCATACAGAGCTTGTATGGTTAGAAAAGACAGACATGGACGGAGGTGTATATATGGCAACATTGACTAAATTAATGTCTTTATCGGTAACAATCATCAGTTTAATCGCAGGCGTTCTTTCGTTTTATATAATGAGTGATTCACCGAAAGAACAGAAGAAGAGGCAAATAGAAGAAATAACATCACAGCTGATCAATTTTATTATTTTTGTTTGGATAAGCAAGGTAATCTTGAATATTTCAATATTTATTAGTGATCCTTTGGCTATATTAGCTTATCCAAGTGATTCAAGTGCCTTTTATCTAGCAATTTTAATAAGTGTTGTGTTCCTTTTTTATAAGTCAAAACGGGGCCAGCTGGATATGGTACTTTTCATTCAAGCTTTTATTCCAATCTTTTTGACAAGCTCGTTTTTATATGAATTCCTAAAATTTATTTTAGACGACAATGCTTTAGCGGTTGGAAGGATGGTATTACTGGCTATCCTACTTGTTTTATCCCTTTTTCAACCAGGAATCATGGTCATGCTAGTTAGTTGGACAGTGGGAATGTTCATTTTAGTCATCCTTCAGCCGTATGTGACAGTATTTGGTTATATAATGGCACCTTGGTTTTTAGCAGTCTTTTTTGTAGCAGCATTAGCTATTCATTTAGTAAATCAAAGAAAGAGGGATTGTGATGTCGGGTATTGATGCAAATACTTTTTTGCTAGTCGGGATGTTGTTGGCGATAGGAGCAGGCGCTTTATCGTTTCTATCACCTTGCGTGCTTCCAATCTTTCCGGCTTATTTATCTTATATTACGGGAATCAGTGTAAAAGAGCTTCAGGGTAGTCAATCACCGCAAATTCGTGGTAAGCTACTCAGCCATTCGATTGTATTTTTGCTGGGTGTTTCCCTTGTGTTTATTAGTTTAGGAGCTGGTGCATCCTTTTTTGGAAGGTGGATTCAATCACTATTAATTGGTGAATCAGGCTTATTTATTCAGCGGATGGCAGGTATTTTTTTAATTTTTATGGGGCTGTTTATCGGCGGTTGGATTAATAGTACAACATTAATGAAGGAACAGCGTATTCATTTTTCAAAAAGACCGACGGGGTATGTAGGTACCTTTTTTGTAGGGCTTGGCTTTGCTGCTGGCTGGACACCTTGTATCGGTCCTATCTTTGGATCGATTTTAATAGTAGCAGCCACCAACCCAGGTCAAGGTATTTTATATACAGTCATGTACGTGATCGGCTTTTCTCAGCCGTTTTTAATTTTAACATTTTTCCTTAGTTCTACGAGGGTTATTGTTCGCCATACGCAAGTAATTGTAAAAACAGGCGGCATGATTATGATAATCATGGGTCTCGTTTTATTTTTTGGTCAAATGCCTAGAATTACTGAATTTCTTCTAAGGTTAATTCAAGATACGTGGTTATCAAAATTAGGATAGTAGGAGGTACTTTTAATGAAAAAAATAATTTTTATTGTTATTATTTTGGGGATGTTTAGTTGGGCCGTTTTAGATCTAGTTAATTCCAATGAGGAGTCTGCAAATCAAGAGGATACCACAGGGACTGAGGTAGTAAAGGAGTCCGATACGATTGGACTTGAAAGAGGTCAGATCGCACCTGACTTTGAATTGAAAACTTTAGAAGGAGAAACGGTACGTTTATCTGATTATCGTGGCACTCGTGTTTTCGTTAATTTTTGGGCAACATGGTGTCCGCCGTGTAGAGCAGAAATGCCGGATATGGAAAAGGTATACAAAGAGATGGATAATGTAGAGATATTAGCTGTAAATTTAACGGATTCTGAACAAAACGAGGAGGTTGTGGAGGAGTTCGTAGCGGACTTCGGCCTTACCTTTCCGATCTTAATGGATCGAAACTCAGAAGTAGCGAGTATGTACCGAGTTCAAGCTTATCCAACTTCCTATATGATTGATTCGAATGGGCGAATCCAATTTATAGCGATCGGTGCGATGAACCATGATTTAATGGTTCAAGAAATTGAAAAAATGAAATAAGGTTGCATTTTTTGTACACTAGGGCTTGAGGTGATCCACTTGAAACAAACCATTTTAGTGGTAGAAGATGATAAAATGATTCGCAATCTTGTTCGTATTTATTTAGAAAAATCAGGGTACGATGTTGTCGTGGCAAGCGACGGAGAAGAGGCAAAGCAAGTGTTTTTAACGTATCATCCATGTCTTATTATTCTTGATTTGATGCTCCCCAAACTAAGTGGGGAAGAGTTTTGTATGTGGGTCAGAGAGCAAGAACGAAATGAAGTATCTATTATTATGTTGTCTGCGAAAGCAAGGGTTGAGGATAAGATTACTGGACTAAAAATGGGTGCTGATGATTATCTAACAAAACCGTTTGATCCTGAGGAGTTAATTGCCCATGTTGAAGCTGTATTACGGAGAACCGGCCAGTTTTGTCAAAAAGTCACATACAGGGGCTTATGTATTAAACCCAGAAAAGGTGAAGTTTTGTTGTATGATAAACCCTTGCATTTGACAAAGCATGAATTTAATCTTCTTTATCATTTTATGGAACATCCAAATGTTGTTTTATCTAGAGAAGATTTACTACGTCAGTTATATCCTTATGATGATAAATTTGTTTTAGACCGTACGATTGATGCTCATATTAAAAAGCTACGAGAAAAAATCGAGGAGCAGCCGTCATCGCCAAAACGGATTATTACTGTTCGCGGAATGGGGTATAAATTTGTCAATGAGTAAATTTATTAAATCATGGCTGCCTAATCAGTTTTTGTGGCGGCTAACGTTTGTTAACATATTTGTCATTGCTTTATTTATCGTGCTTAGCAGTTGGGCCATTTATAACACGGCCTGTATGTTAGTGGATGGTATGGGAGCGATGAATGTACAAACACAAAAACAGTTTAATGGAACGTTATTTCAGTATTTATGGATCTTCAGTATACTGGCCATCCTCATCGGAAGTGTGATTCATTTTTATATAACAAGAAAGCTAATTCAGCCTTTAAAGGTGCTAATTGAATCAGCAAAAGATATGAAACAAGGGCGTTACCCCGATCCAATTGAATTGAATTCGGAGGGGGAGATGGGTTTGTTCATTCGTCACTTCAATGAATTGGTGTTACAGCTGAAAAATAATCAGCAACATCGACAAAAGCTTGTATCAGACTTATCACATGAATTCAGGACTCCTTTGTCTAATTTAAATGGGTATCTAAATGCTTTGAAAGACGGTGTGATTGTAGGTGATTCATCATTATACGAGTCACTTTATGAAGAATCTAAACGCCTTACCCATATGATTGAACAACTTGAACTTCTAAAAGAGTGGGATTATTTAACCACACAAACTTTTACTGCAAAAGGGGAAGAAGATATAAAGTTTATTGTGTTGCAAACAGTTGAGATGTTCCGCTGGGAAATGACGAAAAAAGGGATTTCTGTAGATCTTCAAGTTGATTCTGGACATATGAACGTGAATGGTGATGGGATTTCTCAAGTTATTAGCAATTTAGTCCATAATGCGATCCGTTACTATGAAGGATCTGACTCTATTCGAATTGTTGGAAAAAAAGCAGATTCAGACTATTGGCTTGGAGTCAGTGGTCCAGGACAAATGATACCAGCAGCAGACCGGGATCGTATCTTTGACCGCTTTTATCGTGTCGATCCTTCGAGAACTCGAGATACGGGTGGTACTGGTTTAGGCCTGGCTATTTCAAAAGAAATCATTGAACATCATCAAGGTAAAATCGGTTTGAAATCGGAAGGCAATTATTATACGTTTTGGTTTAGTCTGCCTATCCAGTGAGCGATCAAAAATAATCTAAATCTATCACAACATTGAATTTACAAAAAAGGGGCTGTTTAAGAATTAAGCAGCTCTTTTTTTATTAACGTTTGCATTCATATCATTAATATCAAGCTCTTAAATTTAAGGCTGTATTTAACTTATCTTGTTTATTCCCCTGCAATTAACATGAGATAAAAAATAATAATTGGCCATAGCACAACTTAATTATAAAAATAGTTAAATCTTCATCAAACTTTAACAAAACTCCTCAATAATAGAAATAAACCTATTTCAATTACTACGCATAAGGAAGTGATATTTCATGAATCAATCGGTTTCTAAAATTTTTTTATTTACATTAACAGCCTGTCCTACCGGAAGGAATATGGGAACTGTCCTAAGGGAAATTGCGCAAACACATCCATCGATTGAACTTCAGACTATTTACATAGAAATTGATGTACAGACAACCAACCGATATAAAATAAAAACAAACCCAACAGTTTTGTTCTTAAATGTTAATGAAAAAGAATTATACCGTCTTGAGGGCTTTCGTGAGACAGCAGAAATCAACCATATTATTAATGAATTAAGTGAAAATAGGCTTGTTTCATCAGACGAAATCGAGGGAAATCGAGCAACGATCGAGAATTACACGATCTATTTGTTCAGAAATGGAGTACCTACTTCGGTAGACATTCAATATAAAAATGAAACATCTATAAAAGCTCCGCGCATTACGGTGCTTAACATTTTACTAAGTACCAGTATCGAAGGTTATCAAAATCCTTTCCCAGTTAAATCGAAACTAGAATCGATCGGGTTTGATGGGGCATTAGCAAAAATAACGATTAAAACGCAAAAGCCATGTAGTTCTGTAGATGTTGCAAGCATGGAAATACTGTTACTTAAAACGTTAGCGACATTTGGAATTAAAGATGTGGCATTGTTGTTCTCTGAAGATAAATAACCTCTTTTAATCATGTATATATATTTTACACTTGCTAGCTTTTGAATTTAAGTAAGCTAAGGTTAATATATGGAAAAGGTAATACATGTTTATTTATTTAATCGAGCAAACTTGTTAAGAGATACTAGATTAAAAAGTTGACTATTATAATGATAATAAATTAGTAATTTATCTTACTATTGGTAAACCTAATATACCCTAATGCGTATATTGATAATTGGAGGTAGAAAATGGCCGGACATCGATTTAATCCAGAGAAAGCAGAAAAGTTATTAGATCCAAAACGACAGGAACGTATACATCCCAACCAAGTAATTGAAGCTCTAGAGCTAAAAGAATCAGACACTATTTTAGATTTAGGTGCTGGAAATGGCTACTATACAATCCCGCTTGCTAACAGCACGAAAGAGAAAGTAATTGCTGTTGATATTGAGAGGAAAATGTTGGATTTGCTGCAGGAACGAGCAGCGCAACTACAGGTTAAAAATATCACTTATGTTGAAAGTAATTTAGAGGAAATTCAACTTGATGATAATAGTGCCGAAAAGGGTCTTGTAGCTTTCGTGACTCACGAAATCCCAGATCTTGATAAGGCACTGAGTGAATTCAGAAGGCTTATCAAACCCGGTGGGAAATTAGTAGTATTGGATTGGGAAGCCATCGAAATGGAGCAGGGGCCCCCATTAAATGAGAGGATTTCTTCAGATACGATGCTCAAAATTCTCGAAGATAATGGATTTGAAAGGCAATTAAGTTTTTCGGAAAAAGGCGTTTATTTGATTGTTGTTCAATTCTAAATGTGGAGGTATTTATAATGTTTGATTTTGATTACACGATAATGACAAGTAAGTCTATCGATGAAGCGGTACAAAGTATTGAGGAAAATTTAAAAGAAGAAAAATTCGGTGTTCTTTGGCAATTTGATGTGAAAGATAAGCTTCAGGAAAAAGGAGTGGACTTTAACCAACCATTTAAAATTCTAGAAGTTTGTAATCCACATGAAGCGGGACGTGTTCTCGCTCAAAATAAGATGGTAGGATATTTTTTGCCTTGTAAGATAGTTGTGTTTGAAGATGAGGGTTCGACAAAAATTGGTATGCCTAAGCCTACAGCACTTATCACAATGGTTAAGGATGAAAAGCTTAAAGAGATCGCCGAAGATATTGAAAAGCGCTTAGTCGCGTGTATTGATAAGTGTAAATAGGAGGGTAGACATTTTAAAAACATAATTTTTGTACATACGGATGCATTAAAAAGTACCTTCCCTAATTAAATAGCATAGGATATTTCTATAAATTAGTGAAGGGATTGTGTAAAATGTACTATGCACCTTATCCACATCTATATCCATATTACGTGAATATTCCGACGAATCATTATGGAGTACAACCTATTTATTGGACTGTTCCTAATCCTGATGGAATCAATCATGATAACCGTTTTGGTATGATGCCTTCGTTAAAGAAGGATAAAGGTACTATTAATTTAAAAGATTATGGTGGAGAACCTTATGTGGTGAATATTAATAAGGCTACTAAGCAAAACACAACATTTCGGACTGCCTTATGGACAGGAAGTCACTTACAGGTTACCTTGATGAGTATTGGTGTTGGTGAAGATATTGGGTTAGAAGTCCATCCTGATGTTGACCAATTCTTGCGTATTGAAGAAGGGCAAGGGATGGTTCAGATGGGGGATACTAAAGATAATTTATATTTTAAGAAAAGAGTGCAGGATGATTACGCAATAATGGTACCAGCTGGTAAATGGCATAATTTAATTAATACTGGTAGTAAACCGCTTAAACTTTACACCATTTATGCTCCACCGGAACATCCATTTGGAACAATTCATCAAACGAAAACTGATGCAATCGCTGCTGAAAAAGAGTCAATGTAAAAACAAATGGAAAAGAAGTGCATAATGAAAAAGCTCTCATTTGGGAGCTTTTTTATTTAGGAAATTTATACTAGCGTTCTATTAATTAAAAATTTATTTGCCAAGTCTATGGGTAAGATAGGCATAAAATTGGTTCGTATATCAGCTAATAGCAGCCTTTTACTCAACATAACAGATGTTTATTATTAGTAATAGGACAAAACTTAAGGTTTTGAAAAATTCAAACAATTTGTTGACAAACAATTTTAACCTGATGTATAATCCATTTATCAGTTGTCGGACAACAGATAACATACTTCACTAATGAGACGGTAAGAGTATGTTTGGAATTGCGGATGCTTTTAGGTTTAAACTATTGCCAATCAAAACAAACAATGTTGATTATTTAGGGTTTCAAGATTGATTTTGAAAAAGTAATTTAGTACAAAATCAAGTTCATCCTAAAGTTGTGACAAAAGAGTGAAAATTCTAAAAAAATATTGACAATAGGCGATAACCTAAAGTATACTAACCATACAACGGATGTCAGACAACGGATAACATATAAGATATAAAAATATAAACATAAAGAGGAGAGGTTTTATAATGGTAAATAAACTTAGAGGAATTATTCCACCAGCGGTAACAACATTTAATAGTGATGAGACAATTAATGAGGAGCTTTTCAGAGAACATTTAGAATGGTTGCTGCAAAGCAATATCGCTGGTATTAGTATTGGCGGAAGTACGGGGGAAGGTCATGCGCTAACTGCAGAAGAAACACGCCGCCTAATTCAAATTGGTAAAGAAGTAATTGATGGCCGAGTACCGATCATCGCAGGTATCATTCGTGATTCTACGAAAGAAGTTATTGAATATGCACACGCAGCGAAAGATGCTGGTGCGGATTACTTAATGATTACACCAATTCATTACTTTAGACCTGATGATGAAGCACATGTTGCTTTCTACAGTGCAATTAGCGATGCTGTGGATTTACCAATTATCATTTATAACGTAGTTGCAACGGCTGTTATTACACCAGAGTGTATGGCAAGACTTGCTGAAATTAAGAATGTAGTAGGTATTAAGCAAAGTGGCGGCGATATTCATGCTTTAAATAAAATGGTGTTAACACTGCCTAAAGAGCAAACAGTTTGGAGTGCGGTTGATGCATTATTATATCCAACTTATGCGCTTGGAGCTGAAGGAGCAATCGCAGCATTATTAACAGTACTTCCAGAGCTGTGCGTGGAACAATGGGAAGCATGTGAAAGAGGAGATTATGAAAGAGCGAAAGAAATCCACTATCAAATGCTGCCTGTATGGCTTGAAATGGATAAAACAAATATGCCTGCTAGAACAAAAGAATGCTTAAGACAACGAGGATTTAACGTAGGAGTACCACGTGGACCATTAAATGTACTTAGCGATGCTGATAGAGAAGCAATTCGTCAAGCATTAGTAAGTGCACAAGTTATTAAGGATGAAGTGTTAAATTAATTTTTCACAGAGGGGGATTTGTAGGAATCCCCCTCTAAACAAAAATAGATGTTTTTTAACCTTATTAAAAATGAAAGGGAGCTCCGTATAAATGAAAAAATTCATCAATGAGCCTATGAATTTTGTAAAAGAGTCGCTGGAAGGAATCGTCTTAGCTCACTCAGATCAAGTGAAATTTGCTAAAGAAGATCGCAATGGAATCCTTCGTGCTGATGCCCCTGTAGCAGGAAAAGTTGCAATAGCTACTGGCGGTGGTGCGGGACATTTACCGGTTTTTTTAGGTTATGTAGGTAAAGGGTTGGCTGACGGCGCATCTGTCGGTAATGTTTTTACATCGCCAAGTGCGGACGCTATGGTAAATGTTGCAAAGGAAATACATAGCGGAAATGGAGTATTATTTTTGTACGGTAATTATTTTGGAGATAAAATGAATTTTGATTTAGCTGCTGAAATGCTTGAGGACGATGAGGACATTCGTGTTGAAACGGTACGTGTTTCTGATGATGTTGCATCAGCTCCGCGAGAAGATTGGACAAAACGCCGAGGTGTTGCGGGAATCTTTTTTGCTTATAAAATTGCAGGAGCTTGCGCAGAAAAGTTGTTGCCGCTTGAAAAGGTTAAAGCGGTGGCGGAAAAAGCTGTAGAGAATATCGCGACAATGGGAGTAGCTATCTCATCTTGCACAATTCCTTCATCTGGTAAGCCAACCTTTGAGATTGGTGAAGATGAAATGGAAGTCGGCATGGGCATTCATGGCGAGCCTGGTATTAGAAGAGCCAAGTTAACAACAGCCAATGAAATTGTAAATGAGCTTGTTCCGTATCTGCTTGAAGATTTGCAAATTAAAGCGGGAGACAACATTGCCATTCTTGTAAACGGTTCCGGTACAACGCCGCTAGAGGAATTATATATTGTTAATCGTGAGGTACATCACTTATTAGCAGAAAAGAATATTAACATCTATAAAACATATGTCGGTGAGTATGCAACATCTCTGGATATGGGTGGATTTTCGTTATCTTTTCTCAAATTAGATAATGAATTAAAAGAGTATTTAGATGCCCCGGCTGAATCCCCGTTTATATAAGTATGGGAGGATAATAAATATGGAAACGTTTAAGGAATTTGGATTACTTCTAGATCAGTTTGCGAAAGATCATAAAGAACAATTTAATGAGCTTGATGGTGCTCAAGGTGATGGAGATTTAGGGATAACTGTTGTTTGTTGTGGCCAAGCCCTAGCAAAAGCGGCAAATGAAACCGAGAATTTACAGCAATGGTTCAATGTAGGAGGCAAAACTGTTCGTAAGGAAGCGCCATCAACAATGGGAATCCTTATTGCATCTGCTTTAATTGCTGTTAGTAAATCTCTTGACGAAAAGCAAGGTCAGCTTACTCCAAACGATTGGATTAAAGTTCAAGAAACAATGATTAATGAAATCCAACGAAGAGGTGGAGCGCAATTAGGTGATAAGACCATTTTAGATGCGTTCATCCCTGCTTCCGATGCGTTCGCTTCTATAATTAATGAAGGTGGCAGCTTGAAGGAAGCACTTGCTAAAGCGACTGTTGTTGCTAAAGAATCGGCAGAGTCGACAGCAGGATTAGTTTCTAAAATTGGCAGATCTAGCTGGCTTGGCGAACGTGCGAAAGATAATATTGATGGCGGGGCATGGCTTTGCTATAAGATTTATGATTTAATAGAAAGAAACTTGTAAACTATCAATCCTTCACTGGCTTATGCTTGTGAAATGATAATATCCCAAAAATGAAAGCGTTTAAAAGAGGAGGTAGAAAGTATGAAGAAAAAGCTGATTGTATTGTTAAGTATTGTACTCGCAGTGTTTAGTTTATTAGTTGGATGTTCACAAAACACAGCAAACGAGGAAACATCAACTCCAGCTGAAAAAGAGGGGAACCAAGAAGAGGAAACTAAAGTAAGCTACCCAGAAAAGCAAATTGAAATTATCGTTCCATTTGCAGCCGGCGGAGGAACGGATGCAGTAGGACGTGTTATTGCTGAATCTTTAAAAGAAATACTAGGACAAGATGTTGTTGTTGTAAACCGTGAAGGCGGCTCTGGAGCAAATGGTATGCAAGAGGGGCTTTCATCCAAGCCTGACGGTTATACATTAACAGTCGTTACTCGTGAAGTAACATCTCTTCCGTTATTAGGAACAGCTCCATTCGAAACATTAGATTTTAAATTTGTTAGCAATATTAATATTGACCCAGCTGTACTAGTTGTTTCTGGAAAATCAGAATATAAAACGGTAGAAGATTTAGTTGCTGCTATTAAAGCTAATCCTGGCAAAATGAAGTTTGCTGCATCAGCAGTACCAAGCTATTATGGAATTGGTTTCTCTGAAGCTGCAGGTATTGATTTTACAACTGTACCATATCAAGGTGCGGCACCAGCAATCACTGAAATTCTAGGTGGTGGAGCGGATTTTGGTATTTACAACCCAGGCGAAATTAAGTCATTTGTTGATAGCGGGGACTTAGTTCCTTTAGCAGTTATGGCTGAAGAACGTTTCGCTGGTTTCCCTGATGCTCCTACATTTAAAGATAAGGGTATTGATGTAGTATCTGGAACATATAGAGGTATTGCTGTTCCGCCTGAAACACCACAAGAGATTGTTGATATTTTAGAAAAAGCAATTGCAGATTCTACACAAACTGAAAAGTTCCAACAATTCATGAACAATTCATTCCTAGGAATTGGATATATGAATTCTGAAGAGTTCACACAGTATGTAAAAAATGATATTGAAGCATTAACACCAATTATTGAAATTGCAAAAAGCCAAGGTAAAAAATAATTTATGAAAAGAAAGGGCGAGGAAATCAATGCGGTTCTTCGCCTTTTCTGTAATATCAAAGGGGAGAGGATCAATGAAAGTTATTAATTATGGAATTAGTATTGCTGCGATTATGCTCTCTATATTTGCCTATTTTTCATCAAGCGGTTTTGTAAATTACGATCCGAATGATATTGGCCCATCTGTTTTTCCGAAGGGAATCTCAGTTTTCACTATTATTTTAGCGGTCCTTTTAGCAATAACGACTTACTTTAAGGATAAAGACACGTCACGTCTTTCTGATATTTTTAGTAAGACCAACTTATGGAATGTTGGGAAAACATTTGTTTTATTTATCGGTTACTATGTTGTCATGAATTTTGCAGGTTTTATTATCTCTTCATTACTATTTTTATTTGTATTTTTTAAGGTTTTGGAAATTAAGCTTGCGAAAAATATCATAACTTCAGTGGTTACAACTGGGGTAGTCTATTATATATTTTATCAATTATTAAATGTTCAGTTACCTTCAGGAATCTGGTAAGGGGGTAGTACGATGTTAGTAGAAGGTTTTTTATCCATTCTATCATTCTACAATTTAATTATTATATTTGCAGGGGTTTTTCTCGGAATAGTGATTGGGTCAATGCCCGGCCTTACAGCAACGATGACGATCGCCCTGTTGTTGCCATTTTCCTTTGGTTTAACACCGGTAGCCTCGATTACACTAATGTCTGCAGTTTTTATCGGTGGTATCTATGGCGGTTCCATAGCAGCCATTCTTTTAAAAATTCCAGGAACGCCGGCAGCAGCTGCTACGACCTTTGATGGGTATCCCTTAGCGCAGCGTGGTGAAGTTGGAAAAGCCATCAGTACTTCAACAATTGCTTCTTTCTGTGGGGGGATCATCAGCACAATTTGTTTAATTTTATTTTCACCTTATTTAGCGAAAATAGCTTTAAATTTTAGTGCTGCTGAGTTTTTTGCTTTAGCGATTTTTGGATTAAGTATTATTACAAGTGTATCCGGAAAAAGCTTGTTAAAAGGCTTGCTTGCTGCGTGCTTTGGCTTTTTTATTGCGATGGTTGGTATGGATCCTTTGACAGGTTTTCCTCGGTTCACGTTTGAAACGACGGAGTTAATGAATGGTTTTAACTTAATTCCAGTTTTGATTGGTTTGTTTGGGGCAGCCCAGATATTGATTGCTATGGAAAATATCGGCGATTTAAAACAAAAAGTTTTGACAAAGGTTAAAACAAAACTTATCACCTTAAGTGAGGGTAAAGGCTTGATTGGAACAATCCTGCGCTCTTCTTTAATAGGGACCTTTATTGGCGCTATCCCAGGTACTGGTGCTGATATGGCAGCATTTATTAGTTATAATGAAGCGAAGAGATGGTCCAAAAAGCCTGAAAAATTTGGAACGGGCATACTGAAGGGAATTGCTGCTCCTGAATCTGGTAATAACGGTGTTACCGGTGGTACAATGATTCCGTTATTGACGTTAGGAATTCCGGGAGATGCAGCAGCTGCTGTTATGTTAGGAGCGTTTTTAATTCATGGCTTACAGCCAGGTCCTAAGCTTTTTACAGAAAATGGAGAGCTAGTTTATGGGCTTTTCGCGGGAATGATTTTCGCAAATATCTTCATGTTAATACTTGGATTGGTATTCATTAAATGGTTTGCAAAAATATTAGAATTGGATACAAGAATTTTAATGCCGATTATCCTAGTTTTATGCGGTGTTGGCGCATATGCTATGAATAATACATTATTTGATGTATATGTAATGCTTGCTTTTGGAGTTATTGGTTATTTTATGCATAAAGCTGATATTCCGGTTTCTCCAATCATTTTAGCTATCATTTTAGGGCCGATGGCCGAGGAGAATTTCCGCCGGGCTGTTATTCTAAATGACGGCAGCTATTCTTTCTTATACGATCGTCCAATCGTGGCAGCGTTTTTAATTATTTCAATTTTAACGATTGTGTCATCTGTTTGGACTAATCATAAAAAGTCTAAAAATGCGTCGGGGTTGGATTATAAAGGATAGGTTATTAGGACTTTAAAGTTTCATGGTTAAGTTCAGTAGGAATTTTACGTAGCATGAGTATTTGAGTAGAAACTTTTTTGATTTAGAATGATATGATTGTAGTAAAACGGAGATAGACTTTCTTTTCTTTAGAATGATGATGATGAACAGAATTTGTATGTATGATTGTATCGGGATTTAGGTTGTAAATGGAAACAGGTTGGAAAATTTCGATAGGAAGTGGAATGGAATGTTGAAACGTTTGTCAAGAACTCCATTAACAGAGGAAGTGTATGAAACACTAAAAGGAATGATTACTTCAAAAAAAATTTCAGTTGGTGATCGTCTACCGACCGAGACTCAACTTGTGGAGGAGTTAGGTGTTAGTAGATCAACGA
The DNA here is from genome assembly GCF_900240995.1 of Bacillus sp. Marseille-P3661. Taxonomy (NCBI): domain Bacteria; kingdom Bacillati; phylum Bacillota; class Bacilli; order Caryophanales; family Bacillaceae; genus Bacillus; species Bacillus sp. Marseille-P3661. The sequence continues at coordinate 291,207 of NZ_LT965953.1, forward strand.
TTCGAGAGGTCCTTATCACACTTCAAGCAGAGGGTTTTATTAAAATAAAAAGAGGAATTGGTGCCTTTGTTATTGATAAGGCTGAATTTGATCGAAATAAGTTTTTAGAATGGTTTGAAAGTAATGAGTTTAAAATTCAAGAGCTTATTGAAGTTAGGATGGGAATTGAACCTATAGCTGCATCATTAGCAGCGAAAAGAATAACAGAAGAAGAGATAAAACAATTAGAAGATATTCATGACGAATTTAAAAAGCTTGTGAATAAAGAAATATCCGAGGATATCGTTGAGCAGGATGAGGCCTTTCATAGTGCAATCCTTAAGGCTGCACGAAACCAAGGTCTTGAGTTAATCTACTCCCACTTTATTCCTTTGTTACATGAATACCGCAGCAAAGCTTTTTCACCTCCAGCTAATCCTAAGTTAGCAATCGAGGCTCATCAAAACATCTTGGATGCAATAAAGAATAGAGATGAAGAAAAAGCTCAACGTGTAATGATGAACCATATTACTGAGTCAGAAAACGATATAAAAGGAACTGCGAAAAATATCCATTCCTCGAAAGGGAGTAGTTTGTGAGCAAGTGGATCACGGGGCACGTTATCCCGGGAATTCCAGAATCCTGACACATGTTTTTGTCCGGGGATCATGGGGTACAGACAAAGCATAAATTATTTTAACTCATGATATCTCCGGGAAAAAGCATGTATCTTCTTGGTTCAATTAAAGATAGTTAATATTTTTTTTGAGGGGAGATAATGTAATGAAATTAGATGATAAATTCGACCAATTAAAGGAACATCTATATTCAGCTGTCATAGCAGATATTCTAGATGATTTAGGCTATCGTAACCAAACGATGGATCATACGGTTAGACCATTATTAAGAGATATGGTAGTTGTCGGCAGAGCTTATCCGGTTTTGGCAGTCGATATATATGAAGTTCCTGATAATCCATATGATGGATTAATAGAGTCATTAGATGGTATACAGCCAGGGGATGTCTACATTGTCAGTCTGCCTTCGAAACGAACTGCTGTTTGGGGTGAACTGCTTTCCAATGCAGCCCTGGTTAGAGGTGGAAGAGGGGCAATAGTTGATGGGTGTATACGTGATACGAAAAAAATAGAGGAACTTGGATTCCCTGTTTTTTCTTCTGGTTATCTACCACGTGATAGTAAAGGGAGAAATATCATACTAGAAAGTCGGGTTCCTATTGAATGTGCCGGTGTCAAGGTTTACCCGGGTGACCTTATCTTCGCTGATTACGATGGAGTAGTAATAGTTCCAAATCAAATTGAAGATGAAGTAATCGCAAAAGCTTTAGAAAAAGTATCAGGAGAAAATACAGTTCGCGATGAAGTGAGAAAAGGAGCTTCAATAAAAGAAATCTTTGACAAGTTTGGTATTTTATAAAGGACTGCGCCATGGGCCAGAGGGACAGGTACTGTGGTACATAATAATTAGTTGTTTTTCTATAGCTGTCATAAAAGTATTAAGTAACGTTAGCGTGTTTTTCTAAACGACTTAATCTTTTTGACAGCTTTTTTGTGGTTAAAAACTTTGATTGGTTTTATCTGGTGATTGGATGAAAACATATTTAACCATTAAAAACAAATCCTAATTTGGTATACCGATAACTTCAATAAGGAGTGATACGATGAGTTCAGCTACATTAATCGAAGAAATATTGCCAGATGAAGTTTCAAAAAAGGCAAAGGAAGGCGATGTTTCCATCATTGATGTTCGTGAACATGATGAAGTGGCACAGGGGAAAATACCCGGAGCCTTTCATATTCCATTAGGGGAGATTGAGAGCCGCCTTCATGAAATAGATAAAGATACGGAACATATTATGGTTTGTCGATCTGGAAATCGCAGTGGGATAGCAGCACAGTTCTTAAAAGATAAAGGGTACAAAGTTAAAAATATGATTGGTGGCATGCTTAATTGGAAAGATCGTGTGGAGAAGGACTGAAATATTAAACATTGTATGCTAAGGTGAAATAAACACGAAGTTAAGCTCATGAATACACTGATATATTCATGGGCTTAAACGGTTTCTATATTTTCAGTTGACATTATACCCTATGTGGTATATTATAAGTCATGTGGTTATCCTTTTCGATTCAAATTAAAAGGTTAACTTATGTAACTAAAAATAAGGCTGAGTTAAAGCTTAATGATGATTTTAAAATCGATGTTGATTGGAGCAGAAATCATCATCCAACATCAGCGTTTAATAGAGTTAAAATAAAAACAGGTTGACACTTTTTTTATTTTAAGTTACCTTTATACCCATAGTGGTATTTGTGAATAAATATCAACATATTTTTTTTGGATATAATTATACCCCGTACGGTAATAAAAAATAGAAAAGAGGAAATTTATGAAACAGATGAATGCAAGTGAAATAAAAAACTTAATAGCTGAAGGAAAAAACTTAAACATTATTGATGTTAGAGAAGTAGAGGAAGTGGCAGCGGGGAAAATTCCTGGTGCGATGCATATTCCGTTAGGATTGTTAGAATTTCGTATGCATGAGTTAGATAAATCTAAAGAATATATTATGGTTTGTCGTTCTGGTGCTAGAAGTGGCCGGGCGTCACAATTTCTTGAAAGTCAGGGGTTTTCTGTGATTAATATGACAGGCGGCATGCTTTCATGGGAAGGCTAGATCGCTTAAAGAATCTATAAATTTTTTTAACTAATTATATACTACTGGGGGTAAAACGGTGACTGTAAAAGCAATGACTTCAAAGGAAATAACAAAAAAGGTATTTAATAAAGAAGAATTATTTATTCTAGATGTACGTAACGAAACTGATTTTAAAGATTGGAAAATAGAAGGGGAAAACTTTGATTACTTTAATATTCCATACTTCGAATTACTTGATGGTGTAGAAGCCATTTTAGATAAAATCCCTACTGATAAGGATGTATTGGTAGTCTGTGCAAAAGAAGGCTCGTCTGTGATGGTGGCAGAGATGCTTTCAGAAGAAGGCTTAAACGTTTCTTATTTACAAGGCGGCATGAAAGCTTGGAGTGAACACCTAGAGCCTGTTAAGGTTGGCAATTTAGCTGATGGTGGTGAAATTTATCAATTTGTTCGCATCGGAAAAGGTTGTCTATCTTATATGGTTGTTTCGGACGGCGAAGCAGCCATCATTGATGCCACTCGTATGACTAACATTTATCTTGATTTTGCGAAAGAAAAGGGTGCAACCATCTCGCATGTATTTGATACACATCTTCATGCTGATCATATTTCAGGTGGAAGAATGATTGCTGCGAAAACGAACGCAACATATTGGTTGCCGCCTAAGGATGCAACAGAGATCACATATAATTACATGCCTTTAGAAGGTGGAAATCTTGTAACAATCGGACAAACAGCAATTGATATTCATGCACTATATTCACCAGGTCATACGATTGGTTCGACTTCATTTATTGTCGATGAGAAGTTTTTACTTTCAGGCGATATCTTATTCATCGATTCCATCGGAAGACCAGACTTAGCTGGAATGGCTGAAGACTGGGTGGCTGATTTAAGAGAAAGCTTATACTCTCGATACAGAGAGCTTTCAGAAGAACTAGTTGTATTACCCGCTCACTTCATGATTATTGATGAATTAAATGATGATGGCAGTGTGTCAGAAAGATTAGGAACGTTATTTGCTAAAAATCATGGCTTAAACATTGAAGACGAAAATGAATTTAGAAAGCTTGTAACTGAAAATTTACCACCGCAACCAAATGCATATCAAGAAATTCGTGAAACAAATATGGGGAAAATCAACCCTGACGAAGAAAAGCAACGCGAAATGGAAATTGGGCCAAATCGTTGTGCGGTTCGATAATGTTTTAAAATTTTTATTATTATAAGTAAAAGATACAAATTAATAAATTAAAAAAGAGTAGAATGAGGGAACCTATGATGGTTCCCTGTAACTAAAAATAGAGCTATATCCAACCTTCTAAGTCTAACTTATAACGACAGTCGTATAAAACGGGTCGATATATTATAAAAAAGTGAGAAACTATTCATGCTCGAATGACTTTGGATAACTAGCAATACGTAGAAGAGATAGCAACTATATGATAAGGAGAAATGATTATGATAAAAGTTACAGAACCGGCTATATCAGCCATAAAAAAAGAAATAGCGGACGTTATTAGTGAAGGAAAAAAGCCTTTTATCCGGCTTGCAATGGGAATAGGTTGAGGGGGGCCACAGCTTCGTCTGGCTCTGGAAGAGTCAGCTTTAGAAAAAGATGAAATCATCGAACAAGACGGCATACTGTTTTTAGTGAATGAAGCAAGTAAGCCTTATTTTGATAATGTGAAGATTGATTATATAAAGAATTTATTGGGTGGCGGGCAATTTAAAGTGCTGCGCGTATAAACTGTAGGGGCTATTTAGCCTTTTTTTTGTATATAAAAAACTATTTTCGTAATTAAGGCTAAATTTGCCCTGACCGGTAAATTACGTTATTTCATACATAAATAATTTTGTACTTATCAGGGTAAACAAATAAGTATGGAAATGTTTGAAGGAGTAAGATAATGGCAAAAACGATTACAATCATTCATCAAAACGATACACATGGTTATTTAAAACCTCAAAAGTTATTTAGCTGATATAGGTATTTATATATATAGGGATTATGGCAAGATTTTATCTATCTAAAGTCTACTTTTTAGCATGAGCTATGAAATTTTAAGGAGGGAGAATGGCTATGAATCCATGGCATCAACTTTTTCAAGATAAGAACTATGTTTATGGCACAGATCCAAATGTATTTTTAGCGGAAATGCAGAAAAAACTTCAGCTTAAAGGTGAAGCACTTGCGATAGCAGAAGGTGAGGGCCGTAATGCAGTTTTTTTAGCTGAACAGGGAATGAATGTAACAGCTTGGGATTACGCGGAATCAGGTTTAGAAAAAGCGAAAAGGCTCGCTGAAACTCGGGGGGTTAAGTTAAGAACAAAACTAGTAGATTTAAATGAAGCGCAATGGGAAAAAGAGCAATGGGATGAACTTGTATGTATTTTTGGTCATTTTCCAGAACAATTACGTAAAAAAACACTACGAGCCGTTAAGGAATCGGTAAAGCCTGGTGGGTATTTTATTACTGAGGTATATTCGGTGTATCAATTGCCATATAAAAGTGGTGGACCACAGGATGTTGAGTTACTCTACAAGCCTGAAGAGTTCTTAAATGCTTTTTCAGACTGGCGGATTGTACACTTTTTTACTGGGGAAGTTTTTCGTCAAGAGGGCGAACTGCATAATGGTTTATCACATGTTATTCAGTTTGTAGGACAAAAAACCTAAAAACAACTAGAATTCTTGGTTGTACTAGATTAGCCTAAATTTTATTCCAAAGAGGTTGGAACTGGGATTCATACTTTACACAATGTAACTGGGATTCTTAAAAATTTTCGAAAAGAGTTTGGTAAACTTTTCTTTACTTTATTTTTAAGAAAGTTTATGCTGTAATTTGTGGAAAAATGTTTGGAGCAGTGTACATAAAGTTTTAAAGACATTCTATAGTCATGAGCAATTAGAAAGTTGTTATAAGAAAAGAATAGATGATGTCTATAGAGAAAATAATAAACTGAGTAATAGCATGCTAGAAAGCATAGGGAGTTGAAATGATGGATCTTCAAGAAATGATATTTGGTTTTATTGGCGGTCTCGGTATTTTTTTATTTGGTATTAAATACATGGGTGATGGTCTCCAAATAGCAGCAGGAGACCGTTTGAGAAACATCTTAGACCGTTTAACTACAAATCCTTTTATGGGCGTATTAGCAGGGGTTTTTATAACAGTATTAATCCAGTCTAGTTCGGGAACTACATCCTTAACAGTTGCATTGGTTAGTGCAGGATTTATGACGTTAAGACAAGCTATTGGCGTTATAATGGGTGCTAATATTGGAACAACGGTAACGGCCTTTATCATCGGTATTGATATTGGAGAATATGCTTTACCCATTATGGGGGCAGGTGCGCTTTTTTTATTTTTCTTTAAAAATAAAAATATAAATGCACTTGGACAAATATTATTTGGGTTTGGTGCCTTGTTCTTTGGTTTAGAACTGATGAGTGCCGGAATGAAACCGCTTCGCTCGTTACAGGAATTTCAAGACCTTACAGTTAGTATGAGTAACAGCCCTATTCTTGGGGTAGTGGTTGGAACTGTTTTTACTGTTATCGTTCAAAGCTCGAGTGCAACGATCGGTATTTTGCAGGAACTATTTTCCCAAGGGGCTATAGACATAAAAGCAGCCTTGCCTGTGTTATTTGGTGATAATATTGGTACAACAATAACAGCTGTATTGGCAGCTATCGGAACTTCAATTTCTGCGCGTAGAGCTGCGTTGGTACACGTTTTATTTAACATAATTGGAACGACCATATTCTTAATTATCCTTGGTTTGTATACGAGGTTTATCAGCTTTTTACAAGTTTCCATGAATTTAAATCCTGAAATGACGATCGCGTTTGCACATGGTATTTTTAACGTGTCAAATACAATTATCCAGTTTCCGTTTATTGCGGCTTTAGCATGGATTGTTACAAAAATTATTCCTGGACAAGATGTACAGGTTGATGTAAAAACTAAACATCTTAATCCAGCAATCATTGAGCAATCTCCATCAATTGCCTTAGGTCAAGCAAAAGAAGAAGTTAAACGTATGGGTGAATACGCGGGTAATGCCGTTTCTGAATCTATCCACTTTTTAAATACAAAAGAAAAAAGACATGCAGAGCTTGCTATGCAATATGAAGAGGCCATTAATAAATTTGATAGAGAGATCACTGAATACCTTGTAAAGATATCAAGAAAGTCATTATCAGCAGCTGATTCAGAAGAGCATAATCGCTTAATGAATACAATCAGAGACATTGAACGTGTAGGAGATCACACGGAAAATATTATAGAATTACTTGAACTTCGTTTAGCAAGAAGGGTTAACCTTTCTGAAGAAGCCATAGGTGAATTAAATGAAATGTTTAATCTTACGATAGAAACCTTACAAGATGCATTAAATTCACTTATGAACAATGATAAAGAACTGGCGAAAAAAGTTTTAATAAAAGAAAAAAGTATCGACGAAATGGAACGTACATTACGGAAAACACATATCGGCCGTATGAACGAAGGTGTTTGTACAGGTGATGCAGGTGTAATTTTTGTGGATATCGCAAGTAACCTTGAACGGATTGGGGATCATGCAGTGAATATCGCTGAATCTGTTTTGGGAGACACGCCAAGCTAAACAAAGCATTCCTTCTTTGAAGGAATGTTTTTTTTAGGAGAAACTTCACCATCTTTAAAGTGCTATTGTTAGAGATTTTTTTTAAAATTTGTACTTTTGTCTCTGTCAAGGTCATTAAAGTTTACATAACATGGACTATAACCTTAACAATGGAGGTGATCTTCTATGGGATACGGGTATGGATATGGTTATGGAGGTTACAACGATAGCTTTGTATTAATTGTTGTGTTATTTATCCTTTTAATTATTGTTGGTGCATCATTCTATTGCTAAACCTTTAATAGCTATTCGAAAAAAGAGCCCACTTATATGGCTCTTTTTCACTTCTACATATTTATTCTTTTATATAACTATTGAAAATACGGCAATATAGAATTAATCGTATCCTTCAACTTAGAAACAGTTGCTTGCTGATGCTCCAAATTTTTTCCGTTAATCGATTTGGTTTGCTGAGAAAAGCTATCCAAATCGTTGTGTAATTTCCTTAAAGTAGCTGCTAATGATGGCCTTTGTTCAATCATCTTGTCTTTAATCGTTTCATTATATAAATCAACATAAAGATTACCTTTTGAATCTACTTGTGCCAAAAATACATCATCAAAATTTGCAGCTCCTTGTTTTTGAATTTCTTGAAGTAACCATCCATGCGAATATCCTAATGTCGAGAGGTTTTTATTTAAAATATTTCCATCTACGATTAAAAGAGTTGGAGCATGTTCTTGTTCAAGTGCCATCCCTAAAATGTGTGGTGTAATCGGTGCTTGGTCTATTTTCTTCATTACACTCAATTCACCGTTTGTTTCTAAAACGGCCATCTCAACATCGGCGACTTTAAAAACCCCTCGTTCTCTTAATAGCATCATTAACTCATCTATCGCTAATTGATTTTTTTTCATACTTTTTTCAAGCACATTCCCATTTTTTATTATGATAGCGGGTCTTCCATCTGTTAACCGTAAAATACTTCGAGACTTTAAGCCAATAATCCCTAAGATAACAGGAAATATACCCCAAATGGCTAATGAAACTAAGCCATCTATAATTTTAACATTTTGATCGACCGACATTGTTGCTGCGACAGAACCAATTGTAATGCCTACACAGTAATCGAAGAAAGTAAGCTGTGAAAGCTGCTTTTTTCCCATTATGCGTGTCATGATCAATAATAAAAGGAAAGCACCGACTGAACGAATTAAAATTAATATAAACTCTGGCACTTATAAATCCTCCATTTGTATGATATGAGTAAGCTTTTATTAGTATTGGGTAATATAAGGTTAAACATGCAATCATTGGGGGTGGCAACGATGTATAAAAAAAGTCTAGTGATTATTTTGATTTTGCTCATTTTATCAGGTTGCTCAAACTGGAATGGAGAGAACGTCTTCCTTACAAAGATCAATATAATAGAACAATTAATGGATCAAGAAGAATGGAATTCTTTAAAGTCTGAAGTTACTGAGCTGAAAAGCTTGTATGAAAGTCATAAGTGGAAAATCCAACTGCTAGGTGATGAGGAAGAGTATGAAGGAATAGTTGAAAGTATTAACAGACTGTTTATTACTATAGAGGAAGAGGATGCAACTGAAGCTAAATTAGAGCTTGCGACTATTAAAGCCATTATAAACGAAATTTATTCATTATGATGTATTAGAGGTGTTCTTAATCGAGAGCGCCTTTTCTTATTGGCAAGATAATAAATTTTTAATAATTGCTGGAAAATTGTCTGAAAATTATATATAATACTAAGTAATAAGAATTTCTATTTCTATAACCACCTGAAAGGAGCTTGTCCGTTCCGTATGACATTAGACGATAGGAAGCTTTCAAAAGTTTATAGAAAGATTATTACTGCAGACAAAATCAAAGCAATTTGGCTGTATGAGAAACTTGATGACAAACTGAAAGAAGATTTCCGAAAACGCTGTATTCAAAATGGCTCACCCGGAGCTTTAAAGATGTTAGAACAATTAAAATAGATCCTTTTTGGGATCTTTTTTATTTGGATTCAACTACTTAATTGAGAATGCTTATTAGTTGCTGATATATGTAGAAAGTGGCAGATATACGATTCATTATGGCAGATATATACCAAAAGTTGCAGATATAACCTAAAAGTGGCTGATATTTGATGGTTGGGCATTAGTGGGGATGTAGGACATACCTTCGGGAATTCTCCCCACTAATGGTAGTTTCACTTTATATGTATGGTTTATCTGCTATTTTTTTGACTTCTATATAATGAATATGATGGCCGTCATTTTCATGAACTTTGAATAGATAGCCTTCCGTTTCGATTTCAGTCCATGTTTTAATATCGAAATTTTGTGTTAAAAACCAACCGCCGATTGTGTCTACTTCATCTTCAGATAAATTCGTTCCTAATAAGTCATTGACGTCTTCAACCAGTAATTTTCCGTCTAATATATAGTGTCCTTCTTTTAATTTACGAATTTCTGGAATTTCATCTTCATCAAATTCATCTCGGATTTCACCAACAATTTCTTCGATGATATCTTCGACCGTAACCAATCCAGACGTACCGCCATATTCGTCAATTAAAATGGCGATGTGGATGCGCTCTTTTTGCATTTTGACTAATAAGTTGTGAATCGGAATCGTATCAATAACCCGAATTACCGGCTTAATAAATGACTGTTTATCAGTGGTTTTATTCATGATTTTCGCAGTCAAAAGTTCTTTTGCATTTATAAAACCTAGAATATTATCTTTATCACTGTCTACCACCACAGGATATCGTGTATAGCCTTCACTTTCAATTACTTTAATAACATCATCAAAGGTATCATCAATCGAAATCACGACGATTTCAGTACGAGGAACCATAATTTCTCTAGCTGTTCGCTCATCAAACTCAAAAATATTGTTCACGTACTTTAATTCATTTTTATTAATTTCACCACTTTTATAGCTCTCGGATAATAATATCCTAAGCTCTTCTTCGGAGTGAGCTACCTCATGCTCTGAAGCGGGTTCTAATCCAAAGATGCCAACAAGCAATCGTGCAGAACCGTTTAAAAGCCAAATGAACGGATACATGATTTTGTAAAACCAAATAATTGGACCTGCAAATAAGATTGTAATCGTTTCTGCTTTTTGAATAGCAACTGTTTTCGGTGCTAATTCACCTACAACAACGTGTAAAAAGGTTACAAGAGCAAAAGCGATTCCAAAAGATAAAATATGTGTCACAGACTCATTTAAATTCAAGCTCTTGAATAATGGATGTAATAGTTCTTCAACAGTTGGTTCACCTAACCAACCTAATCCTAATGCTGTCACCGTAATACCTAATTGACAAGCAGATAAATATTCATCTAAGTGAGATACTACTCTTTTGGCAGCAAGTGCGCCTTTTTTGTCTTCAGCAATAAGTTGGTCAATCCTTGACATACGTACTTTCACAATAGCAAATTCGGTTGCGACAAAGAATGCTGTTAAAGCAATTAATAATGCGATTAAGAGTAAATTAATTGTTGTCAATGAGTAGTCTTACCATATAGTAAGACATACACCTCCTGTATAAATAGAAAATAAATTTTTCTGGTTCTTAGTGATTTTTCCTCAAAGGATAAAGTTCTTTTTACTTTAATTGTGCCCAGTTTAAAAATAGTCAATTCAAAAATTCAGGAAAGCATCTTATACTGTGATCTATTATCCCTCCAATTGGTTATAAATTGAAATTAAGCAAGCGATAGACATTGTTTATTACGGTCATTTTAAATAAAAGGTTTCAGATTTTAGTGGTGGAATAAATTTGTTAGTTATTTAGTAGTATTTATACAGATTTTTTCATATTAGTTAACTTGTCCAAATATATTAAATAGAAAGCAATAGTAATTATTATTAGGGATGGTATTAGGAGGAGACAGTAATGGATGAAGAACTTGATGATATGATAATAATTGTTTTCCTAAACTTAACAATATTGTTTGTGTTCGGGGTAATTGGAAAATTTCTAAGTATTTTTTAACGTGAAGTAATATAAGTGTTTATTATGTCAGTCATTAAAAAAAGCTCTTCCTAGATTACTACAGGGAAGAGCTTTTATAAGTCTGCGTTATTTTACTCCTATCACACGAATTCGTTGATAATCAGCGACCCAAGTACCGTCAATAAACAGATCACTTCTTAGACTGTCTTCAATCGTAGAAAATATAAGTTCCATTTTTTCTTCTGGGATATCTTCGAGCATACTGCCGCAGAACATTTGGATCCAATTCCTTAAACCCTCTTCGCCTATTAAAGGTGTTGGGCGACTAAAATGGTGTGCAAATTTTACGTTAAATCCGACTTCTTCCATTAAAGAGGAATATTCGCCGATACTAGGAAAATACCACGGAAAGGTTTCTGCATCATATTCTATTCCGTTAGTCTCAATTGCATGTATAGTTGCATTAGTAATACAAATAACGTTCCCTTTTCCACCAAACTCTGCAACAAATCTTCCACCAGATTTTAAACTATTATAAATACTATGTAGTGCCTGTTTGGGTGATTTAACCCAGTGCAGTGTTGCATTAGAGAAAACGGCATCGAATTTATTATAATAATCTAAGCTTAATACATCTTTTACAGAAAAGTTTAAATGTGGATATTTGTTTTGTGCTTGTAAAATCATATTTTCCGATTTATCAATACCAGTAACATGGACATTAAGTTTAGTTAGCTTTGCGGCCAAGTCTCCTGTTCCACAGCCGATATCTAGTACTTGCTCACCATCTAAAGGTGCCAATAATTCTATTAAATCAGAACCGAACTTCGAAACGAATGAATGATTGCTATCATAAAAATTTGCATCCCAATGGTCCTTTGAATGTTCAATTTGTGACATACTTAACTCGCTCCTTTTTTAGATTAGATACCATTTGTAAAAAACACAAAAGCACCAGATTTATGATCTGATGCTATAATAAACAAATCTACTACTAATCTAGCAAAAATGATAGATATCACATTGGCGGTAAACCATGACGTAGTTGCTCAACCATAGTTGCGATTGATGATAATTGTTCATCATTCAGGTTGAATGCATCCTTAACTTTTGCTTCTAGATTATCGGTAACTCTTCTTTTACCAACTTCAATTAGGGCAATGAGAGCAAAGCTGCATTCTACTGTTTTGGCAAATTCACGTTGTGTCATATTGTACTTTTGTCGTATAAATTTAATAATATCTTTGTTCATGTGAAAATCTCCTTTCATGCTAGTACGTATAAAAGAGTCACAAATAGTGACAATAGATTACTATGATTGGTCATTTATTTTAGAGTTCATCGTTTTATTCTAACTTCCGATTCAGTTAAGAGCGTCAAACTTTCAATTGGCACTTATATCATTTCATTATTCTGCAAGTATTCAATAACATTGTCTGTGACAATTATCATTGCCGTTAAAACAATACTACTATTTTGTTATTATACTATCAAATTGTCTTCTATGGATAATAGAAAAAGAAAGGTATCATAATTTGTTAATTTGCACAATTTATGATAGTTATCTCATCATAATACAAAGTTTTGTATTTCAGCAATGGTATTGTTAAGATACCGTTAGGAGCCTATATAAAACAGGGGGAATATAAAAGTGACTAAAGCTGTCATCATAAATGGTGTTACTATCGAAACTACTAATTTTTACGAGCAAATGGTTGAAGGGCCAACCGGGGTTAATCGTCTGAAAATAGGATTTGATTTTAAAGTAAAAAGTAGTGAGTATCATACCATTACAACTATGCTATATACCAATGATTTTATTGTAAATGTACCTGAACGGGGAATTGAGTTTAATGCTGAAATTTCCTCTTATTCAACATCTATTACCAACTTATACCAAGAGGACGCGGTTGGTGTTTTTAAATTAGAATTGATCGAGAAGTAATCCATCCCATACAGAACGTTGGATATTGAGAAGAAATCATTACGGCTGTTTTTAAAAGGTATGTTATACTTTCAATAGTACATCTTTCAAAAGGATGGGTTTAATCGTGAAATTTATAACAAACCTATTAGCAAAAAATAAAAAAGTGCAAATTGAGTTTTGTGAGAAAAATCTGGATCGTTTCCTTATTGAAGAGAATATGTCCATTTATAATGAATTTTTAACTCAAAAAAATGTGATGTATAAAGAGTATCAATGTCAAAGTAAATGCGAAATTTGCAGTCAAACACCCTATGCCATCGTCGATGGTGAAATGGTTAAAGCTGGAAATTCAAGCGAATTATTAAAAAAGCTAAAACAAATTGTGCCCAAAACTTAAGTTAAAAAATATATAGTCGGACTTTCAAATAGCCGGGAACTAGTCTAATAGCTTCCCGGCTTTATTTGTTTTAAGCAAATTAATAAATATTATGTACTCGTCTGAAACTTTTTGATTTAAAAAGTTTCAGAAAATAGTAAAATAGTGGGAGATGAGGGGAGGATTTTTATGATGGATGCAGTTCAGCGCAAGATCATGATCGCTTTATTGATATCAACATTTCTAGCTGCAATTGAAGTTACAATTATAAGTACTGCGATGCCACAAATTGTAGAGAATTTGTCCGGTTTCGAGCTGATGAGTTGGGTTTTTGCAATTTACTTGCTCACTACAGCCGTGACGACACCAATATGGGGGAAACTGGCTGATCTTATCGGAAGAAAGAAAGTTTACATAATGGGCGTTACGATTTTTCTTATAGGTTCGGCTTTATGCGGCTTTTCACAAAACATGGAGCAGCTTATTTTTTTTCGAGCCCTGCAAGGTATTGGTGCGGGAGCCATTAATCCGGTAACCTTTACAATTATTGCCGATGCTTTTAATTTCGAACAACGAGCAAAAGTTCAAGGGCTGGTTAGTTCGATGTGGGGTATTGCTGGCATATTTGGTCCTTTAGTTGGTGGGCTATTAACAGATTATTTATCATGGCGTTGGATCTTTTTTATCAATATCCCATTTGGGTTTATCTCTATGTGGATGATTGCAAAACATTTTAAAGAGACGGTGGAAAAACGGAAACGCAAAATTGATTACGGTGGCGCGGTAACCTTTACGATTGGAATCACAGCATTATTGTTTGCAATGCTTACGTTAAATAATGAAGAGGGTGTTGGTATTTCAGTTAGCTCTGCCAATCTATATATGTTGTTTGGCGCCGCATTCATTTTTCTTATTTTATTTTTCATAATTCAAGTTAAGCATCCAGAACCGATGATGCCGATTGGATTATTTAAAAATAAAGATGTAGCGATCCCAATTACAGGAGGATTTTTAACAAGTATTATTTTAATCGGCCTTACGGCATACCTGCCATTATGGACTCAGAACGTTTTGTTAATGGGGGCCACATCGTCAGGCTTTACGTTAATTCCACTTTGTATTGGCTGGCCTGCAGGGGCAATGATTTGCGGTAGGTTAATACCCCGTTTCGGAATAAAAAATATCGCGCTTTTGGGCGCAAGTTTGATAGCGGTTGGATCCTGCTTTTTAATGATGGTCGTGCCGTCAACACCAATGTGGCTACTCGTTATTATTATTCTTGTTACGGGGCTTGGTTTCGGATTTGCAACAACTGCTTATACGGTTATCATACAATCATCCGTTCAAATGAATATGCGCGGCTCGGCAGGTTCCTTGAATACATTATTGCGGACATTAGGGCAGACTATTGGTGTAGCTATACTGGGCGCTGCCATGCATTACACGATTAGTATGCAAAATGGTGCAACTACTAATGCACCTGAGCTTATCGCAAATGGTTTGCATACTGTTTTTGTGATTTCAGCAATTATCAGTGTGATTAGTCTTATTGTCACCGTTTGGATTCCAAAACGTCGAGCAGAGGAGTATGCAAATTAAATAGAATGTCGGCGTTTCTACGTTTGTAGGGCGCCTTTTTCATTTAAAACTAACATCGCCATGTTTAGTTGAATATTATGTGAAGATGTAATGAATGCAATGAAAATTTCAAATGTTACAATATACTTGAGTGGTAAAGGAGTACAATAATGTTAAAATACGTTATTTTTGACTTTGATGGAACGCTTGCTGACTCGAAACTAGTATTTATTGCCGCCTATAATGCACTTGCTGACAAGCACCAATATAAAAAAATAAGCTTAGATGACTTAGAAATGTTAAAAAAATTATCGATTAAAGAGCGCGCGAAACAGCTGCAATTCCCTTTGTACAAACTACCCTTTCTCTTACCACAGCTATTTCAATTATATCGACAATCGTTAGATCAAATTCAGCTGTTTAAGGGTATCGATGAATTATTATGTGCACTAAAGCAAAAAGGTTACAAAATCGCAATTATTTCCTCTAATTCACAGGATAATATTATTGAAATATTAGAACGTAACAAAATTGGAGGGATATCCTCAATTCTATGCTCAAATCGAATTTTTGGAAAAGATCGATTGATCAAAAGATTTCTTAGAAATCACAAATTGAAAGCATCTGAGGTTATTTATGTAGGTGATGAACAGAGAGATATTAAAGCTTGCAAAAAAGCCGGAATTAAAATGATTTGGGTTGGGTGGGGCTATGATGATGTTGAAGTGATTCAATCAAGCCAGCCTGAATATATGGTTAATAACCCAGCAGATATTTTAAAAATAGTTTAGGAGAATGCAAGGATTATAGGAAAGTAAATTGGAAAGATATCGCGGTGCATACATATCATAGTGAACTATGTGTGACCGGGTAAAATGCTATGATTCCAAAGTTTGAAAAGGTCAATAGCCATTCAACCGACAAGAGGGGGAAGAGAATTGACAAAACGAGAAATAATTTTAAGTGTTGCTGTTGGAATTCTTATTATTTTTTCGATAATAAATTATAACAAGATCTCAGATTTGCAACAAAGAATGTACGTGCTTGATAATTTGCAGCATGAAATCCAAAATGTTGACTTTTCCGTTCAGGATGTATCTTCACAGGTGCATACAAAATTGGATGAATTTTTGCAAGAACAATTATGGATTCCAGTAAAGAACTATGAAATTACTGATATTGACCTAAAACAAAATACAATTGATGTAAGTATACAATGGAGTTTGCGAGAACTAGGGCAGCAAGAGAAAGTTATGCTTCTATATCGTGAAGAAAGCGAGCCAAATTGGTCTCAACTAGAAGTGAAAAATAATAATGGTCTCAACTACTCTATAGAGCGCACGTTTCCTCTTCAAGGGAATTATGAAACACAAATTGTGGCAATCTCTGAAGAGGGTAAAAGAAGCGAAGAATTGTTGCGGTTAAATTTTAAAGAGCAATTATATTCACGAATGAATATCCATGCCTTTTTACATCCGATTGGGAATGGTCGGTTTGATATGAATATCGATATAGGAAATCATATCGACCAGGAGTTTATCTTTTCAGAAAATAGAAAGGATCTTAAAATAAAAACCGCCAAGGCTTTCATTTATGTTGATGGAAAGCTAACGAAAGAATGGGATTTATTAAAAGAAAACTTTAACCACCATTCGGACCCATATAATGAGGGAATTTCTTATCATGAAATGCTGAATCTTGGGGAGGATGCTGGAGACAATGCTGAGCTACATGTCGTTGTGGAAGACTATCTCGGACTAAAGTATGAAACCAAAGGAAATTCCTTTAAATAAAGTTATAATGAAGCCCCAGGTGGTAAACTTCCATCGGGGCTATTTTAATTTTTCTGTCATTCTACAGCGAAAAACACTGCTTTTGGACAAAATATGTATTGGTAATTATTATATTTGCGCAATTAGGTAAAAGGTCTTAATCTTATAAATTATGGTCATAATGAGGTAGTAAATGACGAAAAACTTATGTAAACATGAAACCTTTTCGCTACTCAAACGTCTAATAATAATGTGAAAAAATAGACAAGGTATCGAGGAGGTAATAAATGTAAAAGTATACCATGATTTGACAAAGTTGCAATAAGATTTAGTTGCATCTTTAAAAAGAAAGTAGTAATATACATTTCATTGAACAATTTTATTTTTACTGCTTACCTAATTAATTTTATAAACGATAGTATGTGAAAATTGTTCAACTAATACTCAAAATCGTTAAATTATATGTTTATTTGAAAGGTTCGATATTCCAAATGGATGATATAAGAGTTAGAGATATAGAGAAAGTGAAGGGGGAATACTAAAATGAAAGGCATCATTAACAAAATAAAAAGCTTTCATTTTAATAAAGAACATAAGTTTCTTGGGGTAACGGTATTATTACTGTGGATCAAAGCTTATTTAATTAGTCGATTTATTTTTGACCTACCACTAGAAAATATGGTGGAAGAGTTCATCTTATTCATAAATCCGCTCGGTTCAATAATTATATTGTTTTTATTAGGATTTGCATTTAGAAAAAAATTAAGCAAACGAACTATTTTATTTATGAGTTTTGTTTATACATTCGTTCTTTATGCGAACCTTGTATATTATCGATTTTTTGATGACTTTATCACCATTCCAGTTTTATTACAATTTAAGAACTTTGGTGATTTAGGCGGAAGTGCTCAAGGCTTAATGGAGCCATGGGATGCAGTATTTTTTCTTGATATTTTAGTCTTAGCTTTAGTTGCTAGGAAAAATGAAATTAAATCTATAACATTTCCTAAGTTAGCACAACGTTTCCTTGTGCTTGTTTCAATTGGTTTAATTGTTTTTAATGTGCTGTTAGCTGAAACACAGCGTCCGCAGTTATTAACAAGAACATTTGACCGAGAAATGCTTGTAAAGTATCTTGGTGTTTATAATTACCATGTATATGATCTTTTTATGCATTCAAAAGCATCGGCTCAGCGAGCACTTGCTGAAGGCAGTGACATTATTGAAGTTGAAAACTTTACGAATGATGGTTTTGAACAAGACAATATGCTAACAGGTATTGCAAAGGATAAAAACCTTATTATCATCTCAATGGAGTCACTACAAAACTTTGTAATTGATTTCGAGGTTGAAGGTCAACCAGTAACACCGTTCTTAAATCAATTAATTGATGAAAGTATTTACTTTGATAACTTCTATCACCAAACAGGTCAAGGTAAAACGTCCGACTCAGAATTTTTAGTAGATAACTCGTTATATCCGTTATCACGAGGATCTGTATTTACTACAAATGCGCAAAATGAATATTATGCATTGCCTGAAATTTTGAAGGAAAATGGTTATACAACGTCGTCGTTCCATGGAAATAATAAGAGTTTCTGGAACCGTGATTTAATGTATCAATCGCTAGGATATGATTATTTCTTTGATGAAACGTATTTTGATGTAACAGAAGAAAATTCTGTAAACTATGGTTTGAAGGACATTCCGTTCTTTGAACAATCGATACCGTTACTACAAAGCTTGAATCAACCGTTCCATGCCAAGTTTATTTCATTAACGAACCACTATCCGTTTGTTTTAGATGAAGAAGACATCATGATTCCAACACTTGAAACAAATAGTGGTACAGTTAATCGATATGTTCAAACGATCCGTTACTTTGATGAATCATTGAAGGTTTTCTTTGAAAAACTTAAGGAAAGCGGCTTATATGAAGATTCAATTATTGTGATGTATGGTGACCACAACGGAATTTCTGCGAACCATAACAAGGCAATGGCTAGTGTGATTGGTAAGGAAGTAACACCATATGAATTTACACAATTACAAAAGGTACCATTAATTATTCACATCCCTGGAATGGAAGGGGAAACACTGCACACAATTGGTGGTCAAATTGATTTAAAACCAACGATTTTAAACTTACTTGGAATTGAAGTGGATAAGGATATTCAATTTGGTGAAGATTTATTCAACGAAAATCGTGAAGAATTGGTAGTATTCCGTGATGGCGGTTTTGTGACAAAGCAATATCTATATACGGAAGGAACATGCTACCGCAAAATTGATGGAATGCCAACGGACGATAAGTTCTGTGAAACATATACAGAAGAAACAGAACGCGCATTAGAACTTTCTGATAAGGTAATCGAAGGCGATTTATTACGCTTTATTGATCAGCTAGAATCAGAAGGTGGCGTAGTACAGGCAGAATCATCAGATTCGAATAATCCTGAAGAATAACACAAAGGCGTGGTCTGAGACCGCGCCTTTGTTCATTTTGTACGGACTAGACCTGATTAGAGGAAGTTGCGCCGGAGCAATAGGCTTTTATGAACCAAGTCAAATCAGCGCCTTGCCCTGGACTTGCGCTAGTCTAATTTACTTAACTAAGCAAGGTAGAGTTTTGCTGATTTTAATTATCAGTTGCTGATATATTTTAAAAGTTGCAGAAATACTGTGAATAGTGGCAGATATATTTAGAAAGTCGCAGATAAAATCCAAAAGCTAGCAAATATTAAGCTAGAATATAAAAAAGAGAGCAGGCTCTAGTGGATATTACACAGGAGCCTGCTCTCGTTTTATTTATTAATATAGTGAATCTTTAAAATTGCTACCCAAAAGGTCCTAAGTATTCACTAATTTTTAAGAACACCTAACATATTTCATTATTGCATCATATTATTATTAGTGTATGGGAATTGCGTTGTAGCGTATCCTTGGAACTGCTGATAATCTTGTTGAAGTTTTTGTTGTGGTGCAGCTTCAAGTTTATACCAGCCTTTTTGAAACATAAGATTAAAGAAGTTTCGCTGACAATCTTGGGTTTCTTTAAAAATTAACGCCAAATCTTGGTAGAGTTGCTCATGGCTTGCTTCATTTAGTGCCGTACTGTATGCATCAGTCATGTATTTGCCTGTTGTTAACATATCATTAGCAAAATCACGGTCATTCATCATTGGGGTTTTTGGCCCTTCAGGGGATTTAGGATTTTTTATTTGATTTTGGTTTTGATTATTTTGGTTCATTTTTTACCCTCCAATTATTGCATTTGTTGTGTAGGTTGGTTTGGATTTTGGAGATGACCAAGGATTTTCTGATAATGGCGTTGGTGCATTTGCCCAGCTTGATCAAGAGCTGCTTTAACATCGGGATCTGTACATTGATTTGCGTAGAAATGCGCTTTTTTCATAGCTAATAAATTCCATGACAGCATGTCCTTAATATAAAGCTCATCTTTTGTTGTGATGACTGTTGGTGGTTGCTGCATGACGCCTTGTTGCTGGTTTTGTGTATTTTGTGGTTGTTGTTGCATGTTATGTTTGCCCTCCTTCAGAATCGTCAAATACATTACGTTACATATACATGCCTTATCTTTCCACGAAGGATTGATGAATATGCAAAAAAGGGGAGATTATAATGGAGCGAATATTGCGAAGGATCTTTTTAGGCCTATCAAAAAGCAAATTTTTTATAAAAGTAGCAAAAAAGTATGGATTACGATTTGGAGGACATAGATTTGTAGCAGGTGAGACGATTTATGAGGCAGTCGAGGTTACAAAGCAGCTTAATAAGAGTGGCAAGGATGTAACAATTGATTATTTGGGTGAATTTGTGGATCGTGTTGAGGAAGCCACAGAGCGGACGAATGAGTGCATTAAAGCGATTGAGCAAATTTCTAAAGAGGTTTCAGGTGCACAGTTGTCAGTAAAACTGACGTCGATGGGTCTAGATATTTCAGATGAAGTCGTACTTGCTAATATGTTTCGCATTCTTCAATGTGCCACGAAACATGGTGTGTTTGTGACGATTGACATGGAAGACTATTCACGATATGAACGAACAATAAATATTTATAAGCTATTAAGAACCCAGTATGACAATTTAGGAACGGTGCTGCAGGCATATTTATATCGAGCTGAATCTGATCTCAGTGCATTGAGTGAATTATATCCTCATTTGCGCTTAGTAAAAGGCGCATATAAGGAATCAGAGGAGGTAGCTTTCCCGAAAAAAGCTGATGTTGATGAAAATTTTAAAAAGTTAATTAAAACTCATTTATTGAACGGAAGTTACACTGCGATCGCCACCCATGATGAGAAAATCTTAAATTATACAAAAGAAATTGTTGATGAATATGAAATTCCATATGATCAATTTGAATTTCAAATGCTCTATGGAGTTTGTCCTGAGCTGCAGGAAAAGCTCGTCTTAGAAGGCTATAAAATGCGCGTTTATGTACCATATGGCAGAGATTGGTTTGGGTACTTTATGCGCAGGCTCGCCGAACGTCCAGCAAATGTGGCGTTTGTGCTTAGAGGCTTATTTAAATAAAGGTTCCTTTAAAATAAAAACAGACTTAAATTTGGCAGGATTATTGGAATCCTGCCAAATTTTTTTTGAAAAGTAAATAAAGATACGCGACCAAAATTTATGGCTAATAGATGAGAGAAAATTAAAGCTATCAAAAAAGATAGATATATATTCATGCTTGTAGGCATATTTTTTTAGTATATAAATGCATGAATGAATGAGTGTTCATTACAGGCCTAGATAGGAGGAGAAAGAATGACTCGTACAATGAAGAAGGTAGCTGTAATTGGCTCTGGTGTAATGGGGTCAGGTATTGCAGCACACTTTGCAAATGTTGGGATTCCAACTGTCTTGCTTGATATCGTTCCGAAAGTGCTTACGGCTAGTGAAGAATCAAAGGGTTTATCATTAGAGGATATGCAAGTTCGTAATCGCTTAGCAGCAGAAGCTAAACAAAAACTGCTTAAACATAAACCAGCGCCACTAACCTCCAGAGAAAATCTTAACTTAATTGAAGTTGGAAACTTGGAAGACGATCTTGATAAACTGCATAGCGCAGATTGGATCATTGAAGTGGTAGTTGAAAGATTAGAAGTTAAGAAAAAGGTTTTTGAAATTATTGATAATCATCGGAAATCAGGAAGTATTGTAAGTTCAAATACATCAGGGATTTCTATTCAGGCGATGGCTGAAGGGAGATCTGCTGATTTTAAGAAACATTTCCTTGGAACGCACTTTTTCAATCCCCCGCGATATTTAAAGCTATTAGAGGTTATTCCGACAAAAGAAACAGATATAGAAGTCACAAATTTTACTAAAAAGTTTGCGGAGGATGTGCTTGGTAAGGGTGTTGTGGTAGCCAAAGACACACCTAATTTCATTGCCAATCGCATTGGCACATACGGTTTATTAGTAACAGTTCGCGAAATGGTGAAAGGTGGATATAGCGTTGGAGAAGTGGATTCGATTACCGGGCCAATGATCGGTAGACCAAAGAGTGCAACTTTTCGAACGCTTGATGTTGTGGGCTTAGATACATTTGCACATGTGGCAAACAATGTATATGAAAAGGTTGATGGTCAAGAAAAAGAGGTTTTTAAAATACCTGACTTTTTAAGTAGCATGTTGGATAAAGGCTGGCTAGGCAGTAAATCAGGACAGGGATTTTATTTGAAACAAGGTAAAGAGATTCTTGAATTAAATATAAAGACACTTGAATATGAGCCAAGAAAAAAGTTAATAACTTCAGCTACCGAATCGGTTAAAACGGTAAAAGGTGTTCAAAACAAGTTAAAAGCGCTCATTTATAATGATGATCGGGCCGGCATGTTGTTATGGAATATAATGAAGCCAACTTTATTATATTCAGCCCAATTAGTCGGTGAAATTGCCGATGATATAGTTTCGATCGATCAAGCGATGAAATGGGGCTTTGGCTGGGAGCTTGGTCCATTTGAAATATGGGATGCAATAGGTTTAGAGAAATCTATAAAAAGAATGCAACAAGATGGGGAAATTATACCGAATTGGATTCATGAATTACTCAATGCTGGACTTACTTCGTTTTACGATGAAGTAAATGGGGATGTGACCTATTTTCATAAAGGAGAAAGAAGATCCCTTCACGAAAATCCAAAGGTTATTCATTTAAATCGCTTGAAAGACCGAAATGGAGTGATTAAACGAAATAGTGGCGCTAGCTTAATAGATATAGGGGATGGAATAGCGGCTTTACAATTTCATTCACCTAACAATGCGATTGGCTTAGATATTATCCAAATGATTAACTATGCAGTTGACGAGGTTGAAAAAAATTATCAAGGACTGGTAATTGCCAATCAAGGCAAAAACTTTTGCGTAGGTGCCAACCTTGCGATGATTCTAATGGAAGCGCAGGATGATAACTACTTTGAGATTGAACTTGTTGTACGTCATTTTCAAAATGCGATGACGAAAGTGAAATATAGCCCTAAACCAGTTGTCGCGGCACCATTTGGAATGACGTTAGGTGGCGGCGCTGAGGTTTGCTTGCCTGCTGCAGCTATTCAAGCAGCTAGTGAAACATATATTGGTTTAGTGGAAGTTGGTGTCGGGGTAATTCCGGGTGGCGGTGGTAATAAAGAGTTGTACCTAAGGCATTTAGAAATGCTACCGAAAGGCGCAGCAGCTGAGGTGGCGGACTTACAAAAAATTGCAAACCATACTTTTGAAACAATAGCGATGGCAAAGGTTTCTACGTCTGCACATGAAGGTAAAGAAAATGGCTATCTTCGTCGATCCGATGGAATTAGCTTTAATGGTGATCATTTAATTCATGATGCAAAACAAACTGTATTGGCACTTGCAGCTAAAGGATATAAACCGCCGCAGCGCAAGAAAATCCCGGTGGTAGGAGAATCGGGCTACGCAACGATGCTGCTCGGAGCTTTAAATCTAAAAAACTCTGGTTATATCTCTGATCATGATATGAAAATAGCTGAAAAACTTGCGTTTGTGATTGCTGGCGGTCGTGTTCCTGAAGGTACATTAGTAGATGAACAATATTTGCTCGACCTCGAGCGCGAAGCGTTTTTAAGCTTAGTAGCTGAGCCGAAAACACAGCAACGGATGCAACATATGTTGATGAGGGGAAAACCGCTGAGAAATTAAAGGAGTTAGTAGATTGCGAGTTTTATCTAGTGAGTAGACTTGTGGATTTGAACCATTTATTATGCGATCTAATAGTTGCGAACGGTGTAAGTAAAGTCAAATTCGTGATCAAGCACAATTGGTAGATATGTATCGGTATAAACCATAAAGAAATTGAGGAGGGAATGCTGTGAAAGAAGCGGTGATCGTAGCAGGTGCACGGACGCCAGTGGGAAGAGCGAAAAAAGGATCCCTTGCCAATGTACGGCCTGATGATTTAGGGGCACTAACTATCAAAGAAACATTGAAACGTGCTGGGAATTACCAAGGAGAAATCGACGATGTAATTATCGGTTGCGCAACACCCGAAGCGGAGCAAGGGATGAACATGGCGAGACAAATAGCTGCATTAGCAGGATTGTCACATGAAATACCAGCCATTACCATTAATCGATATTGTTCTTCTGGCCTTCAATCTATAGCATATGGAGCAGAAAGAATCATGCTAGGTCATGCTACAACAATCGTAGCAGGTGGTGCGGAATCAATGAGCTTAGTTCCGATGATCGGCCATGTGATTAAGCCTAACGTGCGGCTTGTTGAAAGTGCACCCAACTATTATATGTCGATGGGACATACGGCGGAAGCTGTTGCACAGAAATATGCGATTAGTAGGGAAGATCAAGATGCATTTGCAGTGCGAAGTCATCAGCGTGCTGCTACTGCGCTTGCTGAAGGGAAATTTAAGGATGAAACCGTTCCGGTTGAGATCGTAACTCGTACTATTAATGAAAATAATAAAGCTACAGAGAAAACCTTGTTCTTTGATCAAGATGAGGGTGTTCGGCCTAATACAACCATGGAAGTTTTATCAAAATTAAAACCTGCATTCCATATTGCAGGTTCTGTTACAGCAGGAAATTCATCGCAAATGAGTGATGGTGCGGCAAGTGTTCTTATAATGGAACATGACAAGGCCAAGGCAGAAGGTCTAGTTCCATTTGTTAAATTTAGGTCATTTGCTGTTGGCGGTGTGCCCCCTGAAATAATGGGCGTTGGTCCAATTGTGGCCATTCCAAAAGCATTAAAGTTAGCAGGATTAGAATTAGCTGATATCGGGTTGTTTGAACTTAATGAAGCATTTGCTGCACAAGCGCTTGCTGTCATTCGAGTGCTAGGTTTAGATGAAGAAAAGGTAAATGTCAACGGCGGTGCAATTGCATTAGGTCATCCGTTAGGTTGTACAGGAACAAAGCTTACCTTGAGTTTGATTCATGAAATGAAACGTCAAAACATACAATTTGGTGTAGTGACAATGTGTATTGGCGGTGGTATGGGTGCTGCCGGTGTGTTTGAATTACTATAAAACAGTAGATTTAAATGTTGGCATTTTTTTTAGTACAGATTTAGCGAAAACAAGCTTCTTATACTTTTCAAAATAGAATCGCTCCAATCATTGTTTAGCTACCCGGAGTGAGAACAGGAAGTACCTGGGGCTTTCTGATAATACGGAATGGAGGTAGTTAGATGTCTAATCAAACAGAAAAACTGATAAAAGGAGCCGGATTTTTAGTTGATGATATAGCTGCACAACGCATTTTTACACCAGAGGATTTTTCTGATGAACATAAGATGATTGCAAAAACGACGGAGGATTTTATTGAAAATGAAGTGATGCCACATCTGGATGATTTAGAAAAGCAGGATTTTGATAAATCGGTCGCATTATTGAAAAAGGCTGGTGAATTAGGGCTGTTAGCTGCCGATGTACCGGAAGAGTATGGCGGCATTGGGTTAGATAAAGTGAGCTCTGCCTTAATTGCGGAGAAGTTTTCAAAAGCAGGTGGATTTTCTATTACACATGGAGCCCATGTTGGAATTGGATCGTTGCCGATCGTATTTTTCGGAAATGAACAACAAAAACAAAAATACTTGCCGCAGCTTGCAACAGGTGAAAAAATTGCAGCCTATGCGTTGACAGAGCCAGGTTCTGGTTCAGATGCACTTGGTGCGAAGACAACAGCAAGATTAAATGAGCCGGGTACTCATTATGTCTTAAATGGGGAAAAACAGTGGATTACAAATTCAGGTTTTGCAGATATATTTATTGTTTATGCAAAGGTAGATGGTGAGCATTTTTCGGCCTTTATTGTGGAGCGGGATTTTCAAGGTGTTTCAACTGGTGCTGAAGAAAAGAAAATGGGGCTTAAGAGTTCTTCAACACGTACGTTAATTTTAGAAGATGCAGTAGTTCCTAAAGACAATTTACTTGGCGAAATAGGCAAAGGACATATTATAGCTTTTAATATTTTAAACGTTGGTCGATATAAATTAGCGGTTGGAACGATCGGTGCCGCGAAACGGGGCTTAGAGCTCTCGGCTAAGTATGCGAACGAGCGTAAGCAATTTAAAGTACCGATTGCCAAGTTTGGATTGATTCAAGAAAAACTGGCGTCCATGGCAACTAAGTTATACGCAATGGAAAGCTCGGTATGGCGAACGGTAGGCCTTTTTGAAGAAAGGTTAGGATCACTTTCACAAGAAGAAACAAATGACGGGAAGGCCGTTGCCAATTCGATTGCCGAGTATGCCATTGAATGTTCGTTAGGAAAAGTATTCGGTTCAGAAACCTTGGATTATATTGTGGATGAAGGAGTTCAAATTCATGGCGGTTACGGCTTTATGGCAGAATATGAAATTGAACGATTATATCGTGATTCACGAATTAATCGAATTTTTGAAGGAACGAATGAAATTAACCGATTAATTGTCCCAGGTACATTGATGAAAAAAGCTATGAAGGGTGAACTTCCGCTGTTGCAAAAAGCACAGCAGCTTCAAGAAGAGCTCATGATGATGATGCCAGACGAAATTGGTGATGAATTATTAGAGCAAGAAAAATATCTTGTGAAAAATGCAAAAAAAATTGTTTTAGTCGTTGCGGGGTTAACCGCTCAAAAATTTGGCCCTGCCCTTGAAAAGCAACAAGAAATTTTGGCCAACATTGCAGATATAGTTAGTGAAATATATGGAATGGAATCTGCGTTACTGCGCACCGAAAAAGCAATTAATCGTAATGGTACGGAAAAGAATAATCTTAAATGTTTATATACGCAGGTGTATTGCCAAGAGGCTTTTAATCGAATCGAAGCACATGCGAAAGAAACATTGCTTGCTGCCGAGGAAGGGGACACACTGCGGATTATGCTATCAGCGTTGCGTAAACTAACACGGCATACTCCAATTAACGTAATAGGTAAAAAACGAGAAATTGCTAAAAGAATCATCGAAGAACAGAGATATATTGTTTAGAAACCTTGATCTAATAAGGATCTAATAAAATTTAATTAAACGTTTGTTTAAAGGAAATAACATATTTGTACTATTTTAGAGCCCCTGTTATAGGGGCTTTTGTATAATTAATTTTTTTTACTAGCAACAAAAAAGGTGGGGTAATGTTCAAAAATTGAGATTGAAATCGCGAATATGTTAAAATTATCTAAAATTGGAGAAGGAGGGGAAACATGTCCATTCATTTTTACTGGTACCCTAAATGTGGTACATGCAGAAAAGCAAAAAAGTGGCTAGAAGATCAAAATATTTCATTTGAGACGATACATATTGTAGAACAGCCACCATCCCGCGAGCAAATTGAAGAGCTTTATAAAAAAAGTGGATTAGAGTTAAAGAAATTTTTTAATACAAGTGGTCAAAAATATCGGGAATTAGGACTTAAAGATAAGATCAAAACAGCTAGTGAGGACGAGCTTCTAAACTTATTGGCATCTGACGGAATGTTAATTAAGAGACCTATTGTAACTGACGGAGAAAAAGTAACGGTTGGTTTTAAAGAGGATGAATTTAAGGAAGTTTGGTCATAACTTACTTATGAGTACTTTGACAAAAATAGTATCTATCTAAATGGAGGGATTAACATGGAATTACCAAAAGATTTACGTTATTCAAAAGAGCATGAGTGGGCAAAAACTGAAGGGGATAAAGTTCGAATCGGCATTACTGAATTTGCTCAATCAGAATTAGGGGATATTGTCTTTGTTGAACTGCCTGAAGTTGGTGCAGAGCTAAAAGCAAATGAATCATTTGGAAGTGTTGAATCCGTTAAAACAGTATCTGAGCTATATGCCCCTATTAGCGGTAAAGTTGTTGAAATAAATAGTGCGCTTGAAGATAGCCCAGAATTGGTGAATGAATCACCATATGATAAAGCATGGATGATTGTTATGGAGCCGTCAGATGTTTCTGAATTAGATCAGCTACTGACAGCTGATCAATACGAAGAAATGATTAAAGAAGATTAGTGGTATGTAATTCCAGTAAAAAACCTTCCCTTTTAGGAGATGTTAATAGTAACGTTTCCAAGAAAGGAAGTGTTTATTATGAATCCAACAGAGAAGATAGATATAACAGAGCGTGTTTATGGGAAATTAACAAATGGCGAAATGGCCTTATATGCTGATGAAACGCAAATCGGCCAGTATAATGGGAAAAATGAAGTGAATTTACTTCCTGGTTATGAGTATAGTCAGGATCGTTTTTTTGAAACGATAGAGTCAACCGTAAAACCCGGTGAGCAATACGTTGATCATTGTGAGGATGGATGGTGTTAGGCAGTGGATTTCCGCTGCCTTTTTTCACATTGTATATTAATGGGACTTATACTTTATAAAAAATTTGTGTAATTGACAGGCCTTCTGTTTGAATATAATGTCCTATAAACCATTTTTTAAATTAAGGTATAATTAGTGTACAAAACTAGCACAAATGAAAATTAACTGAAATATTGTATAATAAAGTGACTTTTGCAAGGTGGGAGAAACATGGAGTTGTTTGGTTTTGATAATAATTTTGATAAGGTTATTATTGTAGAAGGGACTTCAGATAAAAAGAAAATTGCACCTTTGATACAGGAACCAATTGAAATTATTTGCACAAATGGTACGATTAGCGCACAAAAACTTGAAGAGCTTGTGGATAACCACAGTCTCGATAATAAAGAGGTTTATATTCTTGCAGATGCAGATGATGCAGGTGATAAACTTAGAAGGCAGTTTTTGCGAGAACTACCTAATGCATCGCATATATACATTGATAAAATGTATCGAGAGGTAGCAACTGCCCCTGAATACCATCTTGCTACAGTATTGATTAGCAAAAATATTGATGTGGACCCTAAATATTTAACTAAATGAGGCTTTATTATGGAAGAAATAACATCGGAACAGATATCATCTAATATCGAGCAAAATAATGTGTATTTTGGTTATTTTTTTACACCGTTATGTGGTACATGCCAATTAGCAGCTAAAATGCTTAATGTTATTACGGAGATGTTTGCTGATCTCCCCATTCATAAATGTAATTTAAACTATGCTGCAAGTTTTGGGGAAGAACTTAAAATTGAAAGCGTACCGTGTTTAATTATTTGGCAAAATCAAAAAATAGTGGAAAAGATTTATGCATTTCATTCAGTGCATTATCTATATGATATGGTAAAAAAATACTGGAAGATTGAAGGTGCCGCTAGTAAATAGTGGCACCTTTTCACATGATTAGAATTATAATAAATAAGCTGGAACTAGCTATCTATAAGGAAAATAACTTGATTTGTGGGATTTTTTTTACATTTTGACTTTTAATTGTAAAGAGAATGAAATAATTGTGCAATGAAAACGTTGCGGTTATTTGCTACTATTAATGGGTTATTGTTATTAACATCTTCTTCATCCACCTAAAGAAGATGAAAGAATAGATAGAGACAACATATAATTAAATAATTAAAAAAAAGTTAGGAATATACCCGAAAATAAATTTGTTCTACGAATATTTATAGGGAATGAGGTGAATGCATGGGACCGACACGTATTAAATCTTGGTTCAATACGCTTCGTTCAAAATCGGACGATGATATTGAGACTAAGGTCGTTCATGCACAAAACGGCGATCAACTCGTTCGTGAACAATTGATTAGGCAATATCAGCCATTTGTTAAAAAAACTTTATCAAAGGCTTGTCGACGTTATATATCTGAGTCGATGGATGAATTTAGTATCGGATTAATGGCATTTAACGAAGCCATTGATAAATTTGATAATAAACAAGGTAGTAAATTTTTAACTTTCGCTACCGTTGTAATCAAAAGAAGAATTATCGATTTTATACGCAAAGAAAGTAAACACAATCATATCCTGCTAGCTGAAGAGGAAGATGAAGAGGGGAATAGTCAGGAAAATTATTTAGAGCAAAAAATGTCAATCGACAGCTTTAACGCTGAAGTTGAAAGTAGATCACGAGTTGAGGAGATTAAAGAATATCAACGTTTATTAAGTGACTATGATATTACCTTTAAAGTTTTAACCACACAATGTCCAAAACATTATGATGCTAGGGAAAATGCAAAACAAATTGCAAAATTGGTTGCAGATAATATAGAAATAAGATCTTATTTAAAAGAAAAAAAGCGACTACCTATAAAAGAGATAGAGCTGTTAGTTAGCAGTAGTCGAAAAACAATCGAGAGAAATCGCAAATATATCATTGCGATGGCACTGATTTATATTGGTGAATTCCATGCATTACGATCATATATCGAGCCAGAGGAAGGGGGGGAATAATTAAATGAAACGTGGAATTGTGATGGAAATTAATAAGCGAAAAGCAGTTGTCTTAACTAGGGATGGTGCATTTGAAAATGTTCGGCTTCACAAAAATCAACAAGTTGAAATAGGAGCCGAAATTGATCTTCCATCATCGAGAATTAATTTCAACTTCATGTCATTAAAATATGCTTTTCCAATTGTCGTTGCAGCAGCTGTATTACTGGTATTTATATTTAATTTCTCTATTTTTAAAGAAACAAATCTTGCTGTAGCAGCATACGTGGATCTTGACATCAATCCAAGCATCGAGATTGGAGTTGATGCAAACTTGAATGTTGTTGAAGCAATTCCTTTAAACGAAGACGGTGAAGAGTTAATAGCAGCACTAAAACAGAAGGAACAAGTTGAACCACTTTCTGAATTTATTAATAGGGTAATTCAATTGGCAGATGACAGCGGATATTTCCAGGCTAGTAAAAATGTCTTAATTACCACTACTGCTGTTGATGCTGAATCAAGTGAACGTATTGTTGAACAAGTTGAATCTCTTAAAACGAACTTGCAAAAAGAAGAAATTGTTGTGAATACGTTAGAAGGAGATCAAAATACCCGGGCGGAAGCTCTTGAGAATGGGGTCTCAACAGGTAAATATATTGTGTATACTTCACAGCAAGCGAAAGAAAATTCTGGGCTTACACTAGAAACTGTTAAACAATTATCTGTTGCTGAATTGAATAAGCAAGTTAATATCGAGGAAATTGCACAAAAGCAAAAAAGTAAGAAAGTGAATAAGAAAGAACAAAAGTCAAACGAAACCCCAGCAAACAAAAATGCAAATAATAGCAATAATAAAAATGACAAGAAAGACAAGAATGATGATTATAAGAGAAATAACGGCAACAAAAATAATAACAACGGCAACAATGGTGCAAATGGCAATGCTAAAAAAAGCAGCAATGAAAATCAAAACAATAAGCGTATCGAGATTAAGATAGGGCCAAGCGAGGAAAAAGAAAAAAACCGCGGTAATGGCAATCAAAACAATAATCGAAATAGCGGCAACAAAAATGATGTCGAGATTAAGATTGGCCCAAATGAGGAAAAAGAAAAAAAAACTAATAAAGGCAATCAAAACAATAACGGCAACAAAAATGGTGTACAGATTAAGATAGGGCCAAGCGAGGAAAAAGAAAAAAACCGCGGTAACGGCAATCATAACAATAATCAAAATAACGGGAATAAAAAAGATGTTGAAATTACCATAGACGCTAACATTCAGACTGAAGACAAACGTAATGAAGGTATCAAAACATTAATAGACAGTTTAAAACAAGATATTGTCTTAACAAAATAACAAAAACATAGAACGACTCCTGAATAAACCATAAACATCAGTATAAAAGCAACAATTTTAGTCATAATAACATGAAAAATTACAAATAAAGAGACTACGAGAAACAAAAAATGTTATTTCTCGGGAAATAGGGACAAACATCACTGCTAACTAGTGATGTTTGTCTTTTTTTGTTGAAATCTTTTTCAAGGATATTTACAAGGTTTGGCGAAAAGTGATAATAACTATAATTTGTTGAAAGAGGTGATGTACTTGATTAAGGATGTGTTGATAGAGTTTTGTCATCGATTAAGAGGTGCAACACATATTGGACCTTTGTTAAAGCATGAAATATTTCCAATTACTTTTTGTACAAACACTGAGAACATTACTTTAGTTATTACCAATGAAGAAATTTTGATCGAACATGGTTACAATAATTCAGCACTAATTATTAAAGGAGATGACTCTACTTTAATTGAATTAATTGAGGGAAAATCACGTCTGCAGCAATTATATAAAAGAGGCGACATCCAAATTAATGGTAGATACAAATATATATTGCGATTTGAATCGATTTTATATTGTTGCTCTAAAGTGGCCTAATTCTCAAAAAAATAAATTGACAATTGAGAATTGCGATGCTAGTATGAAAGTAATTTAATACTTAATAGTATTCTTATCATGAGAGGTGGAGGGATAGGCCCTATGAAACCCGGCAACCGGTTTTAACTATTAAAACACGGTGCCAATTCCTACAGAGTTGACACTCTGAAAGATAAGTTGAGCATATGGACCACAATCCCTCTTCTTATCGAAGTGGGATTTTTTTAATGCTAACAGAATTTTGTTACAAAAAAGTCTAGTCTAGGATAGACATCGTCATCTTAATAGATGTCACGTCTATTTTGATGATCAACTAAACATTATGTAAAAAGGGAGCTGGGTAAAATGAGTGAACAAAAAAATTATCGAATTGAAACATTAGGTATTCATGGTGGATTGCAATTAGATGAAGGAACACGTTCTCAAGGTACGGCTATATATCCTACAAATGCATATTTGTTTAAAGACACAGAACATGCGGCCAATTTATTTAATCTTTCCGAATCAGGTTATATCTATACAAGAATACATAATCCAACAAACACAGTGTTTGAAGAGAGAATTGCTCTTCTAGAAGGTGGTGTGGGTGCTCTTTCTGTATCAAGTGGTTCTGCAGCTATTACGATGGCTATTCAGAATATTGCCGAAGCTGGTGATGAAATTGTCGCCGCATCGACTCTTTATGGGGGAACATATAATTTATTCACACAAACGCTGCCGAAACAAGGTATTAAAGTGCATTTAGTTGATCCGACAGATCCGGAAAATTTCCGTGCAGCAATCACTGAAAAAACGAAAGCAGTGTTTGCAGAAACAATCGGAAATCCTAGCTTACAAATTTTAGATATCGAAGCGGTAGCGAACATTGCTCATGAAGCAGGTATTCCTTTAATTGTAGATAATACGTTTGCAACACCTTACCTTTGCCGTCCGATTGAGTTTGGTGCTGACATCGTCGTACACTCGGCAACAAAATGGATTTGTGGTAATGGAACAACATTAGGTGGAGTAATCGTTGATGGTGGAAAGTTTGATTGGAATTCACCGAAGTTCCCAGGTTTTACAACTCCTGATCCAAGTTACCATGGATTGGTTTACGCTGAAGCTTTAGGAGCTATTGCATATATTATTAAAGCGCGCGTGCAATTGTTACGTGACATGGGACCTGCGTTAAGTCCATTTAATGCTTTCCAATTAGCTCTAGGACTTGAAACATTACATGTACGTATGAAAGAGCATATTTCCAATACACGTCAAGTTGTAGACTATTTAGAAAAGCATCCAGGTGTTGAGTGGGTTCTACATCCGGAAAGTGACAGTCATCCTTCCAAGGATTTAGCTAAGAAATACTTCCCTAAAGGTGCCGGTTCTGTTCTTATTTTTGGTATAAAAGGTGGAAGAGTAGCTGGGCAAAAGCTGATTAATTCTGTTGAGCTTTGGTCACATGTAGCAAACGTCGGAGATTCAAAAAGCTTAATTATTCATCCAGCAAGTACAACACATTCGCAGCTAGATGAGGAAGGCTTAAAGAGCGCTGGAGTAAGAGAAGATTTAATTCGACTTTCAGTTGGTATTGAGAATGTCGAAGATCTTATAGAAGATCTTGAACAAGGATTAGAAAAAGCAACAGGATTACGATCACAAGCGGCGGCAAAGTAAAAGTATTATAAATATTTAAACAGTTATTCCGATATAGCAATTGTTGTTGACACCCAAATATAGAAATGCTAAAATTTCAATCGTGCTTATAAAACAATCAACCTAAATAAAAGTTTAATAGAATATAGTAAAACTCTTATCAAGAGAGGTGGAGGGAAGTGCCCGATGAAACCCGGCAACCGTCAAGGAAACTTGAAATGGTGCCAATTCACACAAAGTAATTTACTTTGGAAGATGAGAGAAAGGTTACAACATGAAGCCTTTCTGCTTGTCTGCAGAAAGGCTTTAATTTTTTTAGAATAAAAATACTAAGTTTCATTTAGGTGATAAAAATTGCGTTTAACCTAGTTCCATTAATGCAATAATAGGTATGAGAGAAGGTGGGTCGCAACATGATAACACTAAAAGGGATACAAAAAATATTTAAATCAGCCAGTGGTCTTGTCAATGCCGTTGACAATGTAGATTTACAAATCAGCCAAGGCGAAATCTTTGGAATTATCGGCTATAGTGGTGCAGGTAAAAGTACGTTAATACGACTTTTAAATCGTTTAGAACAACCGACAGCCGGGTCCATTGAAGTTGCTGGGCGAGACTTAACAAAAATTGGTGGAAGTGACCTAAGAAAAGCTCGCCAAGAAATCGGGATGATTTTCCAGCACTTTAATTTATTATGGTCAAGAACCGTTCGGGATAATATCGCGTTTCCTCTTGAAATTGCCGGTGTTGGGAAAGCGGAACGTCTAAAAAGAGTGGACGAGCTCATTAAGCTAGTAGGCTTAGAAGGCCGGGAGAATGCCTATCCTTCACAGCTAAGTGGCGGACAAAAGCAAAGAGTTGGGATTGCGCGTGCATTGGCAAATCGCCCGAAAGTACTGCTATGTGATGAAGCAACATCAGCTCTTGATCCGCAAACAACTGACTCTATTTTAGACCTGCTTGTTGATATTAACGAGAAACTTGGGCTGACGATAGTATTAATTACACATGAAATGCATGTCATCCGCAAAATTTGTCATCGTGTAGCTGTAATGGAGAATGGTCGAATCGTTGAACAAGGTGATGTTTTAGAGGTATTCCGAAAACCACAGCAATCCATCACAAAACGTTTCGTTCAACAAGTAACAGAGCCAGAGGAAACAAAAGAGACTATTGAGCATTTATTGGAAAATTACCCGAATGGTAAAGTTGTCCAACTTACATTTGTTGGTGAAGAAACAGAACAACCATTAATTACGTCTTTAATTCGTAATTTCAATATTAATGTTAATATACTTCAAGGGAAGATTTCACAAACACAAAATGGTGCTTATGGTACGTTGTTTGTCCATCTTGAAGGTAATAATGATGAGGTTGAAAAAGCAATTTCATTCATCCGCGAGCACCAAGTTGAAGTGGAGGTGATTGAACATGCTTGAAACCACACTACCTAATGTGAAATGGGATAATATGTGGGAGGCAACTGTCGAAACACTTTATATGGCAGGAATATCGGTACTTCTAACATTTATATTTGGTATTTTACTTGGATTACTATTGTTCTTAACATCAAAGGGTAACATTTGGGAAAACAAATTATTAAATGGGATTATTGCAGCATATGTCAATATATTCCGTTCAATTCCGTTTATTATTCTTATTATATTGCTAATTCCTTTTACTAAATTTTTAGTAGGTACAATGCTTGGAGCTAAAGCTGCGTTACCAGCATTAATTATCGGTGCTGCACCGTTTTACGCAAGAATGGTAGAAATTGGACTGCGTGAAATTGATAAAGGTGTTCTTGAAGCTGCTAAGGCAATGGGAGCCAAAACGAGTACGATCATTTTTAAAGTGCTGCTGCCAGAGTCAATGCCAGCGCTTGTATCAGGCATAACGGTAACTGCAATTGCTTTAGTTGGTTATACTGCGATGGCTGGTGTAGTTGGCGCAGGTGGATTAGGGAATCTGGCTTATTTAGAAGGATTTCAACGAAATAATAATGATGTAACGATGGTGGCAACAATTTTAATTTTAGTTATAGTATTTATTCTTCAGTTTATTGGTGACGCAGTCACTTCTAAAATAGATAAAAGATAATTTAAACAATAGTTGGAGGTTAGTCAGTTGAAAAAATTATTACTTCTTTTAAGTACATTATTTGTAATATTTGCGCTTGCAGCATGTGGTGGTGGCAATGATGCTGAAGCACCAGCAGAGGAAACACAAGAAAATGCAGGTGCTGATCAAGAAGAAACAACAGAAGCTAAAAAATTAGTCGTTGGTGCATCTAATGTACCACATGCAGAAATTTTAGAACAAGCATTACCGCTTTTAGAAGAGAAAGGTATTGAGCTTGAAATCGTTCCTTTCCAAGATTATATTTTACCGAACCAAGCATTAAACGATGGTGAATTAGATGCAAACTATTTCCAACACGTACCTTATTTAGAGGCACAAAAAGCTGAATTTGGTTATGACTTTGCTAATGCTGGTGGAATTCATATCGAACCAATCGGTGTGTATTCAAAGAAATATAAATCACTTGAAGAACTACCTGATGGCGCAAAAATTATTATGAGTAACTCTGTGGCGGACCATGGACGTATTTTATCAATGCTTGAAGAAAAAGGATTAATCACATTAGCTGCTGATGTTGACAAAACAACTGCGACTGTTGATGATATTGCTGAAAATCCAAAGAACTTAGAATTTGTTGCTGATGTAGAAGCAGGTCTTTTACCACAAGTTTATAATAACGACGAAGGCGATGCAGTATTAATTAATGCGAATTATGCGTTGGATGCTGGCTTAGATCCTGCAAACGATCCAATTGCAGTTGAATCACCAGAAAACAATCCATATGTTAACCTAATTGCTGTGCGTAGCGGTGACGAAAACCGTGAAGAAATAAAAGCTTTAGTTGAAGTTTTACAATCAGAAGAGATTGCAAACTTCATAACAGAAACATATAAAGGTGCTGTAATTCCTGCAAAATAATAAATCGTTATTTTAAAGAAGTGATTAGCGTCGGCTAGTCACTTCTTTTACTTTTAAAAATGATTGTCTATATGGAAACAACTTCACGGTTTCTTTTTTAAAACGATTGTGGAAAATAACTCTGTAATGCTGAAAGAAAGGTGTGAGCAGAATGGATATGCAACATCAGGAATTTGCAAATTATACGGAAGCGACTCTCCATGATTTCAAGGCTGGCTTAGGTACTTTTACTCAAAAGATGCCTAACATTGCAGAGCACTTTAATGCTTTAACAGAAGCTTGCTTTAAAGGTGGAGTTGTTTCAGAAAAAGAAAAGCAAATGATAGCTTTGGGAATTAGCGTATTTTCCCAAGATGAATATTGCATTATTTATCATCTAAAAGGATGCTTAGATCAAGGATGTACAGAGGAAGAGATCTTAGAAACTGTAGGAGTATCTTTAGCGTTTGGCGGTGGAGCCGCTATGAGCCAAATTGTAACACTTGTACAGGATACGATGGACGAGTTAACAGAGATTCAGCAATAGTGAGTTCTTTTGTCAAGAGGGATTTATCATGACTCCTTTCTCTTGATAGGAGATATAGTAGGAATGTGGTCCACCTTTAGTAGGTGGACCGTTTTTCATTTTCAAGAGAAAGAAAATCTGTCTGGGTTATGGAAAAACCCCTTTCATGAGACGAATGAAGAGGAAACCGAGCAGAAAAAGGCGTCGGAACCCTCTTCATAAGGCGAATGAAGAGGAAGCGGAGCAGAAAAAAGCGGTAGAACCCCCTTCATAAAGCGAATGAAGAGGAAACAGAGCAGCAAAAAGTGGCCTAACCCCCTTCATAAGGCGAATGAAGAGGAAACCGAGCAGAAAAAAGTGGCGGAACCCCCTTCATAAAGCGAATGAAGAGGAAACAGAGCAGCAAAAAGCGGCGGAACCCCCTTCATAAGGCATATGAAGAGGAAACAGAGCAGCAAAAAGCGGTAGACCCCCCTTCATAAGGCATATGAAGAGGAAACAGAGCAGCAAAAAGCGGTAGACCCCCCTTCATAAGGCGAATGAAGAGGAAACCGAGCAGAAAAAAGCGTCGGAAACCCCTTCATAAGGCGAATGAAGAGGAAACCGAGCAGCAAAAGGTGGCGAAACCCTCTTCATAAGGCGAATGAAGAGGAAACAGAGTAGAAAAAAGCAGCGGAACCCCCTTCATAAGGTGAATGAAGAGGAAACAGAGTAGAAAAAAGTGGAGGAACCCCTTCATAAGGCGAATGAAGAGGAAACAGAGCAGAAAAAAGCGGAGGAACCCCCTTCATAAGGCGAATGAAGAGGAAATAGAGCGGAAAAAAGCGGTAGAAACCCCTTCATAAGGCGGATGAAGAGGAAACAGAGTAGAAAAAAGCGGTAGAAACCCCTTCATAAGGCGAATGAAGAGGAAACCGAGCAGCAAAAAGTGGCGGAACCCTCTTCATAAGTCAAATGTCAAAAAAATTCCAACATTAATCACACAATTGAAATCCACGACGAGATTCCCAAAAACATAATTAAGCTCTTATTTAAAGCGAATTAGCGGAATTTTATGCAAATAAAAGCTGAAGCAACCACAGCCATGCTGAAGAGCAAAAGTCAATAGTTAACACGGTATAGCCACTTTGTAGATATTCGGTAGGACTATTAAAATAAAGAAGTGGTAAATAATTTGAGGGGAATGATTTATTATTAGTAAGCTCAATATGAAGTATACGAGTGAGATGGAAAAGGCGATGCAACAATCTCATGGTATGGGTTATGCTGAATATAGTCGAAAATTAGAGCTACGAATGAAGGTCGAAAGGCAGCGCGAGAAAGAATATCAGAAGGGTCAACGAATTTTATATCAAATGGGTGGAAATCTTAACTTTTAACCTATAAAATAGAAATCCAGCTGGAGAACTAATCCAGCTGTTTTTTCTTTTTCCAACATGATTACATATCCTCAATCCAAAGAGATCGTAAAGTCGTGGCTAACAGGAAAGCTTACAACTGATTAGTTCAAGGCTTTTTAGGCTAGCTTTTATAGGAACTATACTAGTAGCTAGGAATTAATCCCTACTTATGAAGTTTCACTTTTCAGGAATGTTTTATCGGATAGTACAGAAACTAACTGAAATGAATTTTGTATGAAAAGGGGTTTTTAAACTTTTTTGTTTAAAAAATATAATATACGCACTCTTGATGGTTGATATGTTTTTATTTTTAGTATAAGATTGGAATGAGAATAGATTGAGAATGGAATGTGCCCTTATTAATCGGCACCTAGATATTATTGGAGGTATAAATATGGCATCTACTTTATCAATTAAAGATTTACATGTAGCAATTGACGGCAAGGAAATTTTAAAAGGTGTAAATCTAGAAATAAAAGGTGGAGAAATCCACGCAATCATGGGACCTAACGGAACAGGTAAATCAACACTTGCTTCATCAATCATGGGTCACCCTAAATATGAAATCACTAGTGGCAGTATAACATTAGATGGCGCAGATGTGCTAGAGATGGAAGTAGATGAGCGCGCACGTGCTGGACTATTTTTAGCAATGCAATATCCAAGCGAAATTAGTGGAGTAACAAACTCAGACTTCTTACGCTCTGCAATTAATGCTCGTCGTGGTGAAGGAAATGAAATTTCATTAATGAAGTTTATTCGTCAAATGGATAAGCAAATGGAATTTTTAGATATGGACATAAATATGGCACAACGTTATTTAAATGAAGGTTTCTCTGGTGGGGAGAAAAAGCGTAACGAAATTTTACAATTAATGATGTTAGAGCCGAAAATCGCAATTCTAGATGAAATTGACTCTGGTCTTGATATTGATGCATTAAAAGTAGTTTCAAAAGGAATCAATGAAATGCGCAGT
This sequence comes from Bacillus sp. Marseille-P3661, assembly GCF_900240995.1. NCBI lineage: Bacteria > Bacillati > Bacillota > Bacilli > Caryophanales > Bacillaceae > Bacillus > Bacillus sp. Marseille-P3661. The sequence goes on from NZ_LT965953.1 coordinate 331,345, forward strand.
GAGGACTTTGGCTGTTTAATGATTACTCACTATCAACGTCTTTTAAATTACATTACTCCTGACTTTGTTCATGTTATGATGCAAGGTAAAGTAGTGAAATCAGGTGGTCCTGAATTGGCTGAACGTTTGGAAGCTGAAGGTTACGATTGGATCAAAAAAGAACTCGGAATTGAAGACGAAACAATCGGCCAAGAAGCGTAATAGTTAGGAGGAAATTTGATGACAGTCGAAACAAAACTTCCATTCGATGCAGAATATATAAGCCAGTTTTCAAAGGGATTAGGGGAGCCTGAGTGGTTAACAAACCTACGTGTGCAAGCTTTAGAGAAGGCAGAGAATTTACCTCTTCCTAGACCAGATAAAACAAAAATAGATAATTGGAATTTTGTAAACTTTGAGCACGGTGTTAAAAAAGAATCTCTATCTTTAGATCAACTTCCTGAGGAAGTTAAGGTACTTATCAATGCGGATTCACAAAACCAAAATCTATTAATACAACGCAACGGTTCATTAGCATATTCAGCAGTTTCTGAAAATCTAAAGAATCAGGGTGTTATTTTAACTGATATTGCAACAGCAGCTACGGAGCATTCTGATCTTTTACAAAAATATTTCATGACAGAAGCAGTTAAGGTCGATGAGCATAAATTAACAGCTTTACACGCTGCATTAATGAACGGTGGAACTTTCTTATATGTTCCGAAAAATGTTGAAGTATCAGAGCCTGTTCAAGTTATTTATTGGCAAGATAACGACTCTGCTTTAATCAATCATGTGATCGTCGTAGCAGAGGACAATAGCTCTGTAACATATATCGAAAATTATCTTTCTTTCGGTGAAAAAGAGAATGTTTCCAACATTATCGCTGAAGTGATTGCTCGAAATAATGCAAAAGTTCACTACGGTGCGGTTGATACATTTGCAAAAGGTATGACAACCTACGTAAATCGTCGTGGTGTTGTAGGTCGCGATGCACGTATCGAATGGGCTCTTGGACAAATGAATGATGGAAACACCATTTCTGACAATACAACGAACTTAATTGGTGACGGCTCATATGCTGATACTAAAACAGTTGTAATCGGACGGGGCGAACAAAAACAAAACTTTACAACACAGGTTATTCATTATGGTAAGAACTCAGAAGGCAATATCTTAAACCATGGTGTAATGAAGGATAGCGCATCAGCTATTTTCAATGGTATCGGTAAAATTGAGCATGGTGCATCTAAGTCAAATGCTGAGCAAACATCACGAGTACTAATGTTAAGTGAAAAAGCTCGCGGCGATGCTAATCCTATTCTTTTAATCGAAGAAGATGATGTAATGGCAGGTCATGCTGCATCAGTTGGACGTCTAGATCCGGTACAGCTTTACTACCTGATGAGTCGCGGTATCTCAGAAAAAGAAGCACAACGCTTAATTATTCACGGTTTCTTATCACCAGTTGTAAACGAATTAGCTATTGAAAGTGTAAAAAATCAACTTCGCGAAGTTATTGAAAGGAAAGTTCGCTAATGGATATTCAAGAAATTCGCAAACAGTTTCCAATACTTCATCAGGAAGTAAACGGCAATCCGCTTGTATACCTAGATAGCGCGGCTACTTCACAAAAGCCAGTGAAGGTTATCGAGGCTGTAGATCGTTATTATCGCGAATATAATTCAAACGTTCACCGCGGTGTTCATACTTTAGGAACATTAGCAACAGATGGTTATGAAGGCGCACGTGAAAAGGTTCGAAAATTTATTAATGCCAACTCGACTGAAGAAATTATATTCGTTAGAGGTACAACAACTGGACTTAATACTGTTGCAGCAAGCTATGGTCGTGTAAACGTAGGTGAAGGCGATGAAATTGTTATTACACCAATGGAGCATCATAGCAATATTATTCCATGGCAACAGGTTGCTAAAGCTACTGGAGCAACATTAAAGTATCTTCCATTGCAAGAAGATGGAAGTATCAGTTTAGAAGATGTTGAAAAAACAGTAACATCAAATACAAAAATAGTATCTGTGATGCATGTTTCAAACGTGCTTGGAACGATTAACCCGGTAAAAGAAATCGCAGCAATTGCCCATAAAAACGGTGCTATTATGGTTGTGGACGGCGCACAAAGTACGCCACATATGAAAATTGATGTTCAAGATCTAGACTGTGACTTCTTTGCCTTTTCAGGTCATAAGATGTGTGGACCAACTGGTATTGGTGTTCTTTACGGAAAGAAGGCACTTTTAGAAAAGATGGAGCCAATTGAATTTGGCGGCGAAATGATTGATTTTGTAAACTTATATGATTCAACATGGAAAGAGCTACCTTGGAAATTTGAAGGCGGTACGCCGATCATCGCTGGTGCAATTGGTTTAGGTGCTGCGATTGACTTCCTTGAAGAAGTAGGTTTAGATAATATTTTAGCGCATGAACATAAACTAGCTGAATATGCCATTGAGCGTCTTAAAGATGTAGACGGTGTAACGGTTTACGGTCCTAAAAAGAGAGCAGGCGTTGTAACTTTTAACATCAGCGATGTACATCCGCATGATGTGGCTACTGTTCTTGATGCAGAAGGAATTGCAGTTCGTGCTGGCCACCATTGTGCACAACCATTGATGAAGTGGCTTAAGGTATCTGCAACTGCACGTGCAAGCTTTTATTTATATAATACCGAATCAGAAATTGACACCTTTGTAAAAGGGTTAATTAAAACAAAGGAGTATTTCGGAAATGTCCTCTATTGATAAAAATATCAATCTTGATACATTATATCGCCAAGTAATCATGGATCATTACAAAAATCCACGAAATCGTGGCGAATTAGATGGTGACAGTGTAACGATTAATATGAATAATCCTACCTGTGGTGATCGCATTCAGCTCCAATTTAAGGTTGAAGATGGGGTTGTAACAGATGTTAAATTCGAGGGAGAAGGTTGTTCCATCAGCATGTCTTCCGCATCAATGATGACGCAGGCAATTAAAGGTCGCAAAATTGAAGAAGCCATTGAAATGTCAGGTATTTTCTCCGAAATGATGTTAGGCAATGACTATGAAGGTGACATCGATTTAGGTGATGTTGAGGCTTTAGCAGGTGTGGCGAAATTTCCAGCACGAATCAAATGTGCGACATTAGCTTGGAAGGCTATGGAAAAAGGTCTTTCTCAAGATAAAGAATAAAAGATTTATTATTTTGATGGAAAAACACCTTATATTGACCGGCAGATATGTGTTTTTCTTATTAAATTGTAGTTTGAAGGGTAATTCAATATTACCTCAAAATAAGGAGGGACCAAACGATGGCTAAGAAAATGCCTGAAATCGGCGATTATAAATACGGTTTTAGAGATAAAGACGTTTCGATATTCCGTTCAAAGCAAGGTCTGACTAAGGAAATCGTTGAAGAAATCTCTAAAATGAAAAAAGAACCGCAATGGATGTTAGACTTCCGTTTAAAATCATTAGAGCTTTTTTACAAAATGCCAATGCCACAATGGGGCGGCAACCTAAATGAATTAAACTTTGATGAAATTACGTATTATGTAAAACCATCTGAAAAATCAGAGCGTTCTTGGGATGAAGTTCCTGAAGAAATTAAGAACACATTTGATAAGCTTGGTATTCCGGAAGCAGAGCAAAAGTATTTAGCTGGGGTTTCAGCTCAATATGAATCAGAGGTTGTATACCACAACATGAAGGAAGACCTAGAAGAACTAGGAATTATCTTCAAGGATACAGACTCAGCGCTACGTGAAAACGAAGATATTTTTAGAAAGCATTTTGGTACAGTTGTACCTCCAGCAGACAATAAGTTTGCGGCGCTTAACTCGGCTGTTTGGTCTGGTGGTTCATTCATCTACGTGCCAAAAGGCGTAAAGTGTGATACACCACTTCAAGCTTACTTCCGTATTAACTCTGAAAATATGGGACAATTTGAGCGTACACTAATCATCGTTGATGACGATGCATCTGTACATTATGTAGAAGGCTGTACGGCGCCAGTTTATACAACAAACTCCCTTCATAGTGCGGTTGTAGAAATTATCGTTAAAAAGAATGCATATTGCCGTTATACAACGATTCAAAACTGGGCAAACAACGTCTTTAACCTGGTTACAAAACGTACTACTGTTGATGAAAATGGCACGATGGAATGGATTGATGGTAACATCGGTTCTAAGTTAACGATGAAATATCCTGCCTGTATTCTGAAGGGTGAAGGCGCAAGAGGCCTTACTCTTTCTATTGCAATTGCTGGAAAAGGCCAACACCAAGATGCAGGAGCAAAAATGATTCACTTAGCACCAAACACATCTTCAACGATCGTGTCAAAATCAATTTCTAAACATGGCGGTAACGTAACATACCGTGGTGTTGTTCACTTTGGACGTAAAGCAGATGGCTCTCGCTCAAATGTAGAGTGTGACACATTAATTATGGATAATGCGTCTAAGTCAGATACTATTCCATATAATGAAATTTTAAATGAAAACATTTCATTAGAGCATGAAGCGAAGGTTTCTAAAGTATCTGAAGAGCAATTGTTCTATCTAATGAGCCGCGGTATTTCTGAGCAAGAAGCAACAGAAATGATCGTTATGGGCTTTATCGAGCCATTCACTCGTGAACTTCCAATGGAATATGCGGTTGAAATGAACCGTTTAATCAAGTTCGAAATGGAAGGTTCAATTGGATAATATATAAATAAAAGCTCGGGCTGTTTTAACTGTCCCGAGCTTTTTTTGTCTATTTGGATTTTCGGAAAACCCTTTTATGGGGCGGTTGCAAACCAAATGTCCGCAAAAAAATCAGCGCAATATTTAGCGGACATTGAGTTCTTTATATTGCCCGAAACGGCAAACTACTAAGGTTTCACGGACATAAGAGCCGTTATTCCGTGCTAAATCCCCAAATCTGGTTCTCAAAAGCCAAAATAAAGGCTGCAATGTCCGGTAAAGTTCAGAAACACCTTGTTTTGGAGGTATATAGCGAACCAAATGTCCGCAAAAAAATCAGCGCACTACTTAGCGGACATTAAGTTCTTTATATTGCCCTAAACAGCAAACTATCAAAGTTTCACGGACATAAGAGCCGTTAATCCCTGCTAAATCCCCAAATTCAGCTGTCAAAAGCCAAAATAAAGGCTGCAATGTCCGGTAAAGTCCAGAAACACCCCGTTTTGATGCGAATAGCGAACCAGATGTCCGCAAAAAATTCAGCGAAATACTTAGCGGACATTAAGTTCTTTATATTGCCCTAAACGGCAAACTACTAAAGTTTCACGGACATAAGAGCCGTTAATCCCTGCTAATTCCTCAAATTCAGCTGTCAAAAGCCAAAATAAAGGCTGCAATGTCCGGTAAAGTCCAGAAACACCCCGTTTTGATGCGAATAGCGAACCAGATGTCCGCAAAAAATTCAGCGAAATACTTAGCGGACATTAAGTTCTTTATATTGCCCTAAACGGCAAACTACTAAAGTTTCACGGACATAAGAGCCGTTAATCCCTGCTAATTCCTCAAATTCAGCTGTCAAAAGCCAAAATAAAGGCCTCCATGTCCGGTAAAGTTCAGAAACACCCCGTTTTGATGCGAATAGCGAACCAAATGTCCGCGAAAAAACTAACGCAGAAGTTAGCGGACATTGAGTTCTTTATATTGCCCGAAACGGCAAACTACTAAAGTTTCACGGACATAAGAGCTGTTAATCCCTGCTAAATCCTTAAATTCAGCTGTCAAAAGTCAAAATAAAGGCCTCCATGTCCGGTAAAGTCCAGAAACACCCCGTTTTGATGCGAATAGCGAACCAAATGTCCGCGAAAAAACTAACGCAGAAGTTAGCGGACATTGAGTTCTTTATATTGCCCGAAACGGCAAACTACTAAAGTTTCACGGACATAAGAGCTGTTAATCCCTGCTAAATCCTCAAATTCAGCTGTCAAAAGCCAGAAGAAAGGCTGCAATGTCCGGTAAAGTTCAGAAACACCCCGTTTTGATGCGAATAGCGAACCAAATGTCCGCGAATAAACTAGCGCAGAAGTTAGCGGACATTAAGTTCTTTATATTGCCCTAAACGGCAAACTACTAAAGTTTCACGGACATAAGAGCCGTTAATCCGTGCTAAATCCCCAAAAACAGCTGTCAAAAGCCAGAATAAAGGCCGCCTTGTCCGGTAAAGTCCAGAAACACCCCGTTTTGATGCGAATAGCGAACCAGATGTCCGCGAAAAAACTAGCGCAGAAGTTAGCGGACATTAAGTTCTTTATATTGCCCTAAACGGCAAACTACTAAAGTTTCACGGACATAAGAGCCGTTAATCCCTGCTAAATCCTCAAATTCAGCTGTTAAAAGCCAGAATAAAGGCTGCAATGTCCGGTAAAGTTCAGAAACACCCCGTTTTGATGCGAATAGCGAACCAAATGTCCGCAAAAAAATCAGCGAAATACTTAGCGGACATTAAGTTCTTTATATTGCCCTAAACGGCAAACTACTAAAGTTTCACGGACATAAGAGCCGTTATTCCGTGCTAAATCCCCAAAAACAGCTGTCAAAAGCTAAAATAAAGGCCCCGTTGTCCGGTAAAGTCCAGAAACAGCCCGTTTTGAGGTGAATAGCGAACCAAATGTCCGCGAAAAAATCAGCACAATACTTAGCGGACATAGGATGCCTTATTCTGACCAAAACCACACATTCGAAAGTGTTACCGGACAAATAATCCGTTATTCCCTGCAAAATCAGCTCAATCCTAAGCGTTCAAAGTATGCCTTATGTTCCACAAAACCGCAATCTACAAATAATACTCCCGACCAATTTTCGCCATACATCATAAACAAAAATAGGCAAGAACTCATGCCGATGTTGCTGAAAAGTTCCTTAATGATTGTCTTGCCCATAGAGTTTGTCTTTGTGGTATGCTACTATTTATTCAAGTAGCGTTATAATCTAATAACGGTTTGATAAAAAAGAAAGTCTGGTGTTTAGATTGGAATGGATTATTTTAGTATTTGTTGGGTTTTGTTCAGGAATGATTGGCAGTTTAGTAGGACTTGGGGGCGGCGTCATTCTAATTCCTTTTTTATTATTTTTAGGAGCTTATACAACATTAGTAACGCCTATATCTCCTCAAGTACTTGTTGGAATTTCTTTAATAGTGATGATTTTTACAGGATTATCTTCAACATTAGCTTATGTAAAGCATAAAAGAGTGGACTATAAGAGCGGCTTGATTTTTTTTATTGGATCGGGTCCGGGGGCGATATTAGGTTCTTTCTTAAATAAATATTTAACAGAGGATATTTTTTCCGTTTTCTTTGGTGTTTTTGTAATTGTATTGTCGTTTGTATTAATGTTTAGGAATCGGGTAAAGCCTCTTTTAATTAGCAAAGATGTCAAGTTTACAAGAGAGTACAAGGAAACAGATGGTACTACGGTTATTTATGGCTTTAAGCCGTGGATTGCAATTTGTCTAACTTTTGTAGTAGGGTTTCTGTCAGGTTTTATCGGAATTGGTGGCGGCTCCTTAATGGTACCAGCAATGATTTTATTATTTGGCTTTCCAATTAGTGTAGCAGTAGCCACTTCCATGTTTATGGTCTTTTTATCAGCCATTGTAGGTTCAAGCACACATCTTTTCTTAGGCAATGTAGATTGGGTATACGCATTAGCATTAATTCCTGGTGCTTGGTTTGGGGGAAAAACAGGGGTCTTCATTAATAGCAAATTGAAAAGCGACACCGTGGTTCTTTTATTACGATGGATCTTAGTTATTATCGGCTTACAATTAATATATCAAGGCATTCAATAATCTTTTTGGCTTAGAGACAAACACCTATCACATATCTCCTTTTCCCTCATACAGTAGTAGTGGAAAGGAGAGTGGGATGAGAAGATGGTTACTATGAAACCCATTATCATAGATAATCAACAATTTACAGCAATAACAGTTCAACTGCCGAAAACTAATTTTATGGCGGTTATGTGTGACAACGGCTATATAATGTGTGGAGCGTTAGATGTTGCCCTTCTTAATGAGAAGTTAAAAGATAGAGGAATTATTGCCGGTCGTGCAGTTGGTGTACGTACTATTGAACAGCTGCTAGAAGCCCCATTAGAATCTGTTACGATTGAAGCTGAAAATCGGGGAATAACAGCCGGCATGACAGGTAAAGACGCTTTATTAAAAATGTTATAAGTAAATATGGCGTCAGGAATAATGAGACTATACCTTCTGGTTTACATTTAGTAACAAAACATAACTTTTACTGCTAAATGTAAGATCCAGGGGGGTCTCACTTTTTCAAATAGGACAAGCTTACATTTGAGAGCCTCTATATCCTAGAGTAGACAAAAAAATTATTGGTATTATACTATAAAAATAGTGTGTTAATCACTTATAATTGTTAATATAGAAAAAACCTGACTAGTTAGGGGCAAAGCTTATGAGATTGTTATCAACGAATTCTTTAAAAGCAAATATGAAACTAGCGAAACCTATATATAATGGAAGAGGACAAATATTGGTTGGTGAAGGTGTACCACTAACCCAACGAATGATTCAGCGCTTAGCAGATTTAGGCATTACATATGTGTATATAGATGATCCTCATACAAAAGATATCATTGTTACATCTCCAATTACAGAAAAAACTAAAAAAGAAGCGATCGATACAATTGAAGAAACGTTTGATGTTGTTCATAAGGAAAAAGAGCTGTCAAAAGTGTTTGTATATGAACGACTTGGAAAACAATTCTCAGCTGTTGTTCGTGATATATTAAATCAAATAAAAAATCATAAAGATGTTATTTCATTATTATCAGATGTATATTCGTATGATAACTATATCTTTACCCATTCGCTAAATGTAACCATTTATACATTAGCGCTGGGGCTTGAACTTAAGCTTACCCAAAAGCAGTTAGAAGATATTGGTATGGGCGCCATGCTCCATGATGTCGGGAAGATGATGGTGCCAGTTGAAATATTGACGAAACCAGGTCGTTTAACGGACGAAGAATTTAAGATTATCCAAAAGCATTCTGAGGATGGATTTAGTATTTTGAGAAAAGTGCCAAACATTCCATTAACATCTGCACATTGTGCTTATCAGCACCATGAACGGCTAGATGGAAGTGGCTATCCGAGGGGACTAGTTAAAGATCAAATCCATCATTTTGGTCGCATGCTGGCTATTGCTGATGTTTACGATGCGGTTACCTCTAATCGTGTGTATCGTAAGGCTATGCTTCCAACAGAAGGTTTGGAGATTTTATATACAGGAGCAGGTACTAAATTTGAACAGCCAATGATCGAAGCTTTTAGAAGAGCGATTGCTGTTTACCCTGTTGGGATTACTGTTTATTTAGGTGATGGTCGAAAAGGTGTTGTAGTTAAACAAAATCCGGGTATGAATGAACGGCCGATTATAAGGATTTTAGAACATGCAGATGGCCGGATTTTAGATCGACCATATGAATTAGACTTAGGGAAAGAACTTTCAGTAGTGATTGTTGAAACAGATACAACGCTGATGGGTAAACAAAAAACGAATTAAATGAAATAGTCCCTCGATACAAGCATATGTATAGTTTGTAAGGAGGGATTTTTTTGCGGAAAATTAGGCGACCTATAATGCGTAAAGGGCCATTGCCGTTTCGTTATGTCTTTTTAATAACATTCGTGATTTTTAACTTGTTCACCTTCCAAGGTCTATGGATTATTAATAAAGGTATCGAACCAACTTTAATGGCGATTGCCGAAACAAGAATTGCGCAAATGGCCACTCTCGCCATTAATGAAGCCATCAAATCCTACACAGCAGAAGAGTTAAATTTAGATAACTTAGTTCTCATCGAAAAAGATACAGAAGGCCAAATCACTACTATAGGTTGGAATGCTCCAATTGTGCAATTGTTATTAAATCATACAACTAAAAATGTTCAAGATTATTTACATGCTGTTGAAAAAGGGAATATGCCGCCACCGGACCTCAATTCAGAGGAAATTGCAGCATATAACGATCCTAGTAAAAAAGGGGTTATTGCTGAAATTCCTTTAGGGCAAGCAACAAATAACATATTATTAGCTAACTTGGGCCCTGTCATTCCTGTTCGCTTTTCAGTAATCGGGGATGTTAATACCGATATGAGAAAGAAAGTGACTGAGTACGGAATCAATAATGTCCTAGTCGAGCTTTCTATTCATATTGAGGTAGATATTCGTGTTACTATTCCTTTTGCGAGTGATACGGTAACAGTAACGTCTGATATTCCGGTTGATATTCGTACGATACAAGGAGAAGTTCCATACTTTTATAATAGTGGTGAAGGTGGAGAGCCATCTATAGAAGCGCCGCTTCCATAAAAGAGTACATTTCTATAAGTTTTATATGCAGAAAAAACTGTAGATAGATAAACATACCATTCGATAGTTGGAATTATATAGAACCAATTAGATCGAAAAAGTAATTGAGGTAAAAATAATATTTTGATAATATAATATAGTCAACTTAATATTATCACCGTCATTGCGATGGGGTAGAGGTCGCAAGAAATATAAGTAACTAATGTAAGGATGACAACGATGACCATTAGTGAAAGGATTTCCTGCCGAAGTAAAAATAAGAGTCAAGCTTATTTTTGCTGGTATTATCTTGATAATAGGATAATACTGTCGTTGTATAGTGTATAGGTTTATTAATCACGAAGAAGTGATAATACTTTTTTTGAAAAACATTGTAATGAACAATTACATGTTTTTCCACATACAACGGAGAGCTACAGATCTGCATGGAGGATAACATAACATTACAAGAGGTAATGATAGGTTATTTTCTATCATTAGCTCTTTTTTTATTATCAATTTTCGGGACTTTTGTAGGAAAAGTAATATCTTTATATGCCTACACTGATAGGGTCGTAGATATTGGCATATTTAATCAAAAATTTAATAAATGTGCATGATAGTAAAAGAAGGGTTAGTAGCTTGTTTAAGGAAGGTTCATATAAGAAAAACATGTTAATCACATTTTTTTCTTATATGTTTGTGGCGAAATTTGTAGAAAAATGGAGGGAAGACAATGGAAGGGACGATTTTTTCTCTTATACCACCAATCGTTGCGATCTTGATGGTGATACTCACTCGTCGTGTTTTATTATCATTAGGAATCGGAATCGTTGTTGGGGCTCTTATTTTAAATGACTTTTCAGTAATGGCATCGATTGAGCGTGTATGGGAAGGATTTCGAGCAATATTTGCAGGACAAAACGAAGAAACTGGAGCATGGGAAATAAACACATGGAACGTATATATTCTATTATTTTTACTATTACTTGGTATTATGACTGCTTTTATTTCAATAACCGGCGGTAGTCGTGCGTTTGGTGAATGGGCTGAGCAGCGTGTTAAAACAAGAGTAGGTGCACAATTAGTAGCTGCTTTTTTAGGAATTATTATTTTTATTGACGATTATTTTAATGCGCTTGCTGTTGGTCAAATCAGTCGTCCGTTAACCGACCGACAACGAATATCTCGTGCCAAGCTCGCATATATTATAGATTCCACTTCGGCACCAATATGTGTAGTATCACCAATATCAAGCTGGGGTGCTTATATTATTGCGATTATAGGTACGATTTTAACAACTCACGCTATTACGGATATGAGTGCATTTTCAGCTTTTGTACAAATTATTCCGATGAATCTTTATGTAATAGCAACCATTTTATTGGTGTTTGCGGTTAGCATATTTAATATCAATATTGGTCCGATGAAAGCACATGAAACACGAGCTGTTCGTGAAGGACAGGTTGTTGATCCGGAAAAAGGAGGAATACCAGGGGAGTTAAAAGGTGATTTACCTTCTAGTAAAAAGGGGAAAATTATCGATTTGGTCATTCCAATCTTAATCCTTGTTATCGGTACAGTTGGCTCCATGATTTATACAGGAGCAAAAGCAGTAGAGGGTACAGTAACTTTATTGACTATTTTTGAAAACACTGATGTTGCAACCTCACTATTTTATGGTGGGATCATGGGTGTGATTGTTTCCTTTATAATGTATGTGCGTCATAATATGGGTGGTAGGTTGTTTTTTACTGGCATTTGGGAAGGGATTAAATCAATGTTACCAGCTGTCTATATTCTAGTTTTTGCATGGATTATTGTTGATATAATTGGTGCACTAGAAACAGGTAAGTATTTAGCTGGGATTGTTGAAAGGTCTAATATGAATATTGCCTATTTACCTGCCGTTATTTTTATTATCGCAGGATTAATGGCATTCTCTACAGGTACAAGCTGGGGAACCTTTGGAATTATGCTTCCGATTGCTGGAGAAATAGCCGCATCTACGGATATCTCCATTTTATTACCGACACTGGGTGCAGTATTGGCAGGTTCTGTTTTCGGTGATCATTGTTCACCTATTTCTGATACAACAATTCTGTCTTCTACAGGAGCAGGGAGCCATCATATTGATCATGTATTAACACAGCTGCCCTATGCGTTAATTGCAGCAGCTATTTCGTTTATTGGTTATATTATTGTAGGGATAACAAATAATTGGTTTATTGGTATCGGGATAGTTGTAGCTCTATTAATATTAATTATTATTGTAATAAGGAAATTTGATGGCGAATCAGTGCAGTGAAAATAAGAGTAAAAAGAGGTAGAAGATATATTGTTCTACCTTTTTTTGTATTTTCATTATATTTATAGGAATAAAAATCTTTTATTTTGGAATAATATTTTTTGGACAAAACTAAAATAATGTTTTGACAATATTATATTATCTAGCTATACTGTTAATAGATATCCTAATTATCAGAAAAAACATAATAATTTAATTCTTCCCACTAAGTCGACATTTGTCACTTCTCGAAGAATAATAAATTAAGAGGAGGTAAAGAAAATGGATAATCGTCCACAATGGGGAACACGAGCAGGGTTCATCCTTGCGGCAATTGGTTCAGCAGTTGGACTAGGGAACATTTGGAGGTTCCCGGCGGTAGCTTATGAAAATGGAGGTGGAGCATTTTTTATTCCGTACTTATTTGCTCTTTTAACAGCTGGTATTCCACTTCTAATCATGGAATTTACCATAGGTCAAAAGTTTCGTGGTTCTGCACCACTTTCTTTCGCAAGATTGAATAAAAAAGCAGAATGGATTGGCTGGTGGCAATTAGCTATTTCATTCGTAATTGCTACTTACTATGCAGTTATTATAGCGTGGGCGGGTTCTTATAGTATTTTTGCTCTTAATCAAAGCTGGGGTACGGATACAGAAGGTTTCTTATTTGGTGAATATTTGAAATTGTCTGTTGATCCAGGTCAAACCGGTGGAATTGTTCCCGGTGTATTTTTACCGTTAGTTTTAGTTTGGATTGTTGTTTTAGGAGTTCTCGTTAAAGGTGTTAAGAGAGGAATTGAAGCAGCTAACAGAATCTTTATTCCATTACTCTTCGTTCTATTTTTAATTATCGTAATTCGTGCAATAACATTACCTGGCGCAGCAGAAGGTTTAAATGCGTTTTTCCAACCAAACTGGGATAAAATTATGGATGGTAGTGTATGGGTTGCAGCATATGGCCAAATTTTCTTTAGTTTATCAATCGGTTTTGCAATTATGATTACTTATTCTAGTTATTTACCTAAAAAAGGCGATATCACAAACAACGCATTCATTACTGGTTTTGCAAACTCAAGCTTTGAGTTATTAGCAGGTATTGGGGTATTTAGTATTTTAGGATTTATGGCAGCTCAACAAGGTGTAGCCGTACAAGATGTTGTTGCAGGCGGCGTTGGATTAGCTTTCGTTGTCTTCCCATCAATTATCAATGAATTCCCTGCATTAAATGGATTCTTTGGATTCCTATTCTTTGCATCACTTGTATTAGCAGGGTTAACATCGTTAATTTCAATAGTTGAAACATTTGTTGCCGGCGTTCAAGATAAGTTCAATGTAAGCCGTACTAAATCAGTCTTAATTGGTGGCGGACTTTCTGCAATCATCTCAATTCTATATGCAACGCAAGGTGGCTTACAGTTCTTAGATGTTGTAGATGCATTCATTAATAACTATGGTGTTGCATTAGCGGGATTAATTGAAGTAGTTGCAGTTGCTTGGTTTATTAGAAATCTTAATAACCTTAAAACACATGCAAATGATTTATCTGATATTCGCCTTGGTAGCTGGTGGAATATTTGCTTAAGCTTCATTACACCAATTGTCTTAGGATATATGATGGTTAATGCAATTATGAAAGATGTTACAGAGCCATATGGAGGCTATCCACACGGATTCTTGCTTATATTTGGTTGGGGTACGGTCATCTTAGCAATTATAGTTGGTTTCTTATTCTCATTGAAGAAATGGGATGAAGGAAAGATTGAGAACTATGACAAAGGAGGTTCAAACTAATGACTGGAAGTGCAATTTTTATGATGGTTCTTGGTATGATCATTCTTTGGGGTGGATTAGCTGCAAGTATTGCTAATGCGGTGAAGAAATCACGTTCAAATTAAAGGGGTTATAAAATATAGATAAAGGGCTTGGGGCTAGTACCCGAGCCCTTTTTAATGTGTTAGTAGAACGTCTGGTTATAAGCAAATTTGTATTTTTCGTAAAAAAAACCAGAGTTTCCGCTATTAAACGGTTACCCCAGTTAAAGATATAAAGTATATAATTTGCACGTATTTGTTCAGAGTGCTTTACTATGTCCTTGCTTACTTTTTTCGTTTTCTTGCTTGCCGTTCTTGTCTTTCCCAAGATTTCAGAGAAGGATACGGATCGTATGACCATTCTGAGATACCATTATCCTTATACATTCCATAATGAAGATGAGGTGGGAATTTTCCTGAAGTACCTGGTGGACCGTAGCCGGAGCTGCCCACATATCCAATAACTTGTCCAGCCTCAACGATTTGTCCTGCCTTAAGTTTTCCTTCGAATCCGGACAGATGTGCATAATAATGATAGACGTTGTTTATATCTCTAATACCAATCCGCCATCCTCCATATTTATTCCAGCCTTTTAGTTCAATGACACCATACGTAGTTGATCGTACAGGTGTGCCATAGCCTGCAAAGATGTCGGTGCCCTCGTGAATGCGAAGACCACCCCAGCCGCGGCGATCACCCCATGTATTTTTGTACGAATAGTTTCTAGTTAAGGGAACCGGGAAGGCGTTTTTATTTAATTTTAAACCATATGTCTCATATAATTTAGCGAAATTGGTAATCATTCCGACCGTTTTATCGCGTTGGTAATATTCCCAAAGCCCGATTTTTATATGGTTTTTATCAAAACCATAAGATGCTAAATAATTTGCAAATGTAAAAAGAACATCCTCATCATTATTACGGTCGGCGATACCATCTCCGTTTCCATCTAACCCCATACCGCCAAAGACCTTAATAAGATTAGCGCTATTATCATCTATATTTGGATTAAGAGGTCCAACCCATTGGCGTGGAGAGAAGTAAATGCCAATCAACCCTTCTTCCTTAGGTAGATCTTTTCTTGCATTTCGTATGTTCCGTTCATACTGATCAATTGCCGCTAGATAGTACCAAGGTATTTGGGTTAGAGTTTCAACCTTTTCATATAAGGCCATACGTTCATCGTAAATTTCATTTTTTTCTTCTTTTGCATAAACGCTTGGCACTGCACTCATTCCTATAAGTAATAGAAGTAAAAAAATGATCGCGTTTTTCACAATGGTAAAGTCTCCTTTCCGGGTTATCAATCATAATATTAGTTTGTAAAGATTCTCTTTTTTCATAAATGGTAAATGAAGGATTATTAATCTTAGCTTGAACCAAAATGATAAGAATTATCTTATATAAATTCACAATTTTGGCTAAAAAGGTTCACAACTAGCAATGACAACAGGAATGTGATAAATTTGACAGTACAACAATATGGTTTGGAGTGAAGTTTTGTGGACAGAAAAGAAGAATATCTACGGAAACCAGATTGGCTGAAAATTAAATTAAATACAAATGATAATTATACAGGCCTTAAAAAATTAATGCGTAAAAAAGAACTACATACTGTATGTGAAGAAGCAAGATGCCCAAATATTCATGAGTGCTGGGGCTCAAGAAAAACGGCAACTTTTATGATACTAGGTGACATTTGTACAAGAGCCTGCCGCTTTTGTGCGGTTAAAACAGGCTTGCCAACGGAAACCGATTATCAGGAACCTAAAAGAGTGGCTGAGTCTGTACAAGCGATGGGCCTAAAACATGTTGTTATTACAGCTGTAGCAAGAGATGACTTAAAAGACGGCGGTGCGTTTATCTTTGCTGAAACGATAAGAGAAATTAGAAAAAGCTCACCCTTTACAACCATTGAGGTGCTTCCCTCTGATTTACATGGAGAAAAAGCAAACCTTGAAGTTTTAATGCAAGCTAAACCTGATATTCTTAATCATAATATTGAAACTGTAAGACGTTTGTCTGATAAAGTTCGCTCCAAAGCTAAATATGAACGGTCCTTGACATTTTTAAAAAATGCCAAAGAAATGGAGCCAACGATTCCGACTAAATCAAGTATAATGGTGGGTTTAGGGGAAAGCGTAGATGAGATCATTGAAGCGATGGATGACCTTAGAGCTCATGATGTAGATATTTTAACGATTGGTCAATATTTACAGCCTAGTAGAAAACATTTGAAGGTTGAGAAGTATTACCATCCAGATGAATTCGCACAATTAAAGGAGATTGCACTTCAAAAAGGATTTAAACATTGCGAATCTGGGCCATTAGTTCGATCATCCTACCATGCGGATGAACAAGTAAATGCTGCATCTAAAAAAGATATCGAAACAAAGAAAGAGGCATAGACCACAATGTAAAACAGGCTGTTCAAGATATAAAGCACCATTGGAGGAGCTTTACTACTTGGAATAGCCTGTTTTACGTGATATTTCAGTTATGTTATTTACCTTGTCTTATAGTCAGCGCCTTCGCGCTCGGCCGCTCTATTGTTAGTTACATTTTTGATATTATTATCCAAGTTATTGGCTGGTCCTTCTTTATTTCCATTTGCATTGCCAATATCTTCAGTAGTCATCGTTTTACCTTGTGGTGATTTTAGCATCTCTTGAATGGTGCTATCGACTTGTAAATGACCACCATCTGGTCCAGATGATGCAAAGCGCTCGATATCAGGAATTAACGATGGATTATCAGAAACATATACATGATAGTACCTTGGGACAACTGACAATGCGGTTCGCCTTACTTGATCCGCTGTTAAATCACGATCATCAGTTGTTGCTTGATATGCAACCAATACTTCCTCGTCTGTTACTAATGTAGCAGAATCGTTTACATTAGGAATTTGTACAACTAACCGGCCAATCATATCTGCAAATTGCTCTCTGTTTACTCCAGAGAAATTTGTAAGGTTAGCATTCGTATCATTCGGTACTGGGCTTTTTACATGGCGGACATAGCCATAGTTTTTAGGGTCTTCATTATTTTTAGGCTGATACAATTCTTCGGATTGTCTAACTTGAATGGTATTTCCGTTTTCAGGGTAAATATCTTCACCTGCTTGGAAATTACAGCCGGTTAAGATTGAAATTCCGATGACTGAAGCTAGAGCCAATGGTTTTTTTATCATCAGTACACCTCCTACTAGTAGGATGACCGTTTGTTCGAAGGAGTTGCCTAGAAATTGTTGGTTCATTTCTCAAGATGGACAAGAAGGCCGTGTATGTAAGTTTAGTGCCTTATGGTTTGTGTAAGGTACTACCTTATGGGTGGTGTGTGTTTACCTCGTATAAGCGCATTTTAACTAAAACATCCACCAAAGGAGTTTACTTATTGTATGCTAAAAAAAATGTGCTAAAATGAAAATGAGGTGAGACAATGTTTATTAATGGAAATACATACGAACTTATTGAAAATTACCGTGAAGGATTTAATGAAGAGGCCATAAAACAACGCTATAGTGACATTTTAAATAAATATGATTATATAGTAGGAGATTGGGGATATAACCAGCTTCGCCTTAAAGGATTTTTTGATGACCAAAATCAAAAGGCTACACCTGAAACAAAGATTGGCACATTGTCTGAGTATTTGTATGAATATTGTAACTTTGGCTGTGCATATTTTGTTCTTAAAAAGGTA
Source organism: Bacillus sp. Marseille-P3661 (assembly GCF_900240995.1). Classification (NCBI taxonomy): domain Bacteria; kingdom Bacillati; phylum Bacillota; class Bacilli; order Caryophanales; family Bacillaceae; genus Bacillus; species Bacillus sp. Marseille-P3661. The sequence continues at coordinate 349,484 of NZ_LT965953.1, forward strand.
AAAAAGTAAGCGCTTTTTGATAAAATAACACTTGCAATCGCAAGTGTTATTTTAATTATGCCTATGGTTTAGTATATGGCAGTTCATGGTCTGTGTCTTTATCATCATGAGGTGGATGTGCCCCTGGGAATTGTCTTGGTAGATCCTGATGAAGGGTTCTATTTTCATATGTGAAATTACTATAATATCTTTGTCCTTCTTTCCAAGGTGTACTTTTGTTTTCAACGGGTTTATCTTGATTGATCGGTGAACCATAAGGCCCCTCTGGAAATTCCTCGGCAACAAGATAATTTTGTTGCGTTTCTACGTTTGCAAAGTCAGTATATTCATTACGTTTTTCTTTTTCTGCCAAAAAAAACACCTCCTATAGGTAGGTTGATCTATAGAAGGCACTTTTATCCCGATACAATCATCCAATACGCTTTTGCCCTCGTTCTATTGTAGTAGAAGTTGGGTCGTCATATTGAAACAAATTGCCATTATCGTTATACGTTTATTATCTCTCTTAAAAAAGAACGCAGCTCTTCGGCATTCTCTTCATCTAAGTCATAGATATGTTCAAGGTAACCAGGTTCATCTAAATCATCGCTACCAATAATTGCAAAACGATGGCTTAGTATATCAAGGACAATCGCTTTACCGTAGTGACGATCCGTTTGGAGAATGGCAAGGTCAAATCGTTGTTTCTCGCCCATAAAGCTAACAAACCTTGTTTTTGATTCTACAGTTTCATCATAAAGAAAAAAACGCTCCGAAATAGTAATTCCTCCTCTTTTTACATACAGGTAGATTTGTCAATGTTACAACAGAATACCAGTAATTTTATTGTTACATGAAAAGATTCATGTCCTATTATAAGGATTAAATTACTCTTATACAATTATAACGAATATTGTCAGGAATATATTGGCTATGTTAGTAAAATTGTCGATTAATTCAAAAAAATATCGAAATTAGCAGCCCATGTGATAAAATAAGATTAAATTCAAGTAGCGGACTAGGAGAGATCTTGGGATGGGGATTCAGCTCAATTATTTCATGAGAGTCATTAAAGAATCTGTTCAGCTTTTTTTGCCAAATAAATATTTACGATTTTTTCCGCCATCATTTATTGTACGGGCTCCTCGGACAGCGCTTGTAAGAAAAGCGTTTCAAGATGGACGCCAAGTTATTTTGATTTTATTTCAAGTAAAGAATATTATAGATCTTAAAGGGCAATATGGGGATGAATATATTAATAAATTTAAACAAAGAATTAAACAGGCTTTTAAAGAAGTGATACATAAAAAACTCCCTGATGATATGTTGCTTTCATTATTCCAATATAATAGTGAAGAAATTGCTTTAATCCTGAAAGTAAACGAGGAAATGTATTCTTTAAGTGATATTGAAGAATACATTGAAGACATAGGTGGGACTGTGTCTGAGAAGTTTCAAGTCAGTGCTAAAGCCCCTAAATTACGAACAGGCTATATGATTGTTGAAAAAAGTCAATCCGATATTGAAGAAGTTATTCAAAAAGCATACCAGCAAGCCCGAGCAGTTACCGAAAAACGACAACAATCCCAGTATAATGAACTGTTGTTTGATATTCGAAAAATTTTAAATCAAAAAAACATTTTATTACTTGCTCAGCCGATTATTGATGTTTCGAGTAAAAACATCCATGCATACGAGATGTTAACAAGAGGGCCTAAAGATACACCTTTTGAAAATCCGATGCACCTTTTTTCGGTTGCACGGCAAACAAACATGCTCTATGAGTTAGAAATCCTGGTTCTAGAAAAAGCATTTCAACAGGTTATTGAGACTGGTTGTAAACACTTGGTATTTATTAATTTAACTCCAATGACCATTGGTAATCTTCAGCTTTGCAAAGATATTACGAAGTTATTGTATAAGTATCCGCTTTTGAATCCGAAACAAATTGTCTTAGAAATTACAGAAAGAGAATCGATTGATGAGATCAAACATATAACAACTACTATTCGTTTACTGCGTGAGAAGGGATTTCGATTTGCGGTTGACGATACAGGAGCAGGTTATGCAAGCTTACATACAATCTCGAAAATCATGCCAGACATAATAAAAATAGATCGGTCAGTCATTCAAGATATTGATTCTAGCAAAGTCAAAGAGTCGATGTTAAAAGGTCTTTTATTAATAGCAAGAGAAACTGGGTCATTAGTGGTGGCTGAGGGGATTGAGACGAAGGAAGAAGCGTTCATTTTAAGTGAAAATAAAGTGGATCTTGCCCAAGGTTACTATTACGCTAAACCTGTGGAAATGAAAAAAGCCGTGGCTCTTACTTAATAAATACAAAAAGTTGATGTTTCTAACCAATAATAATAGTAAAAAAATTGAGGGATGGTGTGTACATTGTATTTTGTTGATCGTGAAAAAATTGAACAACTGTTGCGTCAGATGGAAGATATTCTTGAATTTTATAAAAGCCAATCATCATGGGAAGGAAGAATTGAAAGCTTGGCTTTAGAACGGCTAGTTCATATAGTCATCGAGTCTATTCTAGATGTAGGTAATGCAATGATTGATGGGTTTATTATGCGCGACCCTGGGAGCTATGAAGACATAATTGATATCTTACTTGATGAAAAGGTATTGAGTGCAGACGATGAAGAACCATATAAGGCAGTGATTGCATTCCGCAAGCCATTAGTACAAAATTATTTGGAAATTAATCATGCACAAATTATTGAAGGAATAAACGGTTCCCTTACCTATTTAGAACAGTTTCCAACTAAAGTTCGCAGCTATATCGAAAATGAATTAGGACCTGTTTCTGCTTTTAAACGTTAATCATTGTTGTAACAAATATTTCAATCTTTTGATACATTTAAGTTTAGAAATGGTAATAAACAGTGTTATAATAAGAAGAGGATGGTGAGTAAAATGATAGTAAACTCCTCTTCGACTAGAGACGAAATTTTAAAAATGTTAAAGTTTCAAAAGAAAATGACCGTCACAGAAATGGCTCAACAATTAGAAATTACTGAGATGGCAGTTCGCCGCCACCTGAATACTCTAGAGAAAGACCGTTATGTTGAAACGATCTTAGTTAGACAACCGATGGGACGGCCTTTAAATATATATAAGTTAACTGCTGCCGGTGAGGAATTATTTCCACGAAATTATAAATCAGTAGCGCTAGATTTCATTGATGATATTAATGAAATTGGCGGAAAAGCTGTTGTAGATCAGCTATTCAATCGAAGAAAAGAACGAATGAAAGACCGCTATCTAGATCGATTAGAAGATCTTTCTTTCGATGAAAAGGTTAGAGAATTGGCACAGATTCAAAATGAAAATGGCTATATGACTAAGTTAGTAAAAGATGAGGACGGGAATTACCAATTGTATGGATATAATTGCCCAATCCATCAAGTGGCCAATAAATATAGCTCACCATGTAAAGCCGAGTTAACCTTATTCAAAGAAGTTTTAGAAACAGAAAATATTAAACAGCAGTCATGCATAAGTAATGGTGATAACTGTTGTAATTATGTTATAAAAAAGTAAATGATATATCGACGCTTCCGGAATGGAGGCGTTTTTAATTTATAAATTTGCTTGGTTCATGGGCAATCAGTACAATAAACTGTAGTTTAATTGTATGCGAAGTGCTGAGATATGGATATAGGTAGGAGTTCTGGTATAACATTAAACGAGTTTTTTACCTGAAACAGTTCGTTGATCAGTTTAATTACATAGTTCTTATTCGTTCCCATAAGTGCGAGAAAAGCAAAGAGAACGAAAAGCTGCTAATCGTTCCCGTAAGTGCGAGAAAAGCAAAGAGATGGTAACGAATACCCGCTATTCGTTCCCGTAAGTGCGAGAAAAGCAAAGAGCCGGTAACGAATAGCTGTTAATCGTTCCCATAAGCACAAGAAAAGCAAAGAGAAGGTAACGAATAGCAGCTAATCGTTCCCATAAGCACAAGAAAAGCAAAGAGCCGGTAACGAATAGCTGTTAATCGTTCCCATAAGTGCGAGAAAAGCAAAGAGAAGGTAACGATTAGCCGCTAATCGTTCCCATAAGTGGAAAAAAAGAAAAGAGCCGGTAACGATTAGCCGCTAATCGTTCCCATAAGTGGAAAAAAAGAAAAGAGCCGGTAACGAATAACCGCTAATCGTTCCCGTAAGTACAAAAAAAGCAAAGAGAAGGTAACGAATACCAGCTAATCGTTCCTTTAAGTACAAAAAAAAGCAAAGAGCCGGTAACGAATAACCGCTAATCGTTCCCGTAAGTACAAAAAAAGCAAAGAGATGGTAACGAATAGCCGCTATTCGTTCCCGTAAGTGGAAAAAAAGCAAAGAGCCGGTAACGAATAGCTGTTAATCGTTCCCATAAGCACAAAAAAAGCAAAGAGAAGGTAACGAATAGCAGCTAATCGTTCCCGTAAGTACAAAAAAAGCAAAGAGAAGGTAGCGAATTACCGCTAATCGTTCCCGTAAGTACAAAAAAAGCAAAGAGATGGTAACGAATAGCCGCTATTCGTTCCCGTAAGTGGAAAAAAAGCAAAGAGCCGGTAACGAATAACCGCTAATCGTTCCCGTAAATACAAAAAAAGCAAAGAGAAGGTAACGAATAGCTGCTAATCGTTCCCGTAAGCACAAAAAAAGCAAAGAGAAGGTAACGAATACCCGCTAATCGTTCCCGTAAGTACAAAAAAAGCAAAGATAAGGTAGCGAATTACCGCTAATCGTTCCCGTAAGTACAAAAAAAGCAGAGAGCCGGTAACGAATAACCGCTATTCGTTCCCGTAAGTGGAAAAAAAGCAAAGAGCCGGTAACGATTAGCCGCTAATCGTTCCCATAAGTGGAAAAAAAGCAAAGAGCCGGTAACGAATAACCGCTATTCGTTCCCATAAGTGGAAAAAAAGCAAAGAGAAGGTAACGAATAGGCGCTAATCGTTCCCGTAAGTACAAAAAAAGCAGAGAGATGGTAACGAATAACCGCTATTCGTTCCCGTAAGTGCGAGAAAAGCAAAGAGATGGTAACGAATACCCGCTAATCGTTCCCGTAAGTACAAAAAAAGCAAAGAGCCGGTAACGAATAGCTGCTAATCGTTCCCATAGGCACAAGAAAAGCAAAGAGATGGTAACGAATACCAGCTAATCGTTCCCATAGGCACAAGAAAAGCAAAGAGATGGTAACGAATACCAGCTATTCGTTCCCATAAGCACAAGAAAAGCAAATAGATGGTAACGAATAACCCCTATTCGTTCCCGTAAGCACAAAAAAAGCAGAGAGCCGGTAACGAATACCCGCTAATCGTTCCCATAAGCACAAAAAAAGCAAAGAGAAGGTAACGAATACCCGCTATTCGTTCCCGTAAGTACAAAAAAAGCAAAGAGATGGTAACGAATAACCGCTAATCGTTCCCATAAGCACAAGATAAGCAAAAAGCCGGTAACGAATAGCTGCTAATCGTTCCCATAAGCACAAGAAAAGCAAAGAGATGGTAACGAATACCCGCTAATCGTTCCCGTAAGCACAAGAAAAGCAAAGAGCCGGTAACGAATACCAGCGCAAATCGTTCCCATAAATACAAAAAAAGCAAAACTAATCCGAACCCTAAGTGAACAACCACGGGGGATAACAAATAGATTCTAAAAATGCTCATACTAAGGTCATAACTACGTAACTGTAACACATATCATTACAATCATTTATTAAAACAATAGCCATAGTAACGAGTAATCATATGTTACTATCTCTTTGAGATAGTACTGCTACGGAGTGGAAATAAAAAAATGAAACAATACGCAGGTTATTTAATTGATTTAGATGGTACGATGTACCGGGGAAAGGAACGGATTGAGGAGGCTGTGCATTTTGTAAACATGCTTAAACAAAAAGACGTTCCGTATCTGTTTGTAACTAATAATTCCTCAAGGACACCTGAACAAGTAGCGGCCAAGTTGATATCAATGGAAATTCCGGCAACAACGGAGCAAGTATTTACATCAAGTATGGCAACGGCGAATTTTATAGCAGCAGAAAACAACCATGCTAGTGTATATTTTATTGGTGAAGAAGGGTTGGAATACGCACTAAAGCAGGCGGGGCTCACCGTTGTGGACGAAAATCCAGATTATGTTGTTATGGGCATTGATCGTGAAATTACATACGAAAAACTAGCAAAAGGCTGCCTGTATATAAGGGCAGGAGCAAAATATATTGCGACCAATTCAGATATCGCAATTCCAACAGAGCGTGGTTTTCTGCCAGGAAACGGTGCACTTTCTTCTGTCCTAACCGTTTCGACGGGGGTCCAACCACTGCTGATTGGGAAACCAGAAGCGATCATTATGGAATTAGCATTAAATACTCTTGGAACAACAAAAGAGGAGACCTTAATGATTGGAGATAATTATAATACGGATATTTTAGCGGGGATTCATGCTGGAATAGATACACTTCTTGTGCATACAGGCGTAACGACAAAAGAACATTTAAAAACATACGAAATCCAGCCTACTTATGTCATTAATTCACTAGAAGAATGGCTTGATAAAATATAAAGGAGACTTACTTTACTAAGTCTCCTTTTACTTCTTCACTCAACAACAGGCTGCATGGGCTAAACCGTTATTTCCCATGCCATCGTTATTCAAGGCGTTCCTGATTCTCACTCAGTATTTGCGGCACGATGTGCTAGCCTACTTGAGGCAGCAGCTGCAATAGCGCCAACTATATCATCTAAAAAGGTGTGACAAACACCAGGTACTTTTTTATTTAGCTTTTCTAGAATTCCAGGTTTTTGTTTATCGATATATCCATAATTTGTAAAACCAATCGATCCATATACATTTACAATAGAAAGGGCAATGATCTCGTCAACACCATATAAACCTTCATCCCTCATTAGTGTTGAGAGAAGTGGTTCTGAGATTAACCCTTTTTCTGCTAAAATATCTAATTCAATTCCTGTTATGATCGCATTTTGAACTTCACGTTTAGCAATCACACGGTCCACATTCTCATAACAATCCTCTATTTTTAAATCATCATGGTATTTGTTTTGAAGGTAATGTACTAATTGCGCAATATCTTCAATCTCCACACCACGTTCACTTAATAAAGTTCTTGCCTTTTTTTCAATTGCGTCCATGTTTTGTTCATCCTTCATAATGAATTTCACCTATTTCTTACATTATTTATACGTTATATAAGTAGCTAATGTGCAGAATAACTTCTTTATATAATTTTTTCCAAACTTAGCTAATTTATGCCAAGTAATTCTATAACTAACATATATATTATGTAAGGTATTCATGAGAGGAGCGGATCATGTGCTAGAACGTGATTTATATGAAAATTATCGTATTAGTCAATTTAATATGACAGAGTATAAGGGGTATAAAGCATTTAGTTACCAAGGGAACTTTTATGTCATCGTTCCTGTAAATGGATTAGAGCAAGAAGAGTTGTTAGAGCTCAAGCAAATGAGTGATTACTTACAGTATCAACGAGAACACCGAATAGCTGTGTTCGTTCCTACAATAACTCAAGAGCTAGTAGCAAGTGTCAATCAACAAATGGTTGTTTTATTGAAATTAAATGAACAAGGCGTTCGAAACAACAACCATTCATCAGGTGCCCTATTAGCCAATTTTCATAAAAAAGGAAGATTTCTACCGAATCCACCGCAAAAATCAAGTCGAATTGGCCAATGGAAAACCTATTGGGAACGCCGCCTTGATCAATTAGAAAAGTTTTGGGCTCAAAAACTTAAGGATCGCCCTGCTAATAAATTTGAAAAGGTATTTTTTGAAACTTTTCCTTATTATCTGGGACTAACAGAAAACGCCATTCAATATATAGCTGACTGTCAATATGAGGATCAACGGAATGAAATTCAGGTAGGGACGATCTGTTATGTGAGGTTTAAACCAAAACATGCATATGACCCAGTAATCTTTCCGACAGATCTTGTTTATGACCATCCATCTCGAGATCTGGCCGAATGGGTAAGACATTATTATTTGGAAGGCGAGCGTTCGGATAATATTATAAAATTCTTTAATGATTACCAACAAATATATCCATTGTCTGAAACATCTTGGAAGTTAGTGTATGGAAGATTATTGTTTCCAGTTACCTACTTTGAAAGCATTGAGGGATATTATTCTGCGGCTACACAAGCTCGAACAGACTCCTATGAACGGAAATTCCTTGAATTAGTTGAGCGTGCAGATCAGTATGAACAATTCTTAAGTTCTTTTTATCCGGTTTTAGGATTGCCGGTTGAAAAATTGCGCATCCCTGAATTAGATTGGTTGAAAAATAAAAGAGTCAAAATATAGCGGTTTTGTGCTAATATTAAAAAAAGACTTACTATCAAAATTTATAGTCAATTGTATTAGAAAAACATTGTAACGAATTACATGTTTTTCTAATACAAAATTTGAGGTAATGACGATTCTCAAATTTTGTGGAAAAGATATACCGAGGAAACAATTCTAATTCAATTGGACAAGCAGTAGACTAATCTTTCTATTGTGTCTCTTGCTATCAAAGTAGAAAGACGTAACGGCTTTATATATTTGAGTTAATTGAACAATGCTTTCATACCGCCATCATTAAGAGTGATTAAGCTATTTAATAATGATTTAACTACGCAATGAAATCCAGTTGTTAACTTAGTAACAAGGTTTAAAGTTGGATTGTTTTCTAAAAATTTAGCAAAAACACTTGTATAGATAGCAAATGTCCTCTATAATGTCCGTATGGTGAAAACAAGTGTATCTCGTATATAGACATAAAGGGAAAGGGAGATAAATTATTATGGAAAAATCTATTTCAGTCGGTTTGTTAGGTTTGGGGACAGTCGGAAGTGGTGTTGTCCAAATCATTGAACAACATCAAGATAAATTAATGCATCAAATTGGTTGTCCGGTTGAAATAACTAAAATAGTTGTAAAAGACGTTCATAAGAAACGTGATATTGATATAGATCCTGCTAAACTAACTACTGATCCTGAAGAAGTTTTAAATGATCCAAGTATTGATGTAGTGATTGAAGTGATGGGTGGAGTTGAAAAAACTAGGAATCTTGTGTTAAAAGCACTTCGCAATAAAAAGCATGTAGTTACAGCTAATAAAGATTTAATGGCTATTTATGGGGCAGAATTATTAAAAGAAGCGACAGAAAATGGTTGTGACTTATTCTTTGAAGCTAGTGTTGCAGGTGGAATCCCAATTATCCGCAGTTTAGTTGAGGGCCTTTCATCCGATCGTATTACTAAAATGATGGGAATTGTGAACGGTACGACAAATTATATTTTAACAAAAATGGATAAAGAAGGCAGCGCCTACGGTGAAGTGCTAGCCGAAGCCCAAAAATTAGGATATGCAGAAAGTGATCCTACAGCAGACGTAGAAGGCTTAGATGCTGCACGAAAGATGACAATCCTTGCTACATTAGGTTTTTCAATGCCTGTTGACTTAGATGACGTAAAAGTAAACGGTATTTCTCAAATTACAGAGGAAGACCTTGAATATAGTAGACGCCTTGGCTACACAATGAAATTAATTGGAATTGCTAGTCGTGATAATGATAAAATTGAGGTAAGTGTACAACCAACATTATTGCCGCATTCGCACCCACTGGCATCTGTTAATGATGTATTTAATGCGGTTTATGTGTACGGTGAAGCGGTTGGAGAAACAATGTTTTATGGTCCAGGAGCTGGTCGCCTACCAACAGCAACATCCATTGTATCTGATGTAGTTGAAGTTATGAAAAATATGAGATTGGGTGTAAATGGCAGTCGTTTTGTAACACCTCAATATCAAAAGAACTTAAAATCAGATGAAGAAATCTTATCTAAATATTTCTTGCGTATTCAGGTTAAAGATAAGGCAGGGGCTTTCTCTGAAATTACATCACTATTCTCAAGCCATAATGTAAGTTTCGAGAAAATATTACAGCTGCCAATAAAAGATAGTAAATTAGCGGAAATTGTAATTATTACTCATCAAGCTAGTAAGCAAGCTTATAACGATACATTGACAAAATTGAATGATTTAGAAGTGGTTGAGGGTATAAAAAGTAGCTACCGGGTAGAGGGAGAAGAAATTCTATGATTTGGTGGAGAGGTTTAATTCACCACTATAGGGAGTTCCTACCGGTAACTGAAAATACACCTCTGCTCACATTAAACGAAGGCAATACACCGTTAGTACCACTTGAAAATATAAGTAAACTTCTTGGTGTGGAGCTATATGTAAAATATGAAGGTGCTAATCCAACTGGATCCTTTAAAGATCGTGGAATGGTTATGGCAGTTGCAAAAGCAAAAGAAGAAGGCTCAAGTGCGATTATGTGTGCATCTACAGGCAATACATCAGCAGCTGCTGCAGCATATGCAGCACGTTGTGGGATGCGCTGCATCGTTTTAATTCCTGATGGTAAAATTGCTGCCGGTAAATTAGCACAAGCTGTTATGTATGGTGCTGAAATTTATGCAATTAAAGGTAACTTTGATCAGGCATTAAAAATGGTTCGTAAATTGAGTGAAACGGCACCTATTACGCTTGTGAACTCAGTAAATCCTTACCGAATTGAGGGACAAAAAACAGCTGCGTTCGAAGTGGTTGATCAGCTAGGAGAGGCACCAGATATATTAGCAATTCCGGTAGGTAATGCAGGGAATATTACCGCATACTGGAAAGGCTTTAATGAATACCATGATAAGAAAGGTACAAAGCTACCTGTAATGAGAGGGTTCCAAGCAGCAGGTGCAGCACCAATTGTTCGTGGTGAAGTAGTTGAAAATCCAGAAACGGTTGCAACAGCAATTCGTATCGGTAACCCGGCAAGCTGGGAGTATGCAGTAGCTGCAGCTCATGACTCAAACGGCAAAATAGATGAGGTAACAGACGAAGAAATTCTTGAAACCTATAAATTAATCGCACAAAAAGATGGTGTATTTGCAGAACCAGGATCATGTGCGTCGATTGCCGGTGTTATTAAACAAGTGAAGAGCGGAGAAATTCCAAAAGGCTCAAAGATCGTTGCAGTTTTAACTGGTAATGGATTAAAAGATCCTGATACCGCAGTTAATCATTCAATTATAAAGCCAATTGTTCTCCCGAACGATGAAGAAGTTGTATTTGATCATATTCAAGGACGTGTTACACAATGATGACTGGAAAATCTTTTAGTATTAGTGCGCCAGGAAGTACGGCTAATCTTGGCCCTGGGTTCGACTCAGTTGGACTAGCCGTTAATCGTTATTTAACATTAGATGTTACACCTCATGAGAAATGGCTTTTTATACCAAAAACAAGTCATCTTGAAGGCATACCTGAGGGAAAAGAAAACCTTGTCTATAAAGTGGCTGATAAGGTTGCTAAAGACTATGGCCTTGACCTTCCAGCTTGTAAAGTAGAAGTTTCAAGTGACATTCCTTTATCAAGAGGACTTGGCAGCAGTGCTGTCGCAATTGTTGCTGGTATTGAACTAGCTAATCAGCTTCTTGATTTAAACATGACAGCGGATGAAAAGTTACGTCGCGCTAGTAATTGCGAAGGTCACCTTGATAATGTGGCCGCATCATTATATGGTGGATTGGTGATCGGAAGTCATCGTGAAGATGGTACAGATATGGTTCATGGTGGTTTTCCTGATATAGATTTAGTTGTATTTATTCCTTCCTATGAGTTAAAGACTGAAAAAGCTAGAAGTGTGCTGCCGAGCGAAATGGACTACAAAGTAGCGGTCCAAGCTAGTGGAATTAGCAACGTCCTTGTTGCCTCTCTTTTAACAAATAATTGGGAGCTAGCAGGTAAAATGATGGCAAAGGATTTGTTCCATCAGCCTTTCCGCGGTGAATTAGTACCTGAGTTAGAAAAGGTTTATTCGCTAGCAGATGAGTTGGGAGCTTATGGAGTAGCACTTAGTGGTGCAGGTCCAACAGTAATTTGTTTTGCACCAAAAGGTAAAGGTGAAACAATCCAGCAAAAGCTACAGGAAAGCTTTCCAAACGATAGCATCGAAATGTTAAGTGTTGACCAATTTGGTTTAACTGTAAATAGTAAGCAGCTTATAACGCAAGAACAGCCCTCTTAGGTGTCTTACTCCCTGAGGGCTTTTTGCCTTTTTTAAGCTTAAGAATTGGCTGTGAAAACCTATTGTTGATAAAACTACCATAGCGAAAGGTACGTCTCCTGCGGGATATCTGGTGGGATACATGAGAGTCCCCTCAAGTACGGAGCATTGAGGAAGTTCAATCGCCAGCCGCGCGAATGAAGCAAAAATCAACAGGGAACTTAAACACGGCTATAGGCTAAAAAAAAGCCGCAATTAATAAATTGCGACTGACTGTTTACTCTTAAAATTAAAATACTTGCTCTACTTCAACTACTCCTGGAACTTCTTCAAGTAAAGCTCGTTCGATTCCAGCTTTTAAAGTAATCGTTGAACTTGGACAGCTTCCGCAAGCACCCATTAAACGGAGCTTAACAATTCCATCCTCAACATCTACTAATTCAACATCTCCGCCATCACGTTGTAGGAATGGACGAAGTTTATCTAATACTTCAGCAACTTGCGTAAGCATTGTATTTTCACTCATCTTATCTACTCCTTTCTTTCAATACTTATTATAATTGTAATCGGTCCAAAAATCTATTCAAACACCTCATTTCCAATATATTTTTCTAACATGGTCATAGTGTTTATATTTAGATACTTTTTTAGTACAATAAGGTATAAATGATAGTATTACTGTTAGCTAATAAATATAGCAACACGATTCATTCCACCCTGGCAACAGCATTGCATAGTCGGTTTATGGCGTAGCTAGTAACATTAAAACTATACCGTAAATAGGGGGAATCATTGATGAACAAACAGGTAACAATTGATGTGTACGGCAGTGATGTACCTTGTTCGAGTTGCTTGCATTCACCATCATCAAAAGATACATTTGAATGGATTCAAGCAGCTTTATCGAGAAAATTTCCCAATCAACCTTTTATCATCAACTATATAGATATTGAAAAAGCTACGAGCAAGGACGATTTGATATTGAAACAAATTATCGAGGGAAAGGTTTTTTATCCTGCAGTTGTAATCAATGGTGAACTAGTAGCGGAAGGGGATCCTCGTTTAAAAACAATATATGAAGCAATGGAGAAACAAGGATATACGGCAGAATAGTAGAAAGAGGTATTATTATGATTAAACCATTAGTCGAATTTTGTGTTAGCAACTTAGCAAGTGGCGCACAAAAGGCGCGAGAAAAATTAGAGAAAGATGTAAACCTTGATGTGATTGAATATGGCTGTTTGAGCTACTGTGGCAAATGTGCTAATACCTTTTTTGCATTAGTTGAGGGTGAATTTGTAGAAGGTGATACACCAGATGAGTTAGTTGAAAATATTTATAAATTTATAGATGAAAATCCAATGTTTTAAAGGTGTTGTTATAGAGAACAACGGCATTTAATTCATCATTATAAAATCCCCATAGCATCTTTAACATTATAAAAGCACAAAAACCCCAAGTGGACGTACACTTGGAGTTCTGTGTCTATATTAGAGAAACGGGGGATGCTATTATTATGGCCAAATTTAGGAAATTTCATACACTAAATATAGTAAGCAGTTTTTTTGGTTGTTGAACAACAATTTAGTATACTAATAACAACACCTACATTATGGGAGGTATAAAATGAAATTAATAATTACTGAAGCGGCTGCTTCTCAAATTAAAGACATGATGTCAGATGAAGGAAATGACGATCTATTTTTACGGGTTGGCGTTAAAGGCGGTGGCTGCAGCGGATTATCTTATGGTATGGGATTTGAAGTAGAAAAGTCTGATAATGATATCGAATTAGAACTACATGGCTTAAAGGTAATCGTAAATAAAGAAGATACCCCAATTCTAGAAGGTCTAACTATTGATTATAAGCAAAATATGATGGGCGGCGGCTTTACGATCGATAATCCGAATGCGATTGCGTCATGCGGCTGTGGAAGCTCATTTAAGACGGCAACAAATGCAGGTACGCCAGAGGAATGTTAGAATAATTATATTAGAAACCAAAAAAGAGCTGACTTTGATCAGCTCTTAATTTTTATCACTTACTGGATGATTATCGAGGTGCTGATAGCTAAGTAGATATGTCATGAGGAATATTTATTAAGGTGTAGTATCAAATCATATTATTATTTAAATATAATTTTTAATTGTTAAACATACTAGAGGAATGCATAGGTTGGACTTTCGCTTTAGGGTCCATAAATGATTTTGCGTTATTAACAGCAGTCGGCGCCTCACCGAATCCTGATGCTATTAGTTTTATTTTACCATCGTATGTGCAAATATCACCTGCAGCGTAAATGCCAGGTACGTTTGTTTCTTGTTTGGAGTTAACAACGATGTTATTTTTATTAATCTCAAGTCCCCATTCTTTAATTGGACCTAAAGAAGATACAAATCCATAGTTAACAATTAAATCATCAATTTCAATTGTTTCCTGTTCACCGCTTTTAATTTTTTCAAGGACGATGGCTGTAATTTTCTCTCCATCACCGAGTAGTTTAACTGGATTATAAGGAGTTAGGATAGTTGCTTTTGACGACATAAGTGTTTCTACACTGTGCTCATGCGCTCGGAACTTATCGCGGCGATGGGCGATTGTAACCTCAGCTGCAATTGGCTCTAACATTAAAGTCCAATCTACTGCAGAATCGCCTCCCCCAAGCACAACAACACGTTTACCTGAAAATTTATTCATATCCTCAACAAAGTAGTGAAGGTTTTTGCCTTCATATTGTGCAGCATCGTCAAGCTCCAATCGTCTTGGTTGGAATGCACCGTTTCCGGCTGTGATAATTATAGTCCTTGAGAAGTGCATTTCTGTATCTGTTGTTAGTTTGAATGTACCATCCTGTTGTTTTTCAACTTTTTCAACAGATTGATTTAGGGCAATGGTTGGTTGGAACTTGCTCATTTGTTCCTTTAAACGATCGATTAATTCTTGGGCACGTACTTTAGGAAAGCCTGCAACGTCATATATGTACTTTTCAGGGTATAAAGCCGATAATTGACCACCTAATTGAGGTAAACTCTCGATAATTTTAACACTTGCTTGTCGCATGCCGCCATAAAATGCTGTAAACAAACCACAAGGTCCTCCGCCAATAATGGTGATATCATACATTTGATTATCTACTTTCACGTCTTTCCCCCCAAGTTAAATGTATTAGTCAAAACCATCCTTTTCATTTTAGCATGAGTTGGTAGAAAATCCCTTTTTAATATCCTATAGAGTAATAGATTTAATTCATCATATGATTATTTTTCTAAAATAATTAGAATATTCTATATATTTCCCTTTTTTTATTTAATGGTTGATTAAAACTTAAAAAAGGCATATTATGATGTCTATACAATATATTTAATTTTATGTTACAAATCCATGAATATTTTGTGAAAATTTTACCATTTCCTTTTTTTATTTCATTGAATTGTTATTTTGTGATTAATTACGTGAAATAGGTAACAATAAGTTAAAAACAAATATTTTTACAAAAGCAAGTCAAATTTAATAATATTACAAAAAAAAGGTGGAAGTGATAGGGTTGAAGAAGCCAGAGATATTAATACTAGGCGCAGGATATGGCGGTATGATGACTGCTGTAAATCTACAAAAAAATTTAGGGATAGATGAAGCTCACATTACCCTAGTAAATAAACATAATTATCATTATCAGTCAACATGGTTACATGAAGGTGCAGCTGGTACACTTCATCATGACCGTATTCGAATTCCAATTACAGATGTAATTCAGCAAAATAAAATTAACTTTATTAAAGATACGGTTGTTGAAATAAAGCCTCAAGAAAAAAGAGTTATTTTAGAGGGTAGAGAATTAACTTATGATTACTTAGTTATTTCGCTAGGTTTTGAATCTGAAACATTTGGTATTAAAGGGTTAAAAGAACATGCATTTTCAATTAGTAGTATTAACTCTGCTCGACAAATTCGTGAACATATTGAGTATTGTTTTGCTACTTACAATAATGAACCAGAGAAACGTGATGAATTACTAACGATTGTAGTTGGTGGAGCTGGTTTCACTGGTATTGAATTCTTAGGTGAATTAGGAAATAGAATCCCAGAGCTTTGCCAAGAATTTGATATTGATCGTAGTAAGGTCCGTGTTATTTGCGTGGAGGCTGGTCCCTCAGCACTACCAGGCTTTAACCCTGCATTAGTAGAATATGCAATGGATCAGTTAGAGCGTAAAGGTGTAGAATTCAAGCTAGGTACTGCGATTAAAGAAGCTACTGAAACTGGGATCATTGTTGCAAAAGAAGATCAAGTTGAAGAAATTAAGGCTGAAACAGTAGTTTGGGCTGCGGGTGTACGTGGAAGCTCAGTTATTGATAAGTCTGGATTCGAAGCAATGCGCGGTCGTATTAAGGTAGAGCCAGATTTAAGAGCTCCTGGATACGAAGAAATTTTTGTTGTAGGAGATTGTGCATTAATTATCAATGAAGAAATTAATCGCCCATATCCACCAACAGCTCAAATAGCTATCCAACAGGCTGATGTTTGTGCTGCTAACATAATCTCAGTTGTTAGAGGAAAAGGCGAACTACAATCATTCAAACCTGATATTAAAGGAACAGTATGTTCATTAGGCCATGATGATGCAATGGGTGTTGTAGGTAACAAAGAGCTATTTGGATCATCAGCATCATTTATGAAAAAAGTAATTGATAACCGCTATTTATTAAAGCTTGGCGGAGCAGGCATGGTTCTTAAAAAAGGTAAATTAAAAATGTTTTAATATAGTTTAGAAAAACACGTCATTTGTCGATGAGGGCAAATGACGTGTTTTTTCTTAAACCTTTACTGACGTTAATATTTCATAAGTATAAAAAGTGGTCTGAGAACAGTTTCTCAGACTTTTTTTGATTGAACTTTTCTGACTTCTATATAGCAACTTAAAAGTTATTGAAATGAAAATCGAAATGTTAAAATAAAATAGTACATGTACTTATTATCTCATATGCAGATAAGCCTAGATCTTTCAAAATCTGTTGAAAGGATGTGGTAGCATGAAAAAGGAACGAGGGCAAGTGTGGTTGGCAGCAGCTGGATTAGTAGTTAAAAACAACAAATGGCTTGTAGTAAAAAAAAGGTATGGTGGTTTAAAAGGAAAATGGTCACTGCCCGCAGGTTTTGTAGATAAAAGTGAAACAGTTGACGAAGCTGCGATTAGAGAAGTTCTTGAAGAAACAGGTATTCGTTGTAGAGTAACGGGCTTATTGGCGATGAGATCTGGTGTTATTGATGAGGAGATAAGTGATAATTTACTAATTTTTGCGATGGAACCAATTGAAGGTGAGCTAAAAGCAGAGCAAAAAGAGCTATATGAAGTAGCCTTTTTGTCACCAGAAGCACTTTTGAATGATCCTGACACATCAGTGTTACTTATATATTTAATTAAAAATGGAGCAGTACAAAAGTTAAAACAGGCATCTTCAATTAACCCGGGTGACCATTTTGGCTATACCACTTATAAGTTGTTTACTTTTTAACTAAAATTTAGAATCTGTTGTTAAAAGCTATATATTATTATAACGAGCATCGGCATCTTGCTGATCACTAATAGACTTGCTAATTTTTAATAATAACTATCAGAATATTATAATATATTTTTAGGCGGAGGTGCGTGATGGTGAATAATCAACAACAAGATTTTGAATGTATGTACTGTACAGGACAGGGCTATTTTCAACTATTACTAGGTGGTTCAGAAACTTGTCCGAATTGTGAAGGAACCGGAAAAGAATAAGTAGATAGCAAATGTACTAGGTCTAGAATAATAGAGCGAGTATGTATGTAATTACTCCACTGGTAGAATATTAAGATTGTTCAGCACAAAGTTTAGTTAGGGCCTTGTTTAAAATAAGTAACGCGCAATTATTGACGACAACCCTCTGTTTAAGTACACTTACTATGATGTGTAACGGAGGTGGTCGGTGTGGGAATTCCACAGCTGATAGTTTCAATGTTGTTATTTATTATTCTTTTTTTAGGAATAGGTTTTCTTTTAAATATGCTACTTAGACAAACTTGGATCATGGCGATAATGTACCCGTTGGTGGTAATTTTGATTGTGGATAAAGTGCGTATTTTTGAATATTTCACAGAACCTAACAAGTCCTTTCCGTCTTTGTGGTCTAATTTAACTGCGCTAGGTGCTGCTGATATTTTTATTTTGTCAAGCGGTTTATTTGGGGCAATTCTATCTGGAATTGTTATCAGATACTTGAGAAAAAATGGATACCAGATGTTCTAAAAAAACTTCTCCAAATGGGAGAAGTTTTTTTATTCTACCCTAGCCTAAAAAAGGAGTTAACCTGTTATATGTTCCAAATTATAGTTAGTTAAAGCTTTGATAATTATGCGAAATGAGAAGCGTTTTTTTTGGATAAAAGCATTTTCTTTTATTTATTAAAAAAGCTTTTCTTTCAAGGTTTTCATGATTTACACTCGTCCTTGCAAGAAAATTTAGTACCTCTCAAGTATATTTATCTTCCTGTTTGGAAATAAATAGTCCGAGAGAGGAGCGTGTTTTAATAGTGGATGTTTGGAAACAAACAATTAGAAGGATTGTGATGTCGTGCTTAGTAGTTGTGGCTTTATTTACTACATTTCAATCAATTTCAGGCGTTCAAGCAAAGGACTTTTCTATATGGTTTTTTAATCAATCTAAAGAAAATAAAAAAGCACAAGTATACGAGCACAGAAACCATTCTGAAAGACGAATATCACTAGGTGTAAAAGCACTATCGAGAGTAAAGGTTGATCAAAAAGTCATCTCGAGTGAAGCAGTGGCATTGCCAAAACGGTTAGAGGATGCATTTGATTGGGATAAATATCCCTCGAAAAAAGTAGTTGCAACTGGTTATACCGCTGGGGTAGAATCAACAGGAAAATCAGAGGGTCATCCGGAATATGGAATTACATACTCAGGCGTTCGGGTTAAGCGCGATTTATATTCTACGGTCGCAGCAGATTTAAATGTCTTCCCAATAGGGACAATCCTGTTTATTCCCGGATATGGTTATGGAGTCGTAGCGGATAAAGGTGGCGCCATTAAGGGCCATAAACTTGATTTATATTATGAAACAGTTGATGATGTCTACAGTAATTGGGGAAAAAAAGAAGTTGAAGTATACGTAGTTGAAAAAGGCGATGGCTCTTTAACAGAAGAAGAGCTAAAATCCTTAAATGAAGAAGAGTCAATGCAAGCGTTTAGGCGACAGCTTATCAAAAGTTAATTGAAAAAATATTTATAACAGTGTAAAAGCCCTATTATTTGTACTACTAAATTTTAATATAATTTTAATAAACGGTAATTATTTATAAAAAAACCTACTTTCTTAAAAAGAGAGAGTAGGTTTTTTTTTTCGCATCACGCTAAGAAAAGATCTTCCTATCTCCTCTTGGGAACATCTGTTTTAGGAGGAGCAGGTCATCTATTGTTAAGTGTATTGTCATTTGCGGCTATAGGAAGAAAATGATGTGCTTTTCTTCATTGAAAAAAATGTTTGGCTTCCCCTAACCTAGTAAGGGATCTTTACCATCAAACGAGGGGAAATGTTCAGGATGTATAATTGCTGCTAGTTTTTTTAAACCAAGGAGCAATCTTGGTGAAGGTCTACAGTATAGGTATTCCTCAAGTGTATGAATTTGTTTATTTTGTACTGCTGAAATAGACATGGAGTTTTCTCTTGAAAAAATAGATTGTGGTTTCATTTTTTCTTGTTTGACCCCAACCCATGCTAAACATATATGGTCAGGATTTCGAAATATAATATCTTCCCAATTTGTTTGTACGCTCGCAAGTTCAACATCTTTAAATATATTAACACCGCCGGCAAGATCACTTATTTCTGTTAACCAATTCAACCCACCTGGTGTAAAAATAGGCTTTGGCCACCATTCCCAGTATAGCTTAGATTTTGCTGGGAGTTGTTTTGATTTCGTTGCGTAGTCATTAATGAATTCATTATATCGACTCACGACCTTAACAGCTCTTGTCTCTGTGCCTGTATGTTTTCCAAGTGTTAACAAATCATTTGCAATTTCATTAAGTGTGTTTGGATCAAAGATGAGATGAGGAATATTTCGTTTCTCTAGTTCCTTTATATTTTTCTCCATTCCAGGAACACTTAAGGATGCCAGTACAAGGTCTGGTTTTAAGCTTTGTACACGGTCCATATTAATTGATAAATCAGGACCTAGTTTCGGTAAAGTTCGCACGCTTTCCGGCCAATCAGAATAATCATCTACTCCAACTAGCATATGTGTCAGCCCAAGATAACCAACAAGTTCTGTATTACTTGGACAAATGGATATCAACCGCAATTGCATTCCCCCTACTTAATAATTGGAAATGAAATAATGTAAAACTAATGTGAGTAAAATTCCTGAAAGTGCCCCGAAAAAAACTTCAATCGGTTTATGACCTAGCAATTCTTTAAGTTCTTTTCTTTTTTCGACTTCTTCCTTTTGTGGCCATGTTTTTACTTCATTAACAAGCTTTTGAAAGTCCGCTGCTAATTGATTTAATACGGTCGCTTGTTCCCCCGCATGAAATCGTATGCCTGTTGCGTCAAACATGACGATTATTCCAAAAATCGTTGCAATTGCAAATAGAGGTGAACCTAGACCTTCTTCAAGGGCAAGTCCAGTTGCTAAAGCAGTAACAGCGCCAGAGTGTGAACTTGGCATACCGCCTGTACTAGTTAAGAGGGACCAATCCAACTTTCTGGTTGCTATATATGTTATCGGAACTTTAATAAATTGGGCAAAAAATATGGATAGTAAGGCTGCCCATAGCGGAAAATTGTGCAATAAGTCAATCATAATAATGCCCCTTTCGAGTTCACTTTAAAATATTAATTTTTAGTCTGCCTTAACATTTTTTTATAGATGGATATACTAGTAAGCGAAATACAACTAGTTCCATGTTCTTAGTTTTTATGCTTTTATATGATTATAACATATGAAATTGTGTCATAGATTCATCAGGTGAAATTATTATCTGAATTTTCAAGCATAAAACGATTTAGTTGATAATCTTAGGAAAGTATTGGATATTTTAATAGTAAAGATGTGTCCCAAAAAAACTGTGGAGGTGTAATGATGTTTCAAATTATCCATGAGCTGCCGTTAAATGAACAGCAAGATGCACTAATTATAGGAGTGTTTGATCAACCTAAATTTGAAGGGTTCACAAAAGAATTAAATGATATCATGGAAAATCAACTAATTGATTTATTGCGCGAAGGTGATATCAAAGGCAAGAAGAAAGCAATTTCCAAAATACATACGTTGGGAAAGCTAGGATATAAAAGAATATATTTTGTTGGGTTGGGAAAGGAAAAAGATATAAAGTTTCCGGTGTTGAGGGATGCACTAGGGCGCCTATTTAAGGCAATCAATGAGGATAGATTAACTTCGATTACAATTGCGTTAGATACTTTTATTTCAGATAGCTTAGATGCAATGGAGGTTGCCCATGCAATCGGGGAGTCTTTCTCATTAGCTACTTATAAAGTTGATACGTATAAACGTAAGCCTAATATGCCTGAAAAAGAAGTTGAGACTGTTTTTGTTTACTCTGGAGAAGAGCAAGAAGATGTTAAAGCTGGTTTAATTGTCGGACGCGCACACGGTGAAGGAACAAATACAGCTCGAGGACTAGTTAATTTACCGGGGAACATGTTAACTGCAACTGATTTAGCTCAACAAGCTATTGCAATTGCAAAAAAGTATGGTATGGAATATGAAATTTTAGAAAAAGAAGATATGGAAAAGCTTGGAATGGGGGCCTTATTAGCTGTCAATAAGGGTTCAGTTGAACCGCCTAAAATGATTGTTTTAAAATATCGTGGAACAGATAAATGGGAAGATGTACTTGCTCTTGTAGGTAAAGGAATTACCTACGATACAGGTGGATATAGCTTGAAAACACGAGAGGGTATGGTGGGGATGAAAACTGATATGGGCGGAGCGGCGTCTGTATTAGGGGCAATGCAAGTGATTGGTGAGCTTAAGCCCGAACAAAATGTAGTAGCTGTGATTCCATCCACAGATAATATGATCAGTGGAAATGCGTTTAAACCGGATGACGTAATCACATCAATGAGTGGCAAAACAATTGAGGTTTTCAATACAGATGCTGAAGGGCGTCTTGCGCTATGTGATGCAATTACATATGCCAAGCATCATGGTGCGAATTACATTGTTGATATTGCAACACTCACAGGTGGCGTGATTATAGCTTTAGGGGATTGTACTACGGGTGCTATGACGAACCACGAAGAGTTTTTTGAAGAGGTTTTGGAGTCCTCTCATGAAACAGGAGAACCGATCTGGTTGTTACCATATTTTGAAGTATATAAAGAGAAAGTGAGAAACCATAGTAAGCTAGCCGATTTAAGCAATTCACCGGGCCGTGAAGCCCACGCGATTATGGCTGGTGCATTTTTGGGGGAATTTGCAGAAGATACACCATGGGTGCATTTGGATATAGCGGGTACAGCAACCTCGAAAAATGATCATGATTTAGGCCCCGCAGGTGCTACCGGGGTTATGGTTCGGACATTAGCTACATTAGCGGAGCGAATGGGAGAGAATAGAGAGAAACAGTGATTTATGGTTTCTGAAAAAGACCAGGCATTGCCCAAGTGTGGGGGCGGTGGCTGGTTTTTGTATGTTGGCAGAGTTGAATGTATCCATAGAATGGCTTTGGGTGAATGAATGGTGTAGCGCTAGCGTGTGTCAGGTGATGAAAGCGATAAAATACGTTAACGAAAAGGGGGTAGCGTGTCTGGCAGGTATAGAGTGGTAACGAATAGGAGGTATAGTGCCCGTGGAAAGGAAAAAGCCCGTTTGTCGGTAACGAATAGGGTGAAATCGTGCCCGTAGATATGAAAAAATAGGTCTAGCGGTAACGAATAGGGTGTAATTGTGCCCGTGGAAAGGAAAAAGCCCGTTTGTCGGTAACGAATAGTGTGTAATCGTGCCCGTGGAAAGGAAAAAGCCCGTTTAGCGGTAACGAATAGGGTGTAATCGTGCCCGTAAATATGAAGAAGCAGGTTTAGCGGTAACGAATAGGGTGTAATTGTGCCCGTAACTACGAAAAAGCAGGTCCAGCGGTAATGAATAGGAGGAAATCGTGCCCGTAAATATGAAGAAGCAGGTTTAGCGGTAACGAATAGGGTGTAATCGTGCCCGTAAACATGAAAAAATAGGTCCAGTGGTAACGAATAGTGTGTAATCGTGCCCGTAGATATGAAAAAATAGGTCCAGCGGTAACGAATAGTGTGTAATCGTGCCCGTAAACATGAAAAAATAGATCCAGCGGTAACGAATAGGAGGAAATCGTGCCCGTAAACATGAAAAAATAGGCACAGCGGTAACGAATAGGAAGTAATCGTGCCCGTAGATATGAAAAAATAGGTCCAGCGGTAACGAATAGTGTGTAATCGTGCCCGTAAACATGAAAAAATAGATCCAGCGGTAACGAATAGGAGGAAATCGTGCCCGTAAACATGAAAAAATAGGCACAGCGGTAACGAATAGTGTGTAATCGTGCCCGTAAACATGAAAAAATAGATCCAGCGGTAACGAATAGGAAGTAATCGTGCCCGTAAACATGAAAAAATAGGTCGAGCGGTAACGAATAGTGTGAAATCGTGCCCGTAAACATGAAAAAATAGATCCAGCGGTAACGAATAGGAGGAAATCGTGCCCGTAAATATGAAGAAGCAGGTTTAGCGGTAACGAATAGGGTGTAATTGTGCCCGTGGAAAGGAAAAAGCCCGTTTGGCGGTAACGAATAGGGTGTAATCGTGCCCGTAAACATGAAAAAATAGGTCCAGTGGTAACGAATAGGAAGTAATCGTGCCCGAAAATATGAAAAAGCAGGTCGAGCGGTAACGAATAGGAAGTAATCGTGCCCGTAGATATGAAAAAATAGGTCCAGCGGTAACGAATAGTGTGAAATCGTGCCCGTGTAAAGGAAAAAGCCCGTTTGGCGGTAACGAATAGGAGGAAATCGTGCCCGTAAACATGAAAAAATAGGTCGAGCGGTAACGAATAGGAAGTAATCGTGCCCGTAAACATGAAAAAATAGGTCAAGCGGTAACGAATAGGAAGTAATCGTGCCCGAAAATATGAAAAAGCAGGTCCAGCAGTAACGAATAGTGTGAAATCGTGCCCATAAACTCGAAAAACCAGGCACAACGGTAACGAATAACACATCAACATCAACATTATCATCCCTATAAACACACAAAAGAAAGCTAACCTTTAATCCATAGAATCTACCAGAGACCTACTAATTACCATTGACAGTTATATTATACTATGATAATTTTTAGGAGGACTTTAATGTATTAGTGATTTATCACACTAAAGAATTAGGAGGAGCATCATGAATGCTGTCGTAATTGCAGTATTAATTATGTTAATTTTAAGCTTATTACGAGTGAATGTAGTGCTCTCCTTAATTATTGGCGCCTTTTTTGGTGGAATAATCGGGGAGCTTGGGATATCTGAGACCATTTCAGTTTTTGGTGATGGGCTCGGCGGAGGTGCACAAGTTGCATTAAGTTATGGGTTGCTTGGGGGATTTGCCATTGCAATCTCAAAAACTGGCTTGCCAGATTTATTGGTGGATGTTGCTTTAAAAACAGTTGGAAAACAAGGTGAGAGTAAGAAAAAATCATTATCAAAAGTACTTATTTTAATCATAATTTTAATTATATCGATCTTCTCTCAAAATGTGATTCCAATTCATATAGCTTTTATTCCAATTTTAATTCCGCCATTATTGAAGGTGTTAAATGAATTGCAAGTAGATCGTCGTTTGGTGGCTACAATAATCACATTTGGGTTAACAGCACCTTATATTTTATTACCGACAGGCTTTGGTGCTATTTTTCATGATATTCTCCAAAGTAATATGGCACAAAGTGGACTGGAAGTTAATTTGAGTGATATCCCGACGGCAATGGTTATCCCTGTTGGCGGTATGGTTGTAGGATTACTTGTTGCTTTTCTTACGTATCGTAAACCTAGAAATTATCGAACTATTGATATAGCGGTAGAAACAGATCAAACTGAGAAAAAAACTGGTTACTCAACTAGAAGTATTGCATTTTCAATTGTAGCCATTATCGTGGCATTAATCGTTCAGTTGCTACCTCAAGTTGATTCAATGATCTTTGGGGCATTAGCAGGAATAGCGGTTATCTATTTTAGCGGTGCAATGAAATGGAAGGAAGCTGATGCACTATTAACTGATGGTATGAGGATGATGGCATTCATTGGTTTTGTAATGATAGCGGCATCAGGTTTCGCCAGTGTATTACAGGAAACTGGACATGTTGATTTATTGGTGAATCAAGCAGCAGACGTGATTGGACATAATAAACATTTAGCAGCACTGTTAATGTTAATCGTTGGCTTGCTTGTTACGATGGGTATTGGCTCATCTTTTTCAACCATTCCAATTATTGCAACTATATTCGTTCCGTTATCAATGGAGGTCGGCTTTAGTCCGATGGCAACGATCGCATTAGTTGGCACAGCTGCAGCACTTGGAGATGCTGGTTCCCCTGCATCTGATAGTACACTTGGACCGACATCTGGTTTGAATGTGGACTTGCAGCACAATCATATTTGGGATACTTGTGTTCCTACATTTGTGCATTACAATATTCCATTAATAATTTTTGGTTGGCTTGCAGCAATTATTTTATAAATAAAAAAGAGTTTCCGGCTGGAAACTCTTTTTTCTAGTTTCGAATTTTAAACAAGTTCTTCAAATTTAGGTTAAGCAATATTTTCTTTATATGAGCTATTCGACTTTTGTAGAGCTTTATAAATACGTGGCGCAATCACACCGGCGAAGATAGAGAGGATAATATCCTTTGGTAATGGTGCAAGCATCCAAGCCCAAGCCAAACCATAAGAAAAGCCATCTGGAGCTTCTGCCCAAAGCTTATATGCGAAATACATATAGTTTGTTCCAAGTATATAGTTAACTACCATTCCTACAAGTGATGCTGTAATAAATAATTTAGCTGTAGGATTCTTTCCTTTTTCAATGATAAGTCCTGTAAGGTAAGAAACTAGAATATAAGATAAAATGAAACCGAATGTAGGCTTTACAAGGATTGCTGCTCCCCCTGTAAATTGGGCAAATACTGGTGCCCCAGCAATACCTACTAAAGTATAAACAACCATTGAAATAGCCCCGAGTCTACTTCCTAAGATTGCCCCTGCAAGCACTGAAAAAAAGGTCTGTAATGTTATTGGGACGCCACCAATTATGAGAAAAGACGTTGTATTCGCACCAATTGCCATAAGTGCAACGAACACTCCCACCATCGTTAAATCAATGGTTCTAAATTTTCGATTTGACATAAACGCTCCCCCTATATATGTATGATTAACACTATATTATAAAATTCGAGGTAGTTATGTCAACTTTATTTTAAAATAGGTTTACAAATGTAACGCACCACCTATAATTACAAAATGTGAAATAAATCACTACACCTTTGGCTAAAACAACATAATATTAACTTAAGACATACTATCTATCTGGAATATTGGAATATAAAATTATTATAAAACTAGTACTTTAATATAGTTGTCAAATTGAGATATAAAGTGGGGATTTATATGGAACTAATTCCGAGCCTATTTCATGTGACATCATTCTTAGTAAGTATTTTGTTTGGGATGGCCTTATGTTTAGCTTTAGCTACTAATATAAAATGCTATTGGCATATTTCATGGATGAAATTTATGGAAATTATTTCAGCCGGAACAATTGCGGTGGCGATTTTCGTTTCAATGTTGTATTTATTGGGGTTTTATTAAAACAATGCTATAACTATGCGACCCCAAAACCTCCAATCATTGTATGTAAAAGGTTAACATTATGATTCGTTAGTTGTGTGCTGCACCTAATCCTAAGTTTTTTCGAAGTAATGTGATAGGTGCCTAAGCCAATTTCAAAACTTTACATACATTGAAGTATAGGCTTTTATACAACAGAAAGGGAGGATTAAGTATGATGCGTGGCCCTATGGTTGGAGCGAATCCTTATTATGGCAGACATGATGAGCGTTTTCTAGGAGCACCGTTTTTGGGTGGCTTGCTAGGAGGATTTTTAGGAGGTACGTTAATGAGTCCATATTTTTATGGGCCAAGACCTTATCCGGGATATTATTACGGACCTCCGTATGGCGGGTATGGCGGATATGGCGGATATCCGTACCCACCTTATAAAGGTTATTGGTAACAAAAAAACACGTAATTTGTCACTGCGAACAAATTACGTGTTTTTTCTTTAGCTCAAAAGTATTAAAATAACCAGAGGTTAACATATTGCTAAACTAATCGATCCTGGCATTTATATATTTTAACATGTGTAAAAAAGAGTAGTTCTAAAGGCTTACTCTTTTCCCACAAGAAAATGCTTATCATTATCATAACGTACGTTATTATGCTGTTCTTCTTTTGTATAATTGCCGATCTAAGTGGTTTAGTAAACGGTCTAGTTCTTGACTACATTGAACTGTCAGTAAACTATTAATTCCATGAACCGACGCTAACTCAATCATCTCTTTTCTTTTAACTTCTATTTGTTTTCTAATTACATTAGTAATTGAACCTAACTCCATCCCCGATTCATCTCCTCAATCTTCCATCAAAAATCAAACGAAAAATGCTGTAGTAATATGTAAATTTATTATTACATATTCTAGAAAATAAAATAATAGTTTCGACAAAACTAGTCAGTTTTTTTTGAATATTTTTTACTAGAAAAAATTAGCTCGAATTATGAAGTCTGAAATACATGCAATTTATCTTAATTATCGTTAAAATTATTATATCTTAGTTGAAAAATTGGAGTGAGGACGGCGTGGAGAATATTGGGTTAATGCTTGAGGGTGGTGGAATGCGCGGTGTTTTTACAGCAGGAGTTTTGCATTTTTTTATGGAACAGGAGTTATACTTTCAAAATGTAATCGGTGTTTCTTCAGGTGCTTGTCAAGGTTCATCATATATTTCACGACAATTAGGGCGCAACAAAAAGGTTACAATTGATTATATAGACCATCCTAAATATATTTCATATCGAAATCTAATTAAAAATAGAGAATTATTTGGTATGGATTTTATATTTGATGAGCTGCCTAAAAAACATGTACCTTTTGATTTTCTAACCTTTCATCAAGCAAAAGAAAGGTTTATTACTGTCACAACAGATTGTAGGAGCGGTGAACCTGTTTATTTTGAAAAAGGGAATGATAGTGAGCGAACACTAAAATTATTACGGGCATCTAGTTCTCTACCATTTATGGCGCCAATTGTAAAGATTGAAGGTAGGGAATTATTAGATGGTGGCCTAGCAGACCCACTACCTATTAAAAAGCTAGAACTTGATGGCTGCAAAAAGAATGTATTAATTCTTACTAGAAATAAAGGGTATCGAAAAAGTAGAGGTCAGCTTGGATGGTTAATAAAAAGAGCATATAGGAACTATCCAGGTTTAGTATTGGCATTGGAAAATCGCTACAGAATATATAACGATACCATGGATTATATTGAAGATCAGGAAAAGAAGGGACATGTATTTGTAATCCGTCCGACGCAATCTTTAAAAGTTAGTCGTGTTGAAAGAAATAAAGATAAATTAACTGATCTTTATCTTCAGGGGTATAAAGAGATAGAAGGCCAATTTGATAATTTAAAAGAGTGGTTACACTATTGATGGCAATATGATGTTTTATTGTAAGTGAATTGTAAGTAAATGCTCAAATGCCAAATATAGTTGTAATTTAACACGTTATTTCTTATACTTTAATAAAGTTAATAGTAGACGAAATACTGTCGTTTCCTGTAATAATTTAAGTTGCCATTTAGATATTAACTATCAAAGTAATCATAAAGGGAGGTTAATGTGAATGAATGAACAAGTTGCCAAGCAGCGAAACTTTACCCCATTAATTGTTATTTTAACGATTGTTATTAATGGTCTTATAGCTGTGCTATATTTTATGCCGAAATATAATACGTTAGGTGATGTCGATTTAACTATACTACCATTTTTGAATGCTGTATTTAATAGTTTTACATTTGTATTTTTAGTTGCAGCATTAGTGAGCATTAAGCAAAAAAATATTAAGCTTCATAAAAGATTTATTTTATCTGCGTTTACGACAACAACCTTATTTTTAGTTACGTATGTCATTTACCATGGCTTAGCAGAATCAACTGCCTTTGGTGGCGATGGTTCAATTCGTTATGTGTATTTCTTTATCCTATTAACACACATTCTTTTATCGATCGCAATCGTCCCACTTGCACTCATAAGTGTTACAAGGGGATTTAATATGCAAGTTGAAAAGCATCGAAAAGTTGCACGTTGGACAATGCCAATTTGGTTGTATGTGGCTTTTACTGGTGTCGTGGTTTACTTAATGATTTCTCCATATTATTAAAAAAAGGCTCCCGCGAAGTAAAGATAGTGGGAGCCTTTTTTGGCATTGCTTAATTTTGAAAGTTTTAAAATAAAAATGTTGCCCTAATGACAATTTTACTATATTCTACCTGCACGTGACATTTCGACTACTGCAAACACAATGTTAATCATAAGAATGGCTATTGTAATGGGTATGAATTGCAGTAAATGTGTTCTTCCATACTTTTCAGAGATTTTACCCATTGCGAAACCACAGATTAATAATGTTATCAAAGTAGCCATCATCATAATTCCATAAGTTATTGTCATAACAAACTCCCCTTTAATTTATAGCAATTAGTACTCCCCTTGCATTAAGTATAAAGTAAAAAACAATGATCAATTTTGAATATTTTGTGAACACCACTAGAAAGGTGGCAAACCTAATTAATGTTTTAATTTCTTGCACCTTTGTGTATGTTTTTTTGCAATAGCATATTAAATTTTTCTTGGAACTATTCATAATTTTGTACTATCTAAAAATAAGTGATTTTCCAATTAACATTTCTCAACATTTTGTTATAATAGATAAGTCGCACATAAATATTATTGTAGGCTAGTTTTTGCTATATAGGGCAAACCAAGGCACTACACTTTAATGTGTGTCAGCAGTTCGTAAAATCCTGCTAAAACAAAACTAGGGAGTGAATG
This sequence comes from Bacillus sp. Marseille-P3661, assembly GCF_900240995.1. NCBI lineage: Bacteria > Bacillati > Bacillota > Bacilli > Caryophanales > Bacillaceae > Bacillus > Bacillus sp. Marseille-P3661. The sequence continues at coordinate 379,754 of NZ_LT965953.1, forward strand.
TATAAATGAAAGAGAATTACTATTTACCACGATCAGGTCCGATGCCAAGGCCTAAAAGCGTAGAAGAGGCATGTGAGGTTTTAAAAAATGAAGCCTTTGATGCCCCAAATGTTCAGGAAATCACGTTTAGAGCATTAGAATTTACAGCTGTTTGTCCAAAGACTGGTCAACCGGACTTTGGTCGAGTTGAAATCACATATGTTCCAGATCAAAAATGTATTGAATCAAAGTCTCTTAAGTTTTATCTATGGTCGTATCGTGATCATGGGGCTTTTTGTGAGTCGTTAGCAGCTAATATAGCTGATGATGTGGTGTACGCGATTAACCCTAAGAAAGTGGTTGTTACTGTATATCAAACAGCACGCGGTGGAATAGAATTGCAAACAACAGCAGTTCGTGAGGCTTAATAATGCAGAATAACACGATTACAGTTCCGAGGGATTTACTTATTCTTAATGTCTTATTTGCAACTTCCCTCGTGGTTGCAAATGTTCTTGCAGGTAAAATTGTAATGTTTGGTGAGTTTATTACAGTGCCTGCCGCTGTTATTACGTACGCTTTTACATTTTTATTGACGGATATTATTCATGAGCGTTATGGCACGAAACAAGCACAACAAGCTATTTTATACGGCTTTGGTGCCCAAGTTTTCGCTAGCATTATGATTATAATTGGCCAAATGTTACCTGTCGCACCATTTGCAGCCGATTCACAAGCGGCTTATGATACATTACTTGGACAAAATGCTAGATTTATGATTGCAAGTATGGCAGCTTATTTTATTTCACAGCATGTTGATGTGTATATTTTTTCCACTTTGAAAAAAGTCACGAAAGAGAAGCATAAGTGGCTCCGAAACAATTTAAGTACACTATCGTCACAGTTAATTGACACGACAATTTTTATATCGATTGCATTTATCGGAACCGTTCCAAACATTTGGATGATGATTCTTTCTCAATTTGCTGTAAAATTAGTGCTTGCTTTATTAGATACACCATTGTTTTATTTATTCACAAGAAAACAGAAATGCGCAGAGCTAAATGCGTCTAGCACTAGTACAGTAAGTTCTTAAATCCATAACATACTAAAAAGTTGAGGAATCATCACATTTCGATTGTTTCCTCAACTTTTTGTTTTTCTTTTGTTGTCAAAAAAACACCACATAAAACAAGAGCACCGCCAATTAACTGCATCCAAGTAATTGTTTCTTCAAGAAACAAAATTGCACCAATTACCGTAAAGACGGGAATAAGATTTAAAAATATCGATGCTTTTGATGGACCGATATCTCCAACTGCATGGTTCCAAGCTATTAAAGCGAGTACTGAAGGGAAAGTGCCTAAATAAAGCAAGCTTAATAGTATTGAAGTATCCCAACTTATCATCGCAATCCTGGGCCATTCAATCAACGTTAATGGAAAAAGAAAGGCTAAAGCAATTAAATTCATGATAAATAAACCACCATACACGGGAAATTTGGCTGCGTGCTGTTTAACGAAGATGGAATAAAACACCCAACAAAAAATAGCAACTAACATAATTAAATCTCCACGATTAAACGATAGGTTCAAGATTGTTTCAAGTGAACCGCGAGATAACACCCACAAAACACCAATTAACGACAATATGACTCCGACATATTGTAATGGTGTAAACCGTTCTTTTAGTATAAAAAATCCTATTAGTATTGAGAGAATCGGAGTAGTTGATTCGACGATCCCCGCATTAATCGAGGTTGTAAAATTCAATGATAAATAAACAAGTCCATTAAATAAAGCAAGCCCAGTTAATGATAATCCGACTAATGCCTTCCATTCCTTTAGCCACAGCCCTTTGTTTTTGTGCCACTGTTTAAATCCAATTGGAAAGATAAATACTGTCGCAATGAATATTCGTAAAAATGCTAATGTAAAAGGAGGGACTGCTGTCGTTACAGATTTTCCAAGCACTAGATTGCTAGCATAAATAATAGCAACCATTATTAGTAATACATAAGAATTTATCATAAAAAAGTTCCAATCTTTTTATTATTGATATAACCAAAAAAATGAGCTCCCACAATTACATAAGAGCGGAAGCTGATCTATTATTATTTATTCAAAAGTTATTATAGGGTTATTCTTAAAAGTTTCGCATTAAGTTAGCCATTTCAATTGCAGTGATTGCAGAATCCCAACCTTTATTACCTGCTTTTGTTCCTGCACGCTCAATCGCTTGTTCAATATTTTCTGTTGTAACGAGTCCAAAAATGACTGGAATGCCAGTTGTTAGTGCAGCTTGGTTTACCCCTTTAGCAGCTTCGTTACAAACATAATCATAATGTGTAGTTGCGCCGCGAATAACAGTTCCTAATGTAATAACCGCATCATAATTGCCTGACTCGGCCATTTTCTTTGCTACAAACGGTAACTCGAATGCACCTGGTACCCAAGCTGTGTCTACATTATCATCTTCAACGCCATGGCGTTTTAAAGCATCTAATGCTCCTGATAATAATTTACTTGTAATAAATTCATTAAAACGTCCCACAACAATACCTACTCGTAATCCTGTTCCTACTAAATTTCCTTCAAATACTTTCCCCATTTAAAATTCCTCCTAATATAACGTTGTATTAAAATTTAAGCATGTGTCCTAGTTTTTCATATTTTACTTTCAAATATTTTTCATTTTCTTCTTTCATTGGCATTTGTAATGCAACTCTTTCGACAAGCGTTATTCCATATCCTTCTAAGCCGGCAATTTTACGAGGATTATTTGTTAATAATTTCATGCTCTTAACACCTAGGTCTTTTAAGATTTGGGCTCCAATACCATAATCACGAAGATCCGGTGCAAAACCTAGCTTTTCATTTGCTTCAACTGTATCGTAGCCCTCTTCTTGTAGCTTATAGGCTTTTAATTTATTAATTAAACCAATGCCACGACCTTCTTGTCTCATGTATAAGAGAATACCTTTACCTTCTTCCTCAATTTGAGAAAGAGCAGCGTGTAATTGTGGACCACAATCACAACGGAATGATCCAAAAACGTCCCCAGTTAGGCATTCAGAGTGAACTCTAACTAATGCAGGCTCATCAGCGTTTATTTCACCTTTTACAAGGGCAACATGTTCTTTTGAATCAATAATATTTGTATAACCATATGCTTTGAAATCACCAAATTCTGTAGGAAGTGTGATTTCCACTTCACGATTTACCAGCTGTTCTTTATGATTACGGTAACTAATTAAATCTTTTATTGTAATCATTTTTAAATCAAATTCATCGGCAATTTTTCGGAGATCAGGCACTCTTGCCATTGTGCCATCATCTTTTATAATTTCACAAATAACACCAGCAGGTTTCGCTCCACTTAATGTTGCAAGATCAACAGCAGCTTCGGTATGACCTGCTCTTCGAAGTACGCCACCTGGTCTTGCAATCAAAGGAAAAACATGTCCAGGTCTCTTAAAGTCTGCGGCTTTAGAATTTGGATTAATTAATTGTTGAATCGTTTCCGCTCGCTCACTAGCACTAATACCTGTTGTTGATGATTTATGATCGACACTTACTGTAAAAGCTGTACCATGTGGGTCCGTATTCACGTTCACCATCGGTACTAAATCTAAACTTTGTGCCAATTCTTCAGTAATTGGAGTACACACTAATCCACGTCCGTGGGTAATCATAAAGTTAATTACCTCGGGTGTCGTTTTCTCAGCTAATGCAATAAAGTCCCCTTCGTTTTCACGGTCTTCATCATCGCAAACAATGACCACGTTCCCTTGCATAAGCTCATATATGGCTTCTTCAATTGGATCAAACATGATTTCATCCTCCCGGCAATGCTATTTTATATTTTTATTCATTCAGTGTATTTATATCCAACTAATCGAAAATCGAATAAGGCTGCCCAAGGCGCTTTCGTATTTCTACTTATAACCGTGCTCTTCAAGGAATGAGTTTGTAATTTTTGTTTCTGTACCTTGTAAATTTCCTTTAGAGATGAACTTTTCTATATATTTCCCCAAAATATCACATTCAATATTAACAATGTCACCTCGAGATTTATCACCAATAATTGTTTCAGATAATGTATGTGGAATTAAAGATAATGTAAATGAATTTTCGGTTAGTCCAAAAATGGTTAAGCTTGTTCCGTCAACAGTAACGGACCCTTTATATAGCATATAGCGGAGTAAGCTCTTATCCACTTCAATTTCATAATATACAGCATTTGATACGGGTTGCTTTTTAATGATGGTACCAATCCCGTCCACGTGGCCTGAAACAATGTGACCACCAAAGCGCCCATTGGCGGCCATTGCTCTTTCAAGATTTACTTTTGATCCCATTTTAAGATCTTTAAGTGAAGTTGCACGGACAGTTTCAGGCATGATGTCTACAGAAAACACTTGCGAGTCATAAGAAGTTACAGTCAGACAAACTCCATTAACTGCAATGCTGTCTCCTAGGTGAACGTCTTGTAATATTTTTGGAGCAGCAATTGTCATGACAATTGCCTCACCAGATTGCACGATTGATTTAACAGTACCCTTTTCTTCAATAATTCCCGTGAACAATAGTTATGCCTCCTTAACTGGTACCGAGATAATTTTAATGTCAGGCCCAATTTGTTCTACTGATTTGATAACAAGCTGCAAACTATCACTTAAATTTTCAAATCCCTCACCACCGATAGAGGTAGGTGCGGCTGTTCCGCCGATTATTTTTGGAGCGATATACGTAATAACTTGATTAACAGCTTTTTCTTTAATGAAACTGCCGTTAATTTCTGCTCCGCCTTCTACATACAGTGAGGAAATTCCTTTTTCAGCTATGGCTTTTAGGAAAGATGGAATGTTGATTTTCTCAGTTGGTAGCTGGATCATCTCAATATTTTTTTCTTTTAATAGCTGTATTTTTTCTAAAGGTGCATTTTTTCCACTGACAACCCATGTGGGTGCACAACCATCATTTAGCAATGCAGCATGTTCTGGAATCCTTAGGTTGGTATCTAGAACGATTCTTATCGGGTTTTTACCACCTAATGGTAATCTTGTTGTAAGTTGAGGATTGTCTTTAATGACCGTATTGACCCCGACCAAGATTGCATCATGACGATGTCGATATTTATGAACATCCAATCTAGCTTCTTCGCTAGTAATCCATTTGCTCTCACCTGTAACCGTAGCAATTTTCCCATCGAGGGTTGTTGCCGATTTAAGGGTTACATATGGTGTACGAGTTGAAATATAATGAAAAAAGACTTCGTTCAGCGCTTCCGCTTCTTCTTTAAGTACGCCAACATCAACTTCAATTCCTGCATCTCTTAATTTTTTAATACCCTTGCCAGCAACAAGAGGGTTCGGGTCTGTTGAGGCAATTACAACTCGACTTACTTCGTTTTTAATTAATAGGTCAGCGCATGGGGGTGTCCGGCCATGATGACTACATGGCTCTAATGTTACATAAATCGTTGCATTTTTTGCCTTTTCGCCGGCCATATGAATAGCGTGTACTTCAGCATGTGGTTCACCAGCCTTTAAGTGCGCCCCCATGCCTACAATTTGGTTATTCTTCACAACTACAGCACCAACTAATGGATTTGGACTTGTTTGTCCTTTTGTATTAGCTGCAAGTTCAATCGCAAGTCGCATATACTGTTCGTCTGTCATTACATCACCTTTTCAATATTAGACATGTAGTGAAAACAATTCTATCTATTAACGAATAAATAAAAAGACCCAAGGAAATATTCCTCGGGTCTTTGATAAATGAAAGCAGATGTACAAATTAAGTACAACAAATAAACGGTTAAAAATGAACATAAAGATATGTTCAATCAACCACTCGCTCCTTCTACCATCCAGACTGTAACTGTCGGCTCTGGATTCACACCAGATCCTGCCTAAAAAGGCTCGCGGGCTTGTTAGTATGTACATTACCTACTACATCACCGCCGATTGGGAATTTCACCCGACCCCGAAGGAATTTTATTTACTTTCTTTAACTATATAGCAATCTGGTTAATAAATACAAGTATTATATCTGATTGTTTTTTTAAAAGGTAAAAATTGTATGTGATTGTCTAGCTTCAGCGCCAGCTCCTCGGGGTCAAAGAGACACAGGACGTGCTAGTATCGGCGTTGCGACAGGATGTCTCGGTTTTAGCCGATGCTTTCCTGCGGGAAGAGCCAGGATGGCGAGGATTTTCCCGTTGCCCACAGGACGTGGGCTGCCTTTAGGGAAAATACAGGCGCATTCGCATTTCTAATTTATTGTGCTAAGTTGTTGAATTTGTAAACATTGTGCGCCTTGTTCTGCGAGTTTACGCGCTTCGTCGACTGTTTTGGCTGTGCTTAATGCAACGGCCATTCTTCGGCCTTTTTTTGTTTCAGGTTTACCAAATACTCGTACATGTGTATTTGGTAGGGCAAGTGCCTTGTCAATTCCAGTTAGGATAAATTCAGATGTTTCATCTGTAGCTTTTAATGTATGTGAAGCTCCGTGTGTAAGCAGATTAATAGATGGAATTGGAAAGCCGAGAATCGCCCTTACGTGTAATGCAAATTCTGATAAATCTTGAGTAACAAGTGTTACCATACCTGTATCATGTGGACGTGGTGACACTTCACTGAAGTAAACGCCGTCTTCACAAAGGAATAGCTCGACTCCAAATACTCCATAACCGCCAAGTGCATCGGTGACTGTTTTAGCAATTTTTTGCGCTTGAAGTAATTGTGTTTCACTCATAAAATGCGGCTGCCATGATTCGATATAATCACCATCTTTTTGAACATGACCAATTGGCGCACAAAAGCTTGTGCCAGAAATAGACCGAACTGTTAATAAAGTAATTTCAGAGTCAAATTTAATAAATTCTTCCACAATTACTCGCGTACTTTTACCGCGGCTACCTTCCATAGCGTATGTCCAACTTGCTTCAATATCATTTGGTGTTTTGCAAACACTTTGACCTTTTCCAGAAGAACTCATTAATGGCTTAATTACACAAGGTGTGCCTATTTTCTCTACAGCTTGTTTTAACTCGTCAAGCGTATCTGCAAATTCATATTGTGCTGTTGGCACATTAAGTTCCTCGTACGCTAGTCGACGTATGCCTTCACGATCCATTGTTAAACGGGTTGCATTGGCGGTCGGAATAACATTGAAACCTTCCTGTTCTAATTGAATTAAAGCAGAAGTTGCAATCGCTTCAATTTCGGGAACGATCAAATCAGGTTTTTCTTGATAAACAACTTTTGAAAGCTGACTAGGATCCTGCATATCAATTACATAAGAACGATGTGCTACTTGCATAGCAGGTGCGTGTTCATAGCGATCAACAGCAATCGTTTCGACACCTAATCTTTGGGCTTCAATGATGACTTCTTTTCCTAGTTCCCCTGACCCTAATAACATTAATTTTTTTGAGTTTTGAGAAAGCGGAGCTCCATACATTATATTTCCTCCTAGATTCGTTTTAGTGTAATCACGAACATTATTAAAAGAATAATAGATATCCATTCGTCTTTATTGAGTATAGTCAACGCTGTTAGTCTACGTCAATATAAAAATAATACCTTTATTACTTAAGATGTATTAAAATGTGGATAGAATTTTTAAGATAAATGCATTTTCTTTAATTATTCGTTTTTTAATGTTCTTATCTTAATTATGGTTTAAAGTATTATTAATAGTAAACAATATGGTAGACTAGTAGAGTGAAAGAATTTAGAGGAGGGAATACCTTGAAGTGTTTGTCTAAATCATGGATGGCTACTGTTGTGGCATTTGTAATTTTACTTCCGGTAAATTTTAATCCTATTCATACATATGCTGAAACATCAATAGCTACTAAATGTGGATATGTACCGGAGCAGGGAGTGAATCCTTCACCCCAAACTATTAATTGTTTGTTAACAGAAGTGGCATTATCTTATGATGTACCACCGGAAATAGTTAAAGCGATAGCTGAACAGGAAAGTGGCTGGCAACATTATACTAGTCAAGAGGTTCCACTTATTAGTGATGATGGCGGCATCGGGATTATGCAAGTAACGCTAACAACAGGTTTAGATGTGGAAAGGCTTGAAAGCGATTTGCTTTATAACATTGAAGCGGGGGTTCAAAACTTAAATAATAGTTTTGCTCGCAAAGACTTACCTACCATTAATAATGGCTCAAGACATATTATTGAAAACTGGTACTTTGCAATTATGGCTTATAATGGCATTAAGCCTGTTAATAGCCCAGTTTATCAAGCAAGTGGTAAGCGAAATGAAGATGCCTACCAAGAGCAAGTTATGCAAATTATCAGGGCTAAAAGTTTACTAGATATAGCACCTAGTTCATTTAAATCTACCGATTTTGTTTATAATACTGAAGATGTTCAAAATATACAGTTTGCAACGATGTTTTTTAATCTAACGAACGGACCATTGCATACTAGTAAATATTTTTTCAAACAAAATGAAGAAGTTTATTTCAATCGAGCAGATGTGAAGGTGCGTCAGCAACCAACTACATCGAGTTCAATTGTAAAGACTGTAAAACAAAATGAGACCGGGATAGTAACTGGTTCTTTTGTATATGATGTGGTGAATCCAGCTAACCATTTTACATGGTATCCGGTACAGTTATCAGATGGAACAAAAGGATATGTAGCGGGAAGTTATTTGAGTAAATCAGAAACTAATGCTCCAGTAACTGAAAAGTGGAAAGAATGGAACACAGCTCAAAAAGTTGCGAAAGACAAAGTTTGGAATGTAGAGTTAGATACGGAGATTGCTGCTAGTTCTATTCAGTCTACAAACATCTATATACAAGATTCTACTAAGAAGGATGTAGCAGTAGAATTATCTTTAGGTGCCGATGCTAAAAAGATTAGTATTAAACCTTTGCAAACATACGTATCAGGGCAAACATATACCCTATATATAAAAAATATCAAGTCTGTAAAAGGTAAGCAGCTTAAGGACAATGTAAAAATGGATTTTGTGGTCCAATAAAATTTCTAATAGATATTGAGCTTGGAAGCTACATTCCAAGCTCTTTTTACATATTACCCGGTTTGGCTACTTGTTATTGTTATTTAGTTGTTTACGGATCTCGTCCACATTAGTGTCTGAATATATCTTAGTGTTAAAGCCGCCTTGCTGTGCTAATAGAGCTTTTACTTCATTATATGAAAGCCCGGATTGGGCATTCTCTCGCTTGACATCATCTATATTTGTTCCAACGATAGAATAGGAAATATCCTCTTTTTTTAAATCCATTCACTATCACCTCGAAATATACTTAATTTCTAAATTTAGTTTGTCCATAAAAAAGTATTAAATCCATACTGAAAAACTATTTATTATTTGGGTATTAAGTCTGATGTGAAAATAAAACAAAAATTATTATCTAGGTATAACAATGTGTGAATTAGAAAAAGATTATTATTATATAACATGGTACGAGGGGTACGTATGAAAAAATTTAAGCGCTTTGAGGTCTTATTTTGGAGTATTGCTTTTCCTGGATTTGGTCAATATCTAAATAGTCATCTCTTTAAAGGAACTGTATTTATTATATTGGAAATTATCGTTAATGTTATGAGTAATTTTAATAGCGCTATTCGATTTAGTTTTTTGGGCGAAATTGACCAGGCTATTCTTGTTACCAATTTTCAGTGGTTATTATTTTATCCTTGTATTTATATGTTTGCCATTTGGGATGCTTACCGATTTGCTTCCGATGAACCGCTATCGCCGTGGGCATTTTTTCCTTTTGTATTTTCAGCTTATTCAGTCACAGTAGGAGTTTTTTATTCTACAAAAATAACGATATTTGATGTTTTATTGGGGCCCGTTTGGTTACCCATGCTCTTTTTAATTCCGGGAATAATAGTTGGATTTGTCTTGAAGAAAATTTGCGAACGATTTACTCTGCATAAACAAGAAATTTAAGGTTAAGTGAGAAATTATCCTGTTCACATATAAGCAAAATTTCGACAATTTATTTAAAAAATAAACCTTCTTCAAACCTACCTTAGTGTTTAAGAAACACCGGTATACTGAGTGTTATTGTGGAATTTTTGCAAATCATCAAAAATAAAATTAAATACATATTAAAAAAAACTGTCAGTATTTGTATGAATTTTACGAAGGAATAGGGGTAGTCATAGATGATTAATAATTGAATAATAATAATATTGAATAAATATTATTGTATTAATGCAGGTGAAGGGGGAATTTAGTTTTGGTTCAAACTTTAATATGGGATGATAATATATCAATTGTAAATGTAAAAGCTTTCGAATTAGCTATTCAAAATCTATTGGAATCGAATGCTAGTGGTATTATCTTAAATCTAGATCGTGTTTCATATATGAATAGCCGTGGACTCGGAGTGATTGCAGATGCAGTGAAGGAAGCAGCAAGATTGGAAAAACAAATTGTAATCTCCCATATACAAAAATCAATGAAAGAAATATTTGATATCGTTCGTTTTGATTCAATTATTCGAATCTTTCCTACAGATAATGAAGCTCAAAAGTTTCTTGAAAAATCTAAACGTGTTTCATTAACTGCTTAATAAGAATTCCCCTTCTATGTGGAGAAGGGGAATTTATATTTTATATATTTATATACATATTTATCTTTAGGATATGCCTTAGGTGTGGTTCTATTTATAGTCTGTTTTGCACCGGGCTTAAGCACCTTTATAGTTATAGTTCTTGTAATAAAAACAAATAATGATAGGATTTGCTGCTATTGATTTACTTTTTTCTTAATAAGGAGTGCTTATTCCATGAAACTATCCGATAATCAATCTAGTTTCCTAGTTAAAAGAGAGATGGATATTTTTCAAGTTATTGAACTAACTGAAAATATCGCTAGAAATATGGGGTTTCGAAATGAAGAGACGCTATTTTTAAAGCTTGTGATCGAAGAGGCTTGCATGAATGCCTATGAGTATTGTCAAAAAACTGATCAAGATGTGTTTCAGGTAAGGTGGAGTTTAACTTCTGAATTACTAGATATTTGTATAAAACATAAAGGTGAAATATTTCCCATTGCCGAGGAACCAAAAGAACTGAATCACGGCAATAGAGGTCGCGGATTACAGTTAATTAAACATATTATGGATGAAGTAAAAGTGATGAAAAATGGGGATTATGTTGAATTATTCATGAAAAAAATGATTTCAGTGAACGATGTCTAAGATGATATGATTATAAAAGTTGGGCAAATTCTTATATTAACCCAACGTATAGTTGAAAATATTGGGCCATCGCGATGCGTCTCTAAAGACATATTCGATGGCCCAAAATTTCATGTATATAAGAGCTTATTTAAAATAATCAAGCTCAAGCTTTTCAAGAATTTCAATTGATTTATTAGCCCAATCTGATTTTTCACTTTGGAGTTTTTGTTTTTGTTCACTGATTGCTATCCTTAGAGATTCGGTATAGTCTGGGACATCTTCTGTATATTCTCTTACCTGTGTTTTTGGAATATTCGTTTGTTCATTTAAAGCTAAAGCACGTCTTTCATGAAAAAATAGGACATCCGCTTCTTTTGGTGCATGTAAATCACCTTGTTGCGGATGTTTAAGAACTGCTTTGACGCGAATTGTATAGAGCTGAGGTTTTATAGCTGTAATTTCTCCAATATACTTTCCGGTTTTATATATCCCGGTTACAATTTGACCTAATTGAAACTCATTAGACATATTTTGACTCTCCTTTGTAAAAAATTCACATCTAACTTTGACATTCCTATGTAAAAAATTTTATCATAGATAAAGGACAAAAGAGAAATTTGAGATGAAAGGTAGATATAAATGAAAAAATCATTGATTAGCTTGTTAGTAGTTTTCGGGATATTACTATTGGGGGCTTGTGGTGGTAATGAAGCTCCAGCGGATACGGATAATGGCGAGTCTACAGAAAATCAAGAGGAAACTCAAAATCAAGAGAATCAAAATCAAGGTCAAGAAGTTAATCTACCACAATTGGAGCCAGCAGCAGAAGGGGATTCTATCGTGACAATGAAAACTAGTTTAGGGGATATTGTTATTAAACTATTTCCAGATCATGCTCCAAAAGCGGTTGAAAACTTTTTAACACATAGTAAAAATGGCTACTATAACGGTTTAACTTTTCATCGAGTAATCAGTGATTTTATGATTCAAGGTGGTGACCCGAGTGGGAACGGAACAGGTGGTGAAAGTATTTGGGGAGAACCGTTTGAAGATGAGTTTTCTACAGAACTTTTTAACTTCCGTGGTGCATTATCAATGGCGAATAGCGGACCGAACACAAATGGTAGTCAATTTTTCATCGTTCAGGCTAAAGTCGTGGACGAGGAATTAGTTAATCAAATGCAACAGGCTGGTTTCCCACCTAACGCTATCGAAAAGTATAAAGAATTGGGCGGAACACCATGGCTTGATCAAAAACATACTGTATTTGGACAAGTAATAGAGGGTATGGATGTTGTTGATAAAATTGCGAGTGTTGAGGTAGATTCTGTTACAAGTGCTCCTGTTGAGCCGGTTTTAATTAATGAAGTTGTCGTGAAAGAATAAAAAGGTTATTTACAAATATTTCAAGAAATAGCGATTTTGCCTATATGTAAAATCGCTTTTTTGTGGTAAAATACTTTAGTGCGTTAGCACTGTGTGTTTGTTACTAAAACTTAAAGTTTAATATAAAGACATTAAATCGCTTTAATTATTGTCGTAAATCTGTAAGAATCTGAGTGTGTTACTTGAACTTATTGCGCTTAAAATAGAAGTATAAAAGCAGTATTGTAGTCAAATATGTCAACACTCATATAAGGTGATGGGGATGGAAGGATCAAAAATGTTAAATGAAAAAATCAGAGAAGTGATTAATGACTGGGATCCATTAGGCTATGGCTCTGGCTCATATGAAGTTGAAGTGGTTGATGTTATCCAAGCAGTCCATGAAATTAACGATCTAAAATACTTAGCAAAGCGAATTCAATTTATTTATGAGTTTTCATTTGAACAATTGATTCCTTTTGCTGAATGTCAGGAAGTTGCAAAAAAGGTATTGGCTCTAAAAGAAACAATTCCATATGCGGTATAGGTAGAAGCGACTCTTATTATAACAGTGCGCTTCTATTTTTTTGCTTCAAAAAAGAGTTTGATGCAATTCTTGGTTTGCGCTTATGTATGTAAAAGGAAAGGGGACAACGGTGTTCATTACGTTGTCCAAATTAGATTAATGCTGGAAGACTTTCTAAAAACACTTGAATATCCCGGTATACTAAATCAGGTCGCTCTTCTGGAACAAGGTGGCCTGTTTTTTCGTATACAATAAATTTAGAATTTGGTAGGTCTTCGTGGAGTTGCTTGCCAATTCGAACAGGAACAATTCGATCGTGCTTTCCCCATATTAATAACGTAGGGGTATGAATTTGTTTTAATTCTTCGGGGGTAAGATCACCTTCGCGGTATCGTATTAATCTTAATAATGGAAAAAATATTTTTCGATCATGAAAAGGCTCTTCATAGCCTTTAATCATTTCATCATCAATCATTTTTTGATCATGGACGACTTTTAACAAGTTGCTTGCAACGCCCTGTCTCTCTAAATAGCGCTTGATGGCGAATGAAAAGAAGGGAATATACGTTGCTAAAATAAAGCTTTTTTTAAACCTCGGCATGTACCCAGAGCTGCTTAATAACACGATTCCTTTAACTAGCTGTTGTTCCTTTTGTCCAGCCATTAATGCTATTTGTCCACCCATCGAATGTCCAACAACAATACAGCTTGTAAAACCCAGTTTTTTTACAGATTCTATAACAAGCATTGCTAAGTTTTTATATGTATATTTAAATGTTCTCGATTTCTCGCTCTTCCCAAAAGGCGGTAAATCAATATTGACAATGTTATAGTCTTTCTCAAAATAAGGGATTAATTTTCGATAACAAAATGTTGAGGAAAGGGAACCATGAAGTAAAACGATAGTAAAGCTAGAGTTTTGGGCTTGCTTATTTACAATTAGCTCATAGTAAATGTCGATGTTTTCTACGGTCAGAAATGCATTTTGTTTTGTAACCACTTGTGCTATCTCAACCTTTCACATGATGTTGTGGCTTTATTAAACATTCAACCAATCTTCAGAATCAAATGGTTTGCATGTGACAAAGTTCATTTTGATTTTTATTAAATGAGAGTATTCTTATACTATCCATTAGGTTGCAGTTATATGTTATGTGAGGAAAAGGGGATGGAAATATGGAAAAGGTTAAAGATTTTGGTACCTCTTCGCAATATGGTGGTGACAATCAAAATATAAAATTATCTGTGCCAATTCAACAATTAAAAGCTGAGCATGAACCATTATTAAAGCAGGTTCAGGGTATTTATGATTTAGTTGTTGAGCTGCAACAAAATTGTCTTGTCGATCAAAACTGGAATAAAAAATATTATCAATTGTATAAGTCTGTTGTGTCGTTTTTAAGTGAGTTAAAGCCCCACACATATCGTGAAGATCATTTCCTTTATCCGTTGCTCAATCGGTATTTACAGGATGATTCGGGTATGATTATGGTGATGGATTACGAACATAAAAATGCAAAACGTTCAATAAGACAGTTTATTGAAACAGTAGAAAATCGAACTCATCCGCTTAGCCCAATAGAAGCCCTGTCTTTATTATCTTGTTTGGAAGTTGCTTATTTTACGATCGTCGAGCATTTTCGAAAAGAAGAGGCTGTTATTTTTCCTCTAGCAGAACAAAACTTGAGTGAAGAAGATAAGGAAACATTATTGTTACAATTGAAAACGTTCGGATAATCTAAACATTAGGGTTTTCGCCGATGATAACAGAGGATATTCATGCTTACCTTGCTTGAGGTCATTCCTCAAGCTTTTTTCCGTTAGCGGTGTTAGGTTCAGTCAGTTATTAGTTTCTATGGATTGATCCGATCCCCCTCATTAGGAATAAAATCTCACATCATCTGCTATAATTGGCGTAGTACGGTATACAGGCAACCATATTTCTAAAATTGCATATCGTAAAGGAGTATGATTTTTACGGTATCTGAACGTTTGACAACGAGTTAGACTTGGTTAACCTTTTTAAAGATATCCTGAAAGATAATCGAACAATTAGGTTAAAATAGCGGTATAGTTAAACCTATTTAAATTTTATTAACTTTAAAATAAATTACCGCTAAAAATTGCTTGTATCTGTTATAATGGGTCTAAAAACAAAAACGATTCTTGAGGGGCGTGAAATAGCAGTGGGTGAAAAAGAAATTGAAATTCTAGAGATTCTTGAAAAGAATGGTCGTTTACCGATAGAAGATTTAGCTAAAATGCTAGACATAACAGTTCAAGAAACGGAAACGATTATCAAGAAACTCGAGGATGACAACATCATCTTAAATTATTTAACAATTGTTGATTGGAATAAAGTTAACAAGGACCCTGGTGTAACAGCGATGATCGATGTAAAGGTAACCCCGAAACGGGACGTTGGTTTTGATGATATTGCTAAACGTATTTATCGATTCGAAGAAGTGAAGTCTGTCTACTTAATGTCAGGTGCATATGACTTATCAATCGTTATTGAGGGTAGAAGTATACATGAGGTTTCGCGTTTCGTCTCTGAAAAATTATCTACATTAGATTCTGTTATATCGACAACTACTCACTTCATAATGAAAAAGTATAAGCATGATGGAACAATTTTTGGTGACGACGAGAAGGATCGTCGAATTGTGGTGACACCATGAGTAAGCACCACTATCTTTCCGATACAGTAATCGATTTAAAACCATCAGGAATTCGCCGCTTTTTCGATTTAGCTGCCGGTATGGAAGGTGTTATTTCTTTAGGCGTAGGTGAACCAGACTTTGTGACATCGTGGTCCATTCGTGAGGCAAGTATTCTTTCATTAGAGGAAGGTTATACGGCTTATACAGCAAATGCAGGACTATTAGAATTACGTGAAGAAATTTCAAGGTATATGGTTAACAAATTTGGTGTTAAGTATAGTCCAAAAGAGGAAGTGATCGTAACAGTTGGTGCAAGCCAAGCATTAGATATTACTTTCCGTGCGATTCTTAATCCTGGTGACGAGGTCATTATTGTTGAACCATGTTTCGTTGCGTATGAATCGATAGTTAAGCTAGCTGGTGGAGTTCCAGTTTCGGTTCAAACATCAAGTCAGGATGAATTTAAACTGCAGCCTGAACAAATTGAGGCTGTTATAACGCCACGTACAAAAGCGATCTTGATTTGTACACCAAATAATCCAACAGGTTCAGTTCTTGTAAAAGAAGAGCTCGAAAAAATAG
The DNA here is from genome assembly GCF_900240995.1 of Bacillus sp. Marseille-P3661. Taxonomy (NCBI): domain Bacteria; kingdom Bacillati; phylum Bacillota; class Bacilli; order Caryophanales; family Bacillaceae; genus Bacillus; species Bacillus sp. Marseille-P3661. The sequence continues at coordinate 396,070 of NZ_LT965953.1, forward strand.
CGGAAATCGTTGAAAAGTATGATCTTCTTGTTATTTCTGATGAAATCTATGCAGAACTATGCTATGACCAAGATTATACGAGTTTCGCGAAGATTGATAGAATGCACGAAAGAACGATTGTAATCAATGGTTTTTCTAAAGGCTTTGCAATGACAGGCTGGCGACTAGGTTTCGCTGTTGGTCCTAAAGAGTTTATCCAAGCGATGTTAAAAATTCATCAGCATACAATGATGTGTGCTCCAACAATGGCGCAATATGGTGCGATTGAAGGGTTGAAAAACGGCATGCAAGATGTGGCTGACATGAAAAAAAGCTATAATCGCCGCCGAAATTATTTTGTTAAATCACTAAATGAAATCGGTTTAGATTGTTATATGCCGGGCGGAGCTTTTTATGCATTTCCTTCCATTAAAAGAACAGGTATGACGTCGGAAGAATTTGCTGAGAATCTTTTAAAAGAAGAAAAGGTTGCGGTAGTGCCTGGTAACGTTTTTGGAGCAAGCGGTGAAGGACATATCCGCTGTTCATATGCTTCATCAATTGAGCAGCTCCAAGAAGCGATCAAGCGAATGAAACATTTTATTGAACAATTACAGATTAATGTATGATAATATGTTTATGGGGTTTGCATACTAAGAAGTATTAACATGGGGTGTCTTCATGGCATCCCATTCATTTTACCGTTCTATGAAATTTTTTTTATTAATAATGTGGTGCTTGAGAAATAAAAATTCATTAAAAAACACGTGTGCCCGTAATGGCAAATTACGATGTCCTTAAAGGGATGACCAAGGCCCTCTTTTCTTATACTTTAATTCTTTAGTGAAGTTAAACATACTTAAAGTATAATAAAGGGTCGTTAATAAATGGTAGATATGTGTAAACTAAATATGTATATGGCCTTTATACGTTTCAATGAGGAATTCCTTATTTCTTTAATAGCATTGATTTATATTTTATGGTAAAGATAACAAATATGATATTTATTGAAAGGATGTAGCTACATATGAAACAACAACAAATCGGGGTAGTAGGATTAGCAGTAATGGGTAAAAACCTTGCTTTAAATATGGAGAGCAGAGGCTATTCAGTTGCCGTATATAACCGCTCACCTGAAAAAACGAAAGAAATGATGGCTGAAGCAAGTGGAAAGAACGTAAAGGATACATATAGCCTAGAGGAATTTGTTCAATCATTAGAGTCACCGCGAAAAATTATGATCATGGTCAAAGCGGGTGTACCAACTGATGCTACGATTGAGCAACTTGTACCTCTATTAGATAAAGGTGATATTTTAATTGATGGCGGGAACGCCTATTTTGTAGATACAATGAGACGGAGTAAGGAATTAGCGGAAAAGGGCCTTCATTTTATCGGAACAGGGGTTTCTGGTGGTGAAGAAGGTGCTTTAAAAGGACCATCGATAATGCCAGGTGGCCAAGAAGAAGCTTATGAGTTTGTACGTCCAATTTTCGAAGCGATTTCTGCAAAGGTTGATAACGAGCCTTGTACAACATATATTGGACCGGATGGCGCGGGTCACTATGTAAAAATGGTCCATAACGGAATTGAATATGGTGATATGCAATTAATTTGTGAGGCATATTCAATTATGGCAAATGTTCTTGGTTTAGATGCGAATGAGTTACATTCAGTATTTTCTGAGTGGAACAAAGGCGAGTTAGACAGTTATTTAATTGAAATTACAGCAGATATCTTTACAAAAACAGACGATGAAACTGGTAAGCCAATGGTAGATGTCATTTTAGATACGGCCGGACAAAAAGGTACGGGAAAATGGACAAGTCAAAGTGCATTAGATTTAGGTGTACCACTTCCGATTATTACAGAATCTGTATTTGCAAGATTTATTTCAGCAATGAAAGATGAAAGAGTTCGTGCAAGCAAAATTTTAACAGGTCCATCAACTAACGGATACGAGGGCGATAAATCCGAGTTAATTGAAGCTATTCGGAAAGCACTTTATATGAGTAAAATTTGTTCGTATGCACAAGGTTTTGCGCAAATGCGAGCTGCCTCTGAAGAATATAACTGGGATCTAAAATACGGGAATATCGCGATGATTTTCAGAGGTGGATGCATTATCCGTGCACAATTTTTACAAAAAATCAAAGAAGCATATGACAAAGATCCACAGCTTGCCAATTTATTATTAGATCCATACTTTAAAGATATCGTTACAGAATATCAAGAATCACTTCGTAAAGTTTTGAATGTTGCTGTTAACCATGGTATACCTGTACCAGGCTTGGCAAGTGCATTATCTTACTTTGATAGCTATCGTTCAGAACGTTTACCAGCTAACCTTTTACAAGCACAAAGAGATTACTTTGGTGCGCACACATATGAACGTGTAGACAAAGAAGGAACATTCCATACACAGTGGTTTTAAAATAAATAATATTATATTAGCAAGGACATTACATGTTTAGTTTATGTAATGTCCTTTTTGTTAAGTTGGGATTAATTTTCTAGGTCTTTTTTCTTATGTAGTTCATTACAAGAGATTATTATCTTTATGTTGTGGCTAAAATGCTATTGAGATTATGAAAAGAATAACGAATCAAGTCGTATTTAGTAGTATCGAAAATAGTCTTTATTTTCTTTCTATTATTTCGTTACATCTAGAAATAGAAGGTGGATTTCAACAGTATGGTTCGTATTACTAAAATCCAATTATTTTCACTAATTATGTTATTTGAAATTGGGAGTACAACTCTATTTGCTTTAGGGATTGGAGCGAAACAAGATGCATGGATTGTTGTGTTAGTTTCTTCATTTGTAGGAGGACTCCTCTTATGGGTATATACACAAGTTTCTAAGTATTACCCAAATCAGAACTTTGCTGAAATTTTAAATCAGGTTCTAGGAAAAAGATTAGCGGCACCGTTGCTGCTTTTATTTGGACTTTATTTTTTAAGTGGTGCTAGCCATAATTTTTACGAATTTGGTCATTTAATCAAAGTGACAGCGCTGCCGAAGACTCCACTTTTAGTTATCTTGTATTTATATATCATAGCTGCTATCTATATTCTTAATTTAGGATTTGAAGTTTTTGCTCGTACTGCAGAGATTTTATTTCCGGTTTTTTTAATTTTCTTAGCAGCCATCTATATTATCACGCTTATCTCAGGTAACTTTAATCTTAGTGAACTGCTTCCAGTACTAGGTCATGGTTTATCTCCGGTCATATCGGAATTATATCGAGTAATTGCTTTTCCTTATGGAGAGATGCTCGTATTTCTAATGTATTGGCACTATGTAGAGCAACCACAAGTAATAAAAAAAGTAGCATTTTCAGCGTTAGTTCTATCCACATTAGCTATTATTTTAACGTTGATTGCGATCATTGCTGTATTAGGTGTAAATCTTGCTGGAAACGCCGAAATTCCATTGTTAGAAACCATACTTTCAATAAATATAGCGGATATTATTACAAATTTAGATATGATCGCTGTATTAATTATGTTTATTGGTGGTTTCTATAAAATGTCTATCCATTTTTATGGATTTGTTCTAGCGATAACCTGGCTATTGAATACTAAAAGTTCTAAAAAAATTATGATCGTTACAGGAATGCTGTTTCCTTTATACGTTAGCTACCGATTTCCAGGGCTAGATTATAAACATTGGAAAGGCGATATAGATATGTATACTATATTATTATATTCATTTATACCCATTCTGCTTTTAATCCTTATATATATTAAAAGAAAGAGACATTGGGGTTATCCTCAAAAGGAGAATTCAAATGCAAAACATACAGACAATATTTAGAGAAGATATTCATTCAGGCGTTATGCTTCTAGGCGGTGGCACTTATGTTTTGATATTAGTATTTGTAATATTCTTCCGTTTGATTGTTTCAATCATGAAACGGTAAAGACCGTTTATTCCTCTGGTTTAAACGGTCCTTTCATTAAGCCTGAACTTGTTATATTTACATTCACATTTAAGGAATAGGGTACCTCAGCAAATCTTTCTGACCAGTCCTCTTTTACACGATTCCATGTATCAGGATCCTCTTTATTTAATGTTGTACCAAATCCAAATATGTCGGCTTGAAGTGATTGGGCTTTATTGATTGCCTTATTAATTTCTTCTTCGATGATTTTTTTATTTTCTTTTTCAAGTGCATCCAGATAATCTACTAATTGTTTTGAGCTTTCAAAGGTTTCGGTTGCCTGTTGTTCTGTTAGTAATCCTTCTTGTGTGATATCAATTGTAAAGGAAATTCGCTCACCGTTTACTTCAGGTTTAATGGTGGCATCCATTTTTGTTACTTCTACCGTTGCGTACTTGTTCTCATGTAATAGTGATGGAAGGGAAATTGCACCGGTCTCAATATCACCTTTTACCCATCTATACCCTCTTGTTTCACTATCATTCAAAAACCCTACTAATTTATCTCCTTTAAATACAGCGCCACCAGAAAGCTTTACGTTTTTTTTCTGTGAACTGTTTTCATTGTCTTCAATATTTAAAACACCAGCTACAGGATCAATTCCCTCTGCTAAAGAATCTTTATAATACGAAAGCATATTGATGGAGGTAGAGTTTAAATGATGCGGCGTGTTTTCAAATACATTTTTTAAAAAGTTAGCTGGAATGCGGGATACTCCCATAGTTTTAGTTTCTAATATTTTTCTTGCACTTGTATCTTTCGTAATACCAATCCAAACATATCCTCTTATTTCTTTTCCTCTTTGAAAAGAATCCAAAATTGGCAGCAGTCCTTCTTTTGCCAATTCCTCGCTAATGATAATCACTTTATTATGAGCATAAAATCCGCGCCGATCGACAATTTGATTAGTTTTTCTTATCGCTTCAAAAATTGTCTTTCCAGTTGTAGATACAAGTAAAAATGGCTTATCGGGACTAGGTGTTTGTGTGCTTTCAGCAGCAGGTTTTAAAACTTGCGAAGTAAATAAAAAATCTCCCGTATCCTGATCTTTATCAATACCGATCGCTGCCACAATTCCAATTTGATTTAGTTCTTTTCTATCCCAACATCCAGATAATAAAAGTATACATAGGATAACGAATATAGTCCGTCTCAAATTTGCCCATCCCCTTCAGTAGTAGGTTTAGTAGGCTTATTTTGTAAATTTTGTTTTTTTGACTTTTTCCACGTTATCGTCTGGGGTCTGGATTTATGGAACCATAAGGGCATCCGAATCAAAGAGTCCTTCCATTCACTCCAGATAATGGGAGCTTGTGGAGATAAATAGGGAGTACCAAATGAACGTAAAGAACACATATGTCCTAACAACATTAAAAATCCCATTAATATTCCATATAAACCTAATGCACCTGCTAAGATCATAAGTAGAAAGCGTGATAGTATATTGGCATCATTTAATGATGGAACAACGAAACCACAAATCCCAGTAAGAGCTACCACGATTACCATCGGTGCACTGACAAATCCAGCTTGCACTGCTGCCTCGCCTATTACTAATGCTCCAACAATACTAATTGCTGCTCCAACTGGCCGTGGCATCCTAACCCCCGCCTCGCGAAGAATTTCAAAGACAATGGCCATTAGCATTGCTTCAATAAATGTTGGAAACGGTACTTTTTCTTCCGCTGCGGCCATTGTTGTAAGTAGGAGAGCAGGTACCATTTCATGATGGAAGGTTGTCAGGGCTATATATATTGCAGGGGTTGCAACAGTTAAAAATAATGATAGTAAGCGTAATAGCCTTATGAGTGATGATAAATATGGCCGTGAATAGTAATCTTCGCCAACCTGAAGATTTTCAACGAAAACATGCGGAACGGTTAATACAAATGGTGTGCCATCACAAAATACGGCAACTCTTCCTTCTAGCAACTTACCAGCTATTTTATCAGGTTTTTCACTATTCGCTACTGTTGGAAAAATAGAATAAGGATGATCTTCAATAAATTGTTCGATATAGCCTGATTCTAAAATAATATCTGTATCAATTGCGTTTAATCGTTTTTTTACTTCATCTACTACTTTGGGATTTGCAATACCATTTATATAGCCAATTCGAATATTCGTTTTTGTTTGTTTCCCTAGTTTCATACCCTCAAAGATTAAATTCGGATTATTGATTTTTCTACGAATTAAAGAAGTGTTTACCTTTAAAATTTCATTAAAACCTTCTCGTGGCCCTCTAACGCTTGATTCTGTATCCGGTTCCTCAACATTTCTAGCTTCATATCCTTGGGTACTTACAAGTAGTGCGGTATCATATCCCTCTATTAAAACAAGTGTTTCGCCCATTAAAATACTTTCTGTAACCGCATCTATTTTCCGTTCTTCCTTAATACTAGATGTGCTTAATATCCTCTTTTTTAGAATTGTTAGAAAGTCCTCGGTTTCAGCAAAGGAATACCTATTGGACATTACCGTGAAATCGGGTTCCATTAATGACTTTACTACATGTAAATTAATATAAGCCTCACTAACAAGCCCATCAATAAAACAAATAAAGACATTAACTTTTTTTGTTGATACAAATTCAATTTCTCTATACTTCACATCATCACTTTTGCCTAATATGCTTTTAAGAGTATTTATATTATAGTTTAAATTTTTATCAATAAGATTATGATCTTGTGTTGTAGGAAGCTGTTCGACAGTATTAGAATTTGGAGCAGCTTGCTTATTTTGAGCGGCATTTTTTCTGAATAACTCAATTTTTTTAGTATACCGAAACTTTTTCACCATCTTTTTCCTCTTTCAAGTAAGTTTATTCATTTTATTATCTGTAAAAAGAAGAAGAAAATTCCATACGGGTAAATTTATTTAGTAAAAGCCTAGTAAATAATTAGGGGAATGTAGAAGGGGGAGAAGAATTGGGTTTGCTCAATGGCATAATAAAGAGGATTATTAGAACTTAAATTAAGTCTCATAATCCTCTTATAGTTAATTTATATGTTGTTATAACATGCTCATCCTTCAACAGGATATGTCTTGCCGGTGCTTGTGCTGATTAAACACTTAGCAATCCTAAAGCATGTAGAAATACAATGATTATTCCAATAGGAACAATAAAACGAATCGACCAATACCATAGTGTAAACACTTTTGCACTTACAGAAGTTGATCGTAAAAATTCCTCTTTAAGAATTTGTTTCGGTATTTTTAGTCCTATAAATAAGGCAATGAGTAAAGAACCGCCAGGCAGTGCAATATTACTTACAAAGTAATCTGCTAAATCAAAAATAGTTCTGTTCATTAACGGTTTATAATCAGCTAAAATACCATAGGACAATGCGGACGGAATACCAACGATGAATATCAAGATTCCAGATATCCATGCAATTTTTTTGCGTTTCTCAGGTTGATTTTTAGAGATGGTTGCAATCACAATTTCAATCATCGAGAAAGCAGAAGTTAATGTTGCAAACAACATTAGGATCATAAATGCGACAAAGAAAATATGGCCGTATGCGATATGTTCAAAAACCGCAGGGAAAATGATAAAGATTAAAGCGGGTCCACTATTAGGTTCAAAACCAAGTGCAAAAACTGCTGGGAAGATGGCTAAGCCAGCTAATAATGAAATGAAAATGTTTAAACTAACAATCGAACTAACAGAGCGTGGGAGACTCTCCTTTTTTGAAAGGTAAGAGCTGTAAGTTACCATTACAGAAATCCCAATACTTAATGCGAAAAAGGATTGTCCTAATGCCATTATTAACGTTTCTGACGTTATTTCAGTCCATTCTGGTTTTAGGAAGAACTTTACTCCTTCCATCGCTCCTTCAAGAGTTAACGAGCGAATAACAAGAATAATAAATAAGATAAATAAAGCAGGCATCATATAATTATTTGCTTTTTCGATTCCATTTTTAATACCGCCTTGAACAACTAGAATCGTAATAATTAAAAAGATCATTTGTGTAATCATTACTTCAAACGGATTAGAAATGATCTGTCCAAAAAGCTCACCATATTGTTCATTTGTAAGGCCACTTGTCATACCGAGTATGCCCCGGACTGTATAGGATATAATCCAACCACCAACAACGCTGTAAAAAGATAGTAGTACAAATGACGCGACGACACCTAATATTCCGATCCAGTGCCAAGCTGTTCCAGGTGCAAGCTTTTTATAAGCAGTGATTGCATCCTTTTGAGTATTTCTACCAATAATAAATTCCGCAAATAATAATGGAGCTCCAAGAATGATCGTAAATAATATAAAAAGGAGTAAGAAGATTCCTCCTCCGTTCGTACCAGTCATATAAGGGAATTTCCAGATGGCTCCTAATCCTATCGCTGACCCTGCAGCCGCTAAGATAAAGCCAAGCTTTGATGACCATTGGTCACGTTTTTCCATATAAGCATTCGACTCCTTTCCATTTAAATATAATAGAGTATTTTGTCGAAATATGAAAGATATATTTGTATAATTTTCTGATAAAGTGAAACTTCCATAGTTGGTGTGATTTTCCGGTAATAGATATACAATTCCTTATAAATGAATAACATTAGGTTGCCCTATTTGTGTTTAACAACACTATTCCATATTTTTTTGTCCGTTGGTTACTTAATATAAATGAGAACAAATAATTACCCCAAAATCTTTCAGTTTACTGTTAAAATAGCTGAAATATTTCCAACAATAACAATTCTTTACCTAATAAATGTGAGGCAAGTTGTATAAAATATAGGTGTTATGGAAAACCAAGCTTTGATAATGAAAGTACTTTGTGGTATACTTCTACAATGCGCACATAAAATGAATAAATTAGGAGTGTTTCCATGTCAGAAAAATACACAATCGGTCAAGAGTTAACTGGTAAAGTTACCGGAATTCAACCATATGGAGCTTTTGTAGCTTTAGATGAAAATACACAAGGATTAGTTCACATCTCAGAAATTACCCATGGCTATGTAAAGGACGTGAGCGAGCATTTAGCAGTGGGAGACGAAGTTAGTGTAAAAGTTCTATCTGTTGACGAAGCGGCAGGTAAAATTAGTCTTTCTATTAAAGCAACTCAAGAGGCACCGGAACAAACTGAAGTACCAGCTCAACAACCAAAGAAGGAAAGAAAAGCACGTCCACAAGCTAAAAAGCAACCACAACAACAAGTGGACACAGCAGCTACTTCAGGTTTCAATACACTTAAAGACAAGCTTGAAGATTGGATTAAACAATCATCAGATCGTGAAAAACTATTAAAGAAGTAAATAGCGATAGAAGAAACTCGACGGGGTTTCTTCTTTTTTTTAGGAAAAAAATTATTCCAAAGAACTTTTTAAGATTAGCACAAAAACTTATCAACAAATTATTTAATGAATCAACATATTATAACAATTAAGAAGTATCTTAAATAAAAATGAACAAATGAACAAGTACATATATATATTAAGATTTCCACTATCCCTTTTATTTTACGCTTTTCTTGGAATACTAAAAAAGCTGTCAATTATTCGCGTAATTTCTCGTTTTTTAGTGAAATAACGTTGTTATGGTTGACTATGATTATAAAATATCATTTGGTATTATTATGTAATGGTGGAAAAACATGCACTACGCTTACATCTTAGAAAAGGAAGTGTATTTGTTGGATTCATTTATTTTTCAAAACCCAACTCGGTTAATTTTCGGAAAAGGACAATTACAGGCGCTAAAGGAAGAGGTACCTAAATTTGGTACAAAACTATTGTTAGTGTATGGTGGGGGCAGTATTAAGAAATCGGGTCTTTATGACCAAGTGACCTCGCTCCTTAAAGAAATTAATGTTGAGATTTATGAGCTATCAGGAGTCGAACCTAATCCGCGATTGTCAACTGTACATAAGGGAATTGAAATTTGTAAAAAAGAATCAATTGAGATTGTTTTAGCTGTAGGCGGTGGAAGTGTAATTGACTGTTCAAAAGCTGTTGCAGCTGGTGCAAAGCTTGACGTTGATATTTGGGATGTAATTACGAAAAAGGCAGTAGCAACTGATGCTTTACCAATTGGCACAGTGTTAACATTAGCGGCGACAGGTTCTGAAATGAATGCAGGATCAGTTATAACTAACATGGAGACAAAGGAAAAGTATGGATGGGGTAGCCCTGCCGTATATCCTAAGTTTTCTATATTAGATCCAGAGTTTACATATTCTGTTCCCCAAAATCAAACCGTTTATGGCATCGTAGATATGATGTCACATGTTTTAGAACAATATTTTCATAAAACAGAAAACACACCATTGCAGGATCGTATGTGTGAGTCTGTTTTAAAAACGGTAATGGAGACAGCGCCAAAATTAATAAATGATCTGAACAATTACGAATTACGAGAAACAATTTTATATGCAGGAACGATAGCTTTAAATGGCTCATTATCAATGGGATCTCGCGGTGACTGGGCCACACATAATATTGAACATGCAGTTTCTGCTGTTTATGATATTCCGCATGCAGGTGGATTAGCCATTTTACAGCCCAATTGGATGATTCATGTTTTAGAACAGCACGTGAAGAAGTTTAAACAGCTGGCCATTAGAGTTTTTGATGTAAATCCAACAGGGAAAGAAGATCGTGACATTGCGCTAGAAGGAATTGAAAAGCTTCGCGTATTTTGGTCCTCAATAGGAGCTCCTTCGAGATTAGCAGATTATAACATTGATGATTCACAATTAGATTTAATGGCAGATAAGGCTATGGCAAATGGAGAGTTTGGAACTATTAAGAAATTGAATAAGCACGACGTATTGGAAATTCTGAAAATGTCTTTATAAGGTGAAGAAATATGTGAAACAAAAACATCAGAATTTCATCAGGAAATAGCGTGTTTTTCTAAATAAAAATGGAGGCTGGTTATGGCACATATTAGTTTTGATTATTCAAAGGCTCTAACTTTTTTTAATGAGGATGAATTAAATTACTTAAGTGATTTTGTTAAGTGCGCACATCATTCAATACATGAAAAGACGGGTGCAGGTAACGATTATTTAGGCTGGGTTGAATTGCCTACAAATTATGATAAGGAAGAGTTTGCCCGCATTCAAAAAGCCGCAAGCAAAATCAAAGCAGATTCAGATGTACTGCTTGTCATTGGTATTGGTGGCTCATACTTAGGAGCACGGGCGGCTATCGAGATGTTAAACCATTCTTTCTACAATGCCATATCTAAAGAAAAACGGCAAGGAACGCCACAAGTGTTTTTTGTGGGTCATCATATAAGTTCTACATATGTTCAAGAACTATTTGATTTACTAGAAGGGAAGGATATTTCGGTAAATGTTATTTCTAAATCAGGAACAACAACTGAGCCGGCGATTGCTTTCCGGATCTTTAAAAAGCATCTAGAAGAAAAATATGGTGTTGAAGAAGCGAGAAAGCGAATTTATGCAACGACAGATCGTGAAAAAGGTGCATTGAAAACTTTAGCGACTGAAGAAGGCTATGAAACGTTTGTTGTACCCGATGATGTTGGGGGCCGTTATTCAGTATTAACTGCAGTTGGACTGTTGCCAATTGCCGTTAGTGGTGTAAATATTGAAGAAATGATGAGCGGAGCACGCGAGGCACAGGACGATTTTAGCAAGTCTGAATTAGTAGAAAATCCTGCGTATCAATATGCGGCTGTTCGAAACATTTTATACAATAAAGGTAAAACGATCGAAATGTTAATCAATTATGAGCCAGCACTTCAATATTTCTCTGAATGGTGGAAACAGTTATTTGGGGAAAGTGAAGGAAAGGATCAAAAGGGGATCTTTCCAGCATCTGCAAACTTCTCAACCGATCTTCACTCATTAGGTCAATATGTTCAAGAGGGTCGTCGTGATTTATTTGAAACTATTATTAATGTTGAAAAACCTAAATATGAAATTACGATTGAGAAAGAAGCAAACGACTTAGATGGACTTAATTATTTAGCGGGAAAGACAATGGATTTTGTTAATAAAAAAGCATTTCAAGGAACCATGCTTGCCCATACAGACGGGAATGTTCCAAACTTAATTGTAAATATACCAGAGTTAAGTGCTTATACTTTTGGATATCTCGTATACTTTTTTGAAAAAGCATGTGCAATGAGTGGTTATTTATTGGGAGTTAACCCATTTGATCAACCAGGGGTGGAAGCATATAAGAAAAATATGTTTGCATTGCTAGGGAAACCAGGATTCGAAAAAGAAAAAGAAGCATTAGAAAAAAGATTATAATGAAAAAAGCATTCAAATACCATATGGCGTTTGAATGCTTTTTTGCTTGCACCAGTTTAGTAATATTTCTTGCACATTCTTAGTAAAGTTTACCATTAGTAAAGAATTAAAGTATAAGAAAAGAGGTCCTATTGGTCATCTCCTGGGACATCGCCATTTGATATTGTGGGCGAATGACGTGTTTTTCTAATCGAATGATAATGATCGAGCTTGGACAACCTATTAAATAAATGAATGATAATATTTAAAGGGGTTGTGAGCTAGATGATACCAATTTCATCTTCTATAGAAAATCGTACATTTCAACTAATTGACCTTGAATCAAAGCTAAAACCGCTAGGATATGTTATCGGTGGTAATTGGGATTATGATCATGGTTATTTTGATTATAAAATTGCCGATGATCATGGAAGTTATCAGTATTTAAGAGTTCCATTTGAAGCCGTTGATGGACAATTAGATTCTAATGGAACAACAGTAAAGCTGCGACAACCGTTTTTACTTTCACATAATTATCAAGAAGGTTTGGATGATCACGCAGGAACAGGCGTTTTTTCTGGTACGACCGACCAATTTCAAGAACCTCAAGATCCTGATGCAGAATATCCACCTGAACTTGTTGATATGGGAAAGTCTCTTGTGAATGAATTAGAAGATATACTCCGCTAAGGGACAATAACTAATAATAAATCATTTTCTGTAATTGTACGAGCGGGAGGAGGATGAATAAAGGCTTCTTCTCCTCTTTTAATACCGATAAGTAACCGGTCATAGTCATCTATTAATGTATGGGCACATTCTGCAAAGGTTTTGTTAACTAGATTATTTGGAACTTCCATTAATTTTATCTTACTACCTTTAATGTAATTCAATAATGAAAATACGACATCTGAGATTCCGTGTGATTGTAGACTATCGATCATAAGATAACTAGATAATAGGTATGTTTCAATTAACTCATCTGCTCCAGCTCGTTTGGCGTTATTAACTTGGTGTGGAGTCAAAATTTCAATAATGCAGTAAACAGTCGGATTAAATCCTTTAATTGCTAGCAATGTTAATATGGATTGCATATCCGCTTCATGCTCATTTCGATTTGCATCCGCTGTTATTAAAACAGTTTCAGCATCCATTATATTTGCTTTTTTTAAGGTTTCATCAAGAGAAGAGTCTCCTTTAATAAAATAAATATTTTTATTATTTAATGGGTGTTCTTCGAGTGTACCATCAATAAGTACGATATGTGTTGAAGGTTCTAATGATATAATTTGATTGATTGTATTTCTGGATTTTTCATTCCAGCCGACAATAACGAGATGTTTTTCTCCCTTATATGCTGCACTGCCTTCTTTTAAACCGCTAAAAATATTTACTACTGCTGTAGAAAGGGTAACCATATAAAAAGTAACCAAACCTGCTCCAATAAAAATTAACAGAATAGCCATTAGTCTCCCAATAGTGGTCGTTGGAACAAAATCACCGTATCCAACTGTTGATGTTGTTACAATGACCCACCATAATCCATCGAAGATAGTTGGAAACTCCTCAGGTTCTACGAAATGTATGGCAATTCCCATAATAATAGCTACAACGAATATAACAGTGAGTAAGCGAATGATCATATGTGACCGTAGAAAACTTGTATATATCGCACTAAAATAAAGTCGCATGTTTACCTCCGTATTAAATGCGGGATATTATCATTATTTACAGGTGCGATGTTCATAAACATGAGGTTGAAAAATTTCTAAAAATCTGTTGCGCAACACAATATACTGTTATATAATACGAATTACCGATATATCTGTTATAATACAGTGGTGAGGACTAATAGGGGGGAGATATAATGGAAATGTACCAACAAGCATATAATAACTATCTAAAAAATTGTGAAAGGTATGAAATTGATAGAGTTATTGATTTTAAACAATTTCTTGAGCAACTAACAAGTGAGCAAATTGAGAAATTAAGTCAAGTATCTTAGGAGAGAATACATGAAAAGTGATGTCAATGAGCTATTTCGATTATATGTTTTAAACCGTTAAATCGTCTGTTTCCTTTTAAAGTAAGGTGAACAGGCGATTTTTTTTTGAAGTTTGTGCTAGTAATATTAAAAAAACGAATTGTAAATTTAGTGTAAATTTTAATCGCAACTTATTTACAATATCTTAATCTTCTTACATACTATGATAGGCGTGTCTACATGTCGAATCTTGTAGGCGGTGAATAGAATAGTAATAATTAAAAACTAAGAATTTAAAGGGGTTGGAAAAGTGGAACTCGATGTACAGAGTATGATATTTGAGTTTCTAGGTGGTCTAGGTATATTCTTATTCGGTATAAAATTTATGGGCGATGGTCTTCAAAAGCTTGCCGGAAATAGACTTAGAGATATTTTAGACAAATTTACTACTAATCCGATAATGGGAATACTAGCAGGAATTATCGTAACCATTTTAATTCAATCAAGTTCAGGTACAACTGTACTAACGGTTGGTTTAGTTAATGCCGGCTTTATGACCCTAAAACAAGCCATTGGGGTTATTATGGGGGCCAATATTGGTACAACAGTAACGGCATTTATTATAGGATTTGACGTAGGCGCATATTCTCTACCGATTATAGCTATAGGTGCATTTTTAATCTTTTTCTTTAAACATAAAAAAGCCAATTATGCAGGTCAATTATTCTTTGGTTTTGGGGCACTATTCTACGGCTTAGAATTAATGGGTGCCGGAATGAAACCGTTGCGTTCATTACAAGCTTTTCATGATTTAACAGTTAGCATGAGTGACAACCCAATTTTAGGGGTGGTAATTGGTACTGTTTTTACAGTAATCGTACAGAGCTCAAGTGCAACTATTGGTATACTTCAGGAATTATTTGCGCAAGGTGCAATTGACTTAAAAGCAGCGCTACCAGTATTATTCGGGGATAATATTGGAACAACCATCACAGCTGTTTTAGCATCTTTAGGTGCTTCAGTTGCAGCTAGGCGTGCGGCTTTAACACATGTTATTTTCAACTTAGTTGGAACAACAATTTTCTTGATCATTTTAGGACTCTTTACGAAATTAATTGCCGCACTACAAGCGAATATGAATTTAAACGAAGAAATGACAATTGCCTTCGCACATGGTATTTTCAACGTTACGAATACAATCATTCAGGCTCCATTTATTGCGGTGCTTGCCTTAATCGTTACAAAGTTAATTCCAGGTCAGGAGATAACAGTTGAATATAATACAAAAGGATTGGATCCATTGTTTATTGAACAATCACCGTCGATAGCATTAGCTAATGCGAAAAAGGAATTGCTTCGAATGGGTGAGTTTTCAATTAAAGGTTTAGAAGAGTCACATAAGTACTTGAATACTAAACTCCCAGTACATTCTGAATTAGGCTTACAGTATGAACAAGCGATTAATAATTTAGACCGTAAAATTACGCAGTATTTAATTGATGTCGCATCAAGTGGAGACATTACCGCACAAGATTCAGAAGTGCATTCTATTTTAATGAATACAGTCAATGATATCGAGAGAATTGGAGATCACTTTGAAAATATAATCGAATTAGTAGATTATCAGATTGCGAATAAAGTTAAATTGACAGATCAAGCAATTACAGATTTAGAGGAAATGTTTGAATTAACGATTGCGACTGTAAAAGAGGCAATGCTATCTCTTGAAAAACAAGATATGACATTAGCACAAGATGTTATTCAAAAAGAAGTTGAAATTGATAAAATGGAACGCAATCTTCGGAAAAAGCATATTATTCGTCTAAATGAAGGAATATGTCAGGGTACTGCAGGTATTGTATTTGTGGATATAATTAGTAATTTGGAAAGAATTGGCGACCATGCTGTTAACATAGCAGAAGCAGTTCTAGGTGAAGACTCAGATGAATAGATAAATGAAGAACCTTTCTAACGCGGGCTCTACGTTGGAAAGGTTCTTTTGTTATATCTCGAAAATAGTTTGTATACAGGACAAATGTAAGTGTTTTATAATAGTCAAGTGTATTCGAAATAATTGGAATTTTACGGGAACAGGAGAGGTTATCTTGAAAGCTATATTTATTGGAGTGGTTGCTTCATTTTTTTTTGCATCGACTTTTATTATCAACAGGTCAATGGAGCTTGGGGGTGGAAGTTGGTTATGGAGCGCTTCACTCCGTTATATTTTTATGATTCCATTTTTAATGGTTGTCGTGTTCTTTAGAGGTAATTTCAAGTCTTTGCTCAAAGAAATGAGGGCAAGGCCGTTTCAATGGTTATTATGGAGTTCTGTTGGGTTTGGTTTATTTTATACCCCGATAACATTTGCTGCAGCCTATGGACCTGGCTGGCTTGTGTCAGGTACATGGCAAACAACGATTATTGCTGGCTCATTGCTAGTCCCTTTTTTAAAAACTAAAGTAGAAACAGAAAAGGGTCCTATCTTAATAAAGGGAGAAATCCCTGTAAAAGGTCTAGTGTTCTCATCAGTAATTTTAGTAGGTGTCATTATCCTACAAGTGCAGCAAGCATCAACTGTAAATATTAACACGATGCTATTAGGAGCTTTGCCCGTTATTATAGCTGCTTTTGCTTACCCGTTGGGAAATCGGAAGATGATGCAAATTTGTGATGGACGTCTTGATACGTTTCAGCGTGTGCTAGGCATGACCATCGCAAGCATGCCTTTTTGGTTGTTTGTATCAGTGTTTGGCTATTTAGCACATGGTGCACCATCTAAAAGCCAGTTAACACAATCTTTATTAGTAGCGATTTGTGCAGGTGTTATTGCTACAGTTCTATTTTTCTATGCAACCGACCTTGCTCGGAATAGCACTAAACAAATGGCTGCTGTTGAATCAACTCAGTCAGGATCGGTGATATTTTCCGTTTTGGGAGAAATGATTTTCTTAAGCGCAGCGATTCCAAGCAATGTATCATTGGTTGGACTATCATTAGTGGTCATAGGGATGATATTACATAGTGCGTTATCTAATAGAGGCACTACTATGATCAAGGGTGTATCAAAGAAAGGTTCTTTTAATTATAAATAGTAGTTAAAGGTGTTCTTAATTGTTAATTTTCTAGATTGAATCGTTTCAATCCGTTATAATATACGTATAAATTCTGAAATGTTGGAACATTCAGTATAGAAGGAGGGCAAATTGAAGGCAATATTAATTGGAATAGTGGCTTCGTTCTTTTTTTCATCAACTTTTATTATTAATCGAGCAATGGAGCTAGAAGGTGGAAGTTGGCTATGGAGTGCTTCACTACGCTTTATTTTTATGGTTCCCTTTTTATTACTTATCGTGTGGTTTAGGGGGAATTTAAAGCCATTGTTCAAAGAAATGAAGGAAAGGCCGACTCAATGGTTACTATGGAGTACTGTAGGATTTGGATTATTTTATACTCCAATAACATTTGCAGCAGCGTATGGACCTGGTTGGCTTGTGTCTGGAACATGGCAAATAACAATTATTGCTGGTTCATTACTTGTTCCTTTTTTAAAGACTAGAGTTGAAACGGAAAAAGGCCCAAGATTTGTACAGGGAGAAATCCCTGTAAGAGGCTTATTATTTTCATCAGTCATATTATTAGGCGTGATTATTTTGCAAGCGCAGCAAGCATCAATGGCTAATATGAACTCAATGCTGTTAATCTCATTGCCCATAGTATTCGCTGCTTTTGCATATCCTCTAGGGAACAGGAAGATGATGGAAATTTGCGATGGACGTCTGGATACTTTTCAACGAGTTTTAGGCATGACAATAGCTAGTTTTCCTTTTTGGATAATCGTGTCCGCATTTGGCTATATGGCTCATGGCACCCCTGTGTTAAGTCAGGTTATTCAAACATTAATATTGGCTATTACTGCAGGGGTCATAGCAACCGTTCTGTTTTTCTATGCAACCGACTTGGCGCGGAATAATAATAAACATATGGCTGCTGTAGATGCTACACTATCGGGTTCTGTTATTTTTTCTGTACTAGGAGAAATAATATTTTTAGGTGGGTCCATTCCTAGTATGCTGTCGTTGGCTGGGTTATTCATAGTTATTACAGGTATGATTTTGCACAGTGTTTTTTCGAATCGAACAAAAATACATGTTCAAGTTACGACAGAAAAGAGGACGGTAAATTAATTAAGTGTTTTGGCAGATCAAATCGAGTATGATTTGGTCTTTTTTTATCGTGCTTTTTTAATTGCTGTTCAATTTTGAGCAGCTCAAGTCGTTTTTGGGAGATCGAGTCAGAATCAACCAAGGATTCTGACAGGAACCGGTTGTATTGCAAGAAAGAAGTCAGAATTCCTCTAATAATTAAAGTTAGTACGTCCATACTCTATTTGTTTGAGAAGCTTTTAACGGAATTGATGTTAATTAAAACTATTCAAGTATTGTAAATCATAGTTCAGGTGTGAGTAAGATCACACCTGAATAAGCAAGCAAACATTCGTGCTAATTGTGACTGATATTTGACCTAATTGTGTTGAATTTGTGAATAGCTAATTATGTGTGAGGTATATCACACCCTAAACATTTGACGACCGATTACTATATGGGTGTAGCAAGTTTTACTAACATAACAATGTTTGAAAGGGGGGCAATGCGAAATGAAAAACTCGGTCATTATCTTTTTAGTATTTTTATTAGTAGGTTTCGGTGGGGGATATGTGTTCTTCCAA
This sequence comes from Bacillus sp. Marseille-P3661, assembly GCF_900240995.1. Classification (NCBI taxonomy): domain Bacteria; kingdom Bacillati; phylum Bacillota; class Bacilli; order Caryophanales; family Bacillaceae; genus Bacillus; species Bacillus sp. Marseille-P3661. Next base: position 414,927 of record NZ_LT965953.1, read on the forward strand.
TATAGTAATACCGCTGATGTTGCATCACCTGCACCTGAAGCTACTGAAATTGAAACTGATACAACAACTCCACAAGAAAGTGCAACTACTGAAGAACCGAAAACCGTTTCTGCAGAAGCTCAAATTATTACTGACAAAGGCTGTCTAGCATGTCACGCAGTTGAAAATCTTGGCTTACAAGGTGGGGCAACAGGTCCTGACTTATCACAGGCTTTTAACAATGTAGAAGGTAAACATGGCAAACCAATTGATGAGTTTTTAAAAGAACCAACTTCAGCAGTTATGTCTAGTGTAATCAGTGGAAACCCACTTACAGATGAAGAAGTTACATCAATAGTAGAAGCATTAAAAATTGCGAGTGAAAAATAGGAGGTGCTTTACATGAAGAAAGGGTTAGTCCCAGCTTTAACAGGGCTTGTAGCAGGTGTTGTTGCATCGACAGTATTCTTTGCAGGGAACGACATTGGCCCGAGAACAACCGCAAGTACGTCATCACCAGCTAGTACAAATGCAGAAAAGGTTTATGTTCCAACAGGTGAACTTGATGAGTACTACTTATTTGCATCAGGTGGTCACTCAGGTCAAATGTTCATTTATGGTGTACCGTCAATGAGACATATCCGTACTGTTCCAGTCTTCTCACAAGACTCAGCAACAGGTTACGGTTGGTCAGAGCATTCAAAGGAATTAATGGGCGACTACACATGGGGAGATCTTCACCACCCAGCTTTCTCTGAAACAAAAGGTGAATATGATGGTAAATGGATGTTTGCAACTGACGTAGCGAACAGCCGTGCAGCCGTAATGGATTTAGAAAACTTCCAAGTTAAAGATATTCTAGAGGTTCCGAACACAAGTGGTCCGCACTGCGCGATGTTCGTAACTGAAAACACAGAGTATATGTTCTTACCAACTCGTTTCTCAGTACCATTAGGAAGTGAGTATGCTTCACTAGATGAATATAGCTCAAAATACTATGGAGTAATGAGCGCTGTACAATTTGATGAAGAAGCTGAAAAGTTAGGTGTGTCTTGGCAAGTAGCTCTTCCACCATGGAGCTATGATTTATCAGATGCTGGTAAAGGCCCTTCACATGGTTGGGGTGTAATCACAACTTACAACACTGAAGAAGGAACAACTAATCTTGAAATTAACGCGTCTCAAGCAGACCGTGACTATATCGTTTTATTCAACTGGAAAGAGCTTGAAAAAATGGTAGCTGAAGGACAATATGAAGAAATAAATGGTGAAAAGATCATCTTCCCTGAAAAACATAAAGGTGGATTATATCTAGTGCCTGTAGCAAAATCACCACATGGTGTTGACGTAACTCCAGATGGTACACGCTTTATTGCCTCAGGTAAATTAGCACCAGCTATGACAGTGTTTTCTTTTGAAAAAGCATTCCAAGCTATTGAAAATGGTGATTTCGCTGGCGAAAAATATGGTATGCCAGTTATCAATTACGATTCAATAGTAGAACGTGAAGTTAACCCTGAAAATGCACTTGGACCATTACACACTCAATTTGACGATCAAGGCATGGCTTATACAACAATGTTCATTTCTTCTGAAATCGTTAAATGGGATCCAAATACAGGCGAAACGTTAGATCGTGTACCTGTTCAATATTCACCAGGTCACTCAGTTGCTGCTGAAGGTGACTCAGCATCACCAGATGGAAAATATATCATCGCATTAAACAAGATTGCAAAAGACTTATTCTTATCTGTTGGTCCGTCACATCCAGAAGCAATGCAGTTAATTGATTTAAGTGGAGAAAAGATGGAAGTTATTATGTCCGCTCCAGTAAATCCAGAGCCACACTATGCTCAAATGATTAAAGCAGATAAAATCAAAACATTTGAAGTTTATGAAAAAGATGAATCTAATCCACATGCAGTTTACAGTCAAGATCAAACACGTATTGAACGTAATGGTAATGAAGTAACTGTTTACGGTATCGCAATGCGTTCGAAATTTATCTTTGATTCAAAATCAGATCGTCCAGATGTAATTGAAGTTAACGAAGGCGATAAAGTTACGATTCATTTAACAAATATTGATTTCGATGAAGACATTACACACGGTTTTGCGATTAACCAACATAACTTAAACTTTGAGGTACAACCAGGTCAAACAGAAACAATTACATTTACAGCTGATAAAGCTGGTACGTGGCCATTATATTGCACAAACTTCTGTTCTGCATTACACCAAGAAATGTCAGGATATCTATTAGTAAAACCAAAGAATTAAGCACTAAACAACTAGTTGAGAGACTGGGAGCAGTAGATGGCTCCCTTCTCTTTGATTAATTAAGGGGTGAGTGGCATGAGCAAAAAGCTATCAGGAACGTCAATTGCTATTTTATTAACTGCAGCTGCTTTGCTTGTAGTTTCAATTTTTTTACCTTGGTGGGGAATGGAATTTTTTGCACCGCAATATCCAGAAGGCTTAAACATTATCGTCTATCCATATAAGATGGAAGGTGAGATTTCAATTATAAATGGATTAAATCATTATATTGGTATGAAACCATTTAGTGAAGAAAGCTTTCCGGAATTATCCTATTTACCATATATTATTGGCTTTATGGCTATACTTATTGTGGTTGTTGCCTTAATGCGTAATAAAAAGGTGTTATACGGTTTGGTCAGTATGTTTGTGGTTGGTGGAATCGTTGGGATTTATGATATTCATCGTTGGTTAAAAGATTATGGTACAGATTTAAGTCCACAAGCACCTATTGAGGTGGATCCGTTTATTCCACCGATTATTGGTGAAAACACACTAGCGAACTTTCTGACTAATAGTTATTTTACGTATGGTTCGTTTTTATTAGGTATTGTATTTCTACTATTAATAATTCCAATCTGGAAGGAAAGAACACGATGATAATAAGAATAAGCACCTTATTGATAGGTGTTTTTCTCTTATTTGCAGCTGACAGTGTTAGTGCTGAAGAAGACTTGCAAAAGCTAGTTGAGAAAACACCTGAAAATGGCACGCTGCAATTAAATAATGGAACATATGAGGGAAATGTAATTATTACAAAACCGATTACAATTATCGGTCAAGAAGATACAGTCATTAAGGGTGATGGAAATAGTAATGTTATTGCTATTCAATCACCTAATGTTCATCTAGAGAATTTAACAGTTACACACAGTGGTTATGACAGAAATTCAGGTGAAGAATATGCCGCCATCAAAATAATGGCTGACCATAACGTGATACGTAATATTGTGATTACAGAAAGCTTTCATGGTGTTTACTTAAGCCAAGCACACCATAATAAGGTAAGTAATGTTCATGTTAGAGGTTTGAAAAAAGGAGAAATTGGTGGTCAAGGTAACGGCTTACACTTATATTATTCAAATCATAACATTTTAGAAAAAAATGAGATAACTGGTACTCGTGATGGAATCTTTTTTGACTATTCGAATGAAAATGAAACAATTGAAAATAAGATTAGCCATACTAGATATGGTCTTCATTATATGTATTCAGATGATAATCAATTTTATCAAAATGTATTTACCTTTAACATTGGCGGTGCAGCTATTATGCACTCCAGACGAACTATTATGAAAAACAATGAGTTTACTTTAAATCAAGGAACCCGTTCTTATGGCTTGCTGCTACAAGCAGCCGATGATAGCACCGTAAGCGAGAATTTATTTTTTCAAAATCAACGTGGGATTTTCATTGATCAATCGCAACGGAATACCATTACTGAAAATGATTTTCTCCAAAATCAAATTGGTGTTGAGATTTGGGCATCTTCAGCGGATCAGTTATTTACGGAAAATAAATTTTCGAATAACATTGCTGGTGTTTTAACACTAGGTGGTAAGGATAAAAGTAAGTGGAATGAAAATGGGCGTGGAAACGATTGGGGTCATACAGTACCAGTTTTAGATTTAGATCAAAATGGAATTGGTGATTACCCGATTGAACATAAATCGTCGTTATATCAATTAGTAGAAGAAAACGAATTAGCTTTTTTATTTTTAGATAGTCCTGCCATTCGTATTTATGAAAAAATGAATGAACTTCTAAATAATGATCAAGCGATGTTTATTGATGAATTCCCGCTTGTAAAGAAAAAGGAAACATACAACTTTAGCAAATTGCTAGTTCCGGTAGTACTACTACTTATTCTAGGATTTATTAGCTTGAAAAGGAGAAGAACATGATGAATTACGTATGGAAGGAATGGATCGAGCAGTCAAGAGGAAAAGGTATATGGCTTTCGCTTGCAATGGTTGTGTTAATTTCATTGCTATTAGTATTACAAACTCGTACATTGCCATCAGAGCAAGGCTTTCCAGTCCTATTGCTGTCACTATACGAGATGAATATGTACATTTTCCCATTGCTAAGTTTATTTATAGCATCCTTTTCGATTATTCAAGAAAAAGAATTAAAAACATTAATGATTTTAATTACAAAACGTGAATCCTATCGCAGCTTTTTATTTAAAAAAAGCATTGCAATTCAAGCGATTACCTTAGCTGTTTTTGGATCATGGTATTTTTTGCTAGCAGTTTTGATGAAATTTTTCTTCCAGTTTAATGTAGGCCAATTTATCGCCTTTTTATCCACTGTTTTTGTACTTATTATTATTTTTAATCAAATAGGGTTATCACTAGGGAGTATTTGTAATACGAGAATGCAATTAATTGGTGCTAATATTTTCATTTGGTTTTTCTTTGTATTCTTATTGGATCTATTCTTTCTTTATATTTTACCTAGCGTATCCTATGAAAATATAAGAGCATTTTCAATGATTTTCTTTCTAGATCCACTACAAACAATTCCGTTTTATTTAGACACATCATTAGGTGTTGTATCAATGGATCATTTATCCCGGTTGATGGATAAAATGGTTTGGGCATCACCGACAGTATTTCTAGCAATTGATGTCATTGTATGGGTAATTCTTTCATTTGAAATTGCTGTTTATTTTGGTAACAAGGGGGAACGAGCATGATTAAAATTGAAAATGTTACCCACTTCTATAATAAAAAAAATGTATTAAATAATGTAAATTTATTAGTAGAGAAAAATGAATTATGTGCTCTAGTGGGACGTAATGGTGCTGGTAAATCAACATTAATTCATTTAATGCTAGACTTGTTGCCACTAAAAACAGGAAGTATTCAATTAAATGAAATACATGTAAAGAAATCTGGATGGAAAAAGGTCGTGTCGTATTTACCTGAAAAATTTCAGCTATATCCACATCTTACAGGTGAGGAAAATATCCGCTTTTTTGCATCATTAACGGATAAAGAACCAGATGAAGAAAAGATTGCTGAAAAACTTAAATTGGTAGGATTATATGAAGACAAGGACCAGCAAGTCAAAGGATATTCAAAAGGAATGCTCCAGCGATTGGGCTTAGGTGTCATGCTATATTTTGATACAGACATTTTAATTTTGGATGAACCTACAAGTGGACTAGATCCAGTTGGTAGAATTGAAATTTTATCGATACTTAAGTTATTAAAAGGAAAAACAATTCTATTATCATCTCATCATATCGAAGAAATTAAACAAGTTTGTTCACATGTTGCGTATTTAAAAGATGGGCAAATATCTAAATATACAATGGAAGACTTTGAAAATCAGATCATAAAAGAAGGTGCATTAAGATGATGAAAAAAATTCTAATGATGTTGATAGGAATAATTATCCTTACAGGCTGCAGTGCTGGATCAGGCAATATAAATGTACAAATAGTAGAAGAACCAACGTATGCACAAGGCCAAACGTCCAAAGTATCATTCGCAATTACAAATGGGGAAGAAGCTGTTGAGGGAGTAAATGTATCAGTATTATTTGAAATGGCGAAGATGGATCATGGTTCAATTGAGATCAATCTTGAAGAAGAAGGCAAAGGAATATATAGTGCCGATGTAGAACTGCCGATGGCAGGCGAATGGCAGGCGATTGTAACTGTCTCTGGTGAGGGCATTGATGCAGAGAAAGTAATTGATTTTACAGCTGTTGAAGGTACTAAAATAACGGCTGCGGATTTAGGTGGCGGTGTTTTAGCTACGATAAACGGAGATGAAATAGTCCAATCGGATTTGGACTTCTATCAGTTTATCAACAAACTGCAAATAGAAATGTACCGAGAAAAAGATAAGCAAAATTATAAAGGCGCAGAGTTAGAAGAAGCGATGAAATATTGGGATGCACAAGAAGAAGCAACGAAACATCCAAATACTTTAATTACCCAAATCATTCGTCTACGTGCAATTGCCCTATTATCTGAAGAAAAAGGACATACCGTAACAAAAGAAGAAATTCAGGCTGAAATCGACAAAGTTCGAGCAACTTACGAGCAAAGTCCGGCAGCGTCTGCTATGATTAAAGAATATGGTGAAGAGAAATTTTGGTCAACGCAGGAACAGCAATATGAGCTAATTGTGCTATCTTCAAAGGTCCAACAAGATGTACTAAATAATGTTAAAAAAGAAAATCCTAACGCAGAAAGTAAAGAAGTTAACATGCTTGCTCAGAAAAAGTATGAGGAGCTATTAGTTTCTCAAGTAAGTACGTTAGACATAAAAATTAATAATCAGTTATAATTGGGCTAGTCTGCATGTTAGCAAATAGATATAAATCTTGGAGTGATAAAATGAACAAGAGTAAAAAAACTGCCTTAATTGCAATCATGAGTGTAATGCTGATCATCATATCAGCATGCTCACAATCCCAATTCGATGCAGAGTATGACTGGCCAGCACCGGAGTTCTCATTTATAAATCAAGATAATGAACAATTTTCTTCGGATGATCTGCAAGGAAAGGTTTGGTTAGCTAACTTTATCTTTACGAATTGTGAAACTGTATGTCCGCCAATGACGGCCAATATGTCAAAGTTACAAACAGAAATTAAAAATGAGGAACTAGATGTGCAATTAGTTTCATTTAGTGTAGATCCAGAAAGAGACACGCCAGAAGCTCTGACAGAATATGCTACGAAATTTAATGTGGATCATAGCAATTGGAATATGTTGACCGGTTATGATGAAACAGAGATTAAAAGAATTGCTAAGTCATTCAAAACACTAGCTGAACAAGAAGAAGGCACCGATCAGTTTATACATGCTACTGGTATATATCTTATTGATGCGGAAGGTACGATTGTTAAAAGTTACAATGGGTTAAGTGTTCCTTATGAGTCAATCATGGAAGACTTAAAGGCCTTAACTAAATAAAGGATTAAAGCCCTTCTTTTACGTTCTTAGAAAGGGCTTTTTTGTTTCTAAGATTATGGTTTGAAATATGCACTACCATTAAGTGCTGTATAATATGGTAAACTAAAGTTTACTTGACATCGTACAGAAATGACACCAATTGTTAATGCTAATTATTTTTTCACTTACAAGGATAATATCATCATCTTTTAATTTAGAAACCACCCGACTAACTGTTTCTCTAGAAGAGCCAATAATATTAGCAAGTTCTTGAATACTTAATGGTATTTCAATTTGAACAGCACAGTTTGAATGCTTTCCATACTCTTTACCTAGTCTTTCAAGCGTTTTAACTGTTTTGCCGTATACATCTAGCAAAGTCATATCTTTCAATGTTTCTGTAAATTCCCGCAGCTTTAAGCTCATCATTCGTATCATCTCAGCAGATAGTTCACGGCTATCTAAAATAATTTCTTCTAGTGCGGCTGTAGAAATGAATGCAACTTCACCATCTGTTAACATCTGGGCAGTTGCAGGATAATGAATGTCCCCAGAACAAAATAAAGATGCCTCCGCAAACACTTCTTCACTTCGCTTAATACAAACAACAACTTCCTTTCCTTGAGGATTCATTTTTTTTAATTTAACAATTCCTGTTTTCACAAAGTAGATTGCTTTTGCTTGTTCATGTTCATAAAATATATGCTGATTTTTAGAATACGTTTCAATTTTTATAAACTTCTCGATGTATTGATAGTGTTCTTCCTTAACTCCTTTTAGGATTGATATTTTTCGAATAAAGGAATCAATCATGAAATTCTCCTCCTTTATGTAACTTTTATTAAGGATATTATAGACTGTTTTTTTAGAAAATTTCGTGATTTCAATCACAGGTAAACTATAACTTCGAATCTTGAATGAGATTGACATATGACACCGTGTCACTTACACTAAAGGTAGATTGAGATGACATGATGTCATAGTGGAGGGTTTTACCTATGAATAATAATAATCGGTATCAACAAAAACTAAAGAAACTGGTGTGTGATTTACAGTTACGCGGTGTAAATGCAACTTTGTGTAAACGCCCCGCAATTAAGATAAAGCAGTTAATTCTAATGACGAGACCTCGTTAATTTAAAAACTTTATAAATTCGACTTACCAATAGGAAGGAGAAAGTATGATGTTATATAAAGCTGATATGCCATCTTTTGTAATGAGAGAATTAGAAAAGCTTGAGCAAATGGTTTCTCCCTTTTTGAAAAAAGCGTCAAGGTATGCCATCTGGTCAATTCTGTTGATTTCGATATCGGTAGTAAATTTATTTATTTTACTTTTTGTGAGCCCAACACTTGAAGGTATGAGGCTATCTATATTTATGTACGCTTTAATTGGTGCAGTTGGAATGGCATTCTCGAAAGAGGCAAAGTTTAAACAAAAAGAGGTTATAAATTTGAGTACTAATTTTATTATTGAACGAATGAGAAGAAGTGACCTTGTGACCGAAACGACAAAAATGAGGTATATCTCACTAGTTAAAGACCAGCCGTTGTTGGCAATTCAACATTTGGTTAAGTTTTTGGAGGAAGAAAGAGCAATTTAGATAATGATAATTGTTGGTTGATGGACTTTTACTGTTATGGTGTGTGGAATGAGGGGGCGATTGAATCATGCCGAAGGAAACCTTTTACAATTTACATGAAAATAAAAAGCAAACATTAATGGCGGCTATTAAAGAAGAGTTTTCAAGGGTCCCTTTATTTGAAGCTTCAATTGCTAATATTGTAAAAACAGCGGGCATTCCTCGAGGCAGCTTTTATCAATATTTCGAGGATAAAGAGGATGCCTTTTTCTTTTTACTAAAAGATTATGTAGCAGAACAAAATAATCAATTTATCTCAATCTTAGAGAGCCATAATGGCGATTTATTTAATGCATTGGTTGAATTTTACCTATTAATTATTAAGAAAGAGTGCCATTTGAATTTTTTGAGAAATGCTTTTTTAAATATGACACATAAGGTTGAAAATACATTTTCGGGGATTTTTAGTGAACAGGCCTATAGTAAAAGCTTTAACGAGATGGTCGGAATGTTAGATAGAAGTAAATTAAATTTTACCAATCATACGGAATTATTTCATATCATGCAAATAATAACAGCCGTTACATTTAGAAATTTAATTGAGAAGTTTGCTAAAAATCTTTCAGATCAAGAAGCTGTCGAAATATATAAGGTCGAATTAAATATATTAAAAAAAGGACTCGCACCTTAAGTGTAAAATATGATGATATTTTTTAAAACGAAATTAAGTGAATTTCATGCATACTAATAAGCCAAGTAAACGCTTGGATTAATCTGAGCGTTTCATTGCTTTGTGAGTAGTGTAGTATAGTATTATTATTGTGCACATTGTGAGGTTGGTCTTAATTTTATTTAAAATATGGTTGGACTTGGAATCATTCCTAGTTGCTGATATGTGAAAGAAATGGATGATATATATTGATAAAGGGTCGATATAATCCTAAAGTGGCAGATATCTAACTCAAAGTGGAAGATATATTTTCAGTTTAGATACAAACTATTAGTTTTTCTGCAAAATATTTTGTGCCGAACCAAATGAGGAAAACTAAAGCGATTAAGGGGATATTATGGAAAATTTAGGGAAAGAACCACTTTGGACTAAAAATTTTATTATTGTCTCAGCTGTTAATTTTTTAATTATCTTAATTTTTTATTTATTAATCGTAACAATTGCTGAATATGCTGTTATTGAGTTTGGTGCATCAACGAGTACAGCTGGTTTAGTTGCAAGTATTTTTATTATTGGTACTCTTCTTGGTCGATTAGTAACAGGACGGATCATGACCTCAATTGGAACGAAAAAAACATTCTTCGTTGGTTTAGTTTTTTTTAGTATAACCACTCTATCGTATTTTATTGCAGGGAACTTGTCTTTATTAATGATCATTCGTTTACTGCATGGATTTTCTGTAGGGGTCATAAGCACGGCTACTGGTACGGTTGTGGCTCAAATAATCCCAAAGTCGAGACGTGGAGAAGGTATAGGGTATTTTAGTATGAGTCTTGTGCTTGCTTCGGCAGTTGGGCCATTTATTGGTATTTTATTAACGCAAGTATCCGATGATTTTAAAATCATTTTCATATTTAATACGGGACTTCTAGCTATTTGTATAGCGACGTCCATGTTGTTAAAAATAGCCGATCATGATCGAAAAAAAGAATCAAATTATGAAGGACTTAAATCAGGTTTTTCAATTAACAATTATATAGAGCCAAAGTCTATACCCATATCATTTATCGCTCTAATTATAGGGTTTGTATATTCAGGCGTTATGTCATTTTTATCATTTTATAGCAAAGAAATTGATTTAGTAGAAGCAGGGAGTTTATTCTTCTTTATCTATGCAATATTTATTTTAGTATCTAGACCATTTACTGGACCTCTTATGGATCGAAGTGGTGCGAATATTGTTGTCTATCCTGCGTTGGTGCTTTTAGCGGTTGGCATGTTACTATTCAGCAAAGCTTCGAGTAGTTTCGTGTTCTTATTGTCTGCGTCTCTTATTGGACTTGGTTACGGGAATTTTAACTCTATTGCTCAAGCATTAGCAATTAAAGATATTGAACCTAATCGTCTAGGACATGCTACTACAACCTATTTTATTTTGTTTGATCTAGGTTTGGGGGCAGGCCCATTCTTACTTGGTTATTTAGTACCGCTTATAGGCTATCGTTCTATGTTCATGACTATGGTGCCTGTTACGGTTATTTCTATTATTCTATATGCCATCCTTGTCGGCCAAAAAGAAAAAAAGGAATTCAAAAAGGAAAAATTGCTTAACTGAAAAAACAAGGCTGTCTGTGTATCTAACAGATAGCCTTGTTTCCGCTTTTCTACCTACCTCGATAGCAATACTTGGTGATTGCTTTGACCGGGGGGAACCATCGGATATACGTTTTCCTCTTCGACCACATTAAATTCCATTAAAACTGGCCCTTGATGTTGTATTGCTTCTGGTATAATTTGCTCTGCCTGTTCTTTTGAGGTTACTTTAATCCCTTTGGCACCATATGCTTCAGCTAATTTAGCAAAATCAGGTGAGCCGATTTTTACTGAGGAATAACGACGATCATAAAACAGCTCTTGCCATTGTCGAACCATTCCTAAGTAGCCATTATTTAAAACAGCAATTTTTAAAGAAAGGTTGTTATTCACTGCCGTTGCTAGTTCCTGCAAATTCATTTGAAAACTGCCATCCCCTGTAACACAGATAACTTGATGATTCGGCATAGCGACAGCTGCTCCAATTGCTGCTGGTAATCCATAGCCCATTGTTCCTAGCCCACCAGAAGAAAGGAAGGTACGTGGTTTTGAAAATTTAAAATTATGTGCAGTGAAGATTTGATGTTGGCCCACATCAGTAACGACTATTGTGTTGTTGCTAGAATAGTGATCTAGCATTTGGATGACCTCTTGTGGAGACAAGATACTATTGGAATGCTCGAATCTAGGAACAGTACGTTTCCATTGAGTAGTTTCGTTTTTCCAATCAGCAACATTAGATTTTACAGTATATACATCTAGGGTATCTAAAATACTCTCTAAAAAGGAACGTACATCGCCAACTATCGGTAAATCTACAGCAATAATTTTATTAATTTCAGAAGCATCTATGTCAACATGAATCTTTATGGATTTTGGTGAGAATCCACTAATTTTTCCTGTGACGCGATCACTAAATCGGACCCCTAAACAAATTAGTAAATCACTTTGATGAACAGCTTTGTTTGCTGCAAAAGTTCCATGCATTCCTACCATACCAAGATAAAGTGGATTATTTCCATCGAAAGCACCGATGCCCATTAACGAACTAACAACTGGTATTTCTGTGGTTTGAACTAATTCACGTAATAAATCTGATGCTTCCGATAGAATTGCACCTCCCCCAATAAATAATACAGGTTTTCTCGCTACTTCAATCATTTTTCGAGCTGCTTTAATAGAATTTAAGGGTAATGGTTTACCTGCATTTACTGGTAAAGTTGCTTTTCTAGTGAAAAAAGCCGGATTGTCCACTTTTTCTGTCAAGAAATCTAGTGATATTTCTACTAATACTGGCCCACGTCGACCTTCCATTGAAATTGTTGAAGCTTGCATGATCATTTCATAAATATCAGAAGTTGAATTAACTTTAAAACTATGTTTTACGATTGGCATTGTTACACCAGCGATATCTACCTCTTGGAAAGCATCCTTACCAATTTTGTCTCTGTTGAGTTGAGCAACGATTATAACTAATGGAACGGAATCACTATATGCTGTTGCTATTCCAGTTAAAGCATTAGTTAGTCCAGCGCCAGTATTTAATAAAGCAACCCCTGGTTTACCAGATGCTCGCGCAAAGCCATCTGCAGCATGGACAGCAGCTTGTTCATGTTGCATTTGCAAATAGCGTTGATGGGGGTAGTCGTTCAGGACATCAAGAACGGGGAGTAATGTTTCTCCATGACATCCAAAAATGGTTCTATAACCCAAACTTTCTAGTGATCGAACAACTAGATCTGCTCCGTAAACCGTATTTCTTTTAGAGGTATTCATTTAATCTCACCTTTTCCCTTTTTCACAACATTTTAAATTATCGTGTAAAACGTTGTCTGTGAAATAAATCATATGGGAAACAGTAAGGGGTGTGAAACTGTCTTTTATTGACTATGCCCGATATTGAAAATTTTTTAAAGCGTGATAACGATCATATATATTGTTGGAAAATTCAGATATAATAACCGGAAAGGGGGAGATGACATGGAATTACACCAAATTGATGATAATTTGATGTATCCGGGGTTTGATATTGTTGCTAATTTTGAGAAACCTAACTTTATTGCTCTTTTAGTGCAGAAGTATTATTGAATTGAGTTTGGAAAATATGTGAGTCAAGATAACAATAATGTATATCTCGTTGAGAAGGTATCTAAATATGGTTACATGTATGTTCGACAAAATGGTAGAGGTAAGCAGATTTTTATATAAAAAAGTGAGAATTATTCCGACTATATTTTAGCTTTACTCGGCTGTTTGTTCCTTTTTCATAGCATTATTAAGTTTGATATTAATAAACACAGCTAAAGCAAGATAACTAACAAAAAATGTAACGCCAGTCCAAGTTGTTGGTAATAAATATTGTAAATATTCCATTTGAAAACGCCACCTTTTGATTTAATAACTATCTTACATTAATAATACCAAAATGTTCTTAAATTTGTAACAAAAAGTTCACTAAACTGTCAAAATTTTTTTAAAAAAATTCATAGAAGTAGATTAGTACAACTAAACAAGTCGGTTTAATGTGTTATAATGTCATCATTTAGAAGGAGGTATCTTTTATGGATGTATTCAAAGCCATTGAAGAAAGAAGAGAAATCACGAGCTTTACTGACAAAAAGATTCAAACAGACATTTTAGAAAAGTTGTTACAGTCTGCTTATTTGGCACCTTCAGGGAATAATTTACCATCACGAGAATTTATAGTAGTCACCGCTAAGGAAAAATTATTATCATTGTCGAATTCTACACCTTATGTGCCTTGGTTGACGACATCTCAAGCAGCTATTGTTATTACTGGTCGACCAGACGTAAGTAAATATTGGTTACAGGATGCATCAATTGCAAGCGGTTTTATTTGGTTACAAGCAGTTGAATCTGGATTAGGTGTTGGGTTCGGAGCTATTTATCATTCAGAAGATCCTGTGGAGTCAAAGAAACGAGAAGATTATGTTAGAGCTGAGCTTTCTATTCCAAGTGACCGAAGAATCGTTGCTATTTTGGGTTTAGGTTATCAAGATACCCCGCCGCAGCCTAAAAAGTTATTAGCCAGGGATACCATCATATATTATGAAAAATTCAATTTGCCTGAAGAATAATAAGCTCAAACTATGATGATTCTTAACCTATTGTATTAAATGAGCAAAATTTGTGGAACGCTAGAAATGGGGACTTTTGAATAGAATATAAACCATTGTCTAAAACAAGTGAACTTTTACATCCTATTTCTAGCAATCACATTAACAAAAGAGAGAGGTACGAAATGGATACTTCAATGAACTCGATACATACCTTTTTAAATGATTTAAATACAAATCTCATAGCTAAACTTGATTCCATTGAACGCCGCTTAGCAAGATTAGAAAAAATGGATAGCATCGAACACCATGTAAGCGTAAACCAAATTGATTTAACTGATATTAAGGAAATTTTATATCGAATTGAAGAAAATAATCATAAAGCGGATAAACATTACGTACCTGATGATATCCAGACACTTTCTAGCAGACTCGACACCCAACTTAAAAGGATTGCAAAACTAGAAGAAGAGATCATGTTACTTAAACAAAGAGAAAAGTAAACTACCTACCAAAAAAAATGGCTAAATCCAAATTGGATTTAGCCATTTTTTTTATCTCTTGAAAGTAATGAATAGTTTTGTGAAGTTGTAGTAATCCAGCACACGAACAAATTATGACAAAAATTTGTCTTTTCATTAAATAGTGATGAAGTTAACAGGAAACTAAATAAATCTTTTTTACGATAAGTATAACAACGATGAGCAAGGGTGGGGTTAGAAATTGAATCATTTTAAAATGTCAAAATGTGAACAAATTTTGACATGTACAGTATATGGCCTTTAAGTGTGACAACTATCACATTCATAATTGTGAACCTCAGTTACCATAAGTACATAAACAACTTGGTAATGTTGTTAACCGAAAAAGGAGTTGCTTGAAAGAAATACATTGTGACTATGTTCACAGACTGAGAAACCAACATCAACTACATTAGACATATTGAATTTAAACAGACCTTGAATGATTTAATTTTGATTATAGGAGTGATAAATAGTGAAAGCACTGGAACGAACTTTTTATTCAAAAGTTAGCATGTATTCGTTCTTTGTAGTAGTGGTATTGTTTTTATCAATGTATATTGCTACTTCGCAGTTTCTACACATCGACATGGCGTTATTAGGATACATGATTTCTTCCTTTATATTTGCGATTGGATTGACAGTACGACTAGGGTCTTGGCTTATACGTCCGGCAACCCACCAGGTTGTTAAACGTAGTTTCAAAAACTTAAAGACAAAATCAAGACAAAAACGTAATTTCAAATCTATTGCTAAAACAGCTTTCGAAAATATTTTCTTACAAAAGTTTATTTTTAAACGCGGTATATATCGTGGCCTACAGCACTTTTTAATTGCTTGGGGATGTATTGGATCTTTCGTCATAACATTTGGACTTACATTTGGTTGGTTCCATTTTAAACTTGTGGATCCCTCTACGTATGCCATCGTGGTGATGAGCGTTCCAACGATTACAATGCCTGCACATGGATTTTTTGCAGAAATGGTTTACAACGGTTTAAACATTACTGCAATCATGGTGTTAATCGGCGTTTGCATGGCGTTGTTTAGAAGAATTACATCACAAGATACGAAAGTAACAGAACGAGCAGAATTTGATTTGTTTCCGTTATACCTACTATTAGCTGTAACTGCAACTGGTTTATTTTTAACAGTATCCTACACGTTTTTAGATGGCTGGCTGCACCCTTATTTAACACAAATTCATCAAATTACAGTAGTTATTTTGTTAGTATACTTTCCGTTTGGGAAACTGTTCCACTTACCGATTCGCCCGCTGGCAACAGCAGTTCCAATGAACTATCAAGAGGAGTTACAGGTGGATACAAGACCTTGTAAAAAATGTGGAACAACATACAGCAGTGATGATCAAATAGAGGATGTTAAAGAAATTTTAGGCGCGCAAGCTTTTGATTTACAGCTTGAAGATGGAAGCTATCTTGCTGATTATTGCTTACCATGCCGTCGCCGCATTCGTGTTATGAAACAGCTAAATATGGAATCTCCATTAGGAAATCCGTTCAATCCAGTTCAAACAAATAATGGAATTCATTTATCCGGATTTGGTAAAAAACGTTCAGATGATTACTATAACCTACCAGAACATGTAAAGAAACAATTAGTAACTAGTGGTAAAGAAAACTAGGAGGGAATATCGTGAGTAAATATCTTGTTAAACCAGGTGTAAAAAACCTATTAAATCCAGGCGAAAAATTAATCACTACGCATTGCTGTTATTGTGGTATGCAATGCGGAATGCATATACGTTTAAATGAAAAAACAGGCAAAGTTGTCGGTGTGGAACCGCGTTACGACTGGCCGGTTACAATGGGTAAAATGTGCCCAAAAGGTGTGACAGCCTATCAAACTGTTGATCACGAAGACCGTATTCTTCGTCCATTAATCAAAAAGAATGGTAAATTCGTTGAATCGAGCTGGGAAGAAGCGCTTGATTTAATTGAAAAGAACTTTAAAAGAATTCAAGCTGAACACGGCAAAGATGCATTGTCTGTTTTTGGCGGTGTATCGATGACAAACGAAAAGTGCTATCTTGTTGGAAAATACGCACGTGTTGCATTAGGAACTCGCTATATTGATTATAATGGACGTTTTTGTATGAGTTCAGCAGCGGGTGGTTTTAATAAGACGTTAGGAATGGACCGAGGTTCAACATTACCGTATCCGGAGCTAGAACATTCAGACTGTTTCTTTATGGCTGGTACGAATACAGCAGAATGTCATCCAACAAGTATTCAATGGTTTTGGCGTGCAAAAGACAAAGGTGCAAAGTTAATTGTTGCGGATCCACGCGAAACGCCTACTGCACGTATTGCAGATGTGCATCTAGATTTAATTCCGGGTACGGATTCTGCACTAGCGAACGGAATCATGAACATTTTAATTCAAGATGGTTATGTTGATGAAGAATATGTTCAAAATCGTTGTAACAACTATGAAGAGCTAAAGCAAAATGTAGAAAAATTTACACCAGATTATACATCAGCGATTACTGGTGTTTCGGTTGATAAAATTATTAAGGCTGCACATATTTACGGCATGGCTCAAAAGTCAGTTGTAATGTTCGCTCGTGGTGTTGAGCAGCAAACAAAAGGTGTGGATAATGTAGCACTTTATACTTCAATGGCTTTATTACGTGGTCAAATTGGTAAGTTTGCATCAGGTGTTTCAACTTTCACTGGTCAAGGTAACGGCCAAGGTGGACGTGAACATGGTCAAAAATCTGATTTACTTCCAGGCTATCGTAAGCTTACTGATCCTGAAGCTGTTAAATATATTTCAGGTGTATGGGGAATCGATCCAAAGGATATGCCGCAGCCTGGTGTATCAGCTTATGAAATGTTTGATGAAATTCAAGAGGGCAATATTCGTGCGATGCATGTGATTTGTAGTAACCCTGCAGTATCAGCACCAAATGTTGAACATATTTGGGCAGGCTTTAAGAAACTTGATTTCTTAGTAGTCAGTGATTTCTTCCTTTCGGAAACAGCTGAGTTTGCAGATGTTGTGTTACCAGCATCAACATGGGCTGAGGATGATGGCACAACTACAAATACAGAAGGTCGAGTTATCCGCATTCGCAAAGTTAAAGAATCAATCGGTGAATCGAAACCAGATTGGAAAATTTTAAGTTTGATTGCCGAACGCATGGGTAAAGGCAAGCACTTCCAATATAATGATGCAAGTGAAATTTTTGAAGAGTTACGAATCGCTTCAAAGGGTGGTAAAGCGGATTATTCGGGTATCACATGGGAGCGTATTGATAAAGAAGATGGTGTTTTCTGGCCATGTCCATCTGAAGACCATCCAGGAACACCAACGATGTATAAAGAGAAGTTTGCAACGCCGGATGGAAAGGCAAATTTAGCTGTTGTGGATTGGAATGAACCTGCGGAAATGCCTTCACCGGATTTCCCACATGTTTTAACAACAGGTCGCGTCGTGTTCCATTACTTATCTGGTAATCAAACTCGTCGTGTGGGATTTTTAATGGAGCAATGTCCAACACCATATGCTGAAATGCATCCGGAATTAGCAAGTCAATATAATTTACAAAATGGCGATAAAGTGAAGTTAACAACTCGTCGGTCATCAATGACATTAGATGTTCGTCATACAAAAGCAATCCGTAATGATACTGTATTTGTTCCGTATCACTGGGGAAAAGAATTATCAGTTAACCAATTAACAAACCCGGCATTAGATCCAACATCTAGAATGCCAGAGTTTAAAGTTTGTGCGGTGAAATTATCTAAAGCGTAGAAATGATTTGTGCGGAAAGAATGAAAAAGGGAGTGGGAAGTTATGAATAAGATTATGTATCTTGAATTTGAACGTTGTATCGGGTGTCGTTCATGTCAAGCGGCTTGCCGTGAGTGTGGTGGACATGATGCGAAAGAACGTAACTATGTTGAATATGTTGATTTTATGGAAAGCCGTCAAACGTTTCCAATGTTATGTATGCAATGTAAGGATCCAGCATGTGCTCGAGTTTGTCCTGCAAATGCGATCCAAATTACAGAAGAAGGCGTTGTTCTTTCGGCAATGGAAGAAAAGTGTATCGGCTGCCGAAATTGTACATTTGGATGTCCATTTGGAATACCGAAGTTCGACTTTGAAGAGAATAAAATGTACAAGTGTGATATGTGTTATGACCGTTCTAAGCATGATATAGCACCGATGTGTGCATCTGTATGTCCGAGTGATGCGATTCGTTTTATTGACTTTGAAGAAATGCAATTATTACGCCGTAGACGTACACAAATGAATTTAGTAGAAGGTAAGAAACCGAAAGAAGGCAACAAGTGGGATTATGTACCTGAATTCTTTGGAGTTTATACAGATTAATTATTTGCTGCCAGATTAAGGAGGACATAGTTCGGCTTTGTCTTCCTTTTAATTACAATTGGCTGAGCAAACATTATTTATAGAAGAAAATTGAGTTTTTAGATTTATAGAGAGGGGTGCATGGGATGTCAGAGGAAAAGAAATTAGGTCGTAATAAAAAAAATACCGATGACGATATGATTAACCTTGTTGATAATTTAAATCGTGATGATGATTTAACATATAATAGACGTGCGTTTTTAAAAACCGCAGTAGGTGCTTCAGTTACATTAGGTTTAGCAACATTACCATTTACAATTAAATCAATGTCAAAACAGGGGGAAGAAGCAGCTGAAAAATTTGAGGTGGCGAAATTAGCCGATATTCCGAAGGGAAGTTCGATTAATTTTAACTACCCGACAGAACATGATCAAGCTATTTTAGTGCACACTAAAGATGGCGATATTAAAGCATATAATAATAAATGTACACATCTACAGTGTCCTGTTTTTTATGAAAAAGAAGAAGAAATTCTTTTGTGTCCATGTCATAAAGGCTATTTCAGCATAGCAACAGGCCACCCTGTAGCAGGACCTCCACAACGTGAACTTCCACTAATCGAATTAGAAGTTGAAAATGATACGATCTACGCAATCGGAAGGAAGATTCGCCATGGATAAACGACGGATTTATTGGGTTTTAATTTTCCTTACATTAGCAGTAAATGTTTTAATGCTGCATCAGACGATTGAGGCTTATTATGGTCAGGAATATCATATTGTCTATCGAAATACAGCAGTTGCAATGGTCTCAGTTTTCATTTCGTTAATTGTCTATTTTGGCTGGAGAAAAAAAGAATATAGTAAGTAACAGGCAAACTGCACTCTATAATTAGTTACGGCTAACAATAGGGTGCGGTTTTTTGTTTATTTTGATGTTGAAAAAAAGAGCAATTATTACATGGTAGATGTGCACATGTTGGCTATTAAGCATTAGTACACTCGTTGTTTTCCAATTTAAAGACTCTCCCACACAGTGGAGGAGAGCCGATAATTAATTTTAAATAGTAGTTAGTAACGCATAAATAGACTTACCAATCTTTTGCGGCGATGACTTTAAAGCCTGTTGTTGTAGAAAAGGTTTCTTCACCATCAGTTGTAATGAGTGTGCATTCTGTAACAATAAATGAATCACTGCTATCGCTAGCTAATTTATAATCCATTAATAAACCAGTGCCAATCTCTACACCATCCTCATCTAAAACCTTTACTTTTTGACCTTCCATCGTTTTAAATTTGGCTTTATGTAAAAAGGTATACCACTCATTCCAATTCGTAACGACATAAGCTCCTTCACCATTCTCTAAGTATCCTAACAAACTGTTAGAATCATCGATCTTTCCTTCAACTAACTCGTTAACATATAAAATACTATTGTGGATAATCTCATATTGATCCATGGTGAGGTTTCCACCGTATTCGAATTTTATTTTAGAATCTTCATGATCCATCGTAATTGAACCGATCGTTTTTTGAGTCTTGTCGTCTAAAATTGAATACTTTTTGTCGGATTTATGTATATTTTTTGAACTTAAATCTATCTGATCTAATGGCTTAAACGTTGTTATATCAGTACTTAGCAAGTAATTGACCTCCTATTTATTTCTTCATTTTATTTTGTCACTTTTTATTCAAATTATATGTGAACATTGTCACACCTTTAACTTTTAAATTCCCTTAACCTAATCATATAGAAAAACAGCAAATAAGTGAAAAGTTATTTAAAAAAATAGATTTAGTTAATTGGAGGTTTCAACGATGGCACGTATTACACAATGGAATCCTGAAGATACGCATTTTTGGGAAACAGAAGGAAAAAGACATGCAAAACGCAACTTATGGATTTCAGTATTTGCATTAATGCTTGCGTTTATCATCTGGCAAATATGGTCAGTCGTGGCTGTACGCTTAAATGATGTTGGGTTTAATTTTTCAAAAGACGAATTATTTACGTTAGCTGCATTACCAGGTTTAGTGGGGGCAACAGCAAGAATATTCTTTACATTTATGCCTGGGATGATCGGTGGTCGTAACTGGACAGTTATTAGTACTGGATTTTTATTAGTTCCAGCAATCGGAATTGGTATCGCCGTACAAAACCCAGAAACATCTTTTATGACAATGGCAATTTTAGCTGCACTTTGTGGTATTGGTGGAGGTAATTTCTCTTCTTCAATGGCAAACATTAGTCCATTTTTTCCTAAAAAAGAAAAAGGGACAGCTAACGGCATCAACGGTGGACTTGGAAATTTAGGTGTAAGTATTGTCCAATTCGTAACACCAGTTATTATCACCGTACCATGGTTAGGTATGATGACTGGCGGTTCACAACAAATGGCAAATGGCTCAGAAGTATTTATTCAAAATGCAGCATTTGTATGGGTTGTACCGATCATTATTTTAACGGTGGTTGCGTTTTTCGGAATGGATAATCTACCAGGAGCTAAGCAATCGTTTAAAGAACAATCTGCAATATTCAAAGAAAAGCATATGTGGATTATGGCATGGCTTTACACAATGTGTTTTGGTTCATTTATTGGTTATGCAGCAGCCTTTCCGTTATTAATCAATGCATCATTTCCTGAGAGTGGCGGCGCAGCTTTAGCGTTCCTTGGGCCATTAATCGGTGCATCTTTCAGACCAGTAGGTGGCTTTTTATCAGATAAAATCGGCAGTGGCGCAAAAGTAACATTTTACTCAACAGTATTAATGATAGCTGCAACTATCGGTGTAATCTTCTTCTTGAATGCCGGAAGTTTTGTAGGATTCTTGTTAATGTTTATCATCGTGTTCTTAGCAACTGGTATCGCGAATGGTTCAACATTCCAAATGGTACCATTTATCTTTACTGGAGAAAAGGCCAAGCTGTCTGCGCCAGTATTAGGATTTATTGCAGCCATTGCAGCGTATGGTGCATTCTTAATTCCGAAAATTTTCGGTTGGTCAATTGACACAACAGGAAGTGGACATTTGGCTTTATATTTATTCTTAGCTTATTATGCTGTGAGTTTAGTAGTTTGTTGGTATTTCTATGTTCGTAAAAATGCAGAAGTTAAGTGCTAGCATTAAAGAGAGTATGTGGGAATTGGGTTTTGGGTTTTGGTGAGAAGCTGTGGGGGCAGCTTCTTTTTTTGGTTTCTATTATGCCCCGTCAGAGCGAAAATCTAGGCGTAAGGTAAAGAAAATCATCTAATCGTGCCCGTTAGAGCGAAAATCAAGGCGTAACGGTAGCGAAAAAAGCAAAGATTTCCCATTAACTAATGATAACGATGGGGTCAGTGTCTAATCGTGCCCATGCACACGAAAATCTAGCAGTAGCGGTAATGAAAAGCAGCTAATCATGCCCGTCAGAGTGAAAATCAAGGCGTGAAGGTAACGAAAAAAGTAAAGACTTTCCATTAACTAATAATAACGATGGGTTCAGTGTCTAATCGTGCCCATGCACACGAAAATCTAGCAGTAGCGGTAATGAAAAGCAGCTAATTGTGCCCGTCAGAGTGAAAATCAAGGCGCGCCGGTAACGAAAAACATCTAATCGTGCCCGTCAGAGCGAAAATCAAGGCACGAAGGTAACGAATAGCAGCTAATCATGCCCGTCAGAGCGAAAATCAAGGCACGAAGGTAACGAAAAACATCTAATCGTGCCCGTCAGAGCGAAAATCAAGGTACGAAGGTAACGAATAACATTTAATCGTGCCCGTCAGAGCGAAAATCAAGGTACGAAGGTAACGAATAACATCTAATCGTGCCCGTCAGAGCGAAAATCAAGGCACGAAGGTAACGAATAGCAGCTAATTATGCCCGTCAGAGCGAAAATCAAGGCACGAAGGTAACGAATAACATCTAATCGTGCCCGTCAGAGCGAAAATCAAGGCACGAAGGTAACGAAAAACATCTAATCGTGCCCGTCAGAGCGAAAATCAAGGCACGAAGGTAACGAATAACACCTAATTGTGCCTGTCAGAGCGAAAACCCAGTCGTGAAGGTAACGAAAAACATCTAATGAAGGTAACGAAAAACATCTAATCGTGCCCGTCAGAGCGAAAATCAAGGCACGAAGGTAACGAATAACAGCTAATTGTGCCTGTCAGAGCGAAAACCCAGTCGTGAAGGTAACGAAAAACATCTAATCGTGCCCGTCAGAGCGAAAATCAAGGCACGAAGGTAACGAATAGCAGCTAATTATGCCCGTCAGAGCGAAAATCAAGGCACGAAGGTAACGAAAAACATCTAATCGTGCCCGTCAGAGCGAAAATCAAGGCACGAAGGTAACGAAAAACATCTAATCGTGCCCGTCAGAGCGAAAATCAAGGCACGAAGGTAACGAATAGCAGCTAATCGTGCCCGTCAGAGCGAAAATCCAGGCACGCCGGAAACGAAAAACATCTAATCGTGCCCATCAGAGCGAAAATCCAGGCGTGAAGGTAACGAAAAGCAACTAATCGTGCCCGTCAGAGCGAAAATCAAGGTACGAAGGTAACGAAAAGCAACTAATCGTGCCCATCAGTACGTAAACCCAAGCGCTAACAAATACTATATTAATATATATGTGCCGTAGTTTATAACTTACAGGATTTTATCGCTCGCTACATCTTGACATAATAAGAAGAACGTCCTTTATTCAATAGCTTAAAATTATTGGCTAGGACCCTACGAATCGTCTTCTTTGAACCAATTACCTTGCACCATTCGTGTATTGTGTTTGTGGTAATTTTTCTATCAGGGAATAGGTACTGAAATTCCTCAACATTTCGTAAAATTGCTGGTGTTACTAATTCTTTGTTGCCACATACATTGCATAGTAGCTTTTCATCTACTACGGTGAGCTTAAACGAGTCACAAGACAAGCAAGATATTCCTTTCTCTAGTTGCTCATAAGTATAGGGCGGTATGTTAGTATAAAGTGATTCTTTTATGTGAAGAGATACAAGTTGGTTTGCTAATTTTAAATGTTTAGCGTTTAGCTTTGAAGATTTCGTGTGTAGCTTGTTCAATAAACGACCTAGATGTGCAGGGAAAATAATTGGTAAGTTACGAGGGGCTTTGTATATATAGGACTCCGGATTCATTAAGACAACGTACGACTCAATAGGGGCGTGCAGCCCTAAGTTTTGTAATTGGCGACGCAATAACGACTCAGTGCGGCTCAATTGGTTGATCGGATTTTTGATTTCAGTTGTGGCTACAGTATACCAACGATCATCTTCGATATAAAGGTCTACGTCAAAGTATTTGATTTCAAACAAATAGTTCGTGTCCTGCGAAATCAATAATGTGTCGACCTGAAAGTGGGTTTTGTTTTGTTCAAGTAGTAAATCATTTAAAATCAGCCAGTCATCGGAAAGATTCTTCAATCTTTCATCAAATGCCAATTCACCTTTAAAGCCTTTGTCGAGGTTTTGGTAATAATTTAAGTCAGATGCTGATAAATCCATTCGATTCTTTAAAGCTCTTAGAATCTTTAGTTCCTTTGGTTCGTAGCGAGACTTAATAAGCATATTTGCATCCCCATTCAAATATAGTATTCACTTCAAATTAATAGTATGAGCTAACTGCTATATTTACAAGAAAATTTTTCATATAAAATAAAACCCACCAACTTAGGTGGGTTTATAAATATAAACTATTAATCAATCGTTACATCTCCATCGTCTTCGCCGTCAGCATAAAATGTATCTAAGCGACTGGCGTTATCACTGTCATTAATTCTTCCATCAATGAATGCATCCTCAAATTCGTCTAACATATCATCAACAATATCTTGAAGGAAATCTAGCTTTTCATCCTCATCTAACGTGTCCCAATCTGCTTTATCTACCTCAATAGTGATATCAATATCTTCTTCATCACCGCTTAATGAGATGGCGACATCATCTAAGTCGCGGAAATCTTCATAGTCATCATTTAACTGATCCTCTAAGTCATCTAAATCAACTCCGGTGTTTTCAAACTCAATGTCGCCATCTGAATTAGATTCGAAGGTTGCAAGTGTATCAGAATTATAGCCATCCTTAATAGTGCCTTCAATTTCAGCATCCTCATAATCATCTAAAATATCATCGACGATTTCCTGAAGAAAATCTTCTTTTTCGCTATCAGATAAATCATCCCAATCACGAGAATCAACATCAATTCGAATATCAATTAAATCCTCATCACCTGCTAAAAAGATCTCAACATCGTCAATATCATCATAATCTCCATAATCATCATTTAGTTGATCTTCTAGATCACCTAGATCAACTTCTTTTCCTTTTAAATTATTAAGCTCGGTTTGAAGCTTTAAAATTTGTGCATCCTTTGCAGAGATTTGCGCTTTTAACGAATCAATAGTAGCTTGACTGATCGGGGTAGAGTTATCTGCAATTTTAATTGTTTGTGTAACACCATCCCAAATTACACTCTTATTAAAAAGTTCCCCCATCATTCGAAGTGGAATAAACGTGGTTCCATTTACGATAAACGGTTCATCACTAGGCTCGACACTTACGAGTTGATTATTATTCATGATCTTAATATTGTTATAATGGGCATCTAAGGATTTTCTTGCTTGTGATGCATCCACACTATGTGTAAATAAAATACCAGAGATAAGAACTCCAGCTGACAAAGCAGCAATTGGTTTCTTGATAAATCGCATATTACTATTTCCTCCTTAAAATAAATTAATAGATTTAAAAGCCAACACTATACAGACGTCATTCTACTAGATTTGGTTTCATTTTCCAACAAAAAACACCAAGAAATTGATAAATTTTACATAATTTCCACCGTGGTTAAAGAAAATAGATGCTATAAACTGATAAAATTCTGAAAAATAAAAAAGAGAGATTAGCAACAATGCTTAATCCCTCTTTCCAAAGCTATTTTAAATTTTTAGCTGCCATTAAGTTATAAATCATGGTCATCGCTTCAGCGTTTGTAAGCTTCCCTTTTGGATTGAAACGAGTTGTCGAATCTAGAATCTTCTCATTTGTAACAGCAAGTACGGCGGTTGCAGCCCAATCTGATATAGCATTACCATCTTTATAAATTTGTTGTAATTGCTGCTTAGGCGTTAGTTCCACTTCATTTTTCTTTTTCTTAACAATTTTCTTCTTTTTAGTATCGGTAGCAGTAGAGCCTAATTCAATACCACGTGCTAAAAATGCTACTGCCTCTTCACGAGTTAACTGTTTAGTTGGATCCATTACCAAATAACCAGGAATACTAGACTCCTTTCCGTAAACAAGTCCGTTCATTACACCTGCCATTAAGTAACCTAATTCATCCTGGCTATAGTTCAGTTCTTGTATATCAGAAAATACACCTGTATAATCCAGTGGTTGAAAACCTAATGCTCTAGATAATAAAACAGTAAATGTAAATCGGTCGATCGGCTTGTCTAATTTGGTTAATAGAGCTTTGTCGCTTTGGTTAACGTCGGGTTTGATAATGCCTTTATAAGCAAGCCCCAGTATTTCCTTCTTAGCGGGATGCTGCTTTAAACCATAGTCTTTATATACAAGCCCAATTGCATATGTACCAAATCCATCTAAGGCAGCTGTAACAGTTTTGTTTGCGCTATTTACAACTCCACCAATGGGTGTCCAAGCACCGTAATTATTTTTTAGAACAGTAAGATTATAGCCTTCCATTGCTTTTGGTACCACGCCATCATACGCTATTGTTATATCTCCCCACGTACTAGGTTGAGCAAATAAACTTCCATTCGAATCATCGATGGTAAATTGCTGACTGAGAAAAACATACTCATTGGATGGTTGTGGCTTTTCATTAACATTAACGATTAGTCTTTGATCAAGCATGATAGGTGCTATTAAGCTATTATCAGCAATATAACTGTTTTTTGGAAAACGCAGCATAAGCTTGTCCCCAAACATTTTCATATCTGCTCCATCTTTAAAATTAACATAATACTTAGCGTTCGAGTGATCAACATTAAAGTAGTTTAATTCAATATCAATCTTGCCACTTTCCCCTTTAAAGTTTTGAATTGACTTATCTTTAGGGTCATAGTTTTTAATTTCAATTGGGATTTTGTAACCTGTTGTTGTTTTAGTTAATTGTGTATCAAGGTCATGGATGGTATATACATGATTATATCGTTCCCTTGTGATTTTTAAGTATGGACTTTTACCTGCATAACTTACATCCATTACTCCATAAGCTATACCGTTATAGCCGAAATTAGGTTTACTATTTTCGCGATTGTACCAAAGAACGGTGAATTTTACTTCCTCCAAAAAGTTTGTACTAATATTATTTTGGCTTGGAGTATCTAAGCGAATATAAAAGCCACTAGATTTATCAAAAAAGTAATGATGGCCGTCCTCCTGATTGTAAAGGGCTTCAGCATTTCCAATGATAGGTAATAACATCATCGAAAAGCATAGTATGACCAATATTTTTCTCAACATGTTGAAAAACTCCTCTCTAAGTTTGTGCGAAATGCATAATTGTTAATTTCTTTGATTCCACTTAGTTTTGAACAGCATCTAAGATAACTTCAACCAAGGCTACTCTAGATGCCGTACCTTCTGCCTTTATATTTTTAATTTCAAGCTTTTCAATACCGCTAATATCAATGTCAAATGGAACTGGCGGGGCTTTTTTGGTTCCAGTTTTAATACTAGCAATTTCAATTCCATCACCATAAAATCTTATGATTCCAACACCTTGATCATTGTTGTTAGAGTCATCAACGCCAGCCAAGCCATAAATACGATTATATTTATTATCAAATAAATGATAAGTGACTGAGCTGCTATTAAGAAAGGCAATAGTATCGGCTGGATAATAGTTTTGTTTGAATAAAGTGATTCTGCCCCCATCTTTAGGTGATCTTAAGTAGCTTTCTCCACCATAGCCCACATTTAAATAGGTTTCGCCATGAAGAGGTTTTAATTGTGATAAACCTATCGATGGCCGGTAGGAGCCTTCTTCCTGATTACCTATAAAAATAGTATTAGTTGATTCATCCCAGCTAACTTCCTTACTCAAAGTTTCTCCAATTGCCCGTAATGGTAAATAAGTTGTATTATCAATGAGTAAAGGTTGTACGTTTTGCTCGATTTTATGTCCATCAACTACTATATTAATAGAAGAAACAAGCGCTTTAATGCTTTTATAGTAAGGAGTAACCGCATCTACAGATGATATGGATGAAATGAGTATTGTTGTACCAATCACACCAACGAGTATTCCTTTGATGAATGAGAAGTTTGTGTTCATGTACTCCCACCCCTTTCCTTATTTGGGCCTATATTGTATTAAATCTACTATTTCCCATAACTATTATACCAATGGAAACATTGAAATTATATGTTTTACAGCTAAAATATACAAACAAAGAAGTAATGCCGAATCATTTACAGCTTTCAGATAATAGTTTACGCTATAACCGTATAGTACGTTTGTAATCTATCAAAAGTAGTGAATAAGGATTTGTTGCCTATAGATACAGTTACTTGTTTTTTAAAGTGGCTGTATCGTGTACACAGAAGGAAGGGTTATGTGTGTTCGACTTTGGAAATGAAAAAGTTGGGAAAACTGTTGTGACAATCGCTTCAATCATAGAAACGATATTTATCGGGATCGTAGGAGGAGTAGTGTTTAACTTACTAGATCTTCCGCTAGCGTGGATGCTTGGTCCATTGACTAGTGTATTGTTATACCAAACGTTTACAAAACGCAGCTTAAATTGGCCGATAAGTTTCAGGAATTCAGGACAATTACTTTTAGGCTATAGTATGGGATTATCTTTTACAGTAGAAAGTGGGAGGAGAATTATAACGCAATTACCATCTATGTTCCTTTCAACCGTAGCAATGATTGGTTTGTGTTTAGCAGTAGCTTTTTTTGTCGCAAAAATTACGGATATTAACTTGCCTAGCAGTGTAATGGGAACAACACCGGGTGGTTTAACGCAAATGGTGTTATTAAGTGAAGAAATAAAGGGAGCCGATCAGACAATTGTTACTTTTATGCAAACGATTCGGATGTTAGCTGTCATTTTTTTGGTGCCGACGATTGTCTTTCATAGTGCAGGTAATGAAATCGTTCAGGTTACAAAGCCTATAGAATCAGGGAGCTTTACGCAGCTAACATTAGCAAATGGTATGTTAGTTCTTATTATTTTGTTAATTGTCGCTAGTTTAGCTGTGAAATTTAAATTTCCGACCCCATGGATTGTTGGACCATTACTTACATCAGCGATATTAACTGTAACTGGCTGGAATCCACCCCACCTTCCACAAACAATGATTATTCTTGCGCAATTTTGTATGGGCGTTTATTTAGGGTTAGGTATTAAGTTTCACGCACTTGGTAATTGGAAAGCTCTGCTACCATATTCAATAGTAGCTGGTGTCATCATTGTATTTTTTTCTTTTGTTGTTTCATATATTTTGACCTTGATTCATCCTATGAGCCTTAGCACAGCCTTTTTAAGTATAGCACCAGGTGGTTTACCTGAGATGGGGGTAACAGCTCATGCAGTTAATGCTGATGTATCAATTGTAACGGCTTATCAGCTTTTTCGTATCCTTTTTATTTTATTTATAGTTCCTTTATTCTTCAGATGGTTCTTCGGAAGAAGTACGGTGGTAGGCTTAGGGGAAAAAGAAAAACATTTAAACTAGGCAGCCTGAATAAAGACTGCCGTTTTACTTGTAATACTAGTCCAGCATGTAAAAGGAAGATAGCTTTAAAAGACGCAAATTAGTAGGCAATGCTTGCCTGTCGGGGCTGACCAAGGCGCTTCCGCATTTCTAGTTTATCTAGCTCCAGTCGATAGCCCTTCGGGAAAAATAACCTTTCGTAGGATAATGAGGAAAAACACCTCATATCCTCCGAAAGAACATTTTCCATTCAGGGCTGACCAATCGACTTCCGCCTTTAGTTAAACCAGCCCATTTTTTTGAACCACATATACATGGATATGCTGAGAACCCCCATTATAGCAAGTGCTATAAAATAGCCATACCTCCAAGTTAGCTCAGGCATGTATTCAAAATTCATTCCGTATATGCCTGCTATGAAAGTTAGTGGCGCAAAGATAGATGTGATAATTGTAAGAACTTGCATGATTTTGTTTGTTTTATGTGACGTTAGGGAAATATAGCTGTCTCTTATATCCATTGTGATTTCACGATTTGATTCGACCATTTCAGATAGTTTTAGGAGATGATCGTAGATATCTGCAAAATATACTTTGCGATTAAGGATACCTTGTAAATGATGGGAGTTTAACATTCTGTATAGCAAGTCGCGCATGGGGTTTACTGTATGTCTTAATGTTAACAATTGGCTGCGAATATCAAATAGCTCGTCTAACAGGATTTCCATTGGTTTATTATTAGGATTATCCTCAAATTGATTAAGCTTATCCTCCATCTCGTATATGATTGGAAAATAATCGTCGACAATCTTATCTAATATCTGATAAAACGTATAGTAGTGGTCCCACTGGTCTATTTTCTTTGTTGATTTTAAACGATCCCAAACAAGATCGATTTCCTTCGATTCCTCGTGATGAAAAGAAATAATAGAATTCTCTCCCATAAAAAAGTTAATTTCCCGTTTAGTAAAGTCTGTTTTAATTGAATGAGTGACAAAAAAAGTATAATCATCATAATAATCTAGTTTCGGCCTTTGTAATCGGTGGATACAATCGTCAATCGCAAGAGGATGGAATTCAAAAAAATCGGACATTACCATAAGTTCCTCTGGAGTAGGCGTGCTAAAATCAACCCAAAACCAGATAGTCCCATCCGAATATAAGTCTGCAAGTGAAACACCCTCAATAACTCTCCTGTTTTCATCAATAGCGATAATATTAATCATGTTTACACACCTTTTTTCAATTGGTAACGATATGAAATGCACAACTATGTGGAAGGATTTACAAATATAAGTGTTTGCAAACTTATCGGCATTTATAAGTTCATAAAATTTCTTTGCTAAGTAGTTAATTTACATAAGTAAAATGAAAATCCTATTAATAAAGAGAAAAATTATGAAATTACAAGATAACTGGCAATGATATGCGCTTTCTTGCGGATTGTTTCCGTTTTCTTGTTCATTTAGGGGATTAGTAAAAATATTACAAAAGGAGCAGAATTAGGTTAATAATCAATGAAAGAAGGGTTTTTTGATGAGAAAATTCTTTTCAAAAATTCATGAAATGATCGAAGAGTATTATGAGTTGCGCGCTCGTGCCGAAGAAGTAATCAAGCAAAATAAAAAACAGCATTAACATTAATAACAGCAGCTCCAGCTACTTATGGTAGACGGGGCTGTTTTTATTTTATAAATGATAGGATTCATGGAAAATTAATTAGTGTAATAACAGGCTCAGGTCCCGATCCTCATTATAATCAAATTATCATCATAAATTATTTGATCTAGTTGTTAGATCGTTAAACCTAAGCGGCTATTTCAGGTATTCCCATGTAAGCTCCTCCCAACCTTTTACATTATGAAAAGATTCAAAAAATATTTGATTTAAAATTCCAATGTTACATAATACTGTGATATAATAATGTTATGTAACATAGGAGGGTATTGGATGAAAACCGTTGAAGCTATTAAGGATTTCAAACAGCTCAGAGAGATGAAGAACTATTTATCTAGTCGTTCATCTAGAGATTATTGTTTATTTTTACTTGGAATTAATACCGGAATTCGCCTTCAAGAATTGCTAAATATACATGTTAAAGATGTCATGTCGGAAACAGGTGGTATTTCTCCTTTTATTTTATCCACCATTCATCATAGTCCACCTGTTTATTTGAATGAAAATGTTCGTAAGGCTATCCAAAACTTGATTCAAGATAGCTGTCTTACCATAGATGATTACCTTTTTAAGTCTAGAAAAACGAATGAACCGATCACAAGACAACAGGCCTACCGAATTATTAATGAAGCTGCAAAACAAGCAGATATCGAAGGTTCAATTGGTACACACACGCTCCGGAAAACATTCGGCTATCATGCTTATTGTAAAGGAATAGCCATTTCATTAATTCAAAAAAGATTACAGCATTCAAGCCCTTCCGAAACAATTCACTACATTGGTTTGCAAGGAGAAAAGCATTTGCAAACCATTATTCTTGATGTAAATCTATAAAGAAAGAGAGTTGATTCTATGTCCCAAACAGACTCATTTATTTTGCTTGCTGCAACATTTTTTATCGTTGGTGTATTAACAACCAAATTTTCGTCGCGTTTAGGAGTCCCATCCCTTATTCTCTTTATGATGGTTGGGATCATTATGGGAAGCGATGTTCTTGGCATTATATATTTTGATAATGCGCAGCTTGCCCAGATGATTGGTATTACTGCACTTGTTATCATTTTGTTTGAAGGCGGCTTGCAGACCACCTGGAAAAATGTTCGCCCTGTTATCGTTCCCTCCCTTTCTTTAGCTACATTTGGCGTACTATTGACGTCAGGAATTGTTGCAGTTGCCGCTAGATTCATTCTTGATATTGGTTGGCTTGAATCAATCCTCTTCGGCGCAATCGTGGGCTCTACTGATGCCGCCGCTGTATTTGCTGTTTTAAAAGGCCAAAATATCAAGCCACGTCTTGCTGCTACCTTAGAGGCGGAGTCCGGTTCAAACGACCCGATGGCAGTGCTTTTGACTGTTGCAACAATTGAATTAATTACAAATCCAAGTGCAAGTATTTTAAGTATGGTTGGCACGTTTTTTGTACAGATGATTGTCGGCCTAGTGTTAGGTGTCTTTTTTGGTAGATTGGCCATTTTTTCCTTAAATCGTATAAATCTAGATTCAAGTGGACTTTACCCTGTATTTGCCACTGCGTTTGCTCTTCTAACCTATGGATTTACAGCTTTCTTAAAT
The DNA here is from genome assembly GCF_900240995.1 of Bacillus sp. Marseille-P3661. Classification (NCBI taxonomy): domain Bacteria; kingdom Bacillati; phylum Bacillota; class Bacilli; order Caryophanales; family Bacillaceae; genus Bacillus; species Bacillus sp. Marseille-P3661. The sequence continues at coordinate 447,860 of NZ_LT965953.1, forward strand.
GGCAGTGGACTTCTAGCTGTTTATATTGCAGGCATAATTATTGGGAATGCAGAGGAAATCGCCTTTAGGCAATCTATCTTCCGGTTTTCGGAAGGCTTAGGATGGATGATGCAAATATTAATGTTCGTGATCTTAGGCTTATTAGTATTTCCATCTGAATTGTTGACTGTTGATATTCTGACAAAGGGTTTATTGATGTCGTTTATTTTAATGGTAATTGCTAGACCAATTGCAGTTTATTTATCAACGATTAAGATGAAATATACTAATAAAGAGCGAGTCTTTCTATCTTGGGCCGGCTTAAAAGGAGCTGTGCCGATTGTACTTGCAACCTATCCGCTTTTAGCTAATGTGGAAGGAAGTAATCTAATTTTTAATGTAGTATTTTTCGTTGTATTAACAAGCTGTTTAATCCACGGTTCTACCATTACCTATTTAGCAAAAAGGCTTGGCTTAACAGGTCCAGAAAAAGCTACACCAATGCATTCTTTAGAGCTCGTATCTCTTGGTAAGGCCGATGCTGAAATGCTTGAGTATGAAATGATGGAAGACCATGCAATAGTAGGCAAGACATTGTTAGAAATTCCTTTTCCAGAAGGTTCCTTAGTAAATGCAATCATTAGAAATAATCAGCTTATTACACCAAAAGGGAACACGACTATTGAGGCAGGAGATTTGCTATATATTCTTTCTTCTAGAAAAAATAAAGCTCATTTAAAAAAACTACTACAAGAAAAAAAATACAGTATGGAAACGGACACTGTAGAAGAAAGTACAGGATGATAAAGCTATAAATCTAGAAATGGTATGGTTATCCTGAACTTTTTAAAGCGGTAGGCAGATTATGTGAGTATTTGTCCAGCTCCTGCGCCTAGCCTATCGGGGTAAAAAACGCATTGGATCTGCTAATACCGTCGTTATCGATGAATGAAGTTCTTGAAGTAAAATGAATTTTATGAAAATTATAAAAAAACAATTGACACTGGTAATTTTTTATAGTAATTTAATAATCATAAAACTTAATCAATGTTGTTTCTTATCAAGAGAGGTGGAGGGACTGACCCTACGAAACCTCGGCAACCGACAATCAATTTGCACGGTGCCAATTTCAGAGGAATGTTGTAAATTCCGAAGATGAGAAGAATGGACTTTTATTTTTAGGATACTAAGTCTCTTCTCTCGTTTTTGAGGGAAGGGGCTTTTTTATTTCTCCACAATACATGACAGAAATGCTTTAGATAAGAAACGTCAAAGAAGAAAGCTTGTATTTTTATATAACCAACTATTCCTATTTGAAAAATGTGAAATAATGAGGAGGAAAATGAAATGGGTAAACGTATTTATTTAAATGCATTTGACATGAATTGTGTTGGTCATCAATCTCCGGGTTTGTGGGCTCATCCTGAGGATGAATCGCAGCGTTACAATGACATTGAATACTGGGTGGAATTAGCACAGTTATTGGAAAAGGGTAAAATCGATGGACTATTTTTAGCTGATGTCGTGGGAATTTACGATGTATTTGAGGGTAAACCAGATGCGGCAATTGAAAACGCTGTGCAAGTTCCGGTTAATGATCCTATGTTAATTATTTCAGCAATGTCGCATGCAACCAAGCATTTAGGCTTTGGGGTTACTGCTGCGGTAACATATGATCATCCATATCAGCTTGCTCGGAGAATGTCTACATTAGATCATATTACAAAAGGTCGTGTATCTTGGAATATTGTAACCTCATATTTAAACAGTGCGGCGAAAGCTTTTGGCTTAGAAAATCAAATTGCTCATGACGAGCGCTATAATATTGCGGATGAGTATTTAGAGGTTTGTTATAAGCTGTGGGAAGGCAGCTGGGAAGATGGAGCAGCGGTAAGAGATAAGGAAAAGCGAGTGTTTACTGATCCTAGTAAGGTTCATGCTATTGATCATAAAGGGAAATATTTTAATGTTCAAGGCAGACATCTTTGTGAGCCTTCTCCGCAAAGAACGCCAGTATTATTCCAAGCTGGTGCATCTACAAAAGGCCGAGCTTTTGCAGCTAAGCATGCAGAGTGTATGTTTATTGCAGGATTAACGCCGGAAATTGTGGCGGGCTGTGTATCGAAGATCAGGGACGATGCCGATAAGGAAGGGCGCAGCCATGAAGATATTAAAATATTCTCAGTATTTACACCAATTGTCGGTAAAACAGAAGAAGAAGCTCAAGCAAAGTATGAGGAGTTAACACAATATATTAGTTATGAAGGGGCTCTTTCATTATTAGGCGGCTGGACTGGAATTGATTTCTCACAATATGATCCTGACCAAGAGCTAAAATATATTGAAACGCAAGCTATGCAGTCCATTCTTGAAGGCTATACTAAGGCAAGTCCAAATAAAAAATGGACGGTTCGTGAGCTTGCAATTGCTACAGGTGTTGGGGGTTTTGGTCCTGTTTCAATTGGAACACCTGAGCAAATCGCAGATGAAATGGAGCGCTGGATTGAGGTAACAGGTATTGATGGCTTTAATATTGCCTATGCTCTTGCGCCTGGTACTATGAAAGACTTTATTGAATTAGTTGTTCCAATATTGCAAGAAAGAGGGTTAACGCAATCTGATTACCAAGAAGGTACGTATCGTGAGAAGTTATTTGGTAAAACAGCTGCATTACCAGAAAACCATGTAGGTTCAAGCTACAGAATTAATAAAGTAGCGCTAGCATAATTAAATACAATGAAGTTTAATATAAAAAGGACCGATTACCCTCGGTCCTTTTACTTATTGATTGGAGTTGTTATTGCCTGTTTCATTGGCTAATTGTTCAAACGATTTTACTTTGCCATGCGGATTTTGAGCTTGTTTTCTCTTAGTCCATTGGCGTTCTGCTTGTCGTTTAGATTGAGTCATTTTGCATTAACTCCTTTGTTTAAATTATCAAAAATAGTTTGCCCTTAGGACTTCTGTTCATTCATATATAATGTTTATTTATAGGGTTGACTATTTGCTATTTATTGGTACTAATAAAAGGAATAGGCTCTTCAGATTACAGTTACAAATTCCAGATTTAGTTTGGTAGGATTTTTGACTTTTAAGGGCATCATTCGTATTATTTAATACCTATATAAAATATATTTATTGCTTTAATACGTAAACGAGGAGATATATAATGAAAAGAATAGTGTATTAAGAAATAATTTTTTAGCTATAGAACAAAAAGTTAGATGATTTTTTCTAGCCATGGCTACATAGTAAACTCTTTTGTTGCGCTTTATTAACTTTTAACTTCAGAAATAATGTAACAATTATATATAATCTTCGTTGCTGATTAATAAATGATGTAGCCGAAGTGGGAGGGACACAAATGTTTAACCGCGAAGTTTCTTTAAGAGAAAAGAGTATTGTATTTATAGGATTTATGGGTGCTGGGAAAACGACGATCGGTAAAGTCGTTGCTAAAAAACTGTATCGTGATTTAATAGATATTGATGAAGTGATTGAAAATGAATATAACATGCCTACTACAGAAATTTTTAAGCAAATTGGCGAAAAAGCATTTAGAGAAAAGGAAAAAGAACTGATTATATCGTTATCTAAGAAAAAGTTGGGCATTATTTCAGTTGGTGGCGGCGCATTTCTACAAGAGGAAATAAGACATGCTTGTTTACAAAACTGTATTGTTTTCTTTTTAGATTTATCATGGGAATCATGGAAGGATAGAATTAGTTTAATTATTGATAGTCGTCCAGTGCTGCAGGGACGTAGTTTAGATGATATACTTGAGCTCTTTAATAAAAGGCAGGAAATATATTCACTACACCATTCCAAGGTTAGCATGGACAATCTCGAGGTTGAAGAAATCGCTGACTATATTGTAGACTCTTTGAAATTAGCATGGGAGCTGCATGATTGAAGGAAGGTTTCTAAACATTAATGTGGGGTAGTTTTATACAAACTCAATCGGAACGGTATATTCATAAGGATGTATTTACATAAGTAAAAAATTGCTGCGGTTATTTTTATTAAAAGTAAAAGGATGAAGGTGTATATGAGTACATTAACAATAAAAAATTTAACAATTGGAAAAGGTATCCCTAAGGTCATCGTTCCTCTAGTAGGCAAAACAGCATCGGATCTGTTTGAGGAAGCTAAGATCGTGAATGATTTAAATCCTGATGTTGTTGAATGGCGTGTAGATACGTATGAGCATGTTGAGGATTTAGATGCAGTTCAAATAACTCTAAAAAAAATAAGAAACATCTTGACCAAGACGCTGATTCTTTTTACATTTAGAACCCACAAGGAAGGTGGAAACAAAGAAATCAGCCATGCTTACTATACACAGTTAAATGAAATGGCGATCAGTACACAAAACATTGACTTAGTGGACGTGGAGCTGTTTAATACTGAGGAAATAGTAACGAAACTCGTTGCAACCGCAAAGGAGCATGGTGTTTTTGTTATTATGTCTAATCATGATTTTGCAAAAACACCTCCAAAAGAAGAAATTGTAAGCCGTTTAATCAAAATGCATGAATATGGTGCCCATATTCCGAAAATAGCTGTTATGCCAACATCTGTTGCTGATGTCCTTACGTTATTGGACGCAACAAATAGTATGAAACTAAAGTATCCTGATGTACCGATTATTACAATGTCAATGGGTGGTACGGGCGTTATTAGCCGATTGGCTGGCGAACTGTTTGGCTCTGCTTTCACTTTTGGTGCTGGTAAAGCTGCATCCGCGCCAGGTCAAATACCAGCAGCGGACTTAAGAACGGTATTAGAAATATTCCATAAAAGTATGTAATCATAGATTTTAACAAACCCTAAAACTCGACAAGTGCCTGGCACTTGTCGAGTTTTGTTTTAATACTAGCAATCTTAGTGAATATATATTGCAATTCTTGTAAAGTACTACTATAATTCGATCTGTTAGGGATTTACAGTATACTAGAATAATATATAGTGAAACAAAGTACATGTTTTGAACTCCGACAAAAGTATTGTTGCCTGCTGCACAGCTATTTTAATTACCAACCATAGCCATAGTGACGGAAATTTTTACACACTAAAATCTAGCTAAACGGAGAGGATACTATGATCGACTTAAGAAGTGATACAGTTACAAAACCGACACTAGAAATGAGAAAAGCTGCGTTTGAAGCAGAAGTGGGTGATGATGTTTATAATGAAGATCCTACAGTGTTGACTTTGGAAAAAGAAGCTGCGACCATCCTTGGTAAAGAGGCAGCTATGTTTGTACCAAGTGGAACACAAGGAAATCAAATTGCTGTCCTAACTCATTGTCAATCAGGGCAAGAAATAATTTTAGAGGCAGAATCACATATCTTTTATTATGAGGGTGCAGCTATTTCTGCTTTTGCAGGTGTACAGCCACGGACAATAAAAGGGGAACGTGGTGCGATGGATCCTAGGGATATAGAAGCTGCGATTCGTGATAGTAGTGATATCCATGTTCCAGAAACAGGACTTATTTGCATTGAGAATACGCATAATCGTGCGGGCGGTGCCGTTGTTCCGTTAGCAAACATGAAGGAAGTACATGCTGTTGCGTCAAAGCAGAATATTCCTATCCATTTAGATGGAGCTCGTTTATTTAATGCGGCAGCAGCAACTGGAATAAATGTAAGGGAATTTGCAGCTTATACAGATACAGTTCAATTTTGCCTATCTAAAGGATTAGGAGCTCCGGTTGGCTCGATCATTGCTGGCTCTGAAACTTTTATCAAAAAAGCTCGCAAGTGGCGAAAACGTCTTGGGGGTGGTTTAAGGCAGGTTGGAATAATTGCCGCTCCAGGTCTTGTAGCGTTACGAACAATGACCGATCGCTTAACTGAGGATCATCAAAATGCTAAGCTCCTCTCTGACGGTCTACAACAAATTAACGGATTACGACTAGAAAATGTCGTGGAAACTAATATCGTGTTGGTAAATACTGAAAATACGGGCTTATCATCACAGCAATTTATAGAGCTGTTAAAAAGCAATGATATTTTGGCCGTTTCATTTGGACCTTTTACTGTTCGATTTACAACACATTATGATGTCTCAGAATCTCAAATTAAGCAAGTAATCAACAAAGTGAATCAATTGTTGAAATAAAATATATGCATATTATCAGGTGCCCAGTTCGTTAGATGTTTCATCTATGGACAGGCACCTTTTTTACACTGAGTGTATCCTCATTTAACCCCTTTTAGCATATAAGGACAATGAAATTTTAAAAAATTTGAATATTGTCACAAAATTTTAAAATTATGGGATTTTAATGGATTGAATTTAAATATAATATACTATATATTAATAAGTATAACATATTTAAAAATTAGGACTATTAATATAACACATTATTGATCTTTTAGTAGAGGTGGTGGAAACTATTAAACTAACAAAACGGCAAGAGGAAATACTGCAAATTGTGAAAAAAGAAGGCCCCATTCCTGGTAAAGACATCGCCGAAAAGCTTTCATTAACAAGAGCTACACTTCGTCCCGATTTAGCAATTTTAACAATGGTCGGAAATCTCGAAGCTAGGCCGCGAGTTGGTTATTATTATAAGGGCGCAGAATTTGAGCAGGTGACTGATTGGATTTCTAAGCAACTAGTCAGTGAATATAAAGCACACCCAATCGTCATAAAAAAATCTGCGTCTGTTTACGATGCAATTGTTCAGATTTTTTTGGTGGATGTTGGAACTTTATATGCAGTTGACGAAAAAGGTTACCTTGCAGGAGTTATTTCTAGAAAAGACTTACTTAGAGCATCTATGGGGAATCAGAATCTTCAAGAATTACCTGTTAGTGTGATTATGACAAGAATGCCAAATATCATTACGATTAGACCTGAAGACACGCTGTTTGAAGCAGCCAAAAGAATGATTGAGTATCATATTGATTCTTTACCAGTAGTTGAAGATATTGATCCAAAAGATCATGCCTATAAGGTGATTGGCAGAGTCACAAAAACGACTATTTCACGTGCATTTGTTGAGATGGGTGAGAATTGACGATTGGAAGTGAGAGCGAGTTGGAAGAAAGAGAAATAGTTTATGTGGTGTCCGATTCAGTTGGTGAAACAGCTGACCTTGTTGTAAAAGCAGTTGCTACCCAGTTTAATACTGGATATGTTGAAACGAAACGAAATGCTTACGTAGAAGACTTTGATGATATTGAAGACTTATTACTGATGGCTAAACAAACTCCATCGATTATTGCGTATACAATTGTTGTGCCTAAACTAAAGGAATACTTAGATAGACGAGCAAAAGAAGAAAATATTACAGTAGTTGATTTATTAAACCCTCTAATAGAAGCTTTTATGAAAACGTTTAACAAAGTACCAAATTATCAACCAAAGATGATGAGACAGCTGGATGAAGAGTATTTTAGAAAAATAGAAGCGATTGAATTCGCAGTAAAATATGATGATGGCAGAGATCCACGCGGACTTCTGCGAGCTGACATTGTGTTAGTTGGTGTATCCAGAACATCTAAAACTCCACTTTCTATGTATCTAGCACATAAGCGTTATAAAGTGGCAAATGTCCCATTGGTACCAGAAGTTTCGCCACCTGATGAATTATATAAAATCCCAAGAAACAGGTGTGTGGGGCTGATTATTTCCCCAGATAAGCTAAATGTCATTCGAAAAGAACGTCTAAAGAATTTAGGTTTAGCATCAGAAGCAAATTATGCCAGCTTTGAGCGTATTCTTGAGGAATTAGATTACGCTGAAAAAATCATGAAACGGATTGGCTGTCCGATCATCAATGTATCCGACAAGGCAGTAGAAGAAACAGCCGACTATATATTAGATATCTTGAAAAAAGAGAGGGGTTCTTGATGATGAAGAAGTTTGTATACCTGTTTAATGAAGGAAACAGTGAGATGAAGGAGTTATTAGGTGGAAAAGGTGCAAATTTAGCTGAAATGACAAAAATAGGTTTGCCAGTTCCATTTGGATTTACGATTTCAACTGAAGCATGTAATGCTTATTATGAATCGGGAAAAACGATTTCTGTTGAAATTCAAGATCAAATTTTACAAGCATTATCAACTCTTCAAGAAAAAACAGGTAAACGTCTCGGTGACCCAGCGAATCCGTTGCTTGTTTCAGTTCGATCAGGTGCAGTATTTTCAATGCCAGGGATGATGGATACTGTTCTTAATCTAGGAATGAACGATGAAACTGTTGAGGGAATGGCTAAGTTAACGAATAATCCACGCTTCGCATATGATTCATACCGAAGATTCATCCAAATGTTTTCTGATGTAGTGCTAGAGGTGGATACGTATTTCTTCGAACAGCTCTTAGAGGAATACCGTGAGGAAAAAGGCTATTCGTCAGACCCGGAATTAACCGCTGAAGACTGGAAGGAAGTTATTAAAGGCTATAAGAATATCGTCAAAAAGCGTACTAAAAAAGACTTCCCGCAAGATCCAAAAGCACAACTTTTCCTATCTATTAATGCTGTTTTTAACTCATGGAATAATCAGCGTGCCATCGTTTATCGCCGTTTGAATAAAATTCCAGATCACCTTGGAACAGCAGTTAATATTCAAAGCATGGTGTTTGGTAACATGGGTAATGATTCTGGAACAGGTGTTGCTTTTACTCGTAACCCATCGACAGGTGAGTCTGTTCTTTATGGTGAATATTTAATTAATGCTCAAGGAGAAGATGTGGTGGCGGGGATTCGTACACCACAACCAATCCATACACTACAAGCAGAAATGCCTGAAGTATTCAAGCAATTTACAGATACATGCCAGCGCCTTGAGCAGCATTATAAAGATATGCAGGATATTGAATTTACGGTTGAACGCGGAAACTTGTTTATTTTACAAACACGAACAGGTAAAAGAACAGCCCAAGCAGCTATTCGTATCGCAGTAGAAATGGTACAAGAAGGCATCATTGATAAAAACACTGCAATCCTGCGCGTTGATCCTGACCAGTTAAACCAACTGCTTCATCGCCGAATTGATGATACATTTGAACGTAAGCAACTCGCTAAAGGACTACCTGCATCACCTGGGGCTGCAACTGGTCGAGTTGTATTTGATGCAGATGAGGCTGAAGTTTTAGGAAACGAAGGTAAAAAGGTTATTTTGGTACGCCCAGAAACAACGCCTGATGATATTCACGGAATTGTAGCTGCCCAAGCAGTTGTAACAAGCCGTGGTGGGATGACCAGCCACGCAGCTGTTGTTGCAAGAGGTATGGGAAAAGCATGTATTTGTGGCTGTGAAACTTTAAAAATTGATTTAAAAGCTAAGCAATTTAGTGTTGGAAATACAGTAGTTCAGCACGGTGACATTATTACGATTGATGGTGGTACTGGTGAAATCATGCTTGGTGAAATTCCGATGATTGATCCACAGCTATCAGATGAATTCCAATTGTTATTGCAATGGGCAGATGAAATTAGAAAAATTGGGGTCCGTGCAAATGCCGACAATCCAGAAGATTCACAAAAGGCATTTGAATTTGGTGCCGGTGGTATTGGGTTATGCCGTACAGAGCATATGTTTATGGATGCTAAGCGAATTCCTATTGTCCAAAGTATGATTTTAGCTGAAACATATGAAGAGCGTAAATCTGCATTAGATAAGCTGTTACCGATGCAACAGGGTGATTTTGAAGGTATATTTGAGGCGATGCAAGGCTTGCCAGTTACGATTAGATTACTAGATCCACCACTACATGAATTCTTACCAGATAAGGAAGAGTTGCTAGTGGAAGTCACAAAACTTCAACTAACTGCACCAAATTCTGAAGAATTAACAGAAAAAGAACGTCTACTAAAGCAAGTTCGTCAGTTAGATGAGTTTAATCCAATGTTAGGACATCGCGGTTGCCGTCTAGGAATGATTCACCCAGAAATATATGAAATGCAGGCAAAGGCTATTTTCTATGCGATTTCTGAGTTATCTAAAAAAGGTTTAGAAGTTAAGCCGGAAATTATGATTCCACTTGTTGGTCATGTCAATGAATTGAAACAAATGCGTCAACTTGTTATTGATGCATCTGCTCAAGTTCAAGAAGAAACCGGCATGGAATTCGATTATTTAATCGGGACGATGATAGAGATTCCGAGAGCTGCTTTAACTGCCGATCAAATTGCTGAAGAAGCAGATTTCTTCTCATTTGGTACGAATGACTTAACACAAACAACATTTGGATTTAGCCGTGATGATGCGGAAGGCAAGTTCCTGCAGGCATATATTGAGAAAAAGATATTGCCAGAAAATCCATTTGTAGTTCTGGATCAGGAAGGTGTAGGTAAACTTGTTGAAACAGGAGTAAAGCTTGGCCGTCAAACAAATCCAAAGTTAAAAACAGGTATTTGCGGCGAACATGGAGGCGAGAAAAGCTCGATTGAGTTCTGCTACAATACAGGATTAGATTATGTAAGTTGCTCACCATACCGTGTGCCATTGGCTCGACTTGCTGCAGCACAGGCAACAATTCGTAACGACTCTAACATCCAAAGTCAACTGCAATCTCAAATTTAATTAGCTATTTGGAGGAGCTGGATTTCACATTAGTGAAGTTCAGCTTTTTTGTGGGGTTTTTCTAAGAGGATGTCAGAAAAGTAAACTATTAGATACTGCAATGATAAAGATTTATCGTGATCGGCGGACATGGGAAAACCATATAGAATGGCCTAATCGTGCCCGTAAATGCCAAAAAGGTTGTCTAGTGGTAACGAATAGCATCTAATCGTGCCCGCAAACGTCGACAAAGTAGGTTAGCGGTACCGAAAAGAGTCTAATCGTGCCCGAAAATGCCAAAAAAGTAGGTTAGCGGTACCGAATAGCGTCAAATCGTGCCCGCAAACGTCGAAAAGGTAAGCAAGCGGTAACGAATAGAATCAAATTATGCCTGCGAACATGGAAAAACGTTAGGGGATACAGTAATTGTGCCCCTAAACGCAAAAAATGCAGTCAAGTGGTAACGAATAGCGACTAATCGTGCCCGCAAACGTCGAAAAGGTAAGCAAGCGGTAACGAATAGAATCAAATTATGCCTGCGAACATGGAAAAACGTTAGGGGATACAGTAATTGTGCCCCTAAACGCAAAAAATGCAGCAAGTGGTAACGAATAGTCACTAATCGTGCCCGCAAATGTCAAAAAGGTTGTCTAGTGGTACCGAATAGCGTCAAATCGTGCCCGCAAATGCCAAAAAGGCAAGCTAGCGGTACCGAATAGCGTTTAATCGTGCCCGCAAACGTCGACAAAGTAGGTTAGCGGTACCGAAAAGAGTCTAATCGTGCCCGAAAATGCCAAAAAAGTAGGTTAGCGGTACCGAATAGCGTCAAATCGTGCCCGAAAACGTCGAAAAGGTAAGCAAGCGGTAACGAATAGAATCAAATTATGCCTGCGAACATGGAAAAACGTTAGGGGATACAGTAATTGTGCCCCTAAACGCAAAAAATGCAGTCAAGTGGTAACGAATAGCGACTAATCGTGCCCGCAAATGCCAAAAAGGTTGTCTAGTGGTAACGAATAGCATCAAATCGTGCCCGAAAACGCCAAAAAAACAGTCAAGCGGTAACAAATAGCGTCTAATCGTGCCCGAAAACGTCGAAAAGGCAAGCTAGCGGAAACGAATAGCATCAAATCGTGCCCGGAAACGCCAAAAAAACAGTCAAGCGGTAACAAATAGCGTTTAATCGTGCCCGAAAACGCCAAAAAGGCAAGCTAGTGGTACCGAATAGCGTTTAATCGTGCCCGTAAAAGCCAAAAAAGTAGGTTAGCGGTAACGAATAGAGTCTAATCGTGCCCGAAACCGTAAAAAAAGTAGGTTAGCGGAAACGAATAGCATCAAATCGTGCCCGCAAACGCCAAAAAGGCAAGCAAGTAGTACTGAATAGCATCAAATCGTGCCCGCAAACGTCGAAAAGGCAAGCTAGCGGAAACGAATAGCATCAAATCGTGCCCGAAAACGCCAAAAAAGCAGACAAGCGGTAACGAATAGTCACTAATCGTGCCCGCAAACGCCAAAAAAGCAGACAAGCGGTAACGAATAGTCACTAATCGTGCCCGCAAACGCCAAAAAAGCAGACAAGCGGTAACGAATAGTCACTAATCGTGCCCGCAAACGCCAAAAAAGTAGTCTAACGGTCACAAAAAAACGAATAAAGCCAAAAAATATTACTACTAGCTCTTAAAAACCTCCCACATACCTCAAACGTTTCTAATGAAGGGAGTTTGTGCCTGTTAAGGTAGTTACTTTCACTACTTGCCATTCAGCTTATAGGGAACATTACTGTTGATAATATAATACAAACAATACAGAAGGAGGTTAATGAATGAAGTTCTTGAAGTTTGGGCTTATTTTGTTACTTGCTTTATACCTATCGAATGTTTCTATAGCTACTGCTGCTCCTCCTGAACAGGAGCTAAACCAATACTTAGCAGAAATTGGTTGGACAAAACAAGAACTGCTTGAGTATTTAGATTTTTATGAGATACCTTTGGAGGAATTTGAGTCAGTTGAAGACTTAAAATGGATACTTGGAACGCCTATTACTGCTCAAAATTTACAAGATATGTTAAACCGATATAATATGACTGAGTCTGAATTAAAAGAGCTATTAGATCATTTTGGTGATTCATTAGCTGAATATAAATTCATTGAGGATTTAGAAGCGGCTGTGGATTTTTATGTGAACCATGATGAATATATGGCTGAAATTGAAAATGAATTAGCTGAAATGGGTCTAACCGAGGAAGAAACGGAGCGGTTCTTCGAATATTTAACGCAGGTTGAAGAGAATAACAAAAATCAACTAGATCAAATGGAAATGCTTGATTATCGCCTTGAACAATTTTCAGATATATCAAATACCGCAGATCTAAGTGATGAGGAATTAGATGAGTTAGTACAAATATTGACTGAATCGGAGGAGCTATACGAGATTCAAGTTAAATATAGTACGGATAATAAAGAGATCACATTGAAAGAACTTCTGAAGATGGAAAAGCTGCCAAAAAATCTTTTTATTAGCATCTATAGTAAATCTGGAGAGCTACTTATAGATTTCACTCTACCGAAATGGATGTATGAGTTAGAGGAAATGATTCTTGAAGGTGAAGAGATGATTCATTTAGGTGAATTATCAGATGAATATGTAGATTATTTGCATGAAGAAAAAGAAGAGGATGCTAAAAGAGAATTAAAATAATAGTATTTGTATATTATCGGGTGTTTGCATACAACGTGCAGGCATCTTTTATTTTGCACAGAAAATTATTTGTACAAGAAAATCTTGTATGTTAGTATACTAGTATGCTTAGGGGATAAAATAAATATGCGATCTAGTATATTTTAGCAGGTTCAATACATCCTAAATATCATAAAACATAATTGTATTAGCAGGACGTTTTCTGATCGAAAAAGCAGTTTTATTTTGATACATATGAGGTGAAAGGTATGTTACAAAAATACGAAATACTTAATGAAATGCATAAAGGCTATTTAGTTGCCGTAATCCGCGGCAAAAATAAAGAGGATGCAGTTGAGATATCTAAGGAAGCATTTAAAGGTGGAATACGTTCACTAGAAATCACATTTTCTACTCCTGGTGCAGAAGATGCGATTGCTGAGCTAACTCGTTCTGGCAACAGCGAGATGATTATCGGTGCTGGAACAGTTTTAGATGAAGAAACAGCAAGAATTGCAATCATGAAAGGTGCTCGCTACGTTGTAAGTCCACACTTTGACAAAGCTATTGCTCTGATGTGTAATCGCTATGCCATTCCATATTTACCTGGATGCAGCGATGTTACAGATATTATGGAGGCCTTAAAGTACGGTGTAGATGTTGTGAAATTGTTCCCTGGTAGCCTTCTAGGACCTGGCTTTATTAAAGACGTTAAAGGACCTATTCCGCATGTTCAATTAATGCCATCTGGAGGTGTAAGTTTGGACAATCTTTCAAAGTGGATAGAGAATGGAGCTTTTGCCGTAGGAATCGGTAGTGCGCTAACGAAAGGTGTTACAGAGGGTGATTATAGCTCAGTTCAAAATGTAGCGCGAGAATTTATGGACAAAATTACATCTCTTAAGAGCTGATGCATAATAAGTAATATTAGAAGAGGAGACACCTGTAATAAACAAAACAGGCGTCTCCTTAAATTTCAATGCGTTTCTTTTATTAAATTATCTCTATCGTCTGCTTGTGGTGGCTCCTCCAACCAGCCGTGCTTAATCATGATGTTTGCACCATCTTCCGCATATAGAGATATTTCTGGTATTAAAGATGCATATTTTAAACCTAAATCTCTTCGAGGGCTTGCGGCCAAGGCCATTCCAAAGTTTCCAATTCCAGCGGCAATCATCGCTGAAATGTGAAACATAATCAATTTATCTGAAAAAATTTGCGTTGTTGTATCGGTTATGGCTGAATCCCAGCTCATTGGCGCAGGTAGGTCCTCTTTAAATAGTAGGTCTGAAAATAAGTCAACATACTTTTGAGAAAGTTTTTTCCCGCGCATTAAATATTCTTTAACTTCCTCATCACGGGCCACTTGTGCAAACCCTGTTATAATTGCTTTTCCGATAGCATTTGCTTGAACATTTAAAAACAAATGCGTGATTTCTACAGATGTAACAGCCCTCTTCTTACCAAAAAAGCCAACTAAAAAATGCTGTTTTTCTACAAAGTCTACTTTATCGGGAATTGTTATAAATGGCGGTCTCATATAAGTACCTTGCTTTAACATTAACTCACGTGTTTTATCCTGTAGGTCAACTGCTGCATTTAAAACACGTTTATGAAATGAAACAACATCTGGTCGTGTAACAGTTCCTAATGCTGCGGTATTTGCTCCCAAAGCAAGTATGGACATATGTCGTAAATACATTAACATAAAGCTATCAGAAAATAATCTCGGTGCTTTTGGATCTATGTCTTGATCTGTAAAGCCAATCGGCGTTGGGAATTCATCTTTATTAAAAATCTCTTCCATTATAGATAAATTGTCTTTCGCAGTTTTTAAAGTAAATTCAATTATTGGGCGTATCTCTTCGTCTTCAACTTGTTCTAGAAAGTATGTATTCATACATACTGCTAATGTATCATTTATATATTGCGACCATAGACTAGACATTTCCGCAGCTGTTAAACGAACTTTTGTCTTATCATCCATAAAAATATCCTCTCAGTTATATATATTTAGGTATTGTTAGTATTAACAGATATATCGATATTATTTGCCTAAATTTGCTAACCTAAAATAAATTTCATTTCCCAAATCTGTATCAATTTCATACTATTGTAAAAAGAGGTTAAAAAATTGTTTAAGAATTATTATAAAAAGGTACCACTTAATTCCCATTTTATAGTAAAATGAAATCAACGAAAGGGTTTGTAAGCCCTTTCATCTGAAAAGTATTAAATAATATAAATTTAGAACAGTTATATAAAAATTATTAATAAGGAGGGAGACAATGAGCAACAAGAAGGTTCACTTGGAGGATTTCGTTAAAGATAATCGTTTTGAATTAAAAAAGTATCTTACTTCATTATTTAAGCAATTTAATCATTTTCAACGTGCACAGCTAAACGTTTGTAATTCAAAAGAGTCAGATGAAAGGGTATAAGAGTATGAAAAAAATAAAAGTGTAGAGACCTTGTAATTGTTAAAAAATAATTACAAGGTCTTTTTTTATACCTCTATTTACGTTTAACTATTAGAAAGTCACCTTTTTGTGGTATTATATTTTCTTGCGAATAAATAACTTAAACTTTACTACAACATCCTTCCTTATATCATAATAAAATAGACGCATACTCACATAATAGAAAACTCGGAGGAAATATATGCACCACGCCAAAACATTTAAGAAAAAGACAGGCTTATTCTTTATAATATTGTGGCCAATTTTGGTAACTCAAATGGGACTTTATGCAATGAATTTATTTGATACGATGATGTCCGGGCGAGCAGGGACTGACGATTTGGCAGGAGTTGCCATTGGCTCTAGTCTATGGTTTCCTGTTTTCACAGGGATTAACGGCATTTTACTGGCAGTGACCCCAATTGTTGCACAGTATATCGGCGAAGGACAGCGAGACAAAATTTCCCAAACAGTGACGCAAGGTTTATACCTTTCGGTGCTGATCGCTTGTTTAGTTATAGGTATTGGTGCAATTAGTTTGGAGCCAATATTAACGTTTATGGAACTTGAACCTGCAGTTCATCATATTGCTAAACACTATTTAATTGGCTTATCTTTTGGAATTATTCCATTGTTTGCAGCTAATGTTCTAAGATACTTCTTTGATGCTCAAGGCAAGACACGAATAACAATGGTCATTACGATTGTGGCAGTACCGATCAACATTGTGTTGAATTATGGTCTTATCTTTGGAAAATTCGGTTTACCTGAGCTTGGAGGTATTGGAGCCGGTTATGCGACAGCAATCACTTACTGGTTGTTATTATTGATAAGCATTTGGATGACCTTTAATATAAAAGGAGTGCAATCATATAAGTTATTTGTTCATTGGTGTAAACCGAGCATGCAAGCGTGGAAAGAACAGCTTGCGATTGGTGTTCCAATGGGTCTTTCCATTTTTTTTGAGGCCAGTATCTTTTCAGCTGTTACTTTGTTAATCGGTTCTATGTTTGATACAGTTACCGTTGCAGCCCACCAAGCAGCTTTAAATTTTACCTCGCTAATCTTTATGGTGCCACTAAGTATTTCAATGGCATTGACTAT
Organism: Bacillus sp. Marseille-P3661; assembly: GCF_900240995.1. NCBI lineage: Bacteria > Bacillati > Bacillota > Bacilli > Caryophanales > Bacillaceae > Bacillus > Bacillus sp. Marseille-P3661. The sequence goes on from NZ_LT965953.1 coordinate 464,599, forward strand.
TTTAGTTGGATATGAGGTAGGAGCTAAAAATTACGAGGATGCAAAACAATACAGCCTATTAGGTGTGTCTTCTGCTATTCTAGTTTTGGCCATATCATCGGTTTTTCTTTATTTTTATAGGGAACATATTGCTTATTTGTACACTGATAATCATGAAGTAGTGGAAATGACAATGAAGTTTATTATATTTGCAATTATTTATCAGCTTTCCGATGCTACACAGGCCTCTCTTCAGGGCGTGTTACGAGGTTATAAAGATGTAACTATTCCTTTTATTACAGCCCTTGTTTCATATTGGGGTATTGGATTGCCAGTTGGGTATATGTTATCGACATACACGGAGTTGGGTGCATTTGGATATTGGGTTGGGATAACAATTGGCCTAACTAGTGCTGCAATCGGCTTTGTTGTACGTTTAAGTTTTATTCAGCGACGACATATTAAAGTGATTATAGCCTAATCGAATAGGTTTATTTTAATGCCTGCCAGAGAGCAGTGTGCTCGAGCGATGTGCTGGCAGGCAATTAACGAATTAACTAAAAATAAGATCAATTTCTGTAACTTGTTCAGCTGTCAGTTGGACATTTAATGTTTTTAAATTTGCGAGTACTTGATCAGCGCGTTTAGCTCCTGGTATTAAAATATCAATTTCATCGCGCGTTAAATACCAAGCAAGTACAATATTTGCTATGTCAATGTTATTTTCATTTGCAATTTTACGCAATTGTTCCACTTTTTCAAGGTTCCGTAAAAATGTTTCACCTTGAAAGTGTGGCTTTTTTGCACGTGAATCATTGAATGTCGTGTCTTTGTTATATTTACCAGCTAGCAGTCCAGATGCAAGCGGGAAATAAGGAATAAATGAAATACCATTTGCCGCTGTATATGGAAGTAATTCTTTTTCCGCGTCTCTTTCTAGTAAGTTATAATTTCCTTGAAAAACATCAACATAGCCATCTTTGTTTGCATCTTTCAATTGTTCAAGGGAAAAGTTTGAGACACCAATAGCTCGGATTTTTCCTTCATCCTTAAGTTCTTTTAAAGCACCAACAGCCTCTGCTTTTGGCGTATCTTTGTCTGGAAAGTGAATATAAAATAAGTCAATATAATCAGTTTGAAGTCTTTTTAAGCTATCCTCAACTGCTTGCTTTAAAAAAGCAGGTGAGTTATCTATCAAAACCTCATTACCAACGAATTTGTGAGCCCCTTTTGTTGCAATGACAGCTTCTGAACGATTTCCTCTTTCTTTTAGCACTTCACCGATTAATTCTTCTGAGCGTTTAGGACCGTACATATAAGCGGTATCCAATAAGTTAATACCATGATCTAAAGCGGTACGTACTAAATCTTTACCTACTTCTTCATCTAGGTTTGGATAAAGATTATGCCCTCCAACAGCATTGGTTCCAAGTCCAATAGGATTTACAATCAAATCTGATTTACCAATTCGTGCCTCTTTCGCCACGATAGCTCCATCTCCTTCTCGGCAGGGAGTTTTTATGGGGATTCCTACCATATTTTAAATTAGACAGTTACTCCCGATAATCCTTCTATAAATTTAAATATTAGCCTACAGTTAATTTGAAGTATCCATTTTACAAAAAAGTTTAAAAATGAATTAAAATAAGTCATACTAAGGTCAGCTAATAAATATGGAGGCTTATTTGACATATGGAGAAAAAAATAAATCCCGAATTAAAAGAGTTCTTTTTAAAGTTGCCTAAAACTAGAACAGCAGATGAAGATATTGTAGAAAGAAGAAGATTTCTTTCCATGCAATATGAAAAGCAAAAAGCTGTATCTAATTCAAAGGTATTAATTAAAGAACGTTATATTAACGTGGAAAAGGCTGAAACTAGTATCCGAATTAAAATTTATGAGCCGGCTATTAAAAAAGATGGAACGCCAGGATTACTCTGGATTCACGGTGGTGGTTATATATATGGCGCACCTGAAATGGATGATAACCTTTGTCAGCAGTTTGTGGAAAAAGCAAATTGTTTAGTCGTATCTGTTGATTATCGCTTAGCACCGGAGCATCCATATCCGGCTGCATTAGAAGATTGTTATGCTGCGTTAGAATGGTTGTTTAGTAATGCTAAAGAATTAAGTGTTGATGTTACGAGGATAGCTGTTGCTGGCGCTAGTGCAGGTGGAGGACTTACCCTGGCACTTTCATTACTAAATAGAGAACGTAATCAGTATCCAATTATCTTCCAGATGCCGCTATACCCCATGATAAATAACTTACATAATACACCATCAAGCTTTGAAATTACTGATAAAAGGATTTGGAACCGGGAATTAAATGAAAGAGCTTGGAAATTTTATCTTGGTGACCTAACTGGGGAACAAGTTACCCAATATGCGGTACCTAGTTCTGCCGAAGATTTATCAGGCTTGCCACCAACCTATACTTGCATTGGTACATTGGACTTATTCCGCGATGATACACTGGATTTTGTAAAAAAATTAAGTCAAGCGGGTGTCCCTACCGAGTTCCATCTCTATCCCGGTTGTTTTCATGCATTTGAATGTATGGTGCCTGATGCAGAAGTAAGTCAACGAGCTGTTGACCAATATACGGATGCGTTGAAAAGAGCCTTTCAGTAAAGGGAGGTAAACGATAAACAAGGTTAAGAGGAAAGTGGAACGTGATAGTCTAGAAAAAATTTTACTAGTAAAACTCTATTTAGATAAATTATATGAATAATCTTAAAATGAAGGTTGAATCTTGTCGAAAACCTTGTTAAAATAAAAGCAAAGAAAAAGGCTATGTGTAACTGGCGAAAAAACGGGGAACCGTGAGGGAGCACATAGTTTCGAAGCCGTTCGCCTGGGCATAGGTAAGGGAAGATCCCCTTGCCTTTTTATGTTTCCGAGCAGAGGTTGCTATAGGAAATCTACTATAGACTCCATTTTTATAGTAAACTAATATAAAAATGTTCGATGTTCTCTTGCTTGAAGTTATTATTTTTTTAGATATGAACACCATCAAAAATAGGAAAGAGGAGAAATTATAATGAGCACAGTAGCTGTAGATAATGTTAAAACAATTAAAACCTTAAATAATATTGCTGAAAGTGGGCTAAATGTTTTCAGTAAAGGTAACTTTGCTATTGATAACGACAGTGAAAATCCTGATGCAATAGTTGTTCGTAGCTTTAACATGCACTCAATGGAACTTGGCAGTAATTTAAAAGCAATCGCACGTGCAGGAGCTGGTGTTAATAATATTCCCGTTGAAAAATGCACAGAACAAGGAATTGTTGTTTTTAATACTCCTGGTGCTAATGCTAACGCTGTAAAAGAAATTGTATTAACGTCATTAATGGCTTCATCTCGTAACGTTTTTGCTGGTATTGCTTGGACAAAGAGTTTAGAAGGACAAGGCGAAGAAATTCCTAAGCTTGTAGAAGCAGGTAAGAAACAATTCGTTGGTAAAGAAATTAAAGGTAAAACATTAGGTGTTATTGGCTTAGGTGCGATTGGTGCCCTTGTAGCAAATGATGCACTTGATCTAGATATGGATGTAATCGGTTTTGACCCGTTCATTTCAGTTGATACAGCTTGGAATTTATCACGTAATGTACAACGCGCAATGACACTTGAACAATTATTTGCTAACTCTGATTATATTACTGTACATGTACCATTAACGGATGATACAAAAGGTATGTTTAATAAAGATTCATTCAGCATCATGAAGGATGGCGTTCATATCCTAAACTTCTCTCGTGGAGGCCTTGTAAATGAAGAAGATATGGCAGCTGCACTTGAAAGTGGTAAAGTGGGTAAGTATATAACTGATTTCCCAAATGAAAATGTATTAAAAATGAAGAATGCAGTTCCAATTCCACATCTTGGTGCATCTACAGTAGAATCTGAAGAAAACTGTGCAATTATGGCTTCACGCCAAGTAAAGGAATTTTTAGAAACAGGAAACATTAAAAACTCAGTGAATTTCCCGAATGCATTTTTAGAGTATACTGGAAAACGTCGAGTGGCTGCGTTCCACAAAAATGTACCGAACATGGTTGGTCAAATTACCTCTGCATTATCAAACTATAACTTGAACATCGCAGACATGGTAAATAGAAGCCGTGGAGATTACGCATATACATTAATTGATATTGATAACAAAGTAAACGGCGATGTAATTCCTGGTTTAGAAGAAAAAATCAATCAAATCGAGGGTATCGTTACAACTCGTATTATCTAATCATTTTAAAAATATAAAACGCCTGATCCCGATAGTATCGTGATCAGGCGTTTCTGCTTGAGTTAGGTATTTTTATGAGATTGTAATTCTTCATTGTGGGAATGAAGGATAATTAGGAGTTGAAATGGAAGGCGAAAGCTCTTTATCGCAGGAATGAAGGGTTTTCCACGGTACAAAATGGAGTTGAAACCTCTTCATCAGCGGAATGAAGGGTTTTCCACAGTCCAAAATGGAGGAGAAACCTCTTCATCAGCGGAATGAAGGGTTTTCCACAGTATAAAATGGAGGAGAAATCTCTTCATCAGCGGAATGAAGGGTTTTCCACAGTATAAAATGGAGGAGAAACCTCTTCATCGCTGCGATGAAGGGTTTTCTGTAGTCCAAAATGGAGTTGAAACCTCTTCATCAGCGGAATGAAGGGTTTTCTGCAGTCCAAAATGGAGGAGAAACCTCTTCATCGCTGCTATGAAGGGTTTTCCGCAGTACAAATTGGGAAAATTACCTCTTCATCGCGCGAATGAAGGGTTTTCCACGGTACAAAATGGAGTTGAAACCTCTTCATCAGCGGAATGAAGGGTTTTACGTAGGTCAAAATTATTGCAAAATCTCTTCAACTGCGGAATGAAGAGTATTAAAAAGTAAACAAAAGCCTTCATCCAATGATGAAGGCCGCCTTTGTCATTATTAAAATAAAGCATTCCAAATTTTATCGATACCTATAATAAAGAAAATCCACACGCCAACTAATACGTGGGAAAAGGCTGCGCCTAATAGAGATTGTTGCCGTGCATACATCCAGCCCCAAAACAATCCAGGGATAAAAGTTAATAATGCGAAAGTTAAGTTAACATGGGCATGTGCCATTGAAAAAAGAAGATTAGATAAAATAATCGCGATCCAAACCCGTTTTTTAGACGGGGGCAGGAAATTCTGCAGAGCAGATTGTATGCCACTGCGGGTTATAAATTCCTGGATTGGACAAAACAAAGCATAAGCAGATCCATAGATCAGGATTCTCGAATCAATACCTCCTTCTTTCACCATTGACACAATCCGAAAAACTGAATCATTGATGTTAGGATGATGTTGCAATATGATCCATTTGGCGATGGCGATACCGATTAGAAGTGGAATTGTTAAAATAAAGGATTCTAGTAGTACCTTTTTCCAGTTTGCAAGGGTTAGACCAAAAGTGCGTAGTGGATAACCACTTCTAAGAATAAGAATAAACATTACAGATGCAAAAATGGCAAGAATAGTAACAGAGATCCAAGCAGATCCCCACTTAATAACTAAATCAACGAGAAAACGAAAAGATAATGTATAAATGCTAAGGATAAAAAGTATGTAGACAGTAAACATCCCCATAGCGATTCGTGCTTTACTCGTTTCCAGTTCCTTTTTTAGCGTATTAATAGTGAGTTGATTTGTTGAATTTAATTTATTCGAAAGATCCTTTGAGATATTACTTAACAGCTTAATATAAAGGGATTCGTTTTCCTTTCTCTCAATCAGTTGATCAAAGTCAATTTTAACGATCAATGATTTTTCACGAGCTCTAACAGTTGCAGTTCGACCGGTGGACCCTGCGATCAATGCCATTTCACCAGCGCAATCTCCTGCTTGCAATACACCGAGTGAGTAAATTTCTCCGGTTTCTTCGCTGATTTTTAGAACGTCGGCACTACCCTCTTCTATTAAATAAACGCTCTTATCCAACTCTCCCTCTTTAATAAAATCAGTTTGTTCATTATATTCTATTATCTCAGCTATTGAAGATAGTATGGCTAACTCATCATCTGTTAGATTATTAAATAATTTATGTTTGTTCAGGATCGTATAAAGTGAATTTGCAGATTTCAAAGCATGATTCCCCCAAAGTATTAATTACGGTCGTGTAACGTCTTCAATCTGTATTGAGCGGGTATGAATTGTGTGGTTCCAAGATTTATTTCTTGTAGTTAGAAGTGCTATTAATGTAATCGGGAACCAAGTTAATTGGAAAATAGGAAATATGAGCAAGCCTAAAAAAGCCTTCCACTTCTTCTTCTCTAGTGCCATTATTAGAGGGATTTGAAGATAGACGATTATATGGTAAGCCCAGAAGACCCAGAAAGGAACAATCTGATAAACACCAAGCTGCTCGAACACCGATGTTGCGAGATGTAACGAAAGCAACAACGATATGGAGACAACCATTAAAAGTCGGAATGGCTGGAACATATATAGGGCTGCATCGAATATTTTTAAACTTCTTTTTTTAAAAGCCACTTTGATTAGCGGCCACATATATCGATTGGCACAATCGATATGACCGCGCATCCATCGTATTCGTTGATGATAGGAACTCATTAAGGTAACTGGCTTTTCATCATATATAATGGCTTCATTAGCCCATGTAGGGTATATGCCATTAATAATACTTCGGGCTGTGAATTCTACATCCTCAGTTAAGGAGTGGGAATTCCACCCCATTTCTTTTAATAATTTGGCGTCAAAGCACATGCCGGTACCACCCAAGATATTTGCCATGCCAAGATTATAGCGCGCCAACTGCCAGGCACGATTGATATACCAATAACCAATCGCATATGAAATCGATACCCATGAATCATAAGGATTTTTAGTTTCTAGGAATCCTTGTATGATTTTATGGCCTTGGAGTAATTTACGATTCATTTCAGCTAGATAATTGAGACTTACTAGATTATCTGCGTCAAAAATAATAACTGCATCATAGGAACGTTCTTTTTTCCATAGATTCGTAAGCATCCACTCAATTGCATGCCCCTTCCCTTTATTTACGAGGTCTGTACGCTCCATTGGATTAAGTCCGTGCTTTCTCACAATGTCGGCCGTTTTATCAGTACAGTTATCACAAATAACAAAAATGTCGTAAAGATGCGCAGGATAGTCCAGCTGTTTTAAATTTTTCAACAAAGGCTCTATCACCGATTCCTCATTATGTGCCGCAACTACAACAGCGAAAGATTTGCTAGGTGAAGGAGGATTCATTTCTTTCTTTTTATATAGGCCAGCAAAGCCTAAGACGATTTGGTATATACCGATAATCCCAACTACCAATTGGATCAGAACAAACAATATGTTGTACAATTGGTCAAACATAATCGCTTTTACCTCCTAGTGTATCTTCATTAGAGTCATTAAAATTTACCTATTAATAACTTATAAATTGTAGCAAAAATACAAATGAATGGAAATATTAAAAATGATATATTACGAGATAATTTAATGTAATAAAAAAAGTGCTAATTACCGCTGCATTAAATTGTAATACACCGATTATTGCACCTTTTAGATACATCATTTAGAAGTATAATTTCAGGATCCTATCCAAGAGATAGTTGAAGAAAAAATATACGAATCGTGATTTCAATGAAAAATATATAATAGGAATTTCCACTATGATACATTACGGAACTTTCATTCATAATATTACACTAAAGAGGAAAAATAATATAAATTTTCAAATCATATTTCTCTTTATGTATATAACCACAAACTTTGCTTGCAAAGTAAATCGTGAAAACCTACAATCCAATCAAACTGTCAGTATTCAGATCTAGTTGTTGAAAAGAAACAACAAAGCCAATCTCCCTCATTATCATGTTATTCCTCACTTTCCTCAGAACAGAAGGGGAACTTTGACCCATTTATTCTACAATAAATATTTTGTGATTCCTCACAATTTGTGAATAAAAAGTCTGTGAATCTCCACATAGTTTGTCATAATATGTTCAAACTATAATAAAAGTACAATTACTATAAGATTCTGACAAAAATTGACAAAAGGGGGAAACATTTTGAAGAAACTATTAATGCTGACGTCTCTTGCTTTTGTATTAATATTGGGAGCTTGTGGCACTAATTCAACTGAAAATGCCAATGAAGAGACAAAAACTAATGCAAATGAAAGCGCACCTAGTGGTGAACCACAATATGGCGGTACATTAACACTAGCAGATTTATCAGATGGGCAAAGTCTAGATCCACACGTGGTAACAGATGCTGCGTCAATGCGTTATATTGAAAATATGTACAATACATTATTTCGTTATAAAAATGGAACATATGGTGAACTAGAAGGTGATCTTGTAAAGGATTACACTATTTCTGAAGATGGGAAAGTTTACACATTCAATTTACATGAAGGCGTGCTGTTCCACAATGGAGATGAGTTAACGTCTGAAGATGTAAAGTATTCAATTGAACGAATTATTGATAAAGAAGTTCGTGCAGCACAATTTGCATCAATTGAGTCTATTGAGACACCAGCACCTAATACAGTGGTGTTTAATTTATCAGAGCCTGTTGCACCGTTGTTAACGTTTTTAGCTTATCCCGTTAATGCTATCGTAAATCAAACGGTTGTTGAAGAAAACGGTGGAAGTCTTGATAATGCTGATGCTGGTAGTGGACCATTTAAGCTAGTTGAATGGAAAAAGGACCAAGCATTAACACTTGAGAAAAATGAAAATTACTTTAAGGAAGGTAAGCCGTATCTTGATAAAGTGGTATGGCGCTCTATTCCAGATGAAACATCTAGAACAACTGCTTTAAGAAATAAGGAAATTGATATCGTCCTTCAAGTATCACCTAAAGATGTAGCGCTTTTAGGTAAAGAAGAGGGATTAAAGGTTGAATCAGTGACAGGAACATATTGGGAATACCTTGGTTTAAATGTAACTGAAGGTCCATTGGCAGATAAGAAAGTTCGTCAAGCAATTGCATGGGCAATTGATCGCGAAGCGTTAAATAATGTAATTAAATTTGGACAAGCTTCGGTATTAACAAATGGTCCGATCCCACCGGGACATTGGGCGCATAATGAAGAAGCTGTTTATCCGAATCGTGATTTAGAAAAGGCTAAGGCACTTCTTAAAGAAGCTGGTTACGAAAATGGATTAAGTCTAACATTGAAAACTAGTCCAAACAAACCACAAGTTCAAGCAGGACAAGTAATTAAACAGCAATTAGAAGAAGTAGGAATTAACGTTGAATTATTATCACAAGAAAAAAGTGTATTTTTCGAAGCGTTAGGAAAGAAAGATTTTGAAATGGCTGTAGTTGGTTGGGTAGGATTTGTAGATCCAGATGAGTTCTTATACAACATTTTCTACACTGACAAGCTTTATAATCAACAAGGCTATTCAAATAAAGAGCTTGATGCGTTATTAGATCAAGGCCGTACAACAATGGATCAAAACGAACGAGCTGAAATTTATAAAAAAGCTCAAACAATTATTGCTGAAGATGCACCAATGGTATTCTTATATGCTAACCCACAAACATCAGCAATGGTTGAATCAGTACAAGGATTTGATGTAAATCCAACAGTATCTACAATTTCACTTGAAGATACATGGAAACAACAATAATAACATAACGAAACTAGCTCAACAGCTAGTTTCGTTTCATTTCAATTACAATTCTCCAATTTTATCCTAAATTTTATCCTTTTATTTCTTATTATAAACTTCATTGAATGGGGGGACTACTAGAATGGTAATGTATGTGTTAAAAAGAATCCTAGTTTCAATTCCGGTGCTTTTCGGAATTTCCATACTTGCTTTCTTCTTAGTTCGAGTCGTACCAGGTGATACAGTAACTGCTATGCTTGGTTCTAACTATAACGAAGAGCAAGCGGCTATTTTACGTGCACAGCTTGGATTAGATCAACCAGTCATCGTTCAGTATGGAATTTGGATTGGTAATGTAATAACAGGTGATTTTGGTTACTCAAACTTTACGAATCAACCGGTGCTAACTGCAATCATTCAAAGATTACCGGTAACATTAGAGTTAACGGTCTTAAGTGTTCTTTTTGCCGTCGTATTGGCAATTCCACTAGGCATTTTAGCTGCTGTTCGTAGAGGTAGTGGAATTGACTATTCATCAAGTTTTATTGGTATCCTTGGGATCTCAGTTCCTAACTTTTGGTTTGGAACATTGATGATTTTATTATTTTCTTTAGGATTAGGCTGGGTTCCTTCTGGGGGATTTGTACCTCTATCAGAAGGCCTGATTGAAAACTTAAAAACAATGGTGTTACCAAGTATTGCAATGGGAACTACTGTTGCTGCTGTTGCGATGAGAATGACGAGATCATCAATGCTAGAAGTTATTGGCCAGGAGTATATCAAAATGGCAAGAGCTAAAGGTGTTTCAAAGGGTGCGCTTATTTGGAAACATGCACTAAAAAATGCTTTAATTCCTGTCGTAACTGTATTGGGTATTCAGACAGGTTACCTTTTAGGTGGATCGGTTGTTATAGAACAAATCTATTCCCTGCCAGGGATTGGCCAATTAGCACTACAAGCTATCACTAACCGTGATTATGCATTGCTACAAGGTACAATTTTATTTATTGCTGGGGCTTTTGTTGTTATAAATCTACTCGTTGATATTATTTATGGACTCTTAGATCCGAAAATTCGCTATTAATCTAAGAATCTATTAGCATAGTTAAAAATTATTGGTATATGGTCCAACTACGGTACCTAAGTTGAAAGGAGATGTATAAAGTGGGCGAGGTATGGTTTCGATTTCGAAAAAATAAGCTAGCTTTATTCGGCTTTATTGTCATTATGACATTTATCGTTTTGTCGCTAACTGCTCCGTTTGTTTCACCATATGATCCTTATGAGATGAATCCTGGTCAAATGTTAAGCGCACCTTCCGGTGAGCATCTGTTTGGCACGGATCAATTTGGAAGGGATATATTTAGTAGAATTATTTATGGAACTCAAATTTCATTAAAAGTAGGTTTAATTTCTGTTGGGATTTCATTAATTTGCGGTGTGATTATTGGTATCGTTGCTGCCTATTACGGAAGATGGGTGGATGGATTACTCTCAAGAATCACTGATGTAATGTTTGCTTTTCCTGATATCTTACTAGCATTAGTAATCATGGCGATTTTAGGACCTAGCTTAACAAACTTAATGATAGCAATTGGTATCGTGTATACACCAACATTTGCACGGATTGCCAGGGGCTCGGTTCTTCAAATTAAAGATTCCTTATATATAGAAGCAGCTCGGTCAATGGGCGTTAGTAATATAAAAATCATGTTACGTCATATCCTTCCAAATACACTAGCTCCTATTATTGTCCAGGTAACTTTATCTTTTGCGTTTGCGATTCTTTCTGAAGCAGCGCTAAGTTTCTTAGGATTAGGCGTTTCACCTGATACACCTTCATGGGGAATTATGTTAAGTGAGGCGAAGGATTGGATGGAAATGGCTTGGTGGTCAGCGGTATTCCCAGGAATTGCGATTACGTTAGCTGTTTTCAGTTTTAATGTGTTAGGAGACGGAGTTCGTGATGCACTTGATCCAAGATTAAAGAATGAATCAGCTTAAGCATGATTTGAAAGGAGGTTAATCTAATGGAACAAAAAGTACTTGAGGTAAAAAATTTAAAAACCTATTTTAATACGAGAAACGGTTTAGTTAAAGCAGTTGATGGTGTTGATTTTGATGTGAAAAAAGGTGAAATTCTTGCAATAGTGGGCGAGTCAGGTTGTGGGAAAAGTGTAACATCACAATCTATCATGCGGTTAATTGGACAGAAGAAAAGCGAAATCATTAGCGGTGAAGTTCTATATAAAGGTGATAATTTACTAGACAAGTCCGAATCTGAAATGCGAGAGCTGCGCGGTAAAAATATATCAATGATTTTTCAGGATCCTATGACATCATTGAACCCTGTTTACACAGTTGGGGCGCAAATTGCTGAAGTTCCAAGAATCCATGACAAAGCTGATAAAAAATCCGCTTGGAAACGAGCAATTGAAATGATTAAGAAGGTTGGTATTCCATCACCGGAATCACGTGCAACGCAATATCCTCATCAATTTAGTGGTGGGATGCGCCAACGTGGTGTCATTGCAATGTCACTGGCTGGTAATCCTGATTTGTTAATATGTGATGAACCAACAACAGCTCTTGATGTAACGATTCAAGCACAAGTATTAGATTTAATCCGCGACTTACGCGATGAAACGAACGCAGCTATCGTTATGATTACCCACGATTTAGGTGTTGTTGCTGAGCTTTGTGATACTGTTGCGGTTATGTATGCTGGAAAAATTGTAGAGAAAGCATCTGTTGAAGAGTTATTTGCAAATCCACAGCACCCATATACAAAAGGTTTGCTTGCTTCTTTACCAAAACCGGGTTCAAGAGAAAGATTAACGCCGATTGAAGGACAACCGCCAAACCTTCATAACTTACCTCAAGGGTGTCGCTTTGCAGATCGTTGTCCGTTTGTTATGAGTAAATGTCGCGAAAAGCAACCTGAACTAATTGAAAGCAGCTTTAAAAATCATCATGTAGCATGCTGGCTTGAAGAAGAAGAAGTGGAGGAAGTTGTATGAGTACAAAAGAATTAGTACGAATCGAAAACTTAAAAAAGCACTTTACACTTTCTAACGGCTTTCTTTCTCGTAATAAAGCAGTTGTTCAAGCGGTTGATGGCTTAAACTTTTCCATATATGAAGGGGAAACGTTAGGGATTGTTGGTGAGTCGGGTTGTGGTAAATCTACAACTGGTCGTTTATTGCTGCGCTTATTAGATGCATCAGAAGGAAAGGTATACTTTGATGGTAAAGACTTAATGTCTTTATCTAAAGCAGAATTGAAAAATTCTCGTAAAGACTTTCAAATGGTTTTCCAAGATCCATATGCATCATTAAATCCTCGTATGACGGTTAAAGAGCTTATTGAGGAGCCAATGAAGACGCATGGTTTATATAAAGAAAATCGACTTGAAAAAATTAAAGAGCTGTTAAATGCAGTTGGAATACCTGAAAGCTATATGGAGCGCTTTCCACATGAGTTTTCTGGAGGGCAACGTCAGCGGATCGGAATTGCGCGTGCATTAGCTTTAAATCCAAAATTTATCGTTGCAGATGAGCCAGTTGCTGCACTTGACGTGTCCATTCAAGCTCAAATTATTAACTTAATGGTTGATCTGCAAGAAAAATACGGATTTACGTATCTATTCATTGCTCATGACTTAAGCGTTGTTCAATATATAAGTGATCGTGTTGGGGTTATGTATCTTGGTCAAATGGTCGAGTTAGCTGAAAGCGATGAACTGTATGATAATCCACTTCATCCGTATACAAAAGCTTTGTTATCGGCTATTCCTGTTCCAGATCCAACGCGAAAAAGTGAACGAATTCCATTAAAAGGTGAAATTCCTAGTCCGGTTAATCCGCCATCTGGCTGTCGTTTCCACACACGTTGTCCAATTGCAACAGAAAAGTGTAAACAAGAAGTACCAGCTTTCCGTGAAGTGCAACCAGGTCATTTTGTCGCATGTCATGAAGTATAAGGAGGGGGATGTATTGATGAAATTAAACACTTTTTCAATTATCGCCCGTTGTCCAGATACAGGCCACTTAGGTGCAGCAGTTGCAACCTGTTTTCCGGGAGTAGGTGCGCATTCGCCGCATATAGAAGCGGATGTTGGAATTATCGTAACTCAAGGTTGGGTAAATCCAATGTTAGGAAAGAAAGGATTACAATTGCTAAAGTCAGGGAAAACTGCTAATGAAACGTTAAATAGACTCATGCTGAATGATCCGGGTAGGGAGTTAAGGCAAATTGCAGTCCTTGATTATTATGGAAATACAGCCGCATACACTGGAATCGAAAATGATGAATACAAAGGTCATATTATCGGGAGAAATTGCTCTGTACAAGGCAATCTTCTAACAAGTCCTGCTGTATTGGAAGCAATGTTAGAAACGTTTGAATTTACAGAAGGATTGTTAGAAAATCGACTTTTAGCCGCATTGGAAGCAGGACAAGCAGCCGGTGGTGATAAGCGCGGAAAGCAATCGGCTGTTATAAAAGTTGAGGCAATAGACGGTTTTCCCTATGTGGATTTTCGCGTGGATGATCATGATAATCCTATTGGAGAATTAAGAAGAATCTATGAGAAGAATAAACATATTTTAATTGATCGTTATCATGAGTGGGTAGACGCTGTAAAAGAAGGCAATAAATTATAATTCATTCGAATGTAAAACGTAACACCAACGTAAAATTAGGTTTTCTTCAGAGGTGTATGAATGAAAGAAACAGCACTAGCTTCTATAGCAACAAAATTTAATCAAGATGGGATATCGATATGGTTAAATGAGGATGAAACAATTTCATGTATCTCTGAATGGAACGGCTGTCCTGATATATATCAGGACGTTGTTCATTTTTTTCAGAAAGACAAAAAAGAACTTCAATTAGAAAACTCCCATCTCTTCAAAGTTCATGATTTTGTTATTGCTTTGCACGGTAAAACAAAAATAAATCGCTATGAGACTTTTCATTACCTAAATGAATGGTATCCATGGATAAATACTTTGGTTGAATTAGAAAAAAATATTCAGCGTGAAAAATCACTGCATTTGCTAATGGATGTTGCACATACGATTGCCTCATCCTTACAAAATGAAGATATTTTAAAAATAATCATAGAATCTGCTGTCAAAACAATCCCTAACGCTGATACGGGATTTCTATTTTTATATGACAAAAAAATTAATAAGCTGCTTGTCAAATCTGCAGTGGGCTTTAAAGAAGAAAGCTATAAGAGAACCCGGCTTGTACCAGGTGAAGGTGTCACTGGTAAAGTATTTAGTAGTAGAAAATCAATCATGATCAACGATAAAAAGAAAATTTCTGATGAGATGGCCAATATGTCTAGCCAAAACTTTAGCCATTATATTAATTCTACAATGCTGGGTGAATTCCCAAATAGCATGATGTCCGCCCCGCTAATCTTTAAAGAAGAAGTTATCGGGGTTTTAACTATAGATAGCTTTACTAAACAAGCGAAATTTACGAACGAAGATCTGCAGATTCTAGAAGCGCTTGCTGATCATGTGGCAGTTGCAATTATGCAGTCTGAACTTTTTCAAAAAGAACGTAAATACCGTGAAGAACTACAGTTAACACATGTAGCTTTACGACATGAGCATGAACAACTACAACGTACAACTGACCTTCATAACCGTCTGACGAATATTGCAGCACAAGGTGAGGGGATTGAAGCGATCGTTAAAACGTTAGATGCTATGGTTGAAGTTCCTTTTGCCATTTATGATAGCTTATTAAAACCGCTTTATGTTTCAGATCAAGTTGAACAGAAACGGCGACGTCCCCCAACCAATTTTTTTAAACATCCTGCTATCAAAAAATTGTTAAGCACAAAAAAGTGGCAAAAGATAGATTTAACGGAAAAAGAAATGCTTATCGTGTTTCCGATTGTAGGTGCTGAAACAATATTAGGTTTTTTATTAATTTGGACTGACAGTGAAGAATTACTAGGCAGTAATAGTGTTTTGTTTGAATATGGCGCAACTGTTTTAGCTTTAGAGTGGACTAAACAAGAAGCCATCCGTGAAGTGCAAGAGCGGATTAAGGGTGAGTTTTTTGAAGAAGTTCTTTCAGGGCACACGAATGTTCAGTTATATGAGCAAGCCAAAAATTTAGGGCTTAAGCCTGATGATTATTATACGGTCATACTATGTCAACGAAAATCAGGGGGACGTGGAGCCAGTCACACACCCTATATCGTTGGAATGGAACGGCAAAGATGGGTTGACCACTTAGAAAATATATTAACAGAGCATAGCTTACCAGGGTTAGTGTTTCAACGTGGTTCGATGGTTGTTGGCATTGTATCATTCTCTGCCAAAAAGCCAAAAAGCGATGCTAGAAAAATCATTAAAGACTTGTTGCCTAAATTAGAAAAGTTGCCTGAAAAAGTACAAATCGGGATAGGGCGTGTTCATAAAGGATTATTAAACTTCAAAAAATCATATACGGATGCAGAACAATGTTTAAAGGTTTTAGATAGCACGCGGGATAGAGGTGTTCTTAGTTATGCAGAAATGGGGGTATATCGATTCTTTCTCCAGCACGACCGTGAGGAGCTGCGTTTCTTTTTAATGGATATACTAGGACCATTAATAAACTATGATCAGCGTAAAAAAAGTACGCTTTTAGAAACATTGATTATGTATGTAAAGTTTGATAAAGAAATCAATAAACTAACGGCAGAATTAAATATTCATTATAACACACTCTATTATCGTATAAATAGAATCCAAGAGATATTAGCAGTCTCGTTTGATAATCATGATGATTGGTTTAATATACAGCTTGCATGTCAGGTCTATGAATACTTAGAAGGTTCGACTGAAAATAAATAACAAGGAATGGATTATATGTACGCAATTACGAATGCAAAAATACTTACAATTTCAGGTTCTGTTATTGAAAATGGAATCGTTCTAATAAAAGACGGCAAAATAGCTTTCGTTGGAAAGCAAAAAGAGTGTCAAGAACCTCTTGACTCGTATAAGGTAATCGATGGAGGTGGTCGGCTTGTGACACCAGGTATCATTGATGCCCATACACACCTTGGCATTGATGAAGAAGGGATTGGCTGGGAAGGGGACGATTATAATGAGTCTTCCGAATCTGTTACCCCACATATGAGAGCCATCGATGGAATTAATCCATACGATCGCGGATTTCATGATGCCGTCCAAGCTGGAATTACCTCTGTGCAAGTGATGCCAGGAAGCGCAAATGTAATCGGTGGTTTAATGGCATGTATAAAAGTTAAACCAAATCGCACCGTTGAAGAATTAATTATTCGTAATCCATCTGGCTTAAAGATTGCCCTTGGTGAAAATCCAAAGAAATTCCATGGAAAAAATGGCAGAGCGCCGCAAACAAGAATGGGTGTTGCTGCATTATTACGTGAGCAATTTTCAAAAGCAAGAACATATATTGAAAAACGAGAAAATGGTAAGTGTGACTTTGATTTGCGAATGGAAGCATTAGCGCTTGCATTAAAAAAGGAAATTCCAGTACGTGCCCATGCACATCGTGCAGATGATATTATGACAGCAGTTCGTATTGCGAAAGAGTTTGATCTTAATTTAAGCATTGAACACGCGACTGACGGTCGTAAAGTTGCAAAATACCTCGCAGATGCCGGTGTTCTTGTATCAGTTGGGCCTACACTGTCAAGTAAAAGTAAAGTAGAGCTAAAAGATAGCAGCTGGGAAACATATCGTGTCATGGCAGAAGAGGGAATTGATTTTGCGATGATAACCGATCATCCAGTTATCCCAATTCAAGATTTACTTACTTCGGCTAATAAAGCAGTAAAAGCAGGTCTAAGTGAAGAAATAGCATGGAGAAGCCTAACAATTAATCCTGCTACAAACTTAGGATTGCAAAATCGCATTGGTTCAATTGAAGTGGGCAAGGATGCAGATATCGTAATTTGGGACAATGATCCAATTATGAAAAATGGCCAAGCATTAGTAACTTTTGTAGACGGAGAAATCATCTACCAATCTGCTAAATAGAGATTATATACACATAGGAGATGGAGATTGGCATGTTAAAAGAAGCATGTGAACAAATAACTGAACAACTAATTAAGTGGAGAAGAGAGTTCCATCAATATCCGGAGTTATCCTTTGAAGAAAAGCATACTTCTAAATTGATAGCAGCTTTTTTAAAAGAACGTGGCTTAAAAGTGACTGAAAATGTATTTGGCTACGGTATCATAGCAGATTTAGAGGGGAATTTTCCTGGCCCAACAGTTGCTTTAAGAGCTGATATGGATGCCTTACCAATCGTTGAACAAACGAATCTTCCGTTTGCATCTAAACATAACGGTGTGATGCATGCCTGTGGACATGACGGTCATATGGCTGCACTCATGGGGGCGGTCGAGATTTTATCGAAACGTAAAGATAAAATAAAAGGGAAAATTCGCTTTATATTCCAACCAGGAGAAGAATTGACTCCAGGTGGAGCAAAAGGAATGATAGAAGCTGGGGCATTAGCAGGAGTTGATGTAATTTATGGACTTCATCTATGGTCTGAGCTGCCAACAGGTACGTTTCATACTACATTGGGTCCAATGATGGCTGCATCAGATAAATTCACAATTGAAATTAACGGAAAAGGTGGACATGGTGGACTGCCACATAAAACGGTTGATTCACTTGTCATTGCATCACAGCTCGTAACGCTTGCGCAACAAATTGTAAGCCGTAAAATAGATCCTATAGAATCTGGTGTCCTAACGTTCGGGAAGTTACATTCAGGGACTGCATTTAATGTAATTGCTGATAAAGCTGTGATTGAAGGAACAGCAAGAAGTTTTGCGCCTCAAGTTCGGGATCAGCTACAAATAGATCTTGAAAAATTGGCACACTCAATCACTGACTTAAATGGTGCTGATGTTGATGTCCGCTATGAGCGCGGCTATCCACCGCTAATTAATCACAAGAATGAGGCGCTAACATTTATGGAAGCTGCTAAATCTGTATTTGGTGAAGAAAATACGTACATCATGCCACCTAATATGGCTGGCGAGGACTTCGCGTATTATTTAGAGAAAGTGCCAGGCTCTTTTTGCTTTGTAGGTGCGGCGCCAATGGATAAATCGATTTTTCCTCATCATCACCCTAAGTTTGATTTTGAAGAAAAATCATTGCCAATTGCAACAGAATTGCTATGTCAAATTGCTTTGAATTATACTAGTTAAAGTTATTGAATGAAGAATTTAAGTACCTGAGTACTGTAGCGTCAATTTTATACGCTATGGAACTCAGGTACTTTTTTAATTATAATGAATCTGAACTATTTCAATTTTATTTTCAGATTTTGTAAATATATTTGCATGTTATAAAGTTTTATTTGCGAGTTGAGCTGGTTTTTTTGCAGCTTTAAGAATTATCACAAAAACGGGCTTGATATAGGGTAGTAGGGTATGCTATTATCAAAATATGAAAAAGGAGATGATTAATTTGGACCCTTTCAATGAAACAAATGTCGAGTGTGAAAATGAAACGTGCTGTAACGAAAGACATAGTCATCATTCAGATAAAACAAAAAAGAACTTAGTTACTCGTCTTAATCGTATTGAAGGTCAAATTCGCGGTATTAAAGGCATGATTGAAAAGGATGTTTATTGTGATGATGTTTTAAATCAAATAGCTGCCGTTCAATCAGCACTTAATGGTGTAGGGAAAATGCTACTTGAAGGCCATATGAAAAGCTGTGTAATTGAGCGCATTCAGGCTGGTGAAGATGAAGTTATAGATGAATTATTAACTACTATTACAAAATTGATGAAAAAATAAATCATCATATAATAGGGCATATATAGGTTAAAAAAATATGCTCAACTTTTTTAATATCTATTATAGGATAGGTGGGTATAGTAATTTGTAAAGTCTATTGAAAATCATGGTAAATAGAAAAACTAAATTGAGGTGAACATTCATGTCTCAAGCTAAGCAATCAACGATTCAAATAACTGGGATGACATGTGCAGCTTGTGCTAACCGCGTTGAAAAAGGACTTAGTAAAATGGAAGGCATTCAAGAGGCAAACGTAAACTTTGCATTAGAAAGAGCAACGGTAACCTTTGATCCAGAGCTAACGAATATTGCTGCAATGGAAGAAAAGATCGAAAAGCTAGGGTATGGAACGGTAAAGGAATCAACTGATTTCATCATTACGGGGATGACATGTGCAGCCTGTTCGGCTCGCATTGAAAAGGGTTTAAATAAATTAAGCGGTGTGTCAAATGCAACTGTGATTTTAGCACTTGAAACAGCACATGTTGAATACGCTTCAGGAGAAGTTTCTGTTGAGGACATAATAAAAAAGGTTAGGGCACTTGGATATGATGCAGCTATAAAGACTGACGATACAAATAATGACTCAGATCACCGTACTAAAGAGATCAGTAAGCAAAAGAAGAAGTTTATTCTATCAGCTGTATTATCACTCCCACTATTATGGGCGATGGTTACACACTTTACGTTTACATCATTCATCTGGGTTCCTGATATATTTATGGATCCGTGGTTTCAATTTGCATTAGCCACTCCAGTACAATTTTATATAGGAAAACAGTTTTATGTAGGTGCATATAAAGCACTTAAAAATGGAAGTGCCAATATGGATGTACTTGTTGCATTGGGAACATCTGCAGCTTATTTCTATAGCTTGTATCAAACGCTGGTGGCGATAGGTAATGAACACCATATGGTTGAGTTATACTACGAAACTAGTGCAGTTTTGATTACGCTAATTTTACTTGGTAAGCTGTTCGAGGTACTTGCAAAAGGCCGCACGTCTGAAGCCATTAAAACATTAATGGGTCTTCAGGCCAAAACAGCCACAGTTATTCGAGATGGTCAAGAAATGACAATTGCAATTGAAGAAGTGATAGTAAGTGATATTGTAATCGTTAAACCAGGCGAAAAAATTCCAGTTGATGGTGAAGTCATTGAAGGTGAATCTACAATCGATGAATCGATGCTGACCGGTGAAAGCATTCCTGTAGATAAAACAATAGGTGATAGCGTGTTTGGGGCAACCATTAATAAAAATGGATTATTGAAAGTTAAAGCAACTAAAATTGGCAAGGAAACAGCGCTTGCGCAAATCATTAAAGTGGTTGAGGATGCGCAAGGCTCAAAGGCACCGATTCAACGGGTGGCGGACAAAATTTCAGGGGTATTTGTACCAATTGTTGTTGGGATTGCAGTAATCGTATTTCTAGTTTGGTTCTTGTGGGTAACCCCAGGTGACTTTGCTAATTCTTTGGAGAAACTAATCGCAGTATTAGTCATCGCCTGTCCTTGTGCGCTTGGTTTAGCTACGCCAACTTCTATAATGGCTGGATCTGGTCGTGCTGCTGAATTAGGGATCCTTTTTAAAGGAGGAGAACACCTAGAAGGAACACACAAAATCGATGCGATCATCCTTGACAAAACAGGGACTGTTACAAAGGGAAAACCAGAATTAACAGATGTTATTATTGACAATTTTGATGAAATGGAGTTTTTAACACTAGTTGGTAGTGCTGAAAACAACTCAGAACATCCACTTGCTGAAGCCATTGTAGCGGGTATAAAAGAAAAAGGCATCCAGTTAAGTAGAACATATCAATTTGAGACTATACCCGGTTATGGTATCCGTGCAGTTGTTGATGGTAAAGAATTGTATATTGGGACACGACGCTTAATGGCTCAACAAGACATTCATATTGGAACTATTGATGAAAAAATGAATCAACTAGAATCCAATGGAAAAACAGCCATGTTAGTTGCCATTGATGGCGCATATGCAGGTATGGTTGCAGTAGCAGATACGATTAAAGAGACATCTAAAGCGGCCGTTGCTCGTCTGAAAGATACGGGCATTGAGGTTATTATGATTACTGGTGATAACGAGCGCACGGCCAAAGCGATTGCGAGTCAAGTTGGAATCGAACATGTCCGGGCAGAAATTCTTCCTGAAGGTAAAGCTGAAGAAGTGAAAAAACTTCAACAAGCGGGTAAAAAAGTGGCGATGGTCGGCGATGGAATTAATGATGCACCTGCATTAGCAACTGCAGATATTGGAATGGCAATTGGAACAGGTACAGATGTTGCAATGGAAGCAGCTGATGTTACATTGATGCGCGGCGACTTAGAAAGCATTCCTGATGCTATTTTAATGAGTCGAAAAACAATGAAAAATATTAAGCAAAATTTATTTTGGGCCCTTGCGTATAATTCCTTGGGAATTCCAGTTGCAGCAATTGGTTTATTGGCACCATGGGTTGCGGGTGCAGCTATGGCATTAAGCTCTGTATCGGTTGTATTAAATGCATTACGATTACAAAAAGCTAAAATATAATAGGATGGGGGAGTATCCTCCTTTGACCTTTTATATATAAAATTTTAATAAAAAGATTGGAGAGGTTATCATGAAAACTGAAACATTAACAGTAGAAGGCATGTCTTGTGGACATTGTGTAAATGCAGTTGAGTCATCTTTAAAGGAAATTGGCGTTGTAGCAAAGGTTGACTTAGGAGCTAAAACAGTAACAGTATCATATGACGAATCAAAGGTTTCTCTTGATAAAATTAAAGAAACAATCGATGATCAAGGATATGATGTAAAATAAATAGAAATACCAAAGTGAAGGGTAACAATGCCTTTCACTTTTTTTAGTATAATGTAATACTTTTTTCTTGAACAAACTACTATGAACTTGTTAACATTTATAATACAATTATTCATATAGGGAAACATACTGTGGATTACAATTATTCTGATAAATATTAATAAAGAAAGCACGAGCAATTGTTATATAAGTAAAATATTACAAAGCTTTATCGTCGCATGTAATTGAACGTATAGTAAAAACTAATAAAAAAAAGGAGTGCGCTATGTATCAGACGAAATTAGATTCTAAAGTTCTCTCTGTTCTAGAGGATAAAATACAATTAATTAAAACAGGGAAAGGTGCAATTTACTTAGTTGGTCCAATTCGTCTTCCCGTTAATTTGTTTGACGAAACGGTTGTTTTTAAATGGTATTGCTGGCTAAACTGTAACGAAGTGACAGAGGATTTTGAAAAGATTATTGAAAAATTATCATCAGTTAACTTAGCGGAATACCAACAATCAAGCGTCTTAGTGTATGGAGATTTTGAATATGCTGAGGATGCAATTATCAGAATGCATTCAATCTGCCATACTGGAGATATATTTGGTAGTAAGCGATGTGACTGTGGTTATCAATTAAAACAGTCAATGAAGATGATTACTGAACACGGTACAGGTGCTTTATTTTATTTGGCTAACCATGAAGGAAGAGGAATTGGGCTATTTAGTAAAGCGATGGCATATGTTCTTCAGGAAAACGGCTATGATACCGTTGAAGCAAATCAAGGTCTTGGATTTGTAGATGATGCTAGAAATTATGATGATGCAATGTTAGTTCTAAAGGCATTGCGTTCAAAACCTGTTACACTTATGACAAATAATCCTAAAAAATTAAGTGCATTAAAAAGTGCAGGATTAGAATTATCTGGAAGACAGCCACTATGGGGTGATGTTTCCGAATATAACCAAAAGTATTTACAAACGAAAATAAACAAATCTGGTCACCTTGAGGATGAAGGAACTTGTCCAGTAGACTAAGGCGTAAGAATTAGACCAGAAAATCTAGACTGTTTGAAAATGCAAAGTATAATAGCACCTAGTTGAAAAAGAAGGTATGGATAATGAAATATAAAACGAATGTATGTATTGTTGGAGGTGGGCCAGCTGGGGCTTTTCTTGGTTATTTACTAGCTAAGAACGGAATATCTACAATTATTATTGAACGTGCGTCTAGAAATGATCGAGAATTTAGAGGCGAACATATTAATTCGGAAACAGAGGACCTACTAAAAGAACATGGCTTGTACGAAAAGGTTGAGGAACATGGCCTTCTTAAAATGGAAAAGCTTGAATACTTTGTTGGAAATGAGATTGTAAAAACGATCAAACCAACTTTTCCCGATGATCATGTAGGCATCCATGTTCCACAGCCTCACCTTCTAAATGTTTTAATTGAAGAATCAGAGCGGTATAACAATTACCAACATATCTTTAACGCAGCTGTGATAAATTTGATCCAAGATGTGGAAGGGCGCTATACAGGTATTAAAGCGAAA
Source organism: Bacillus sp. Marseille-P3661 (assembly GCF_900240995.1). Classification (NCBI taxonomy): domain Bacteria; kingdom Bacillati; phylum Bacillota; class Bacilli; order Caryophanales; family Bacillaceae; genus Bacillus; species Bacillus sp. Marseille-P3661. The sequence goes on from NZ_LT965953.1 coordinate 488,396, forward strand.
AAGGATGGAGAGGAATTTGTCATAACCTGCTCCATAATAGTGGGTGCAGATGGTCGATATTCCACTGTTAGAAAGCTTGCAGAAATCCCTGTGGTACAAAAAAGTCATGGATATGATGTATTATGGGCAAAAATACCAGCCCCATCAAATTGGGAGCCGACTACGAGAATGTTGCTTGTTAATGGTCATCAGCTTGCTTTATTTACCCAAACAGGCGGATATATTCAAATAGGATGGAATATTGAGGAAGGATCCTTTCCATCACTACGAAAGACTGCATTATTAGAATTTCTAACACCATTGTTAGAGCTCTGTCCGCATTTGAGAAAGATCGTTTTGCAGCATCTTCATACTTGGGAAGATTTTGTCTTACTTAAAGTTCATAGCTCGCTTTCTGAGACATGGGTTAAAGATGGATTAGTACTAATAGGGGATGCCGCACATACAATGACCCCTACTGCTGCAATTGGAATTAATTGTGCTTTAAAGGACGCATATGTTTTAACACCAATTATAACAGCAGCGATTCGTGAAAATGACCTTCGTGCGGAACGATTGAAACTCTTTGAGGAACAAAGAAGAGCTGAAATTGAACGCCTACAACAATTGCAGCTAGAAAAAGAGACGTTGTTCTCGGAAAACTTTGTACTAAGTAATTAACGCTGAAACCAGATTAATTAAATAAACAACCTGTACTGGACTTAGTTATACAATCCGATACAGGTTGTTTGTTGTTTATTCATATATGGTAGTTTTATTCCTTCCGCCATTCTTAGATAGATAGAGTGCGGAATCCGCTCTACTAATGACAGATTGTGGTGACTCATCTTGTACTTGATAACATGAAATTCCTAATGAAACAGTGATATATTGCCCAGACGGGCTTGGTGTTTGAGCAATGGTTGTTCGCAATCGTTCTGCTAAAATGAAAGCATCTTTAACATCATTAGTTTTTAGGAGAATTGCAAACTCTTCACCGCCATATCGGTAACATAAGTCTTCTTCCCTCGTTACTTCTACCATTTTATTTGCAAGAAATCTTAATACATCATCACCGACTAGGTGGCCATATTGATCATTGACATTTTTAAAGTGATCTATATCAAGCATAATTAAAGAAAATGGTTGTTGATTAAGGGCCCACTTTTTTATTTCTAAATCAAAGGCTCTACGGTTAGATAATCCTGTAAGACCATCTTGATGAATTTGATTGGTTAATAGCTGAAAGTGCCTTTGTATATGGTGACATAGTTGTCGAACCTCATATATATACGATTTTAATTCTAGGCGATGAATCGACTGAGCTTCTTTTTTAGATAATATGGCTTCTTCTGAAAATCGTGCTAACGTATTAATCGGCTTAGAAAGATTATTTGTAAATAACCAAGCAAGTATCAAAATTAACAATAATAATGGAAGCGACTGAGCAATGATATTGTGTGTTAGGCTGCGAAGAGGAGTTTCTATCACTGAAGTTGGCGTTTGGGCAATAATGCCCCAGCCTGTTTGCTCTACATATGCATATCCAGAGAAATATTCATGCCCTCTACTATTGATAATTTGTGCTGCACCGTTTTCACCCTGCATTACGCTTTTTACAAGTGGGTGGTAAGCAATCGACTCATTAATTCGACTAGAATCCGGATGGTAAATGATCCGCCCTAATCGATCAACTACAAAAACAGAGGATTCATCTAAAAAGTCGTGATTCTCAAGAATTCTTTTAAGTGAATTATTGCTTTCAAGATAGATCGTTCCATCTACAACACCTTTATAGTTGCCACTCGTATCAAATATAGGGAAAGAAATAAGTACAACTAAGTTTCCTGTTTGTGCTAAATATGGATCTGATATAAAAGATTTCTTATTTTTAAGAGCCTGTTTCATTAAATCCGAGGTGATTTTCGTACCAGGTCTTACCCCACCTGGATTATTAGGCACTGCCTGAGGACTCATTAATTGAACGACACCATTAGTATCAGTTGTAAATATCGAATTAAAATAGCTGCTATTGGCAGACTTCCAATCATCCAAATCAGACTGACTAAATTCCCGTTCCCAAATTATTCGCGCTAAAGTGCTAAGGTTTTGTTGCATATCATAAAGTAAATCACTAGTACTTAATGATACTTTCTTTGCGTAACGATAGTTACTTTCAAGATGATTTTCAGTTAAATTACTTTTTAGCGCTTGAACCGATAAATACCAATTTATAATCGTCGTGCTGCAGGTAATAAACACTACTAGTAAGCCTATCGCAAAATTTAGTTTTATCCCTTTTTTTATTGACATAACCATGTCCCCCTTTTTGCGATAGTAAGTAAAATTACCTACTATAGTATTATTTTAACAATAATAATTTAGGATTAATAGTAGTATATACCTATTTAATTTTGGGGTATTATGGATTTTTTGCATAAAAAAAGCCACTCACCTCCATTAATCCATCTTTAGGAGGTAAAGTGGCTTGCTTTGTGAGATATTTACTTTGAAGTAAGACGATCTCTATCGGCGGCTTCTGGAGGCTGCTCCATCCAGCCATGATCAATACCTATATTCATTCCATCTTCGAGATAGAGACCAACATCTGTTAAGAAACGAATATACATAGCACTAATATCACGGCGCCCATTTAAGGACATACCATTCGCATAAGATCTTATTTTCATCGAAAACATATCTATCTTATGATATAGCATTAATTTATCTGAAAAAGGTGCTTCTGTCGAAGTACTTACTAAATGATCAAGCAATGGATGTGAAGGTAAATTTTCTTTATGAAGATGCTGTGAGCATATTTCTACATGCTTATGGGTAAGTTCCTTTCCTCTAATAAAGTACTGTTTTACTTTTTCATCTTTAGCCGTCTGACTGAAAGCAATTAGCAACGCTTTGCTTGTTGAATCATTTTCAATATTGTCATGAAGATGCGCAATTTCGAGACCATGCAGTGGTCTAACATTTCCAAAAAATCCATTTAAATAACTTTGTTTTTGGACAAACTTTACTTTTTCGGGTATAGGTATAGGCGGAGATTTCATTAAATAACCTTTTTGGTCTAAAGTCTCATTTACATCATTTAAGAGCTGTACTGTAGCTTGAACAACATCTACAAAGAATTTCTTTACATCTTCTCTAGTTACCAATGGAACCGCAACAGAATAAATACTCATACCAGCTTTTCCAAGATACTTCAAATAATGAAGATAAAATTCATCTGAAAAAAGTTTTGGAGCATTTAAGTTTACATCATGTTCACTAAAACCAGCTGGAATTGGAAAACCTTCTTTGATAAACATCTCTTTTATTGATTTTACAAATTTCTCACTTAGCTGCAGAGCATTCTCAAGAACTTTTTTTATGTCCTGGTCTTCGACACATCTTAAATAATAACTAAGGATACATGTTGACATTGTGTTTCCGATATAAATGGCCCATAGTTTGCCCATTTCGGATGATGTTAGGTTTGGTGATGTATTGTTAGTCAAAGGCTCAACATTCCTTTTCCAAATTTTTTAATAGTTTATCCTGAACATTTGAAAGTATACCGATAACCAAGCAGCACTTAGTTTATTAAATTGAATGGTTTCTATACATTAAGTAGAGTATATCCTTTACTGAGATGGAAAAAATTTAATAGTATCATTTTAGTATGGGAGGGGGGGGAATTGTGTTTCTACAAAGTGAAGGAAAGATCCTTGAATTGGTGGTCTGTGGCCGGTGTTAAAGCAAAAAGCCTTACACCGCTGTATTAGTGGTGTAAGACTTTTGCGAAAACCATGACAGTTGTAAAACAAAAAACGTAAACAAAAAACATTAAGAAGGGAGGACCTCCTTGGTGTGGAAGAAATACAGTTACCCTAACGGTGGGGTATTGGGGAATGTTTCTGAATTTCTTGCACAATCATATCATGCGCAAATTGACTTTTTTAATACGCTATCCGCGAACAAAAATTTAACTTTTTGTTTTATAAGGTATTTTAAAGGAAAATACGAAGATATCATCTGTAATTGTTTGTGCAAAGCATTGTCTGTCGATACTGATAGTAAACAATTTTATCCGGAGGCCTTTGATGCAAAGAACAGATGTTGTGGTTTATATGAAGGAGTACGCCACAAATAAGAAAGTAAAAGATTTATTAAAGAAAATAAATCCTCGTTTAGCTAAAAAGGAAAATAATATTCGTGTACATCTTTCTGCACTTTTAAATAATGTGATAACTGAAGAAGAGTATCTTGTAATTGAAACAAAAATGATGCTAGGAAAATTATGTTTAGACTTAGAAAGCCTAATCCCAGATAGTTTTGTGACGGTGCTATTTTATAATTATAATGAAAACAAAATATATCATGGTGCGGCACCGAGCATTCCGGCGGATTTTTTTAATTTTTTTCATGACATCAACTATAGTAATGCTTTTAATGAAAACTGCGGTTCATGCGGAAATGCGGTATATCAACAAAAGGTGGTTGTAACTGATATAGAAACTAGTTATCTTTGGGAGCCTTTACGTGATTATGTAATGGGCTGGGGCTTTCAAACCGGTTGGTCGGTTCCTTTCTTTAGAGACAAAGATGTGTTTGGAACATTCGCTATATATCATAAGTATAATAAGCAAGTTACTGAGGAAGAGATTCAGCTTGTGCAACAGAAGGTTGCTCAATATCAGGTTGAGACCTTATGTATGATTAACAAATTAACTGAAAAAAAGGCATAAGGAGGTTTGATCATGTACGCCAATCGCTTGAGAGAATTAAGAATTGAACATGGTTATACGATGGAGGAAGTTGGTAAAAAGGTTGGAATCAAAAAGTCTAGTTATGCATCATATGAATCGAGATACCGGCAACCTCCACTGGAAAAACTCAAAGGCTTTTCTAAGCTATATGGGGTTTCAGTCGACTATATTTTAGGACTTACAAATGTACGCAGTACAGAAGAGTCTATTCAAGTTCGTTTAAAAGATATATGTGTTAAAAGAGGATTACATTGGGATGGAGTTGATATTCCAGAAGATGTTCTGATATTAATTGAAAAAGTTCTAGATGAAGCGGTTTTAAGAAGTTGGGTTCCAACACAAAGTCGTAAAGAAGGGTAAAATTAAAGAGTCGTAGCAGAATTCAGGATTGATTCTGATAGGAACGCGAGAAAAGGTGTAGAACGAGTCAGAATACAGGTAGGATTCTGACAGGAACGCGAGAAAAAGAGTAGAACGAGTCAGAATAGGGGTTGGATTCTGACAGGAACGCGAGAAAAAGAGTAAAACGAGTCAGAATACAGGTTAGATTCTGACAGGAACGCAAGAAAAAGAGTAGAACGAGTCAGAATACAGATCAAATTCGGACAGGAGCAGGCGAAAATTTCAAAAATGAGTCAGAATACGGGTTGGATTCTGACAGGAACGTGAGAAAAAGAGTAGAACGAGTCAGAATACAGGTTAGATTCTGACAGGACCGCGAGAAAAAGAGTAGAACGAGTCAGAATACAGGTTAAATTCTGACAGGAACGTGAGAAAAAGAGTAGAACGAGTCAGAATACGGGTTTGATTCTGACAGGAACGTGAGAAAAAGAGTAGAACGAGTCAGAATACAGGTTAGATTCTGACAGGACCGCGAGAAAAAGAGTAGAACGAGTCAGAATACAGGTTAGATTCTGACAGGACCGCGAGAAAAAGAGTAGAACGAGTCAGAATACAGGTTAGATTCTGACAGGAACGCAAGAAAAAGAGTAGAACGAGTCAGAATACGGGTTGGATTCTGACAGGAACGCGAGAAAAAGAGTAAAACGAGTCAGAATACAGATCAAATTCGGACAGGAGCAGGCGAAAATTTTAAAAATGAGTCAGAATACGGGTTAGATTCTGACAGGAACACGAGAAAAAGAGTAGAACGAGTCAGAATACAGGTTAGATTCTGACAGGAACGCGAGAAAAAGAGTAAAACGAGTCAGAATACAGATCAAATTCGGACAGGAGCAGGCGAAAATTTCAAAAATGAGTCAGAATACAGGTTAAATTCTGACAGGAACACGAGAAAAAGAGTAGAACGAGTCAGAATACAGGTTAGATTCTGACAGGAACGCGAGAAAAAGAGTAAAACGAGTCAGAATACAGGTTAGATTCTGACAGGACCGCGAGAAAAAGAGTAAAACGAGTCAGAATACAGATCAAATTCGGACAGGAGCAGGCGAAAATTTCAAAAATGAGTCAGAATCCGGGTTCGATTCTGACAGTAATGCGATAAAAAGAGTAGAACGAGTCAGAATACAGGTTGAATTCGGATAGGAGCAAGCGAAAATTTCAAAAATGAGTCAGAATCTAGGTAGAATTCTGACATGTCCAGATAAACCCACAAGAACAAGTGCGAATCGGTGCAAAATATCACTGTTATTCAAAAAAAAGGAAAAGGACCAAACCTTGTATAGATTTGGCCTTTTAATAAGTTTATCAATAATTATATTTCTCCCCTAAAAACGTGTTACATATATCAACCAGTAAGAATTTCTTCTTTAGGATATCTAATGGCTGTACGTTCTTGTTTCGTTAATGAAAAGGCTAATGTTAATGGACCGATTTTACCAATAAACATAATGATAATAATAACTTCTTTACCAATTGACGTTAAATCTGCTGTAAGCCCCATTGATAAACCGACTGTTCCAAATGCAGATATCACTTCAAAAACTATTGGCAGAAATGGGGAACTTTGAGAAAATTCTAGAACGAAAATACCTATAAAAACAATGGAAATACTAATCATAGTTATAGCTAAACAACGGACAATAATTACTGGATTTAAAGTTCTTCTAAAGATCGTAACATCTTCTTTACCTTTAACAAAGGTAAGAACAGATAGAAACATAGCTATAAACGTAGTTAGTTTTATTCCACCCGCTGTCGATGCACTTCCAGCACCTATGAACATTAGGATTAACATAAGAAATATTGTTGATTCTTCTAGACTGCCTATATCCACGGAATTAAAACCGGCTGTTCTCGTTGTAACGGCCTGAAAATATGCTCCCCAAACTTTATCTAAGAAAGGCAGCTTACCTAAAGTATTAGGGTTGTTATACTCAAACCAAAATACTAAAAAAAAAGATAATAAATTTAATGAAAACGTCCCCACAATCATTATTTTAGAATGTAAAGATAGTCTTTGAAATTTTTTGCTACTCCAAAGATCGGCTAGTACTGTAAATCCAAGACCGCCTATAATAAATAAGGAACTTATAATGATATTTACGAGAGGGTCTCCTACGTAGCCCATTAAACTATCTGACCAGATCGAAAATCCTGCATTATTAAAGGCAGATATAGAATGAAAAACACTGGCAAAAATTCCTTCCTTCCATCCTAACGCTGGTACCCATCTTATTGCTAATAAGCAAACCGCAATACTTTCGATGATAATCGAGAATATAAATAGTTTTTGTACTAATTTAATAACACCGCCAATAGACGTTTGATTTAGAGCTTGTTGGACAAGGATTCGTTGTTTAAACCCAATTTTACGACCAAGTGCTATAAATACAAGAATTGCAAAGGACATAATTCCGAGTCCGCCAGTTTGAATTAGTACCATAATTACCACCTGTCCAAATGTTGTAAATGCAGTCCCAGTGTCAACTACGGCTAAGCCAGTTACTGTCATAGCAGAAGTCGCAGTAAACAGCGCATCTAACAAAGAAATAGAATCTGTTGTTGAAAAAGGCAACTTAAGTAATATAGTACCTATGATTATGCCTATTAAAAAGACAAAAAGTAATACTTGTGGCGGACTTAATTTTATAATTCGATCTTTCATTTTAGATTCCTTCACGCTCAAAACGTTCTATATCTCTGTTATGTCCTGCAACTACAAGAATATCATCTTGGTTAATTACCATATTTGCCGCTGGTGAAACGGTTATATCATGTGCTCTTTTAATAGCAACAACTGTACACCCATACTTAGCTCTTATATCTAAATCTAGAAGTGTTTTTTGATCGACTTTACCTGACGCAATGATTTCAACAATGCTATATTCATCGGATAGTTCAATAAAATCAATGATTTTTTCAGATACAATATGATGAGCAATTCTCTTAGCGATATCACGTTCGGGATGAATAATGCGATCTGCGCCAATTTTTTCAAGCACCTTTTGATGATAGTCATTTTGGGCCTTTACCCAAACTCGTTCTACTCCTATTTCTTTCAATAATAGTGTTGTTAAAATACTTGCTTGAATATTTTCTCCTATTGCAACAATGACATAGTCAAAATTCCTTAATCCTAAATCTCTCACTACCGTTTCATCTGTCGTATCAGCTTGAACGGCATGTGTACTGAATTCTAAATAATCCGCTACTCTATCTCCATCATTATCAATAGCTAATACTTCTAAGCCAGACTTATAAAATTCTTTACAAAGATTCCCACCAAAACGCCCTAAGCCAATCACAGCAAATTGTTTTTTATCCATCTCTCAAAATCCCTTTCTAACCTTTTATAAAAAAGAATACAAAAAACTACAGAGGCAGAATTCCCCTGTAGTCGATGTCGATTACAAGTTTTCATCATCCTCTCTCAAAACGCTTACGAAGTTAGCTGTCGGATTCGGGCTATGAGAGTAGCCCTACCTAAAAAGGATTCACCCCAAGTAACAATACTGTTACAAATATGGTTCCTCCGCTTCTTTTAAAGAATTCAGCGATAGTAGAAAACAATTTTATTCAATTAACAAATGTTATATTACTCCTGCAATTAATTTTTGTAAAGATTAAAAACAAATTTATTACTAGGTAAGTGTAAGACTAACGGGTGTTACGGGAACACTTTATATTAAGCATGAATGGAAACTGGAGGTCATATGGACACACAAAAGTATTTATTAGATTTAATTCAAAGAATGCTTGACGATACACTTGAATATGTTCCTGATGTTAACGGTTCTATGTATGTTATAGCTAATAGCGCCTATAAGGAAGCTGAAAAATTAGCAGATGCGAAATATATTCAACCCTTAAAGAACATCATTGAACAACATTCTTCTAGTAAAACAAAAGAAAAAGATATAAGGAGAAAGGCTTATCATATTCTTGAAAAGCTTGCGATAAATACTGAAATACGTGAAATATTTGAGTACTTTGCAGATCGATTGGACAAAGAATCTGATAAATATATACTAGGGGATTGCTTACTACTATATCTTGATAGAAATCAATATACACCTAAGCTTGACATAATTCTAAGGTTATCCGATGACATAAGATGGCAGGTAAGGGACATGGTTATAAAAATGCTTGGAAATTATCCAAAACAGGAGGTAGAAGACCTTTTAATTCATAAATTAGCAGATGTAAAGGACCAATATGAAATATGCCACCTTTTAAGCTCATTAAGGAAGATCCGTTCCGCAAAAGTATTAGATGTAATTGGGGAATATCTCCAACATGATAAAGGAGAGGTAAGAGCCTCTGCGATTGCAACAGCAAAGGAATTGGGAGGAAAAGAGTTTCTGCCTACCTATATTGCATGCCTAAAGGATAGATCTCGAGAAGTGAAATTAAATGCACTGGATGCACTTCTTAAACATGGAGATGAGAGCATAATAGAGGTACTTTTCGAGCGGTTGAAAACCATTCTTAAAACAAAACGAAATGTTGAACCAGCAACAGCAGAGGATTCGGATGTTATAAATATAGTACAGTTTTTACTTCGCTATAAATATATGAAAGAAGTTACCACAATTTTTGATTGGATATGGCAAAAGAAGTGGGATTATCTCTATGAATGCGAAAAAGAATGGTTAAGAGTCAATGCTAATAGAGACTAAGAATAAACCTTATTTCAAACACTTTCTATATGTAATCTGATCACATCAAAGGAGAAATAGAAATGAAGTCAACTGACTCTCTAAAAAAAAAGGTTATTATGCTTATAGTGGATACCCTCATGGATTCTTCATTACAAGCTGCTGTAAAGGAAGGAAAAGCACCTGCTCTTCAATTTTTTATAGAAAAAGGGTGTTATATTTCTAATTTAATTAGTCCTTTTCCAACCATGTCTGTTAATGTGGATAGTACATTGTTAACGGGTGTTGCTTGTGATCAGCACAAAATTCCTGGGCTTGTTTGGTATAACCAAGCTGAAAATCGGATTGTGAATTATGGAAGTCATGTTAGAGAGCTTTATAAATTAGGTCTGAAGCAATCGATGAAAGATATTTTTTATAATCTAAATCATGAGCATTTAAGTAAGCAGCATAAAACCATTCATGAAACTTTAAATGAAAAAGGGATTCAAACTGCCACCATAAACGCATTACTTTATCGGGGAAATAATCCTTGCCGATTGAAGATACCATTCCTATTATCATTGATAACAGGTTTAAAAAGAGAAATGGACTCCTATTCGCCGGATTTATTTTCCTATGGACGCATGCACCATTTAAATCCGAATAAAAAGAAAGCATTTTTTTGGCAAAGATATGGATTCAACGATAAATTTACATCAAATGAAATGTCGTATTTAATTAGGGAAAACAAGTTACCTGCTTTTACAATAGCTTATTTTCCGGATCTGGACCAAAGTGTACATAAACATGGAAGAAAAGATGTTAAAGGTGTTCAAAAGGTTGATGAAGAATTACAGAACATACTAAATCAGTTTAATTCATGGGAATCAGCGCTTAATGATAACATCTGGATTATTCTTGGAGATAACGGGCAAGCATGGACTGATGCAGATCGGAATGAAACATTAATAGATTTAAGGAAACTATTAAATCAGTATCGAATAGTAAAGTTAAGCAAGGGCATAAAGGCTGAGGATGAAATTGTTTTAGGTGTTAATCAAAGAATGTCATATATTTATACGCTAAATCCAGAAAAGGTGCCATTAACTGATATAGTTCAGATTATGAGAACAGATAAAAGAATTGATGTAATTGCTCAAAAAAATCGAGAAACGGTTACGGTCATATCTGGAATCAATGACGGAGAACTACATTTTTATCCCGAAGGAAAATATATGGATGAATATGGAAAGTCGTGGCATGTGGAAGGGAACTTTGAAATATTAGATCTGGAGATTGTTAATAATAATATAAAGTATGGAAATTATCCTGACGCGTTAGCACGATTATATGCTCCATTTTTATCACACAGTGGTGATTTTATTATGGTAAGCGCCAATCGTGGCTATGAATTTATAGGGGAAGGTTCGCCTAAACATGTAGCAGGCGCTAGTCATGGCGGCTTACACAAGCAAGATTCTTTAGTATCAATGATTATCTGTGGAACAGAATCACAGCCTAAACATCTACGCATTGTAGATATTAAGGATTGGCTTTTAACGTTAATTTATTAAATTAATTCCTCAGTAGTATTAATTATTTTACTAATCTTGAAAAGATAGGGGTTTAAACTTGATTAAAGGAATGCAAGCATCAAAAGAAAGGCTGCACTTAATATATGCTGTACTATTAATTATTGTATATCTATCACCCTTGTATATATTAGGAGAGAACGCCCATATTCGGGACCACGATAATTTGGATTCGAATATTGCTTGGTATAAGGTTCTAGTTAACAGTGGAGAATTATTTGGAGGTTTAGATGCAACTGTTCAACAGATCATCAATGGCCAATTATCGAGAGGTGCTTATGGTTCTGAATATACGGGGATTGTTTGGCTGCATGTATGGTTTCCATCGATGCTGGCTTATGCAATAAGTCAAACAATTACCCGAGTATTTGCATTTTTAGGAATGTATTTATTATTAAGGGATCATTTTATAAAAGATAACAGCGCCTACTTTATTCGAATTGGAGTAGCATTAGCCTTTGCGCTTACCCCATTTTGGCCGTCAGGGATGTTAAGTACACTTGGACATCCTCTTGCTTTATGGGCATTTTTGAACATCAGGGCAAGGAATCATTCATGGAAAGACTGGTTAACATTAGGATTGTTGCCCATCTATTCAAGCATTGTTCTTGGCTTCGTCTTTTTCCTTGTTATGGTAAGTATCTTATGGATTCGTGATATTATAGTCAAACGGGATATAAACCTAGTGTTTCTAGGTAGTATTATTTTTATGACCGCCGTCTTTTTTGTGGTCGACTATCGCTTGTTTTATTCTTTAATTATTCCGCATGAGCCTACCCAGCGAAGTGAATTTATTTCATCAAGGCACGAGTTTTGGCGTTCGCTGCGTCTTACATTTAAAAATTATGTTCTCGGGCATCATCATGTTATGACTGTACATACGTTTGTCATTTTGCCGCTATCCTTTGTAGCGCTTTGGATTGTATTATGGACCAAACGTTGGAGGAGACATAGAATTTTTATTAGTTTAATGCTGATCAACTTAGTTCTATCTGCATGGTACGCTTTTTGGTTTAATAAAATATGGATTCCAGTCAAGGAAACATTCGATATTGCGGTTACATTCAATTTTGCACGCTTTCACTTTTTAAGACCGCTTGTAATTTATTTAATTTTTGCATTGTCTTGTTTAATCCTTTGGCATCATAGACATAGATGGCATCGATTAGTAAAAGGATTGATAATTGCCCAGGTTGTCATTCTTTTTCTGTGCAATGAGGAATTTGTTTTTCGAGTGTTAGGGACGCCATCCTTTAAAGAATATTATGCAACAGAACAGTTTACAGAAATACGGGACTATATCAATCTGCCGCAGCATTCCTATCGGGTTGCAAGTATTGGACTTCATCCTGCCATCGCCCAATATAATGGCTTTTTCACAATCGATACATATAATAATTTTTATCCACTTTCATACAAGTATAAATTTCGAAAAATTATTGAAAAAGAATTAGCTAAAAATCACCAACTTCAGGAATATTTTGATGAATGGGGAAGCCGCTGCTATATATTTGTTGATGAGCTCGGTAAAAAATATGACTTCAGAAAAGACTCGAACAAAGTTATTAAAAATTTGCAATTAAATACAAATGTATTTAAACAAATGGGAGGAAAGTTTATAATTTCTTCTGTACCAATTGAAAATGCGCAATCAAACAACCTACTGTTATTGAAAGCCTTTGAACATGGAGACTCAGCGTGGAAAATTTATTTATATCAAGTCGCTGCTTAAAAATTTAATAAGTGAGTTTTCTATTTTATTACATAGGAGTGATTAATATTACTTAATCACTCCTTAGCATTGTCTTTAATAAGTTTTAATGACTCAACTAATCCTGGAAGTTTGTCGTAGTTTTCAATTTCTTTATTTTGGAGGATCTTATTAATTCGATCTTGCAAAAGTTTTTCGACTCCTTTAACTAATTTTTTTTTCATCAACTAATTCCTCCTAAAAATTAAGTTTGATTATAATATGGTTTGCCCACTTAAAGAGTTCCAGTATGGGCTTAATCTAGTACTGGGTGGTTTCTTACTAGATAACCCCAGGAAAGGGTCCAAGTTATGCAACTTCTGTCGAAAATAGGACCACCGGCTCCTACCTTATTACTAAAAGTATTCATTAGTGTCTAAAATCCTACATAACAATTGAACCATTAGGGTTCCTGATGCCTAAGGTTTCCTATTACTGAATTCTCAATTGCAGAAAGGACAAACAATCTCCGACAATTATTTTCATAAAGTATAAGTGTGAATATGAAAATGTGAGGAGGGGAAATTTTTGACTAAATCTAAATTTGTATTCGTACTCACATCATTAACATTAATTTTTAGTATAATCGGGAGTTTTCTTTTTCAGGATAATGTAGTTGCAAAGAATACTAGTGTACATGTTCATGTTAAAGGAGATACAGCTAACATTTCATCTGTTTCGATTGAACATCTTGACTCAACGATTGTACTTGAAACAAAGAATAAGAAACTATACAGTATTAAAAAGCCAGCCGACATTGTAAAACCGGATATTTCAAAAATTATTGTTACTTTTAACGATGGTTCAACACATGTGTATAGTCCTGCTATTAATTATGCCGGTGTCGAAGGGAATGGAACGATCAATTATTGGATCGAAGTAGCAGATAAAGTTGACCAGAGCGTTACGAAAGCTAAATCTATAAAACAAGAAATAGATAAGGATAGTGTAAAAGCAAAGAAAACTAATGAAATTAAGAAGGATAAATCCAATGGAAATAAAACAACAATAGAAGTAGAGAAAAATAGAACAACAACTGCTGTTAAAGATAATTCTCAATCAACTACCAACATAACTACTAAAATAGAAACGAAAGAGGAGAATAAGTCGACAATAACAGCAGGCGTAGCAACAAGTTCAACTGCGAAAACAAGCGATTCTCAAGGATTAGTTCAGGTCAATGACAGTCAAAGTACAAGCAAAGATTCCGTAAATGATGAAACTATAGGTATTCATAATGCTAGCTCGAAAGTTGAACAAACTGAAACCAACGAAAACAATAGTCCAACAGCTACAATTAGCGGCGGTGAACTACCAGATACAGCAAGCGTTTGGTATAACTTATTAGTAATTGGCGGTATTTTGTTGATAGTCTCTATACTAGTGATTTTAAAACTGAAACTTTCAAGGTAAGAGTATAGGTGCATATATGAAAAAAATAATGATTGTTTTATGTAGTGTCTTGTGTTTCTTATCTTTGTCTTTAATATTTTTTTCGATTACACAAATTTTTTTATCAGACCAAAAAATAGAGCATTCACTTAAAGAGTGGAATGAAAAAGTTGCAAGTATATCAATAATACCCTCTCATGCTAGTGCCGCAGGCGTTGATGATGAGAGGGAAAATAATGCGATACAATCTAACACGCCAAAACAAGGCGAGGTTGTAGGCAAAATAATCTTCCCAAAATTATCAGAAGAATTTCCAATCATTGAAGGTACAAATGAAGAACAATTATCCCGTGGTGTTGGGCATTATATTGGAAGTGTCTTACCAGGAATGAAGGATAATTCTGTATTAGCTGGACATCGTGATGGAGTTTTTCAAAATCTAAACCAATTGAATAATGGAGATTTGATAAAAGTAGAGACAATTACTGGAGTTTATACCTATAAGATTAGTAAACAACAAATAGTCGATGAAAATGATCGAACAATAATTGTGCCAACAAACGAAGCCACGCTTACACTCGTGACCTGTTATCCCTTCAATTTTATCGGGCCAGCTCCTAAACGATATATCATAACGGCTCATTTAACAGAGTAATACCTAAAGAATTTTTTGTTCAAATAGATGCATTGATTCCAATAATAAAGCGCTTGATTATTGTCGAAAGAAATGATCAAGCGCTTTACATCATGTATATCAATATTAATTAATATACTGTTAGCGAACATTATTTTTTAAACAAGAATAGGTAATTAAGGAAAAGGGAATATTTAAGTAGAAGGAGGAGGGCTATGGATAAAGAAAGCATCAAATTAACAGCACCAGAAATATCGAGTCTTTGGACGCAATATTTGTTTGATTCAATGTCAATTTGCTTTATAAAATATGTACTCGAACATATTGAAGATCACGAAATCAAAGACATATACATAAAAGCTTTAGGCTATTCAGAGCGACATATTCAACAAATTAAGGATTTCTTTATGGGTGAAAACTTTCCTATTCCATATGGCTTTTCTGACCAAGATGTGAATATAAAAGCACCGCGTCTTTTTCAGGATCCTTTTTACTTGTACTATATGTATATTATGTCATTACAAGGAATTACCGCCTATGCACTATCACTTAGTACATCAATTCGCTCGGATTTAAGAAAATATTACATAACATGTAATGCTGAAGTTACGAATCTATTTGAAAAAACAATGGAAACGTTATTGTCAAAGGGTCTGTTTTCACGGCCCCCAGTCCTCACGCCCCCTACTTCTGCAGAATTTGTAAAACACCAAAGTTTTCTAACAGGATGGTTTGGACAACGGCGTCCATTAACAGCTATGGAAATTGGCGATATAACTTTTAATATGAATAAAATGCATCTACATGTAGCTTTGAAGGTTGGCTTTAGTCAGGTTGCTGAATCGGATAAGATACGTAAATATATAAATAGAGGAATTGAGATTTCGAATAAACATCTCGAGAACTTTGATGATATATTCCGTGAAGAAAAGCTTAATTCCCCAATGTCATGGCAATCACAAGTTACCAATTCAACTACATCACCTTTCTCTGATAAGTTACTGATGTATCAAGTACAATTGTCAACGCAAATTGCTGTCGCCTTTTATGGCACTGCTTTAAGTGTTACGTCAAGAAGAGACCTTGCTTTTAAATATGTGACACTTACTGCTGAACTTGCAAAATATGCTGAAGATGGAGCAAATCTTATGATCGATATGGGATGGTTAGAAGAGCCGCCAAAAGCAAGTGATCGCCGAGAATTGACAAAACAAAATAAGGGCTAGTAAATGAAAAAAAACAAAGGTGCTTTCCTTAAGAAGGTAAAGAACCTTTGTTTTTAGTAGTTTGTTTACTATTAATCAGCAGAAGTAATTGTAAAAAAGTAATCGGCAATAGAGTTCTTTTGTATGCTAAATACTTAGGCTCCCAGTTCGATGTAAATTTATTTTTAAACTTTTTAAGGCCTTTAAAATTATACAATGTATTGCCGTAGAGATAGGCCAAGCGAATAAGTTTTTCACTTGTAAATGAATGCTTGCAATTCCCGACATTTGCAAGTGGGGTCATCCCTAAGCTACAGGTATGATAACCGTTATCTTTTGCCCATTTAAAGATATGAATAAATAAGACATCCATTGTTCCATGAGGACTTTCTGAGGACTTTCTCATCAGGTCAATGCTAATTGTATTTTTGTAATCTGTTGCTAATGTTGCAAAGGCAATTACGTTCCCGTCGGGGTCATGTAAAAGTGCTATAGGGAATCGGGATACATATTGTTTACTAAAAGATACGACTGAAAATCCTTTCTCCTTCTGTTCTCCTAACCATGAATCGGAGATAAGTTTTAACACGGAAAGTAACTCTTTCGAATAAGGTGGATGTAATACGCTGAATTTATATGAATTACGAGCAAATTTATTAAATCTGGTCCGCAATTTTGCTCCTTGTTTGCCTTCTAAAGAAAATTGGTTTAGATCAACTAACCCTTCTTCCCCTAACTTGACGAATCTATAACCTGAATCATGATAATATTGCATATAACGTGGGCTAATTTGATAGAAAACAGGTTTAAGTCCCTTGCTTTTACTGAATTCAAAAAATTCCTTTATAGAATCTTTTATTTTAGTTTCTTCCCCAATTGGATCACCTAATACAACTAATTTATTTGCAATTCGTTTATAAACTAGAAAAACATCTCGTTGTTTTGTCCAAAAAATTTCTTTATCCCGTAAGAAGATGAGATGTGATACATGATTTCCACTTTTTTCTTTTAATAGAGAAATTAATTGGTCAAAATGAAGGTCAAAATCACATGTGGAAGATTCTCTCATCACCTTTTGTTTCTTTATAAAGGAATTAATTATTTTGATATCATACATGAAGTTTTCCTCCTGATAAAAATAACCTATTAAATAATAACATATAGAAGGATAATAGAAAGAAGAATTTTATTACAGTTGAAGTGGATTCATTTCGTGTCTTTGGACCACGGTATTATTAGCAAGAATACCGATTAATAAGCGAAAGATTGGTGGAAATTGGGCAGGCTTGCTTCGAAATACTATTGATGAGGGAAGGGCAAACTCAACCTGAAAGAGGAAATCCGGCGGGTATGATTGGTAATTTAGATGAAGAAACAATGGTAAAAGTACAAGCTATTATGGAACAAGAAAGAGCAGGGACTATAACTAAAGAACAAGCTCAAGAACAAATGGCTGAACTTGGATTGGAGTTACCTGTAAGAGGTTCTAGACCATCAGAAGAAAGTAAGCCCAATTAATTGATTCAAACCAACAAAGGTAATCAAAAGTGCGAAGGCTTAGCAAAAATGCTAAAATATAGTTAAGATTTGGAAAGGATGGTGTATCGTGAAGCAGATTGACTTCTCTGATTTAAATGTATGGATTCAATCAAAAAAGCCTGAAGTAGAACGTCGATTACTTCAAGAAAAAGCTAACCATCGTAATTTTCGAACAAGACCCAGGGATCCTGATGAAATAAAAATCTTAGATATTTTGTGTAAAAAGAAATGGGAAAAAGCAGAGCAAGAGGGGAAAATAAAATATCTATCAGATCGAGTGTGGTACTATGAGCTTGATTGAAAAGGCGAAGGAACAATTACAACAACTTCAGTCTAGAAATCAATTTGAAAAGATGTTAAAAGTAACAGCCATTTTAACATATTTATTAGAAGAAAGACGATTACGTCCTATTGTGGTAGGAGGATTAGCTGTTGAAATCTATACTCGAAGTGATTATACGACAACAGATATCGACTTAATCCTAAGTGATCGAGAGGTTGCTAACGCACTATTGTTAGAATTGGGTTTCACGAAGGTAGGAAGACATTGGTATCATGAGGACTTGTCGGTAAGTATCGAAATTCCTAATGATATTTTAAGAGATGCAGATGAAGAAAGGGTTATTGAGCTTTCTCTTGAAAAAGATTTAAAGGTGTACGTTATAGCAATCGAAGATATTATTCTTAATCGACTTCGAGCATGTGTTCATTGGAAATCCTCTTCAGATTGTGAATGGGGAAAACGGATGTTACTGCTTCATCGCGAGCGTTTGGATATCCCATATATGTTTAAACAAGCAAAAGTAGATTTAACTATTAATATTTTAAATGAATGGATTAAATAACTAATATTTCTCATTACCATTTTGTTTTATTATCTTTTGCTAGAAACAAGTAGATGTCATTAATAGGAACTTTTACGAGTTACAATCGAAACGGAAACGCTCAATCCCTAAAAACTGGGATTGGGCGTTTTTTTTATAAAGCTAGTTTCCTGAGGTTTGTAAAGTAGCCCTAATATTTACTTAGCAATTATTTACATTAGATTAATATGGAATTAAAAATCGTTATTTATGATAGACATATCAAATAAATGAAAGGGGACACTGAGTGACACTACTACATAAAATTGGAAAGAAACCTATTATCGCTGCATTAAGAGATCCTAAAGAAGTAGAAACAGCAATCAAAAGCAATGTGGATAACATTTTCTTTATGGGTGGAAATGTTCAGGAAGTAATCAAGTCAGTCAAACTTGCCAAAGCATCCAATAAAGGAGCGTTTGTTCATCTTGATCTTATCAAAGGCCTATCAAGTGTAGACAAAGAAGTTATTGAATTTGTGTCTGAATATATTGGTGTTGATGGAATAATAACTCCTAAAAGCCATCTTGTTCGTGAAGCTAAAAAAGCAAACTTGTATGGTATTTTACATTTATTTGTTTTAGATTCAAATGCTTTATATAAAGGGAAAGAGATGGTTGCAAATATTCAACCAGACGGTATTGAAATCATGCCAGGTATTTTATCAAAAGCAACGAGAGAGTTTTCGATGGTAAATGAAAATATCCCGGTGATTGCAAGCGGCTTAATTCAGTCAAAAGCAGAGGTTTCTGATAGCTTGCAAGCAGGGGCCACATCACTGTCAGTCAGTGAAAAAGATTTATGGGATTTGACATTTGATGAACTTTTTATTGAATCTAATAAACAATCAACTGTTGATAGAGTGACGAGAGGGAGAGAACGCTCTGAATCAACAATAGGATAGAAGTGTATTTAACTATGTCTATTGTTATTCAATGTGTTCTCTCCCTTTTTTTTACTAAAACTAATAAACCTTTTAGGAGGAATTTACATGTTATCACAAAATCAATCAACTATTATTTTGTTAAGCATCGATGGACTGGCAAACTACTATCTTGAAGATCCAAAGGTAAAAATGAAAAACCTGAGAAAATTAATAGAAAGCGGAACCGTTGCGCAAGGAATGAATAGTATTTTTCCGACAGCTACATGGGCTATTCATACAAGTATGGTAACAGGTAAATATCCAAATAAACATGGTGTTCTTGGGAATCGTGTTGTGCGAAAGGACATAAAGCAAATAGGTGAATATTTTGGAGACCGCATGTGGGACAAAGAGGATGTTCTTATTGGAGAAACTATTTATGATGCAGCTAAAAGGCTTGGTTATAAAACGGCATCAATCTGTTGGCCTGTTACAAGGGGAGCAAAATCAATTGATTTCAATATTCCAGAGTTTTATGAACAAGATTTATTTGAGAAATATTCTTCTCAACCATTTTGGAATGAATTAAAAGATGCGGGGTTTCCGGTAGATCAGTATGGTTCATGGAGCACAGATCATTCACGGGGACAGATGCAAGACTGGCTTACAACAGAAATCACTAAGTATTTAATCCAAAAGCGACAAGCTAATTTTATTATGCTGCACTATTTATTGCCTGATAGCTTTCAGCATGACTACGGAACCAAATCAAAAGAGGTTTATTGGGCATTGGAATATATAGATGAAAGAATTGGGGACCTGATTGAGACTTTACAATCTGAGGGACTATGGGAAGATAGCCATTTGTTCATTTGCTCTGATCATGGATTTGTTGATACAAAACGTACATTATATCCAAATGTACTATTTAAACTAAATGGTTTGTATGATTCTCAAAATCCTTCTAATAGTAAAGTTTTGGCTGTATCAAATGGAGGTTCTAGCTATGTGTATCTTTTAGAAAAAGACAACATAGAACGAGAGCGATTAAGAGTAGTTGTTCGGAATTTACTGAATGATACAGATGGAATTCGTGATGTCTATGAAATTGATCGCTTTGCTGAATTAGGATTGCCTGGGCTGGGTGAACATGATAATCAGCGGCCAGATTTTGTGCTCGAATGTGAGTTGGATTGTTTTGTCCATTTCGAAGATAGTGGAAATGAAGTCATAGTAAATGAGTCGAAAATTAAAGGTATGCATGGCTATCTACCTTCACACCAACAATTAAAGGCGATGTTTATAGCTGTAGGAAAATCTTTTCATTCAAATCATATTATACCTGAAATGAACGTAGTGGATATTGCACCAACTATTGCAAAGTTATTAGATGTTGAATTGGAAAATGCTGATGGACAGGTGATTGAGGCATTATTTAAAGAGATAAGGATGATCCACTAGCTTGTTAGAGCACAGCTTAAAATCAAAAGGATGGAAGGAGGATAATAGTGGATACACTGATGGTTCCAAATTTAAAAGAGATAAAAGTATTTCTTTTTGATTTAGATGGTTGTTTATACTTTGGTAAGCGTCCTGCGGAAGGGGCAGCTGAACTTCTTGCAACTTTGAGAGCTGATAATAAAGTCATATTATTTGTTACAAATAATTCTACTGAAACAGCTCCTGAAATCGTTGATAAATTATTTCAACTTGGCATAAAAGCAAATGAAAATGAAATGATTTGCACAACTGATCTAATAGGTAGATTGTTAAAAAATCAATTTGGGAGTTTAGCTGTTAAAGTCTTTGGAAGTGATGCGTTAAAAAAACAGGTCCGAACGAGCGGGCATAATGTTTTATCACTAGATCACCATCAAAAGGCAGACGCAGTTATTGTTGGGAGGGATATATCTTTTGACTATGAAAAGTTAAGGAAAATAGCTTTAGAAATTAGTAATGGGGCACTTATTATCAGCACCAACCCGGATGGTTATCACTTTAATGATGCTAAAGAAATGGTACCTGAAACTGGCTCCCTAGTTGCATCTGTAGAGAGTATGTTTGATATAAAAGTCCCTTATATAGGAAAACCCGCACCGTATTTGTTTGAGGAAGCCTTAAGACGGAGTGGAGCTCATGCTCATGAGATGTTAATGGTGGGTGATAATTTGAATACAGATATTGTGGGCGGAAACAGTATGGGGATAAAAACCGCTTGGATTCAAAATGAAAAGGTTAATATAAATATTCATATAAAGCCTGATTTTATATTGAAGAGTATTGAGGAATTATTTCTTCTATACTTTAATAAAGTTTAACTTCCTAAAGGATTAAAGTATAAGAAAAGAGGGCCTTGGGCATCCCTTTAGGTACTTCGTAATTTGCCATTACGGGCAAATTACGTGTGTTTCTCTAATATCAAATAAATTAGGGGGTTACTCTAAATGCGTACTGCAGTTACGAATGTACAGGTAAGAGAGAGGCAAAAGGTTAATAGGCGCATATTAAAATTTTTAAATCTAAAGAAATATATTTGGCCGTATGCCATGCTATCTCCTACACTCGTGATTTTAGCTATCTTTTTCGTTTTTCCTTTTTTCTTTTCATTGTATTTAAGTTTTATGCAATGGAATCTGGTAAGTCCAACTAAAGAGTTTGTTGGATTCTTTAATTACTCTAGTTTATTGACTGATGATGTCTTTTGGATGGCCTTAAAAAATACGATGTTATATGTATTTGGTACCGTGCCATTATCGATGATCATTGCGATTGGATTAGCAGTATTAATAGAAAGTACAGGTCGGCGCATTCGTGAAATTTATCGCTTTCTATTATTTATACCTGTTGTTGCTTCAATTGCAGTAACTAGTATAGTGTGGATGCTACTTATGAATCCCGATACGGGCCTTATTAATAATTATTTAAGTATGATCGGATTAACGGGCCCAAACTGGTTGAATGACCCCAAATGGGCATTGTGGAGTTTAATGATTGTTGGTGTTTGGAAAGCGGTGGGTTATAACATGGTTTTATATATAGCAGGTTTGAAAGGGATTGATACGCAACTGTATGAAGCTGCCGAAATCGATGGTGCAGGCTCATGGAAGAAGTTTATTTCAATAACGTTACCACAACTTTCTCCGGTAAATATGTTTGTACTTGTTGTTAGTATTATTAATTCTTTTCAGGTATTCGCAACGGTTCATATTATGACGAGCGGTGGTCCCAATAATGCAACAAATGTATTGATCTACCAAGTATGGCAAGAAGCCTTTCAATTTTTCGATATTGGGAGGGCAAGTGCACTCTCTATGATTCTTTTTATTATCGTTCTAGTAATTGCTGTTATCCAAATAAGATTGATTGATTCAAAGGTACATTATTCTTAAAAGGGGTGCAATTAGTGAAGATTATAGTAAAAGACCCTACACATTCATTCATTCTGCACGGATTTCTAATATTGTTTACTTGTATAGCACTATTGCCAATTTTTTGGATGATCAGTGTTTCCTTTAAACCGTCTAACGAGATTTATAGTAATTGGTGGTTCTTACCTGTACCCTTCTCGATTGAAGGTTATGCCCAAGTGTTTGAACATACACCATTTCTTATGTGGTTAACAAATAGCGTATTGATCACATCTTTACAGACATTAGGTCAGGTTGTATTAGCTTTTTTTGCTGCGTATGTTTTTTCAAGGTTCGAATTTCCAGGACGTGATTGGCTATTTTATTTAGTGCTAGCCACGATGATCATCCCTCACCAAGCTATGATGGTGCCTACATATATTACAGTTAATATGTTTAATTGGGTGAATACATTAACAGGTGTGATTGTTCCGTTTTTAGCAAGTGGCTATGCTATTTTTCTTCTAAGGCAGTTCTTTTTAGGAGTACCCAAAAGTTTAGCTGAGGCAGCTGAGGTCGATGGTTGTGGGCCTTTAAGGATTTTATGGTATATATATTTGCCAGCCTCAATACCAGCACTTACTGCGTTAAGCATAATATTATTTGTGAATAATTGGAATGAATTTTATTGGCCGCTACTGATATTGATGGATGAAAATAAGTTTACATTACCCGTTGCGCTTGTTCAATTTCAAAATGAAGGCGTGCTTGAAACTGTACCAACTATGGCAGTAGCAACATTATCTACAATTCCAGTACTAGCTTTATATTTTATGTGTCAAAAAAAGTTTGTTGAAGGATTCACGAATACAGGTCTTAAAGGCTAAATCATTTAGCTATCTATTAGGAGGAGAAAACATGAAACGTAAGTTATTAACTTGTATAGCTATTCTATTCTTATTATTTTCACTAGGTTGTTCAAATATATCCAGTTCATCAGAGCCAGTCACTCCATCCGAAAATTCAAATGGAGATCCTATTGAAATTGAATTTATGCACATTTGGGGAGGAAGTGCAGGAGAAGCAGTAGATCGTTTAGTTACAGAATACAACGAAAGTCAGGATAAAGTGCATGTCAAACCGGTCTTTGTTCAAGGATCATATGAAGGAATACTGGAAAAGCTTCAGATTTTAGCGACTTCAAACCAATTGCCAGACTTAGTATTATCAGGGTTTACATATACAAATTATATGATTAAAAATATGCCTATTGTTCCATTACAAACGTTCATAGATAAAGAGAATATGGATCTATCTGACTTCTTTCCCAAAATGCTTGAACTAGGTAAAGGAATGGGTGAAGTAGCAGATGGGAGTATTTACGGACTTCCATTTGTAGTGAGTACACCGGTTGTTTATTACAATAAAGATCTTTTTGAACAGGCAGGTTTAGATCCAGAAAATCCTCCAAAGACATTTGATGAATGGCGTGAAGTCGCTAAATTATTAACCAATGGAGACCAAAAAGGAATTTATTTTAACTATAGCATTACAGGAAATTGGTTATTCCAAGCGATGACGGAGACATTAGGCGGACAAATGATTGCGGTTGATGAAACACAGGTAGCTTTTAACAATGTTGCGGGTAAACAATCATTACAATATTGGGTTGATTTAATTAATGTTGATCAAACAATGCCAAACGTTGATAATCAACAAGCCGTGCAAAGCTTTACAAGCGGAAAGCTAGGCGTGTACGTAAATACAACAGCTTCACTACGTCAACTTCAGGCAGAAAGTGATTTTGAAATTGGAACAGCCCCATTCCCGGTTGATGGCACACATCCCCGTAAAGTACCTGCTGGGGGAAATGCCATTTACATGATTGAATCTAACACAGAACAAGAAGAAGCTGCATGGGATTTTATTAAGTTTGCAACTTCTCCTAAAGGAACGACGATAATCTCAGAAGGAATCGGTTATATGGCTGTACGTCAAAGTGCGATAGAAAAGGATGAGCTATTAGGAAAGTATTTAAAGGAAGAAAATCCGGTAGCCTACACAACTTATACACAGGTTGATGATATGGTCCCATGGTATAACTATCCTGGTGAAGGTGGAACACGTATTTACAAGATTGTTCAAGATAATATTCAGGCTGCACTTACACTGCAAAAGTCAGTCGAGGAAGCTTTAAATGGTGCAGCGAAGGAAGCAAATCAATTAATACGATAACGGGAAGTGGAAATGATTCGGGAATAACCTGATCATTTCCACTGAATGATTGTACATACCTATCTATGGAGGAGGATAATCATGGGCGAACTTAAGTTGGAGCATGTATTTAAGTATTATGACAGCAATAAGGCTTCTGTAAATGATTTTAATTTACATATTAAAGAGAAGGAGTTCGTTGTATTTGTTGGGCCTTCAGGATGTGGCAAATCAACGACATTGCGAATGATTGCAGGGCTTGAAGACATCTCGAAGGGGGATTTATATATAGAAGGAATACGAGTAAATGACGTATCTCCAAAAGACCGTGATATAGCTATGGTATTTCAAAATTATGCTTTATATCCACATATGAATGTGTTTGATAACATGGCATTCGGATTAAAGCTTAAGAAAGTTCCTAAGGATGTAATCAAAAACAAAGTTCAAGCTGCCGCGACAATGCTAGGATTGGAAGAGTATTTATATCGAAAACCGAAAGCATTATCTGGTGGACAAAGGCAGAGGGTTGCCTTAGGACGTGCGATCATCAGGGATGCCAAAATTTTTTTAATGGATGAGCCATTATCTAATCTAGATGCGCAGCTTCGTACACAAATGCGAGCTGAAATTATCAAGCTACACCAGAGCCTGCAAACGACAACGATTTATGTTACTCATGATCAGACTGAGGCTATTACGATGGCTACGCGGATTGTTGTAATGAAGGATGGTGTTATTCAACAAGTAGGAACACCTAAAGAGGTATATAATAATCCGGAAAATATGTTTGTCGGCGGCTTTATTGGAACTCCTGCCATGAATTTTTTAACCGGTATTGTTCAAGAAGGGAAGTTTAAAATTGGTGATGTTGAAATTGTAATACCGAAAGAAAAGCTCTTTACTTTAAAAGGAAATGGTTATAAGAACTGTGAAATTGTTATAGGAATCCGTCCTGAAAATGTACATAGAATATATGAAGATAATAGTAAGCATAGTTTGGATGTCATCCATGCTACAGTAGATGTAGCTGAATTAATGGGCAGTGAAACACTTTTATATTTGAAGTTGGGTGGTCAAACATTTACTGCAAAGGTTAGCGCCAATGAAGACGTTCTTGTTGGCGAAAGTATTCCTATAAATTTAGATTTGAATAAAGCTCATTTTTTTGATAAAGATTCAGGCTTACGAATTCGCTAAAATTATCAATAAAGGTGCCCTCTCCATGTTGTGTATTGAGGGCACCTATTATTATTTTAGGAAGTGCTGTCAGCCAATTAGTTTTCATGCATCGCGAAGTTTGATTAATCAACCAAACCTAATATTTTTAACCCATTATAAATACCTGAGTTCTCAACATCCGTTGTTACATGCTTTGCGTATTGAAATAAATCTGGATGTGCGTTGCCCATCGCAATACCCTCTCCAACAGCACTTAGCATTTCTTTATCGTTCATCCCATCTCCAAAAGCAATGGTGTTTTCTTTTGAGTAGCCTAACCTTTCAATTAGCTTTTGAACGGCTATACCTTTATTTACATTATCCCTGATGACATCTAAGCAATTTTTTAAGCCAGTAACATTCACATTTGAATAATGAATTCCTTCAAAATCTTGATAATACGTATCTGCTTTATCTTCCGATGTGATAATAGTTAAGCCTAAGATACTATGGATATTAGCGAAAGTAAAAATCTGATTTAGGTTCATTTCAAACGTTTTGATAAATTGTTGTACTAAATCGGTTTCCAAAGAAGTAAATAAATTTTCTTTATCAGAATATAGCACCAGTTCATGATTATGGGCGTTTGCAATCTCAACAAACTTTTCAATATCTTTATGATCGACAGGCTCTCGATAGATTTCTTCGCCTTGATAAATACCATGTGCCCCGTTATATGAAATAAAAGATGTAATCGATAATTCATTTGCAAGGTCTTTAATATTATGTAAAGGACGACCGGTAGCTAAAACAACTTCGATACCTTTCTCTTGTAATTGTGAAATAGCATTCTTAGTCGAAACCTCAATGGTATGGTTCGCTTTTAAGATTGTTCCGTCTATATCTAGAAAAACAAGTTTGTAATCGTTCATGCGAATTCTCCTTAATAATTTAGAATTGTATAATGTTAACTCAGTGTTTAAGTAGGTAAGTATTAGTAAATTCACTATTAATTCCATTGCTTTTAATATAGGTTTATTTCATGCTTACAAGCTAAAAATGATATATATTTTGGAATAGGAAATTATTCCTGAATTGGGATAAAAGCTGTTAATGGGAATAGAAGGGGATAACTTTTTCTTCCTAAATCATTCACAATATATCATAACCTATAAAAAATTAATTATCTGTAAATTTAAAGAAGAAAACATCATCTTCCGAATTTCGTTCACTTTAATGTAATTCATAAAGTTGGTTGGCGTACAGGATAGTCAATTTTACCTATTTCAATAGTTTTGTTATTTCCAATAAGTGATCATTGTTGTTAAGGACTGATCATTTTATATTGGGATGAGAAGAAAAATATTTTTGTTAAGACTTAAAACAAGATAATAATAATGGACGGTGGCTTTATGGGATTCAGGGATACATTTAATATGTACTTGGTCATATTTTTAATAAGTATACCAATGATTACTCTTTACGTTGCATTTGAACGTGATCAGCGAAAAGACCTATTTAATAGTAGACATAGTAGGATGTATTTGCTTAGTAGTGCAATAGTTATGGGATTAGGAGTTGTTGGATTTTACATTACCCATATGTATTTGTCACTAAATACATTTCCTCAAGAGGAGAAAACAACGTTAGAAATTAGCGTGGATATGTTGATGTTAGGATTTGGTATTGGTGTTGCAACTCTTATTATTTTATGTGTATTCACACTTATAAGCCATCAAGAAAGTAAATATTATATTCAAAGGCAAAAACAAAAAATTCATGACCAGTATTATCTACCGCTTTATCAGCATAATCCTGGACTTGTTTTAACCTTTGATACTGAAGGTAATTTTTTGAACACAAATAAAATTGTGGAGTCATATGGGTACGAACTTGAGGAAATATTACATCGCCCTTTTGCCCCCTTACTTGTTTCTGATCAAGTAGAAAAGGCTATGGAAAATTTCCGAAAAACATTAAGTGGTCAAGCCACAAACTTTGAAACGGCCTTTATAAGTAAATTTGGTAATCGAATCGAATTAGATGTAACCCTTATCCCGATGATAGTAGATAAAGAAATTATCGGGGTTTATGGAATTTGTAAAGATATTACGAGTTATAAAAATGACCAAATGGCTTTAGTTGAAGCAGAATTTAAATATCGTATTTTAGTGGAAGATTCTTTAATAGGTATTTATATTATTCAGGATGGAAAATTCGTTTATGTGAATCCACAATTAATAAACTTCTCTGGTTATACAAAAGAAGAATTGATCAATACTGAGGTTGCTGTTCATATTTTTCCAGAAGACCTACCGTTGGTAAAAGAAAATCTTCAAAAAAGGCTAATGGGTAAGCTGAAAGGTAATCGTTTCCAATATCGCGTAATCAAAAAAGATAAAAGCATTATGCATTTGGACGTGCATGCCTCAAAAACTATGTATAAAGGTATGCCAGCTGTAATTGGTAGCGCTATTGATATTACGGAACAAAAACTTGCCGAAGAGAAGGCTAAATATTTGGCATACCATGATGTCTTGACTGGTTTACCAAATCGGTTCAACTTTATTTCTAATTTTAATAAGGCTATAACAAATCAAAATGTAGAGACTGCAGCTGTTTTATACCTTAATTTAGACCGATTTAAATTGATTAATGATACGCTTGGTCACGATATTGGTGATCTGTTGTTAAAAGAAGTTTCAAATAAATTGCTAGACTGCATTGGCACTGATGATTGTATAGCAAGGCTTGGCGGTGATGAATTTATATTTCTCCTTCCGAACAAAAATGCTGAGGGCGCTTTGAATACAAGTGGAAAAATTCTAGATTGTTTAAATGTGGGAATCAACTTAAAAGGTTATGAGTTATTTATAACCCCAAGTATTGGAATAAGTTTATATCCTCAGGATGGAGGTAATAGTGAAACCTTACTGAAAAATGCTGACATAGCTATGCACCAAGCAAAACAATTAGGAAATAATAATATCCAATTCTATGAAAATAAATCAGCTGAAATCACAAATGAAGTATTCACTATGGAAGCGGATCTTCGAAAAGCAATTGAACATGAAGAATTTGTTTTATATTACCAGCCAAAGGTCGATATCCAATCAGGTGAACTATCTGGACTAGAAGCTCTAATTCGCTGGCAACATCCTGATAAAGGATTAATTTCCCCCGCACGCTTTATTCCTTTGGCAGAAGAAACCGGTATGATCGTTCCAATTGGGGAATGGGCATTAAGACAAGCGTGTACTCAGATGAAGGCCTTACATGATAAAGGTATTATGACACCTGTTGTATCTGTTAACCTTTCAGTAAGGCAGTTTTATCAGCCCAATTTAATTAAAATGGTTAGCCATATACTAAATGAAACTGGTTTACCTCCAGCATTTTTGGAGCTTGAGATTACCGAAAGTATGATGATTGATACACATCATGCGCTCAAGATAGTGTCTGAGCTGAAAAAGCTAGGAGTAACAATTAGTTTAGATGATTTCGGGACGGGTTATAGTTCGCTTTATTACTTGAAAAAATTCCCAATCGATATTGTGAAAATTGACCAATCCTTCGTTCGAGATTGTTTAGAAGATGTAAATGATTCTACTATTGTAGAAACCATTATTGCGATGGCACACCAACTTAAACTAGAAGTCATTGCTGAAGGTGTTGAAACAAAAGAACAGCTTATATTCTTACAACAGCATCTATGTAATAAAGCACAAGGCTACTTATTCAGTAAACCTGTGCCAATAGAAGAGATTGAGAAGAAGTTTGCTGAACTTGAGCAACTAGTCGACCAACTTGGAGTTCCACAAGAAATAAGGGAACAAAAGTGGATGGAAGAAGCGTTTAGGATAGCGCAACAAGAACTGCATGACACTATACGTCAGCAGCAAGGTATGACGTTAAAAGTCAAGGAGCAGGACGGAAGGTATATCCATACTTTGTGTGATGGCGAATTACTGTATCGATTAGGATTCGTACCAGAACAAATTCTCGGGAAGGACCACTTTGAAGTTTTAAGTGTTGAAGTGGCTGAAGAGATCACAAGTTATTATCGAAGAGCTTTCAATGGGGAAGAAGAGGTTGTTTTTGAAATGGAATATAATGGTCTTCACTATTTAGCGTCATTACGACCTATTCGAAAAGGTGGACAAATAGTTGAGGTCATTGCATCTTGTGTGGATATTACAGAGCGAAAACGAGTAGAAGAGGCTTTAAAAGCTAGTGAAGAGAAGTATCGACTTATAGCAGAGAATACATCAGATCTAATTAGAGTTGTTGATTTGAATGGAGTACTTCAATACGTCTCACCTTCACATCAATCAATATTAGGCTATTCACCTGAAGAAATTCATGAAATGTCTGTTTTTCAATTTATTCATCCGGAAGATATTCCATATGTACGGAGAATGCATGATGAAACGATTGCTACTAATACACCTGCTCAGATTGAATTTCGACATATCCATGCAGATGGTCATTGGGTATACGTTGAAGCAAAAGGAACTCCTGTACGAGGTGAAAATGGGCAGATTGAGAGTGTTGTTATAGTTGCTAGGGATATCACAAAGCGGAAACTAGCTGAATTAGATTTCCGCAAGTTTAAGTCTATAGATCCTATTGAGAAGAGTAATTTTGGTTAGCGAAAAAAAGTTAAAGGGCGGAGTTAACGACATCTCGGTACTTGCTAGTTAATTAATATTTAAACTAAACAACTTTTGAAAATGGCAAACCTATCGAAAGCTAGGGACGCAAAGCCACGGGCCTAAAGTATCTACAATGGCAGCCGGGTTACCAAAGGATAGACAAAAAGCTATTCTTTTTTAGAATGGCTTTTTTTATGAGAAATTTCAGGTCAATCCTTATATAAAGTTTAACTCATTTGAAATAGGGAGGACCAAACAATATGTACGATATTGCAATGACTACACTAACAAAGAGGTTTTTAACTCTCAAAAATTTTTTATGGCTATTTCTTATGTTTGCAGTTATTCAATACTTGGATGAAGTGCTTGAATCTTTAGGAATTACTATTGAAAATACAATTTTAGATTATGTTTTTGATGGTGTTCAAATGGTATTTATCGGAATTTGCATATATATTTTTCTTCAATATGTGGAAAAAAGTGTACAAAATTCACTATTAAAAGAAACGTTTTTACGCGCAGTGACAGAAAATATGGATGAGGGAGTATCTGTCTGTGACAAAGATGGAAATCTATTATATATGAATGGCACTTCTTCACAACGTGTAAATAAAGATTTTCTATCATTTCCGATTCCTTACGAGCATTGGACACAAAAATTGAATATCTATGAAGATGATAATCAAGAAATGAATACTAACAATATACCTTTGTTAAGAGCTTTAAGAGGAGAAGAGGTTAAGCATCAACAATTAATATACAAACCAAATGGTGAATCTGCTCAATTTCATTCAGTAAATGGTAAACAAATTACAAGTAAAACCGGTGAGATTATTGGTGCGCTTGTTGTTATTCATGATATTACCGAACAAAAACGAGCCGAGCAAAAAATAAAGTATATGGCATATCATGATAATTTAACGGGGTTACCCAACTTAAGATTTTTTAAAGAAAAGGTATCCGGTATCTTGGAAGTGGATTACCAAAACAAAACTTCAAAGCCGTTAGCCATCATGTTTTTAGATTTAGATGGCTTTAAAGCGGTCAATGATAATTTTGGACATGACATGGGGGACTTGTTATTAATAGAGGTTTGTAAGCGTATTACTGCATGTTTACCTGATAGCGATTTAGCTGCACGGATAGGTGGAGATGAATTTACAATATTACTTCGAGATATAAAAGCTAAAGAAGATGCTATTGCAGTTGCACATTCTATTATCAATAAAGTTGGTTATCCTTATGACATACATGGAAATAAACTACAAGTAACTACAAGTATAGGTATCAGTTTCTATCCTTATGACGGTTCGGACAAGGGAACATTAATGAAGAATGCTGATACCGCGATGTACACAGCTAAGAAAAATGGAAAAAATCAATATTGTGTTTTTCATGACATTAAGGGAGATCGAAAATAATGAAACAATTTGTGAAAAGAATAGGAAAAGATGTTTTGGCATTTTCAAGTTTATTTGATTTCATGAAAGACTTAATTATTTTAGTGGAAATTGACGGCGATTCCTATCGATATGTATATGTGAACCAATCAGCAGCCAGTGTTCTAAGTTACGATGGTGGCATTTACGGACAACGGATCGAGGATGTAGTACCTAAAGGTCGAGCAGAGCTATTAAAACAATACTTTAAAGAGGTTCAAACTACGAAAAAATCAGTAGAGTACATTGAATCCATCGAAACTAAAAATGGTACTTTTATTGGCGAAAGCTCTCTTGGCCCCATTATAACAGAGGATGGAGATTGTCAATATATCTTGGCTATTACTAGAGATGTAACTGAGAAGATGCAAAAAGAAATGGAACTGTTAGAAACTAAAAGAACGTTAGAAAAAGAGCATAAAAGGTTAACTTCCTTGGTAGAAAACAATGACGATGCTGTATTTGAATTAGACTTAATGGGAAATTTCACTAGCTCAAATGCCATCCTTACACAAATAACAGGTTATAGTGAACAGGATTTGATTGGCAGCTCCTTTGTTCCATTGATTGATAAAGAGTATTTAAACGATACACTTTCACACTTTGAACGAGCATTAGCTGGAATTAATGAAGAATACGAAACCTGTATTCAGAATAGCCACGGCGAGAAAATTTATTTATTGGTAACAAATATGCCGATTAATATTGATGGAATGCTTGACGGAATCTACGGAATTGCTAGAGATATTACCGAACGAAGAAGGATGGAACGACTTTTGGAGGAAAGTGAGCAACGGTATAAATCGTTATTTGAAAATCACCCTGATGCAATTTTTTCTTATGATTTGTATGGGAATTTCACTAGCGGAAATGCTGGTGTAGAACGTATTTCCGGATATTCTAGCGAAGAATTTTTAGGGAAATCTTTTATCCCAATGATGGTACCTGAGGATGTTGATAAGACGTTATACCATTTTAATAAAGCGATTCAAGATAAAAAAACGGAAAGCTATGAGGTGGCCTTACGACATAAAGCTGGACACCGGGTTGAACTGTTTGTGATGAGTATTCCCATAATTGTTAATGATGATGTAGTAGGTATATATGGACTCGCAAAAGACGTAACTGAAACAAAACAAGCACAAAAGGCTTTAATCGAGACAAAGGAAGAACTTGAAGTTTTTTGGAAGTATACAGTTGATCCTGTTTTTTTTATCAATACAAAAGGAGATATACTCAAAGTAAATCCTGCATTTGAAAAAACGTTTGGCTTTAGTGAAGATGAAATAGTTGTTCAAAAGTGTACTATCGTTCCAGTTAATCTAAAAATTGAACTATTAGAAATCAGCGAAAGAATTAGTAATGGAGAAATTATTAGTACTCATCAAACAAAACGTATAACAAAGCATGGGGAACTTCTAGATATTATTTCGTCTTATACACCAGTCCGAGATGAAAGTGGAAATATAATCGGAGCAACTGCTTTTTACAAAAATGTTACTGAACATAAAAGAGCAGAAAGAGAACTTATCAAGAGCCAAGAAAAATATAGACTCATTACTGACAATGCATTTGACATTATCAACATAATCAATCCAAATGGAATTATTGAATTTGTTTCTCCATCTAACGAAAAAATACTTGGTTATCCAACGGAAGACTGTATTGGAACTCCCTTTTTAACACATGTACATCCAGAAGACCTATCCCTTTTAGAAAGAGAATTTAGACGCCTTTTAGCTGGTGGAGAACCATGCCCGGTTGAATTCAGGGTTTGGCATAGGAATGGTCAGATGATCTGGATGGAAGCAAACACAACCCCTGTCATTGAAGATGGAGAGGTTAAACAATTAGTTACGATTGCTCGTGATATTACAGAGAGGAAAAAACTTAGGGATGAATTAGAGAAGGCTGCATTCTATGATTTCCTATCAGGTTTACCAAATCGTCGTACCTTCGATGATAGATTAGAAATGGCGATTCACCATGCAAATCGTTCGGGGCAAAAGGTTGCTGTCATGATGCTGGATGGGCGAAAGTTTAAGCAAATAAATGATACGTATGGACATGATGCAGGGGATGCTGTTATTAAAGAAATGGCAAGGCGACTGCAAAAATGCGTACGAAAAACAGATACTGTCGCCCGGTTAGGTGGGGACGAAATGGGTATTATTTTACCTGAACTGACTTCGGTAGAAACTGCTGAAGATATTGCGAGAAGAATCATAAAGGCATTTGAAGAAGCAATAGATTTTAATCATGTAAAAATTAATTTAGGGGCAGGTATTGGAATTTCTTTATATCCAGACCATTCAAATGACAAAAGGCAACTGGTAAAATTTGCTGATATGGCTTTATATGATGCAAAACAAGCTGAACATACTGAGTATAAAATATATAAATAGACTTTAAATCCTAGTAGGAAGTAATTCCTACTGGGAGAATCATTCTTACAACTAACAAATAGAAAATAAGAACTACTGGTGATATACAAACACTTGGTATTAGAAATAAAATAAAGATACAAAGTTAACGAGGAGACAGTGTAGTGTATATTGTCTAGGTCGATAGAAAGTCTACTAAGGTCTTGTTGTTCGACGAAAAACGACAACAAAATACAAAAAACCACTTCACCTTTCTATTATTTCATGTTAAAACTATATGTATAGTAATAATGTTATATTTACTTTTTAGGAAAAATGGTCAATATTCACTAATTGACGCAGTAGTCATTTGTCGATGAATTAATTAAAAAGCACTAATAAATGAATACGTACAACTGTTACCTACGATAATAGCAAACTCATTGAAAAATGGGGACGCAAAGCCATTGGATCTAAGGTCTATGTGACTATGATAGCCAGGTTACCGAAAAGGGTTCGATTTGTATCTGTTGAAATATTGCATAAAGTGATATCCCAACTATTCAAGTCCACCAACTTTTTGGTGGACTTTTTACTTTTCTAAAAATACTGAATATAAAGAACTTTAACTGAATAGGCGTTCTAGGCCAATCAGTTTGAAAGAAGATCATGAGTCGATAACACTCTGGGGAGATGACATACAATGCTCTATTTATCACGAAGAATTGACTTTTCAGCGATGCATAGTTACCGAATTACCGAATGGTCTGAAGAAAAAAATAAAGAGGTTTTCGGTTTGTGTAGTAATGCTAGTGGTCACGGTCATGATTATAAATTGGAGGTCACTGTAAAAGGTAAGTTGAATTCAAGAACTGGAATAGTTGTTAACACCGTTGACATTAAAAATTTGGTCGGTGGTCTAGTTGAAAGAGAACTCGATGGAAAGTTTCTAAATAAAGAACATCCGTATTTCAAAAGGAATATTCCAACTACAGAAAACATTATCACTTATTTATGGAATGCTATTGCTCCCCAATTAGAGCACTGTGAATTGCATAAACTGCGGTTACATGAAAATCCTTATTTGTATTCAGAAAAGGGAGATGAAACTATGGTTAGCTTGACTAGAAAATTCCACTTCAGTGCAGCACATCGTCTACACAGTGATCAGCTTTCAGTTGAGGAAAATATTAAATTATTTGGAAAGTGCAACAATCCAAATGGTCATGGACATAACTACTATCTTGAGGTTTGCATTAGTGGTGTGTTAGATCCAATTACAGGAATGCTCATTGACTTATCTCATTTAGATGAAGTGGTTGAAACAGTTGTACTTAATAAATTTGACCATAAACACTTAAACTTGGATACTGACGAATTTAGAGATCTAAATCCTACTTCAGAGGTTGTTGCAAAGGTGATTTATGAAATGTTGGCTCCCCATTTACCTAAACTTCATAAGATTGGATTGTGGGAAACGGACAAAAATTATTTTGAATATTATGGATCGGATGTGAACTAATAATGATGATAGATATGACGCAATTGAAAGATCAAGTGGTTGTTATTACAGGAGCAAGTCGCGGAATCGGAAGAGCAACTGCTGAGCTTTTGTATAACTATGGCGCAAAGTTGGTTCTAGGATCTAGAAATATTGAAGACTTAGAGAAAGCTTTTCCAAGTGAAGATGCTTTAGTCCTTCGTGTTGATGTAAGCGATGAAGAGTCAGTAAAACAATTCCTAGATCGTAGTGTTGACCATTTTGGTCGTGTAGATGTTCTCATTAATGCAGCAGGCTTCGGTGTTTTTGATAGTGTGCTAGATTCTGAAACAAAAGATTTTGACAATATGATTGCAGTAAACTTACGCGGTACCTATTTAACTTGTAAATATTTTGGAAGACATATGCGAGAGCATCAATGCGGTCAAATCTTAAATCTGGTATCAATTGCTGGAACAGTAGCATTAGCAGGGAATGGTGGCTACACAGCTTCTAAGTTCGGGGTACGTGGTTTGACAAAAGTTTTACAAGCTGAATTAAGAAGGGAAGGAATTCGGATTACATCAGTCTTACCAGGCGCTGTGAATAGTTCGTTTTGGAATGAAATTGAACCTAAGCCAGATGTCTCAAATATGATTCCGGTTCAATCGATTGCAGAACATATATTATTTCTATTGTGCCAACCCAAACAATCTGTTGTTGATGAAATCACGATAATGCCTCCTGCCGGCATTCTATAAAAAGAAAGGGTTTGGGAGAAAGACATGAAACGATTGTTCTCAAAGTTTTTTGAAGAACCAAATAAAAACGATGAATTAATCCCAGCCATTACTCTTCCGCAACTCGCTGAACTTAATTCCTTTAAAGAAGTGCAAAAAAGAGCACTAATAGGCTGGATAGTTTATCGTATGGCAGAGGTGTCTGAGTTAAACAGCGAACAAAGAAACGCATTGTTTTACCAAGCTTTTACGATAACTTCTTTCGAAGATATTATGGATGAAACAACCCGAAATTTGTTCCATGTAGCAAGCCTAGCGGTGGAATGGTTACAAAGCAATGCTCTAATTGAAGAAGAAATGAAGGGATTAAATTTATCAAAATTGCATAATGATGCACTATCCCGAGTGTTAAGTGAGGTTCATTCAGAAACTATACTTAATAGAAATGAAATAGATGAGTCGAAAAAGGTATGGGAAGTCTATAGAGATGTAATCTATGCCGCGACACAAGGTGGATTCTTATTAATTGAGAAGGATAAGGTTGAACACTATATGCAAGGTGAACTTCTTTGTGAGACCTTGATTCAAGAAAGAGCAGATATTCCTAAAGCTAGAAATCTAGCAAAAAGTGCATTTGAAGTAGCAGGATTAAAAGTTTCCAAGATGATGAGTTATAACTTAATTGTTTCAGAAGCGGTAACGAATATTTTAAAGCATGCTGAACATGGAAAGATGTTCATTTATAAGGATCAAGACGTTTTTCGGGTAATAGTTGAGGATAAGGGACCAGGCTTTTCGCTTAAACTCCTGCCAAAGACTACACTTATGGCAGGCTTTTCTACAAAAGAGTCATTAGGACAGGGGTTTACATTGATGATGAAAATTGTCAATCAGGTCGTGTTAGAAACCTCATCAAATGGGTCGACGTTAATTTTAATACTAGATAGAGCAGGTGATGAAAGAAATGATAATGATAGAGTCTAATCCAAAAAGTACAATTCAAAAGACATTAGTAACAGCTCGGCTCATTGAAGGTTTTTGGGATAGATGGATTGCACACGGAGTAGATCAACAAGTTGCTTGTCAAGCAAAATACGCTATTGAAGATCTAAATGATT
This sequence comes from Bacillus sp. Marseille-P3661, assembly GCF_900240995.1. Lineage (NCBI taxonomy): Bacteria > Bacillati > Bacillota > Bacilli > Caryophanales > Bacillaceae > Bacillus > Bacillus sp. Marseille-P3661. The sequence goes on from NZ_LT965953.1 coordinate 526,534, forward strand.
GGATCAATTATTTTAGCAGTGTTGCTGAAGAACATAAAATGAATGCTATTAATTATGAAGAAAAGGGATTAACTGAAAAAGCGGAACTTCAATATCAGTTTTCCGGATTGTATTATAACCTAGTTCAATGGATTTTTCCTGAACGGTTTGAGGAAAAACTAAACTGGTATAAGCAATCCCTTCGGATGTTTGCAAAGGCTGACAAAATATCTAAGATATCCTGTCATAAAGAAAGTATCCATATTGGTGGCCGCGAGTGTGCTGGAAGAGTACGGATACCAAGAAACTCAAAAGGAAGTATCATCATCATTAACCCTATTGATTCGAGTAAAGAGGAATTATTTACGTATGAAAAACATTTTCTTAATTTAGGCTTTGCTACTGTAAGTTTTGATGGTCCTGGACAAGGAGAAACATTTACTTTAAATGGATTAAAGGCCTCGACGGACAGGTGGAATTTATTTATTGATAGCATAATAGCATTTACTCAACAAAGATTACCCCAAAACCCTATCTTTTTATTTGGTACAAGCTCTGGCGCTAGCTGGGCAATTAAGGCTAGTCAACATCCAGATGTAAGAAAGGCAGTGGCTGTTAGTCCACCAGTTAGCAATGATCCTATCGTACTACCAAATTATTTCGCAGAACGATTGAAGTCAATCTTAGAGCATGGTCCAAATATTGTTCCTACTATCGATGAACTAATAACTAGTAAACCTACTCTGCTATTTCATGGAAATAACGATGTTATGGTTAAAAATGATGATATTTATCAACTATATAATAAATTGCCTTATGGTAAAAAATTGATTGAATATGAGAACGAAACACATTGTTGTAATGGAAAGCTTGAAGAAATTCGTGAGTTTTCTGCACAATGGTTTAGTAAATAACAGGAGGATAAAATGACATTTGAACATTTTAGACAGATAATCTCTGATACTAGTCATGTTCCAATCGAATTAATTAAAGAGGACTCTTCTTTCAGGGATCATTTAGGAATTGATTCTTTACAAATGGTTAATTTGTTGATTGAGATTTCGGAGAAAGTGGGAACTGGTTTAGAAAAACTAATCGGATTGGATGATTTATCAACGGTTGGTAAACTCTATGACTCTCTTACGAAAGGAATTGAATATGAATAGTCTATTTAATAAGTTTTTAAATCCCTCCTATCATGACAAATTAACTTTAAGTACATTTTCAGGAGATTATACCGGTGGAGATATCGCTAATCATACTGAAAAGATCATCTCATTTATAAATAAACAGTTAGATATTGAAAATAAAAGAATTGTAGTCCTTATGCCAAATTTGTTTACGTATTTTTCAACAGTTTTGGCAGTGAACAAGCTTGGCGGGATCGTGATCCCATTAAGTATGCAGTATCGAAAAGATGATTTTTTATCCGTTTTGTCATTTGTTGATCCGCATGCGGTTATTACGAGCCCTGATTATCAAGATGGTTTTTTTTCTAAAATGATCTATGAGTGGTCACATTCAATGAATAAGGAGACAACAGTTTTTTATTTAGATGAAGAAGAAAAATGTTGGGAATATTATCAAACTACTGGAGTTGCCCGACCGAATGAAACGGAAGATGTAGAAATCATGTTTTTCACGACAGGAAGCACAGGTTTACCTAAAGGATTAGTTTCACACTGTACAGAAGTTGAAAACTTTGCGAATACTTATATCGAAATTAAGGGATTATCTGAGAAAGATAGCTTGTTTTTAAATCCACCGCCAACATCATTAATAGGAATTGGAGCTTTTATTGCTGCCCTAAAAACAGGTGCAAGAATTGCTTTTCCTGAACAATTTGATATTCCAAAAATGGTTAAGTTAATCGAGCATACTACGTCAAATACAATCGATAGTACGCCATCGATCTTTAAAGCATTGTATAGTTTTGGCAAACACATTGATTCAGAAGTTTTTAGAAACATTGAGGTATGTACGCTTTCAGGTGAAATGATTAACGAAGGCTATATTGATCACTTTGAATTGATGAAGGAATGTATGTTTGTAGGCGTGTATGGCTTAAGTGAAGTTGGAGGTGTGCTAACTTGTAACCTTCGAGAATCTCTAGAATGGAGGATTGTAAATGGTGTTAGCACGAAATTTCGTGAAGAACAAGGAATGAAAGAGCTAGCAGTTAAAACCCCTGTTATGTTTAGAGGCTATTATAGGCAGCCAGAATTAACGAGGGAGATCCTTGATGATGAGCAATGGTTTTATACAGGTGACTTAGTGGAAGTCAGCGATAATGGTACGATCAAAATCATCGGTCGAAAAAAAGACTTAATCAAAAAAGGTGGTCAACAAGTTGTACCTAGTGAAGTCGAAAAGGTTATTTCTACTCATGATAAAGTAAAGCAGGTTGCAGTTATCGGTGCTCCACACCCTGTGTTTGGTGAACAAGTTGTTGCCTTTATAGTGCCAAACGGTATTTTGAATGTCCAAGAAGTTTATTCGTATTGTGCCAAACGAATTGCAAGTTATAAGGTACCCGATCAAATTCAAACAATTCCTGAACTTCCAAGTATACAAAGTAAGGTAGACAAGCTGAGTCTAAGGAAAGTATTTATAGAACAAACGAATAATAAGGTAGGTTACCAACATCATGAAAAATAAAACACTTCGCAGACAGTTTAATATTCAGATGCTCCTTACATTAATAGCTATTGTACTCGTATCTGGCATTATCCAAATCTATTTGATCTCAAACCAGATTGATAGAAATATTAATAGTGAAGCCGGCATGATCTCAGAATCAATTAAACAAGGAATTAATGAAACCGAGCTGGCTGCAGCCGAAATCGAACATCAAATTGATCTAAAATTAGAATCGATGGCAATAAGAGCAGGGGAACATATTGTTGGCTTAGGTAAACCAGTAACTGAAATAACTCAACTAGAATTAATAAATATAGTTGATCAAGTAGGCTTAGGTGGCCTTACGCTATTTGCGCACCAAGAAAATGACGTGGTTGGAATTCAGTCAACAGACCCAGCGGAAATTGGCTTTAGTTTTAAACAGATTAGTCCTGAAGCATATCAAGCAATGGTGGATCAAATTAACGGTAAAAGAATTTCTGGTGAAGTAGCTGCCAATTCAAGTTATGTTGGGGATAATATAGGTATTTTATATACAGCACAGTCAGGATCGCATGGGGATGAACCAGCCTATTTCAAATATGCATATTATCATATACCAGGAACAGATTTTCTGATCAGCCCGTTTATTGAAGCTAGTGAGATTCATAACTTTATCGAAAAAGTTGGACCAGAGTCTTGGATAAGTAAAGTATTGGATGAAAATGAATATGCAAAGGAAATTGCTGTACTAGATCCTAGGGTATATGCTGATCCATCATTAGCAGAGAAATTGTATCCACCATTAAAGAAAGTGGTCAACGGGGCCTATGAATTAGTAAATGATAAAGATAATGAAATACTTATAGATATGGCTACTAATCCGACAGAGTATTCTTATCTTGATACTACAAATGAAGGGGAATTTCATAAAGTATTTCTTCCATTAAATGAAGATTACGTTATTTATATAGCTTTAGATTATAAAAAAATGAGCACGCCATTGTATAACATTTCTCTAATCGTACTTGTGTTTAGTTTTGCATCGTTAGTTGCTTTATTTATGATAACTACTCGTTTCTTTAGCAAAATTTATGCGAATATAGCAAAAATAATAGATCAAATAAAGGCCCTTGAAAAAGGAGATTTTACATCACTAAGCTATATTAACGATGGTGGAGAGTTAAGTGATTTATCTAAAACAGCAAACAAAATGACAGAGACATTAAACAGAGTAATTGGTGAAACTCGTGATCAAGCAAATGAAACAGAGCGACTTGCTTACATGCTAGAGTCTTCTGCAGACAATTCTGTTGAAAAAGTATACACGATGTCGATGGAGACAACGATTGCATCAAGAGAATCTTTAGCCGAAATAGAAGAATTTCTAAATCAAGTGGAGGATACGTTAAAACCCATTGATAACAATAAGGCACAAGAAGTACTCAGTCGAATTGACAATATGCGTCAATTGTCTAAAGATCGTTCAAAGATTACAACCGACATGACCATTACCTTAGCTGATCTACTTAAATCTTTACAGGGCCAGTCAGAATCTTTATCAAAGATTTCGAAGAAGTTACTTAAGAATATGGAACAATTTATTTTGAAGTAATCTAGAAAGTCAGAAAAGAGGAAACGTGATGAATTCTGATATTGTCAAAATCACAAAAGAATTAGATAAAGGAGTCTGTACCCTGTTTATCAGCGGGGTACTTGATTACTCAACGATGGAAACTTTTATTTCGGAAGTCCAATCGATTGAAGATGGCATAAAAAAGGTAATCGTAAATTTTTCAAAATTAGAATTTATTGATTCGACTGGAATTGGTGCCATTATTAACTTAGTACATGAGGCGAACGCAAAACAGTTTGGAGTAGAATTGGACGGAATCACTCCGGAAATAGAAATGTTATTTGAAACAATTGGTGTTTTTCAAATTATGGAATCGATCCAAAAGGTGGGTGAATAGATTGTTTAGACAAGAATTATCTTTAGTAAATAACCAACCAAATGGAGAGATGAATAAAACATTGGAACGAGAAATTAAATTAGCTCGTAATATTCAGATGAAACTGTTGAATGGTAATCAGCCAACAATAGAACACAGTGAGGTTAGTGGGATTTCGATACCTGCACGATTAATCGGTGGTGATTACTATGATTTCTATCTTCTTCCGAACGGTAAGCTGCGCATTGTTATCGGTGATGTAATGGGAAAAGGGATTCCAGCTGCAATGTTAATGATTTTAACGAGGGGTGCTTTCCGCAGTGCATCGGAAAGTACAAAAGGACCGGGTGAAACATTAGAAGCTATGAATAGAGCAATGTATTCAGATCTTCGTACACTTGGTTCTTTCGTCACAGTTCTGTGTGCAGATTGGGATCCAGAAGAAAGTATTCTTACCTATGCGAGTGCAGGACATAATTTACCTTTAGTAGTACACTCACATGAGAAACTTATAGAGCTTCCAAAAATAAAAGGAATCATGATAGGTGGGTTACCGCAATCCTCCTATCAAGAAAACTCAATCAAATTAGATGAAAAAGATTTAGTATTTTTTTATACAGACGGCATAACTGAAGCGCAAAATACTGTTGGAGAAATGTATCGTATTGACCGTTTAAGAGATATCCTTCGGAAGAACTATTCTTTAGATGTGAAAGAAATTGAAGAGTCTATAACGAATTCGATCGAACAATTTACAGAATATGCGCCACAAAAAGATGATATAACAATGGTTTTATTAAAAGTTAATCAAGATAAGACGAAGATTATCAGTTATAATTCCCCGGTACTTCATCCATAGGAGGGAATCATCATGCAAAATATAATCTCTAAGGGGAAAAGTGTAGAAGAAGCGATACAATTAGGATTAAACTTATTGGAAACTACAGCAAGAGAAGTTGATATAGAGGTTATTCAACAGGCAACAAGTGGCTTTATAGGAATTGGCAGAAAGGAAGCCATCGTAAAACTTTCTTTAGTTAAAACCATTGAAGAGCACGATTACCCATTAACTTTGCATGAAAATGATGAAAACAAGACACCGATGCTACTTGAGGAAATGGACTTTTTTTCATTTGATGAACCTATAGAAATAAAAGAACATGTAGAAGGTCATTCAAAAACAGATCAGAATATAAAGGAAACCGAGTTGGCAGGAAAAGTGTGGATCAAAGATAATCAACTCTTTGTAAAAGATTCACTTGATCATTTTCCTATTGTCAGAATTTCCAATGGTGTAAAACTTTATAAAAATAACAAACTAGTCAAAGAGACTTCTACTGTCATTACCGAGAAGGAACAGGTGGAAATTCAATTAGATGAGCCTTCAAAGAAGGAAACGAAGTGGAAGGTTACCATTGAAAATAATGGTTTAGCAGCTGTACTAGAGGTTGTGCCTGGTTACGAAGTTACTCGAAAATTAAAAGACGTAGAGCCATCCGACCATATCGAACTAACAGTCGAAGAGTTAAAAGAAATTATTAATACACTAGAATATAAAGATATAATTGAAGAGCTAAATAATCTTCAAATTAATTATGGAATCGATCATAGCGAGATCATAAAGGCAACTACAGCAACGGAACGAAGTAAATTTGTAATTGCAAAAGGACGGAATATTCAGCCGGGGAGTAATGGCTGGAATGAATTAAAAGTTGAAATAAATCCAAGAAATGGCCTTGTTGAGGATAAATCAGGTAATGTTGATTTTAGAGAGACGAAATTAATTCCGATTGTTGAGAAAGGAAAAGTTCTTGCGATTATTCATCCACCTAGTCAGGGGATACCAGGAATTTCAGTTACAAATGCTGTACTTCCTGTAAAAGAGTGCTATCCGATTAAATTAGTTATTGGAAAAGGTGTTGTTGAACTAGATGGCAGACTGATAGCCTCTGAATCTGGTCGGCCAATTATTGAACAAAGAGGACAGCTAGTTAAAGCAATGATTGTTCCGAAACTAGTTCACCGGGAAAACGTGAATTTAGCCTCTGGTAATATTCGGTTTATTGGAGATATAGAAATTATTGGTGAAGTAGAAGATAACATGCAAATTGAAGCCGGTGGAGATATTTTTGTTCACAAATCAGTGAGTAAGTCTATCTTAACGACTTCAAACTCGATCGTAGTAAAAGGTAACGTTATTGGCTCTGAATTATCTGCAGGGAAAAACAATATGCTAATCGCAGAATTAGGACATTTGTTAGGTGTTATATATGGTCAATTAGAAATGATGATTGTTTCCATAAATCAATTAATCCATTCACCAGCTTTTAAATCAAATGATTTTAAAATTAATGGATTGCAACCTATTATTACGATTTTATTGGAGACAAGGTTCAAGAATTTTTTATCGTATATAAAAAAGTATCAAAAGGTAATTGAGGATGGCAAAAAGTACTTGGAGGACGAAAATTGGTTACAGGTAGCTAATGCCAACAAACAAATATTTCTAACACTTTCAAGTCAAGTTATTAATTTAGATCAGTTAATAAACTTGGCACAGAAAATGAAAGAATTACATGAGTTTAGTAAAATACCAGTAGAGCCAGATGCCTATATTACAATAACTGATGCGATTAATAGCAGTCTATACTGTAGCGGAGATATTAGTATTATTGGAAAAGGCTGTATAAATACAAGAGTACATGCAGGTGGTCAATTAAGAGTAACTGGTGCAGTACGTGGTGGGGTTGTCTATGGACGACATGGGGTAACCCTTTATGAAACAGGTTCGATGAGCGGTACTAAGACAGTTGTTTCTGTACCGCATGATCAAAGAATTCACATCACTAAAGCGTTAGAAGGTACAGTGCTCTTAATAGGTAACGTAAGGTATGTACTTACTAACGACAAAACGAACATCATTGCAAGCTTAAATCAACATGAACAAATTATTGTGAATGAATATTAAGGACTGGGGATGGATCTATGCTTAAATTTATGACATTAGAAAAAGATAACTACCTACAGGTTTATTTAGATGGAGAATTAGATATAGAGGGAACGGAAATTATTAAAGAAGAATTAATACCGATGCTGCTAAAGGTAAAAGCGGTAGATGTGAGTCTTGAAAAAGTACCTCTAATTGATTCTACCGGTATAGGTTTATTAATTGATCTCGTAAAGACTTTAAGAGAAAATCAATCAGAAATTACAATTTCAAATGTTAGTGAAGATATCTTTGAAATTTTTGAGATTATTCAACTTCCTGAAATACTAGGAGAAAAGGTATTTGTATAAATTAACAGTCTGATTTTTATTGTATTGTGTTAGACTTTGTATATAATTTATTAAGTCTAACACAATGAAATACTTAAAATAAATAGGGTTTCACGATAATAGCAAACTTTCCGAAAGGTAAGGACGCAAAGCCACGGGTCTAACGTAAAAAAAATTACTATGGTAGCCGGGTTGCCGAAAAAACTGGTATAAATAGATACCTTTTTTTGGGTATCTATTTTTTGTACTTTAAGAAAGTATATTTTTTTTAAGGATTAAAGTATAAGAAAAGACATCGTAATTTGCCATTTTGGCCAAATTACGTGTTTTTCTAGTTTATTGGGCTTCGCTTTTGCATAAACTTGTCAAGGTAAAGGGCAGGATTTAGGTACTTGCGCATTTTTATCGGACCCTTTGAAAAGTAAGGAGGGAAGGTCACACTGTTATAACGTAGGTAATATACCTAAAAAGTGACGGTGGACGGTAAAATGACAAGAGGAAGAAAGAAACAATATCAACATTTAGAGGAAGAGTGGATTCGTTTATATAATGATGAGGGGCTGAACTTCTCAGAAATTGCAGAGCAATACAATGTACAAGTTGAGACAATATCTAAGTATATTAAGGATAAGGTCAGTAAGAGCAGTAAATCCCCATTTAAAGGTATTGTAGATGGATGGATGAATGAATACCGTTTGGAAGGAAGAAGCTTTGCTGAAATTGCTAGAAAATATGGAGTCAGCGAGTCAACAGTCAGAACGAATATTAACAAAGAATTAAACCCAATTATCAATGATTTAAAATGGACATGGATTTCCTTGTATAAAAAAGGACATTCTCTAAATAGTATTGCTGAGATATACAATCTACATCCGAAAATAATACTGAAGACAATCAATCCTGAATTAAATATAGCTGACCAAAATCAGCGAAATACTTATGAACACCTTCAAAAAATATGGATAGAACAATATGAATCAGGTCTTTCGTTTGAAAGCATTGCTAAGAAATATCATGTCAGTTCCAATACGGTCTATAAAAATATCAGTGAAAAAGTGAAATTACGTCGTAAACAAACAAAGACAGATCGGATAAAAGTAATGATTCCAACCTGGCGAAGGCTTTATCAAGAAAAAGGGCACACGCTGCAAGAGATCGCACAACAATTTGATGTCGCCCCGTCTACAATTTTTAAATATATAAAAGAACACAAATAAGTAAGGAACTGATGGAAAAGTTGGTAAGTCCTTTATGGGCTATCAACTTTTTTTGTTTAATACAGTGTAAAGATTATGTAAATTTATTATATAACTCTTGGAAAACATAATTTTATATGTTATATTCAATATCGCATTCCGATATTGAGTTCCGATATCAAATTGTATGAAGGTGATGACTTGGAAGATAAAGTATTACGTAAGCTTTTTCTGGGATTTATTCATATCCATATATTACACCATGCAAGTGAACATCCGATTTTTGGTGTTTGGATGGTCGAGGAACTAAAGGAACATGGATATAATATAAGCTCTGGAACTCTTTACCCTATTCTTCATTCTATGGAATCAGATGGTCTTTTATTAAAAGAAGAAAGAAATGTTGAAGGGAAAATAAGAAAGTATTATACGACCACTGAAAAGGGGAAGGCTGTTCTAATCGAAGCAAGGAAGAAAGCTTATGAATTATTTAAAGAAATAAAAGAATAGATAAGAAGGTGGATGAATCATGAATAATAATGGTAAGAAACAAGGAATTAATTCTTTATTAGAGATCCTTTTAGTTTCTACTAGGCTTGGCTTAACCTCGTTTGGAGGGCCAATTGCACATCTTGGCTATTTCCATGAGGAATATATTAGAAGAAGAAAGTGGATGGATGAAAAAAGCTATGCAGATTTAGTTGCTTTATGTCAGTTTCTTCCTGGACCTGCTAGTAGTCAAGTTGGAATTGGGATTGGGGTTATGCGAGCTGGAGTCTTAGGCGGGCTGGTATCTTTTCTTGGTTTTACACTTCCGTCGGTCATTGCGTTGATTGTATTTGCTCTTATTCTTCAAGGTTTTGATGTGAGCGATGCTGGCTGGATACATGGTTTAAAAATAGTTGCTGTAGCAGTAGTGGCACATGCGATACTTGGAATGGCGCAAAAACTTACGCCTGATTTAAAAAGAAAGGCATTAGCTTTATTCGCATTAGTAACAACACTCTTATGGCAAACAGCGTTCACACAGGTCGGGGTAATATTGATTTCTGCTTTTATCGGTTATTTATTATATAAACAACACGAAGAGAATGATGGCTCAAGAATAAACTTTCCAATATCGCGCCGTTTCGCGGTGGGATGTTTAATCTTATTTTTTGGTTTATTATTTCTATTGCCTATTTTAAGGGAAATGACATCTTTAAGCTGGATCGCCATGTTTGATAGCTTTTATCGCTCAGGTTCGCTAGTGTTTGGCGGGGGGCATGTTGTATTACCATTGCTTGAACGTGAATTTGTACCAACAGGTTGGCTAAGCGAAGAAGCATTTTTAGCGGGTTATGGTGCCGCGCAGGCTGTTCCAGGTCCTTTATTTACGTTTGCTGCCTATTTAGGTGCAGTTATGAATGGCTGGCAGGGTGGATTAATTGCAACAGTGGCTATTTTTTTACCAGCATTCTTACTCGTTTTAGGAACATTGCCTTTTTGGGATTCTTTACGCAGTAATCCTAAAATAAAAGGAGCTTTAATGGGCGTAAATGCTGCAGTGGTTGGAATATTAATCTCTGCCTTTTACCAACCGATTTGGACCAGTTCAATTTTAGCACCTATTGATTTTGCCTTTGCTGCTATATTATTTAGTATGCTTGTGTTTTGGAAATTACCGCCTTGGATCATTGTGGTTGTAGGGGCATTAGGTGGCTCGCTTATGGCCTTAGTGTCATAAACAATTAAGAAGATACTTTCGATGTAAATATACAATAAAGAGTGCAATATGTTTTTAACGGGTTTACTTGTGAGGTGCAAAACGGTAAATCGCAGACCGAATCAAATAGCAAATCACATAAACTTCACAGTAAAAAGGATTAGAGATGCAATATCTCTAAGCCCTTTTTACTTTTCATTTTTCCCCGAAACCACCCGTAAGTTGTCCAATTTCATTAGATGCCAAAGCGAGTTTGATATATAAGCGGAGAAATTTCGCTTAATTAGGAAATAGTACTGAAAATAGCTTGAATAGACGGAAAGATTCCGCCTATTTACTCGAAAAACGTAAAAATGGGTACCTTTGCTTTGCTTAATCGGAAAATCTCCGCTTATATAGCCCAAACCAAGCTCTATCCTGCTGTTTAACCGAAAAATCTCCGCTTATTATTAATAACTCTGGTTACTGAATTATAATCTACATACTAAATCGCAAAATCAAGCACCCTCCAATAATTATTTCATACCCTGTGATTTACTATGTGAGTTAGGAGACGATAAGTTATTAAAATTCGCCAAAATGTTTATAAATCAATAAAAAACGCACTGTGAATTATAAAGTGAATTCAAGTGCGCTTTCCTATGTGTTTTCAATGTTTGCACCTCTGAAGTAAACCTGTTAAATATGTTTTGCGCTCTTTATTTTTATTAAAATAATTTTGTACGTACTTGTACTGCCGCAGCGCCTAGCCCTTAGGGGCTGACCAATGCGCTTGCACTTTTCTTAATTAATGCAGTCCGGGCATCGTCCATAAATTTCAAACTTATGATTATCAATTTGATAGCCGTTTAGCTCTTTAGTAATGTCGTTCATGGGGCATGTATGAATAGACTTTATTGTACCGCATTTTGAACAAATAAAATGGTGATGATGATTTTCTGTATCACATCGAAACCGAAACTGCTTTTCGCCGTTTAATTCTGTAGATTCTAATATACCAATATCATTTAAAATATATAAATTTCTATAAACTGTGTCATAACTAACGCCAGGGTATGATTCGACTAGATAATTAAAGACATCTTTTGCAGTTAAATAGTTTTTTGTGCTGTTAAATAACTCTAAAATCAACTCTCGCTTTCCAGTATGTTTATAACCCTTATCTTTTAATATATCATTTGCTTGATTAATATCCATAAAGTACTCCTTTTGAAAAATAGTACAAGTTCATTCTTATGTATAAACATTATATCAAAATTGAGTAATAAAGAGTAAAGACAAGTAATAATATAGATTGAAAACTGTAATGGTTACGATTTATAATGATATTTAAGAGTATTAGTAAGTAATTCAATGTTATGACAGTTGGAGGATCATAAAATGTTAATATGGATCAGGGCACATTTATTTGATTTAACAGGTATAGCAGCGATAGGGGTATTGCTCTATTTTCTTTCGTTTGGAAAAGTTATAGAGATAAATGTAGGAACTGTGTTGCCTAACTCATTTAAGCAATTAAATACCATTTTTCTAAGTATATTAATAGAAGCAATACCCTTTGTACTAATTGGTGTTTTAATTGCAGGATTTATTCAAATCTTTATAACTGAAGAACATATAAAACGATGGATTCCTAAAAATAAAGTAATGGCAATTACAATGAGTTGTGTTGTCGGAGCATTATTTCCTGCTTGTGAGTGCGGAATCGTACCAATTGTACGAAGATTAATTTCAAAAGGAGTTCCGATATATGCAGGAATTGGATTTATGCTGACAGGCCCGCTTATCAACCCTATTGTAATTCTGTCAACATACATGGCGTTTGGTAATGATTTAAACATGGCTAGCTTAAGAATGGGGATAGGTTTTCTGGCTGCATTAGCAATTGCATTAATTGTCAGCTTATTTTTTAAAAACAATCAGTTAAAGCCCTCGGTGATTAGTTCTGATGTTAATTCTAGATTAAAAAACAAGCAACAACCCTTTTTCGATAAAATTGAACATATGCTTAGACATTCTATAGATGAATTTTTTGATATGTCTAAGTACCTAATACTGGGTGCTTTTGTAGCAGCTTTTGTACAAACTTATGTTTCTACTAAATCACTGTTATTATTAGGTGATGGTTTCATTGCTTCAACAATTGTGATGATGGGGCTAGCTTATTTCTTATCACTTTGTTCGGAAGCGGATGCGTTTATTGGCGCTTCATTTAGGAGTGTATTTTCATCATCATCTATTTTGGCATTCTTAATATATGGACCAATGATTGACTTGAAGAACACCATTATGTTATTAAGTGTCTTTAAAACTAAATTTGTTTTCATTTTATTAACAATAATTACATTCACTGTATTTGTGCTAGTTAGTTTAGTAGATGTCTTTTAGTAAAGGGTGATCGATATGAAGTTTAATCCACAACATTTTTTACGAGCAGTTATTTTAGCAGCTTTTACATTTTTATTTATAAAATTGCATATTACAGGTGATATTTATAAATACATTAATCCAAAATATGAGGATATAAGTAAGATTGCTGCGGCAATATTTCTTTTTTTCTTTTTTATTCAGCTCTTTCGAGTTTGGGAAGTTGCAAAGCATGATCATCATGAACATGATGCATGTAAGTTAGACTGTAATCATGACCATGACCACGATCATGGGTACTCAGTTTCTTTTCCGAAAAAGTTAGTAAGTTACTCAATTATTATTTTTCCATTAGTAACAGGATTCTCCTTGGCTCCGGCCGTATTAGATTCATCTATTGCTGCCAAAAAAGGGGTTATGTTTCAAGGAAACGCTATAAGTGAGGGTTCTAGTAGTAGTGATGTTAGTAACGATAATAGTTTACAAGATAATAGTAATATAGAAATTGAAGAACAGTTGCTCGAATTGGATGAAATACCGATAATCAATAATAATTATATGTCACAAGAAAATTTTGATGAAAAAATGAAAAGCTTATCAAAACAAGCGGTCCTAAAGATGGAAGATTCTATATTTGAACCCTATTATGAAAAAATAGGAATGGAACCGCAAAAATATGAAGGTAGAAAAATTAGTTTAATGGGATTTGTATATAAAGAAGAAGGTCTTAACCCTAATCAAGTGGTAGTATCAAGGTTTTTAGTAACTCATTGTATAGCAGATGCTAGTATTATCGGATTTTTAACAGAGTTTCAACAAGAGGTTGGAGATTTGGAAGAAGATACATGGCTTGAATTAGAAGGAACTTTAACGATGACAACTTATAATGGGTTAGAATTACCCATGATTCAAGCAGAAAAGTGGACGATTATTGAACAACCTGAAGAGCCATATGTATACCCTGTATTAACTAGGGTAGTGGAATAGAACTTTATTGATATATAATAAGCCACTTGTTGGAAAAAATCCTTATATTAAGAGAAAGGGAAGTGTCCTAGTGTAAACACTTCCCTTTTATATTTAATTCAATGCTTTATCAAGTGTTTCAAGGTTCTTATACATTAAACTAAAATAATCTTCTCCATTCTTAATATCTTCTTCTGTCAAAGTAGAAAGGTTGTGTAATCGAAGTGGTGTTGCATTAATTTCACTACGAATAACTTCAGCTACTTTTGGCGTTATATTTTGTTCAAATAAAACGTATTTGAGATTTTTTTCGTTGGCAATCTGAATGATATCCTCTAGTTGTCTTTGAGAAGGTTCATTTGTAGGTGAAAGGCCTGTCACGGCTATTTGTTGCAGTCCATAGTTTTCTTCCCAGTAACCATATGCAGCGTGTGCTACGATCATTTCAGGATTTTTCTTTGAATCAAATAAAGTATGAAAATCTTTATCTAGATTTTCAAGATCTGTCTTTAATGAAGAAAAGTTTTTCTCAAATTCTGCTGTCTGTTCAGGTTTTAAAGTGATAAGTGTGTTTTTAATATTTTCAGCTAGTATTATAGAGCGAAAGGGATCTAACCAGACATGTGGATCAATATCTTCATGAGAATGCTCATCTTTTACAACTTCTTCGTCGTGATGTGGATTGCCGTGATCATGATCCTCTTCGTCATGGTGATTGGTATCTTCCTCTTGATGAAGTTTGTCCTCGTGAACGTGTTTTTTGTCTTGATTAAGTCCGTTATTGAGAGTATGTCCTTCGTCTAGAGAAGGTTCAATATTCTCTGTATGTCCGTCACTTTCATTATGTTCATGGATATGTTCGATTGTTTCAATTCCTTCAGTTGCAGAAATAATCAATACGTTCTCACTTTTCAGTGCATCATCTATTTTCTCTGCAAAAGATTCCATTCCTAATCCATTAAAAATAAAGGCATCTGCTTTAGCGATCGTTACCATTTGTTTTGATGTTAGTTCATATGTATGCGCATCAGAACCGGGTGGCATAATGCTTTCAACCTCTACATGTTCTTTACCGATTCTTTTTGTAAAATACTCTAGTGGATAAATGGTAGTATAGACAATTAATTTGTTGTTTTCTTGGTTTACTGTTGCAATACTTATGTCCTCTTTTGTTGAAGAAGGGTCTGCTTTACCACTACATCCTGATATAAACAAAGAAAATACCAATAGAAATACAAATGAAATAGACTTTAACATAGTTTACATATTCCTCCCTAAATATATTTACTAATACACAATATCGTAATCATTACGATTTGTAAAGTGTAATGATTACGGTTTATTAAAAAGACCATAAGTAAAAGAATTCAGATAGATGTTACCCAATAAAAAAAGCTTTACTTATTTTTAAGTAAAGCGCACTAAAATATATTTAATAATAATAAGGATAAGGATAAGGATAATAAGGATAAGGATAATAAGGTACTGGTGGTGGAACAATATATGGTAATAAGGCTATTGCCGCTAAGGAAGCGAGTGGAATATTTCGTCTTCTGAATCGGCGGAATCTTCTTCTTGGTCGACCATAACCATAATCACCATAACGAGCTTCCGATTCCTGCTCATTATCTCTCTCCATTACGTCTTCACCGGCTAAAACGGTAATTCTGTCCATGTCAACATTTTCAATAATACCATCAAAACTGCTACCATCTGTCATAGTTAAAGTTACATGATAAAGCATATGTTTTCGACACTTATCATGTAAATTTCTTATGTTGTTATTGTAATCATGTACCTCTAAATTCATTTTTACACAACTCCTTTCAAATATAGGATATTCACCTAGAAGAAAGGAGGTTACTCGTAGGTAAGTTAAATCTTAAAAATTTGTAGAAAAAGTTTAGAAGTTAGTCTTTCCAGAATATCTATGGTAATGAGGGGTTTGACCATCAACAGTCGTCATTCCATTAAATTCGTGAATATGTCCGCCATTAGGGAGAAATATTGCTGGACCCGTTACCCCTTGTATGATATGTTCATGACCGTCATCGATGGAAGTAAAGGTAAAGTATCTGTGTGTATGCTGTACACCACTAGCAGCAGGTTCTGTTCTTCCAACATATTTATGATTGTGACCAACATCATATGAAGTAACTCCTGAAAAATTGTGTGTATGAATAGGTTTACCATCCCATGAAGTTATATAAAGCCGATGAGAATGATAGGGATCAGAATCATCTAAATGATACATGTAACCGGAAACTGGAATGCCCATTTTATTATCTCCTTTCAAATAAATTTTTATAATATATGTGATAAGGGGAAGGAACGTTTGGGCAAATGATTTGAATAAGAAATCATAATACTTATTTAACGGATAATACCCATGATAAACTCGAAAAATTTGCAAATACTATGAAAGTGTACCTTTTTATGATTTAGGGAGGATTAAGGAATGAATGTGTTAAATTGGTTAACTCCTTATATTGATATAGGACAACTAATGCAGTACTTTGGGATTATATCTAAAAAGAGAAAAAGTTCTGGCCTAACTCTTTTAGTTTCAGTATTGGCAATTGGTATAGGAGCCCTTTATGTATTGGGGAAAGATCGAAAAGATGTCTTGTTTGACCATACTGAAAATTTCGGGAATCAAGTAAAACAAATATTAAGAAACGTTAAGATTAATCCATTTCAATCAGGAATGACTGAATTTGCAAAAGTCGTTATGCCTATGCACAATCGGGAAATCATTAACAATAAAGCAATCATTACAACAGATACCAATAGTCCAGATACTAACAGCTAAAAAGTAGATGACATTAAAATTATCTGCTTATCAAAAAAAGTCTGTTAATACATATTTCGTGTATTAGCAGACTTAATTCTTAGGAATTATTCTCTTGTATCAAACCTTAAATCTTCTAATTTGTTCGTTTAGCTGTTCTGCTAATTGAGCTAATTGATCAGCGCTACCTGCAATTTCCTCCATTGATGCGTTGGTTTGCTGAACTGATGCAGAAGTTTGCTCGATTCCCGCAGCAGACTCTTCTGAAATAGCTGCGACTTCTTCAATGGACTTATTCATTTCATTACTATTTTCAGCAATCAAAGTTAAACTTTGTGAAATCTCCTGAATTTGTCCTACCATCGCAGTTACAGATGCAGCTATATCATTGAATGTCTCACCGGTTGATTGAATTTGGGTTGAGCCTTCTTCTACTTCCTTATAACCGTCTTGAAGAGCTGCGGCCACTCCATTCGATTCTAATTGTATATTTTCAACAATGCCAGTTATGTCTGTAATTGAATGAGATACTTGTTCTGCAAGCTTTCTAACTTCATCTGCAACGACAGCAAAGCCTTTTCCATGTTCGCCGGCTCTAGCCGCTTCAATTGCTGCATTTAATGCAAGTAAATTAGTTTGATCAGCTATGGCTTGGATTACTTTTACAAGTTTAGAGATTTCTTTTGTTTGCTCATCCAACCCCAACACTTTTTGAACAGACATTTTTACAATATCATTAATTCTTACCATTTTCTCAACAGAGTATTGCATCTGCTCGCTTCCATGATTAGTAAGATCTAAAACAGCCTGCGATGATTGGGATATTTTTTCCCCATTGTCTGAGGCAGATTCGATTTTTTGGACAAACTCAGACATTAACTCAGACAGTTGTCCGGAACTAGTTGCTTGCGATTCCGCACCACCTGCAAGTTCTTGCATGGTTGATGCAACTTGATTACTTCCTAATTGCACTTCTTTTGACGTTTGCGTTAACTCTTCGCTATGACTGCTTACTTCTTGAGAAACTGTTGATATTCCATGGACCATGTCTTGAAGGCTTTTTTGCATATGGTTCATCGATTTAACTAATGTACCAATTTCATCTTTACCTTTATATGCAAGCGGTTCAATTTTTAGATTTCCATTTGCTATTTCCGCTGACATTTGGACAACATTGTGTAGGTTTCTAGCTACAATTCGGCTAATAAGAATCATGATAATAGTTCCTAAAACAAGTGAAATTAATAGAGTACTAATTAAAGACATGATACTTTGTTTTAGACTATCCTTAGCTTGTAGAATGGCTAGCTTGCGTTCATTCTGGGTAATATCATTAAGTTTTGTTAGTAAATTAACTGTGTCTATACGTAGTTTCTCTGTTGTGCCTCTTACTGCAATTGTCATAGTTTCATCATTTCTAGAAATTGCTGGGATAATCGATTTCATAAATAGATCATTCGCTAGCCTGTCATTTTGTTTAATTTGGTTAAATAGTTGTTTCTGTTCCTCTGTATCCATTTGAGGTTCTATTTGATCTAGTAGCTGATAGAATTCCTCTTCTTTTTGTTGGAAGTCTTTTATATCACTATCTCTTTTAAAGGTAATATAATTGGCGATTCGTATGTCTTTTGATCTAAAAAGAGAGGCCATTTCTGAAATTTGTAAAGCTCGATCTCCTCGTCTTTCAAGTGCATCGAGATCATCTAACGCATTACCTATTTGCGTATAAATAAATCCCCCAGAAATACAAAACAACACTAGTGTTAATCCGAGTGCAATACCGTATTTCCACCCAATCTTCAAATTTGATAGGAAATTAAATTCTTTTTTATTTTTCTTGTTACTTTTACTAACTTTTCCCATAGCTCCACCTTTCTAAAAAATGCCAATTTTCTACAAAGTTCTACGTTTTTGCATTTCTATTCTACTAGATTTAACACTTTATCACTAGTGTTAATTGAATAAACGCAATAAAACAAATCCACATAAATAAGATTTTTAAACTGTTAAGATAATTAGTAGGTATCAGCAGTATTTAGTGGATAATAAAGGCTAGATTGGGGAAGATATCAATAATCTTTTTCGATGAAGGTGGTTATTATTCTATGGAATGGGATTTTATATGGAAAGCCGTATTGATTGTTCTTGCGGGCACTGTACTTTTAAGAATTGCTGGCAGAAAAACGATCTCACAAATGACATTAGCTGAAACTGTTCTAATGATTGGAATAGGTAGTTTGCTTATTCAACCAGTATCAGGAAAAAATGTATGGACAACCATTTTGGTTGGAGCTATCCTGGTAGCAACCTTATTAATAATGGAATATATACAATTGAAATCTGACAGTCTTGAAAAATTAATAACCGGTAAATCTAAGGTAGTAATTGATAACGGCATTTTAAATGAAAAGAACTTACGAAAACTTAGATTAACAGTGGACCAACTTGAGATGCAGCTTAGACAAAATAGTGTATCTAAAATCAGTGATGTAAAATGGGCAACGTTAGAACCAAACGGTCAATTAGGATTTGAATTAAAAGATGATGCCAAGCCTGTAACGAAAAAGGATTTTGAGGAGTTCAAACAGGCAATGATTAATTTAATACCTAGTAATACGCAACTAACTCATATAAATGAAATTCTTAATATTATTAACAAACAGTATAAGCCTGAAAGCGATGAGGATTTATTCGCGGAAGTTCAGAGTAAAGAGCATAGAAGTGATCCGCCAAAGCATCTGCAATAATCAAAAAAATAAACTATGAGATTTTAACCGACAGCTTTAACATAGGCTGTCGTTTTTTTGAGTTTATGTAGGTTACTAGGACATACGATGCTTTACCTTCACTGTCAAAGGTGCCAATATTAAAAAAATGGTAAAATTTAGGTTGGGTATAAAAGTGTTAGGTGATAAACTACATGGAGAGAGATAGATACAAGTAAATAGTAGAATTCATTAACGTTAAACTATTATAAAGGTAGATGAGAAAGTATGAGTAAAGAGATGGAAGTAACGGTACAAGGGCAGTACCCACTGGCCGCTACATTAACTCTTCCGGATGGAGGGCTTGATCAATATCCTGTCGTTGTTTTTATACACGGAAGCGGCCCAATTGATCGTAATTCAAATGCAAAAGGAATGCCAATGAATATTTTTAAGGAATTAAGTGATGTCGTCGTATCAGAAGGATTTGCAAGTATTCGTTATGATAAAAGAGGAGTAGGAGCAAGCAAAGGGGATTATTTTGAGACAGGAGTGTTCGATTTAATTGACGATGCCCAGGCAGTAGTAGAATTTGCTAAAAAGCACGCAAATTTAGAACCAGAAAAAGTGATATTGTTAGGTCACAGTGAAGGCAGTATTATAGCGCCATTTGTGAATGAAAAAATTCCAGTAGATGGCATGATTCTTCTTGCAGGTACAGCTGAACCTTTAGCAGATACGCTGACATGGCAACGGCAAGAAATCACAAATGATATAAAATCTTTGAAAGGTTTTCAGGGCTGGTTAACTAGATCACTTAAAGTAGATGAAAAAATAAATAAGATGAACGATGACTTAATAGCAGCCCTACAAGCATCGAATGAACCTGTTATAAAGTATAAAGGAAAGAAGATTAATGCAAAATGGAATCGGGAGCATGTTGGTGTTGATGTATCAAAGCCTTTACAAAAGGTGACTTGTCCGGTGCTTGCAATTACAGGTTCAAAGGATGTCAATGTTAAGGTCGGGGATTTGGAGAAAATGAAAGCCTTTGTTCAAGGGGAGTGTAAAACATATATAATACAAGATATGACACATATGCTCCGTAAGACCGATATTCCATACAGCATTAGCAAAATCTTAAATAACAATAAGAAAATAACTAAGCAACCTATCGACCCTGAATTAATAGATAAAATCATTTCCTGGTTAAGGAATTGGAAGAATAGCAAAATTTGAAGGAAACCTTTTTATCAAAAGTGACCCTTGCAGTATTCGCTGCAAGGGTATCATTTTTATCTAATCAAGGAAGCAATCCTGCAATTCCTAAAAGAGTCAAGATAATCTCAAAAAGAATGAGAATTACGATGACCCATTCAACAAAAAGCCCTCGGATCGAATGACTAATGTTGGAAAAACCATCCATAATATTATATAAAATTTCTGTTTTATTTTTTAGTATGGTATACCGATCTTTTAATTCAAAAAACTCTAGCATGCTTTCGTAGAATTCTCCAGCGGTACTGCTTGTCCATGTAATGTCAGGTTTATCAAGAATCATAATATATGCAAGCGTATTATATTCATGACGTACGATTTTAGCTGTGGTCCTTGCTAGCTCTTTGTTTCCAATTCTAAGTTTACCCTTTTCCAAACGATCGATCATGTTTTCTAGCTTATCAAGGATAGTCCCAAGCTGTTCTTCAGTTTTCTCAAGTGCCACCGATTTTGCAAGCACAGTGGATATCAACTCAGGATAAAAACTTTCATACTCAGGTACAACTACATATTCATCGGTTAACTCAATGCTTTCACCTTCTTTAATGTGGAGGCTGTAGTCGTCTGTATATTTTCCTGTATTCTTTATATTCATATCTGGTTCAAAGGAATGGATAAAAGTTAATAATTTATTAATTTCGTCTTGGTGTAAGTGATTAATGAAGACAATACTTCCAAAGGAAAAGATCAGTACCTGTATGGAATCATTAACATTTTGTTTAAGAATGGAATTTAATATACTTCCTTTCAGGATTAATGGCTCTTCCCAAGTGAATTTTTTTGGAATACCACAATGAATAGCGATTTTGTTTAAATCAATTTCATTAGTAACTGCAAATGCTTTAAAGGTAATAGGTTTCATCTATAACACTCCTTTCTGGGATCGCTCTTATCTCAATTTTATTCTATATCTTACCAAAACATGCTTGAACAATTATGGCAATATCTACAACTTTAACAGAGATAAGTATAGGAAACTTCCGATTATATAAAATTGTATAGATTTTGGTTGTTGATTTATGTCTCTCTTAAATGTATTAAATAGGTGCTATAATTTCTAAGAAATGTATATGTAAACTTGGAGGATTCGATGGATATTTTGCAACTTTTACCTGAAAATCAATACGTAGCAATCGTAATAAGTGTAGTAATTAATATATTAATAGCAGTTGCTGGTTTAATTCCTAGCACCTTTCTTACTGCTGCAAATATTATTTATTTTGGCTTTGAATATGGATTGTATATTTCCATTTTGGGTGAAGCGCTTGGAGCAATTATTAGTTTTTATTTATATAGAAAAGGCATTAAGGTCATGGAGAATAAATTTGCAATAAAGGAGAACCATCGATTTTTGGTAAGGTTAAAAAATGCAAAAGGAAGGGAGGCGATTCTTCTAGTTCTTGCCTTAAGAATTCTTCCGTTTGTTCCTTCAGGATTAGTTACTCTTGTTGCGGCACTAAGTAGAATGAAAGCAATTCATTTTGCAATTGCAAGTACTATGGGAAAGATCCCTGCATTATTAATAGAAGCCTACTCTATCTATAGTTTTTTTAGTTGGAATTTAGAGTATCAAGTTGGAGCTACAATTTTTGGATTAGGTATTGGTTTGGTTTATTATTTTTGTAATAAACGAAAGACATAGGTAAATCTAGCTGGTTGTGCTTAAATGATCTGAATGGAGGTTAAGTAAAAAAATGTGCTGGCGCACTTTTGTTGCTAGCACATTTTATTAGTTTTGGTGTATTTTCGTTTATAAAAAATTAACCCAATTGTAATTAGTATACCCACTACAGCTAATGCTAGATATCCTAAGATATTGGATAATTGGAGTGTTTTTGGTTTTTCATTTCTAACAGCATCTTCCCTGTTTTTTTCCTTTTTTATGAGTTGTTCACCTTGTAACAGAACATTTGCATCTTCATCGGATGTAATGAGAATTTCATTTGATTTTGAAATCTCTACATTTACAGGCTTACCTTTTTTGCTCGTATAATAAAGGTTATTAGTTGTATAGACCGTTTCGTTCTTGCTATTCCTATAGCCTGTGTTTTTAGGAATGATAGTTGTTTCAAAATTTTCAAATCCAAAGTCTAGCAATTTGGTTGTATCTTCATATGCAAACTCTTTCGAAGGAGCTTTTAATACGACTGCAATCAACTCTGTATTAGCTCTTTTGGCAGTTGTTATTAATGTGTTACCTGACTCAACTATATAACCTGTTTTCCCACCAGTAGCACCATCATAGTTTCTTACCAACTGGTTATGGTGATAAAGGGTTGTGTCCCAACCTTGTCCATCCCATTTTAGTTTGCTTGTTCCAAATATTTCACGGAAGGTATCATTTTTTAGCGCATATTTCGTTAGAGTAGCTAGATCATATGCAGTTGTTTTTTGTTCTAAATGATAAAGTCCATGCGGGTTTCTAAAAGTTGTGTTCTTTAATCCAACCTTATTTTGAATAAATTCATTCATTCTATTGGAAAAAGCAGCAGAACTCCCATCGAAGTGTTCAGCTATTGCAATTGCTGCATCATTACCAGAACTAATTAAGATTCCCTGCACAAGCTTATGCAAGGGAACTTGTTCACCAATTTCTAAATAAACTCGTGTACCTTCTATATTTCTTGCATTTTCACTTACTGTAACAAGATCATCTAAATCGCCTTCTTCAATTGCAATAATAGCTGTTGCAATTTTAGTTAAACTCGCTGGATATAATGATGTATTCCTGTTTTTGCTGTATAGAATAGATCCAGTATTTGCATCCATTAATACAGCTGCTTCACTATCAATCCTCAAACTTTCGTTTCCATCCTGAGCGAATATATTATTTGGAAGTTGCACTGTTAATAAAATATGAATTAACGTTAATAGAATTATTTTTTTTACCATGATTCCCCTTTCTCCTTAAAACTACAGTCTATAATAGTATTCGTTGCAATAGTGGTTTTTAGGTTCCAAAATTATATTAAAATTCCCATGAACTACATTGATTACTGTTTGGATTTTAAAAGAGCAGTATAATAATGGTAGGCAAGCTATATTCTTCGTGTGTGGCAAGTAGTGAAAGGGTGAGTGGGGATCAAATGTATGCGATACTAAGTCAAATCAGTAATTTCTTAAGCCAACCATTAATAAAATTAGCGTATGGATTTGAAGGGATCCCTATATTAGCTGCTTTATTTCTAGGACTGGTCGGTGCATTGGCTCCTTGTCAATTTACAGGAAATCTTGGAGCAATCACAATATATAGCAATCGTTCCCTTCAAGATAAAGTAGCTTGGTCAGACGTGATTTGGTTTACACTTGGAAAAATGGTTGTTTTCTCTGGGCTAGGTTTTATTGTCTGGCTATTAGGAAAGGAATTTCAAGACTACCTCACGTTAATTTTTCCGTGGATTCGAAAAGCAATCGGCCCTATTCTTATGTTAATTGGTGTGTTTATGCTTGGTATCATTAAAATGAATTGGACGTTAACACTCGGAAATATTCCGGAACGTTTAAAAGTGGGGAGAACAGGGGCGTTTTTTATGGGGGCAGGCTTTTCGTTAGGCTTTTGTCCAACTATGTTCATTTTGTTTTTTGTCACATTAATGCCTATTGTACTTTCTACTTCTTTTGGAGCTATTTTACCTAGTATATTTGCAATCGGTACTTCATTACCGATAATAATAGCGATCTTTTTAATTTGGTATTTTGATATGAGTGGGTCTGCTATGAAGAAAAAAGGAAGGAAAATAGGGACCATTATTCAAAGAACCGCGGGAGTGTTCATGATCGTCCTAGGAATTTTAGATACAATTGCATATTGGCTATAGGAAAATAAAAAAAGTTGCTCAAGGTTTCTTAATCTAACATTAACATCTCGCCACCCAGTAAAATACGTTTTAAAAAACACAAAAAAACTATTGACGTGCTGTTTATAGTTTGTTATTGTTTAACTTATCAAATTAACGAATAATTTTTAACAGTAAAAAAATAAATATTTACTCTTATCACGAGTAGGCTGAGGGATTTGGCCCTATGACGCCCGGCAACCGCCCTATATGGGAATGGTGCTACTTCCAACAGACAGGAATGTCTGAAAGATAAGAGGGCGAAGCCGCAATGGTTTATGACTTCAACCTCTTTCTTTGGAAAGAGGTTTTTTATATGGAAAAAATTAAAGTTATACGAAAGGATGGAGCGAGCATATGAATACGGTCATTCTAGAAGGGGTTCGGACACCTTTTGGGAAGTGGAAAGGCAGCTTAGCTGGTTTAGAGGCAAAGGAAATTGGGACTTTAGCTGTAAAAGAATTAGTAAAACGTGTACCAGAAGTGGCAAGTGAGGCGGATGGTGTTTTACTAGCTCAAGTACTTCAAGCGGGGCAAGGTCAGAATCCGGCTAGGAGAGTCGCAATCGATGCAGGCGTTTCGTTGTCAGTCCCCGCGATTACATTAAATAATGTTTGTTTAGCTGGTTTAGCTTCAATTTCGGATGCAGTGCGACGTATTCATTTTGGAGAAGGAGACTTATACATAACCGGTGGATTTGACTCCATGACAAATGCCCCGTACACGGCGCCATTTCGCAAGGAACAATCGATGGGACCACTGCAACTGACGGATACATTAATTAACGATGGTTTGTGGTGTTCGTTAGCAGACGACTCAATGGGCGTGTTAACAGATTTGAAAAATAAAGACTTTAAGATTGATAGAAAAGCTCAAGATGAATATGCACAGCTATCACAAGAACGGGCAGCTGCTGCGCAACAAAAAGGTTGGCTCCAAGATGAAATTGTTCCATTAATACTGAATGGGAAAACATTTACAGACGATGAAGGCATTCGACCCAATTCTACGTTAGAAAAACTAGAAACACTTCGACCGGCATTTGTCGAAGACGGTACGATCACAGCGGGGAATGCGTCTCAAATGACAGATGGAGCAAGTGTAGGAATTGTTTCCACCGAAAAGAAAGCAGAGCATCTTGGCAAAACACCTTTAGCACGAATTCTAGGATGGGCTGAAATTGCTGGTCCCGATACGAGTTTGCATACAAAGCCAGCGCAAGCCATTAAAGCGGTGTTGGAGAAGACCAAGTTAACTTTGAATGATATTGATTTATTTGAAATCAATGAAGCTTTTGCAAGTGTTGTTGTTGCAAGCTGCCGCGAGCTAGGAATTGGCTATGACCGAGTGAATGTTAATGGTGGCGCGATTGCCATCGGTCATCCGCTGGGTGGAACAGGATTTCGTCTTGTCCTAACAGTAGCGAAGGAGCTACAACGCCGAGGTGGCGGCAAGGGAATCGCATCGCTTTGCGGCGGTGGCGGCCAAGGCATGGCTGTTTTAATAGAAGTTCCAAAAAGCTGGTAGAAGTAAACCAAACCGAACGGTAATAAACGAAACTACTGCATTTTTAATAGCGTAAATACAAAAGACTGAAGATTTTTATAAACTGAATGTTTTTACTAGAAAAACAATTATGGAGGATGAAAACGATGATTTATACTTACTTTGCACTGATAGCCTTATGCTGGACCGTTGGATTAATTATATGGAAGAAATCTTATGTAACAAAAGAGGGGAGCGATAAATAATGCCTACAGTAACGGGGTCTTTATTTTGGACGATTATTATCCTATTGATTGGTTATTTTGGAGTTGTTGTTTGGATCGGGAAAAAAGGAAATCGTTTTAGTAAGTCAATGACAGGCTTTGCAACGGCTCGTGGAAAAGTAAATCCCATCGTTGTCGGCGCAAGCTTTGCAGCTTCGTACTCGAGCGCCAATTTATTTATCGGTGTTCCAGGCTTAGCTTATCAATATGGTACAGCGGTGCTTTGGTATACATTAGGTTGTTTTGGTGTTTCGTGGATTGGCTTGCTTTTATTTGCGAAAACATTCTGGAGATACAGCAAAAAGTTTGGCGGTGTATCGACATTACCTGAATGGCTTGGAAGACGCTATAATAGCAAAGCACTTCAAGTGCTTGTGGCTTTATTAATTTTATTCAACGTTTATTATATTGTTGGTCAAAACGTAGGATTAGCGACAATTTTTGAATCAGTATTAAACATTCCTTATTTCTGGGGAATTATTATTGGCGTATTCATCACCATTCTATATATCGGGCTTGGCGGTGCTTATGCCCAATTAGTGACAGACGGTTTTCAAGGGATTTTAATGGCAATCACATCTATTCTAGTATTAGTTTCGTTATTCTGGACAATTGGCGGTGGCTTGAACGTATTTGGAGAGTTGACTAATAAGCTTGAAGCGATTGATCCGAATTTGACAGGTTTCTTATCAACAGGTGGACCTTATGATAGCGTCCTAGCGGTTATGGCTGTTCAATTTTTATTATTCAGCTTTGTATTAATGCCACACTTATTAAACAAAGTGTTGTCATTGGAAAGTGAAGAGCAGCTTGCTCCGTTTACATTATCTGCAGGGGTTGTTTTATTCGTAATTTCGACGTTAATGGTCATTGGTGGTTTAGCAGCACGAGCAATATATCCAACACTAGCTAGTGCAGATGCTGCAATTCCAGTTTATGTGCTAGAATCATTCCCGCCAGTCATTGCTGCTATTATCATTGTAGGGATTATCTCAGCAATACTTTCAAGTACGGATAGTCTTTACCTAGGGGTTACAACTAGTATTGGTAATGACATTTATAAAGTATTGGCGCCAGTTTTATCGAAAAAGCCGATTGCAGCAGACCTGCTAGATAATAATGCAGTAAAAGTAGCCAAAGGTTCCTTATTATTTGTAGGTTTAGCTACTTTATATATTTCATTAGACCGTCCGGAGTCGTTATCGATTTTAATTCAATTTAGTTTTTCTGCGATAATAAGTGGAATCATTGCACCGGTTACTTTAGGGTATCTATGGAAAAAGTCAAATGGTCCTGGTGCGATTGCTGCTTTAATTACCGGTACAGCACTGTATGTATTTTTTACAAATCAAAATATTATTGGGAATATCTACCTAGCGATGTTCTTTGCATCCGTTGCATCATTTGTCGTTATGACTGTAACTAGCTTATTAACGCAAAGTGCAACAAATCAACAGGAAGCTTTAACGATTTCCAATAAATAATAGTAAGGGTGATAGTCTGCTAGAGTCGGAAACTTCGAGCTTTAGCAGACCATTTGTTTTATAAATAAGGAGGAAGAAGTAATGGTACAACAACCGAGAGTTTTCGATAATAATATACTATGGCAACCATCAGAAAAACGAATCTCTGAATCGAATATAAAACGTTTTGCAGATCAAATTGGTATTCCGGTCCAGCCTTATGAACGTCTTTACCGTTGGTCAATTGCAAAACCAGGTGAGTTTTGGTCGGCAGTTTGGGATTTCGCAGAAATTATTGGTGAAAAAGGAGAAACTGCATTTGTTTCAGCAGAAAACGGTGGCATGTTGGGTGCAAACTGGTTCCCGAATGCAAGCTTAAATTTAGCAGAAAACCTATTGCGCGGGGACGGTTCTCGTGTTGCAGTTTATGAAGCGGGTGAACAGGGCGTCAAGCGTGTTGTGACAATGGCCGAATTACGAAGCTTGGTTGCGAAGGCGCAAACAGGATTACAAAAGTTAGGTGTATCTCAAGGCGATCGTGTAGCAGGTATTGTAACGAATGGCTTAGAATCATTAGTTTCATTATTAGCAACTGCTTCGCTTGGTGCGGTATGGAGCTCGTGTTCACCTGATTTTGGTGCTAAAGGTATTATCGATCGAATTGGTCAGGTTCAACCAAAAGTATTAATTGCTTCTCTTGACTATCAATATAATGGAAAGTTTTTTAATATTCGCGAGAACGTTGTGGCGGTATGCAATGAACTTAAAGGGTTATCTGCGGTTGTAAGTTTGTCCGAAACGCCGGAGTTCTCTGTTGAGTCCGGAGCAAAACTGCTAACTTGGGGTGAACTTTTGGCGAATGATGCTGAGGAACCAACGTTTAATCGCGTACCTTTTAATCATCCTATATATATTCTTTATACATCTGGTACAACTGGTCTGCCAAAATGTATAGTTCATTCTGTAGGTGGCGTTTTGCTACAGCATGTGAAAGAGCATCAGCTTCATTGTGATGTGAAACAAGGTGATGTTTTATCATGGTATACAAGTACTGCATGGATGATGTATCCATGGCTAGTGTCTGGACTTGCAAGCGAGGCAGCGATTTTACTTTATGATGGCTCACCGATTCGAAAAGACCGTATTGGCATCCTTTGGGAAATTGCTGAAGAAATTGGTCTTACTCATTTTGGTACAAGTCCAAAGTACTTAGCTTCATTAGAAAAATGCGGGTATGAGATTGGCAAGAATCATGATTTGTCTGCCCTTCAAGCTATTCTGTCTTGCGGTGCTCCGTTAATAAGTGAACAATATGACTGGATTTATAAAACGATAAAAGAAGATGTATTGCTAGAGTCTATTTCTGGTGGTACAGAAATTATTGGCTGCTTTGTGATGGGTACGCCTGTTCATCCGGTTTTCCGTGGTGAAATTACATGTAAAGCACTCGGTATGGCTGTTGATATTTTAGATGATCGTGGCGCTTCCGTGATTGGTAAAAAAGGCGAATTAGTTTGTACGCAACCATTCCCAAGTATGCCGATTACCTTCTGGGGCGAAGGCGGAGATGAACGCTATTTCAACTCATATTTTGCAGTCCGTGAAGGAATATGGACGCATGGTGATTTAGCGGAACAGACAATTGAAGGCTCGCTTATCATTTATGGGCGCACAGATACAGTGCTTAACCCTGGTGGTGTTCGTATTGGGACAGCGGAAATTTACCGTGTTGTTGAGCAAATCCCGCAAATTAAGGATTCAATTGTATTTGGATTTCCTATTGAAAATGATGAAGAAATTGTTTTATGTGTAGTGACAGAAGATGGCGAGCTAGATACGACACTTGCTGAACAAATCCGTAAAGATATAAAGAAGAAAGCATCGCCGCGACATGTACCACGCCGTATATATACTGTAAAAGAAGTTCCTTATACAAATAATGGAAAAAAGGTTGAAGGAGCTGTTCGTTCTACAGTTCGTGGACAAGAGGTTAAAAATAAGGCTTCATTAGCAAACCCAGAATGCCTTGAAGAATATGCAGTATTGTCTGAAAGGAGTTATTTATGATGATACAACGTCAAAAGCCGTCTGCTGCAATCGTTGGGATTAGTGAATTAAAACCTGTTCGCTATACAGAAGGAGCAACAACGCTCGGCATGATTGCTGAATCTGTTCGGTTAGCAGCGCTTGACGCTGGTATCGGAAAAGACCAAATTGATGGCTTGCTAGTTGGCCCTCAAGTCGGAGAAACACCACAGCATGTGCCTGCTACAGTAAGTGAATATCTTGGCCTTGAACCCAGGATGTCAAATGTTGTTGATTTAGGCGGTGCTACAGGTGCAGGTATGCTGTGGCGTGCGCAAGCATACATTGAAGCGGGAATGTGTGAAACGGTTGTGTGTGTGCTGGCTAATATAAATGAAAAAGGCAAAACACCGCGCTCACCTAACCGCAATCCAATTCGTGAATTTGATGTACCGTTTGGTGCATCTGGTGCCAATACATCCTATGCCTTGCTGAAAAAGCGACATATGGAGCAATACGGCACCACGCAAGAGCAATTTGCATTGATTGCACATTGGGCTCGAAAAAATGCCCAGCTCCATCCAGATGCGATTTTTTACGGAAAACCTGCATCTGTTGAAGATATATTGAATTCACCATTGATTGTTGATCCGTTACACTTGCTTGAAATTGTGATGCCCGTTGGCGGCGGTGCCGCGGTAATTGTGACATCGAACAAGGACATTATTAATCGCCGTAGGCATGCGCCTGTATATATGCTTGGAGCAGGGGAAAAAATTACCCACCGTGCTGTGAGTCAGGCACCTGTGTTGGAAAAAGCACCATTAAGTTACGCGATTCCACATGCGTTAGAACAAGCGGGCCTGAAAGTGCAGGATATGAATTTGCTATCTCTATATGATTGTTATACAAGTGTTGTCGCGACTACACTTGAAAATGCAGGTTTATGCACGCCTGGCCAGTTTGGTGAATGGATGAAACATCATTCCTTCGGGCACGATGGAGACTTTCCTCTTAATACGCATGGTGGACAATTAGGGTTTGGACAAGCTGATCTCGCAGGTGGTATGTCACACATCATAGAAGCTGTTCGTCAATTACGTCATGAAACAGATCAGCGTCAAATCAAGGATGCTCGCTATGCATTAATTACGGGTAACGGTGCAACCTTGAGTGAAGCTGCTGCCTTAGTGTTAGGAGGGGAAGCATAATGGGTATCCTTGATAAGCTAAAGGATTTGGGTGTGCCTGGTCCAACAATTACTCCTGTAACGCAGCCATTTTGGGATGGGATTACCCGCGGAGAGTTTCTGGTCCAAGAATGTGGCGACTGTGAGAAGTCTGTATTTTATCCACGTACACACTGTCCCCATTGCTGGAGTAACAGGTTAGAATGGAAATCAGCGTCAGGGAAGGCTCGTCTGAAAACGTGGTCTGTGGTCCAGCGACCTGGTCATCCTGGTTGGCAGGCTGTAACACCATATGTACTTGGCATCGTTGAATTAGAAGAAGGTCCATCAATGATGACACAATTATTAGTAGAGTCCCCAAACCAGTTGAAAATTGGCGATCATTTACAAGTTCGATACGTACAAGTTAATGATGTAACGTTGCCGTTTTTTGAAAAAGTTTAATCTTGGCTACGGTTGCCATGATTGAAAACTGTCATCAATAAATCATGTTTGTTTTCTATAGAGTTATTACCTCAACAGTAAGGCGGAAATTATTTACGCAATAATTATCCGCCTTTATTACTTTGTATAGTAGAAAGCGCTTGCATAATTGATATATTAATAGTATATTAGAAGATGAATTATCCAGTTTTTGGGTTTATGCTGTTGCTTAGATCTAGAACCCAACCACATAAAGAAAGAATGGTTTAAGAATGAAATCTAATACTACACTATCTGAACAAGCTTATAAGATATTAGAAGAAAAAATCATAAAATTAGAATTAAAACCAGGAGAATTCTATTCAGAAAATGATTTAAGTGATTTGATTGGAATTGGAAGGATGCCAACTAGAGAAGCCATTAAACAATTGTCAATGGCTCATTTAGTTAGGATTATGCCTCGTCGTGGAATTATGATAACTGAACTAAAATCAGAAGAAATTTATCTTCAGTTTGAGTTACGTACTGTGCTTGAGAGATTGCTTGTGAGCAGAGCAACACGTTTAGCTAGTCAGTCTGAAAAACAGTATTTTTTGGATTTAGCAGATAGATATGAACAAGCAACCATGAATAGTGATGACGAAGCAGCTATAAAAATTGATGATGAGTTTAATACCTTTTTATCTGAATGTGCAAGAAATCCATTTGCAGCACAAGCAATTGCTCCGCTATATGCGTTATCAAGAAGAATTTATTATTTTCAATACAATGTTAATGAAGAGTTAACAAAAGAAATTAATCTTGGTCATATTAAATTAATGCGTTCAATTGCCGCCGGTAATGAAAATGATGCAATTGAAAATTTTGAAACATTAATGAAGTTTATTAATCATTTAAATCAACAAAATCTATCTTCATGGTATTCGTAATTTTTTTTATTTTATGTAATATATCAGTTGTATATTAGGAGGAGAAATACGATGTGGAAACAAACATACATAGTTGGTGAGAATCATGATTATCCAGAGTTTGCTAAGGTTCAAGTTGTTGTAGTTGGCGGAGGGGCTGCAGGTATAGCGGCTGCTGAAACAGCGGCTAGACAAGGGCTTGACGTATTGTTAATTGAAAGATATGGTTTCTGCGGAGGAGCTGCAGTCGCAGGCTTATCAGGCACTATTTGTGGTATGTATATGTCAGAAGAAAATTCAAAAAAACCGGAGCAAGTAGTATTTGGTTTTACTGAAAAATTCAGATCTGCTTTAGCTGCTAAGGGTGGTATTACTCCACCGCAAAAATACGGGAATACTTGGGTTGTTACACATGACCCATTTACCTGGAAACAAACAGCAGAAAATCTATTGCTAGAACAAAAGGTTAACATCCTATATCATACGCAAGTAATTGGAGTTATTAATGAGGAAGATAATATCAGAGGAGTCATTATTAACACTAAGTCAGGCTTGGCTGCCATACATGCTGATGTTGTAATAGATGCAAGTGGTGACGCAGATGTTATTTATCGAGCAGGTTACGGCTATACGATGGGAAAAGATGGCCAAATCCAAAATCCGACCATGATATTTAAACTAAGCGGTGTTGATGTGGACCGATTCACCAAATTTTGGGGCAATGATACAATTAGTTCGATAGAGGTAACTAACATGATTAATGAATCCAATGATAATGGTGAATTTGATTTACCAAGAAGTAAAATATGGATTTTTCCAACCCCGAATAAAAATGAGTTATTAGTTAATGCAACAAGAGTATTAGGTAAAGATGGCAGAGATTTAAATGTTACCGATCCTATAGATCACACGGAAGCTGAAATTATGGGAAGATATCAAGCAAAAGAATATGCCGATTTCTTAAAAATGAGAATAAAAGGCTGCGAGAATAGTTTTCTTCAAGATACTGGTGTTGAAGTTGGTGTGCGACAAACAAGATCAATTTTGGGTGAGGAAAGACTAACAAATGAAGATGTTTTAAGTTGCCGAAAACGAGACGATGGTATTGCCCGTTCCCCATGGCCGATTGAGCTGCATAAGGGTGCAAAACCTAAAGTAGAATGGTTACTAAATGATTATTATGAAATACCTTATAAAGCGTTATTACCTATTAAAGGTGAAAATTTAATGGTTGCTGGCAGATGTTTGAGTGCCGAGCATGAAGCATTAGCATCTGCAAGAGTAACTGCACAATGTTTCGAGTACGGGCACGCAGCGGGTTTAGCTGCAAGCCAATCAATAAAAGAAAATAAAACTTTACGAGAGCTCGATGGAAGACAAATACGTGAATTGTTAAATGAGGACGGTGCTAGATTGTAGAGATAAGATACATCATTTGAATAAAGTCATATAAAAAACGATACCAACTTTCGCTAAGCGGAAAACGGTATCGTTTTTTTGTTGGATGGAAAAGTAATTACATTGAAATAATGCAGGGCCTATAGTTGATGATCTAATTTTACACTGTTTATGTCTAAGAAGTCTGTGACAATTAATAACACAGTCAAACTCAATCCTTAAAATTGTATAAAAAATAAGTCTTACTTTTAAAGTAAAGACATTTTTTTTATGTTGGATGCAAGTTTTTTTATTTTACTATTACAAATCTTTATTGGTTCAACCGGATTGTTCAACAAAAAATCTTTTAAAAAAAGGTTTGAAATATTTTAAAAATTGATATAGAATAAATTCATCACACATATCTGATAATTCATCAGACCAATTTAAAGTAGAAAAGGGGTTGAAAAAAAACACTTGAAACAGAGTTAAATATACATGATTAGTTTCTAGGAAATTTAAAGTAATTAAAGCTCTTAAGAAATAAGACGTTTACACAGAATTATTAACTGAGAAACCTCTAAATTTTAAAAGATTAAGAACAATTTATGATAACTACTTTTGTAATAGCGATACCTATACTTATAAAATTGAGGAGGAACAATAGTGCAAAGTAATAATGAAAGCGGACACACTGAAAAGAATGTCTTACTCATCACAGTTGACCAATGGCCAGGAAATTTACTCGGTTGTGAGGGTAAGGAAGATTTCCTTTCTCCTACATTAGATGAACTAGCGAAAGTTGGTGTCAGGTTTGAGAACGCTTACAGCCCAACCCCTGTGTGTATACCCGCTCGCCGAGAATTAATGACTGGAACGGGTTCAAAAACACACGGTGATCGGAAGTTTAATGAATTTTTAGAACTGCCAAATGTCCCAACTATCGCTCAAGCATTTAAAGATAACGGTTATCAGACATTTGGAGTTGGAAAGTTGCATGTATATCCACAACGGGCGCGTATTGGATTCGATGATGTAATCTTAAATGAAGAAGGAAGAAAAGTTAATTTCCCAAATGAGATGAGGGAAGACGATTATACCAGATTTATTAATAGAGAAGGTCATACGGGATTAGATTTCGCACATGGTATGTCAAATAACAATTATATAACTAGACCATGGCATTTACCGGAGGAGTTACATCAGACTAGTTGGACATCAAGGCAGATGTGCGAACAAATTATTCGAAGAGATCCATCAAAACCGGCCTTTTGGTACTGTGGATTTACGGCACCACATCCACCTATCGTTCCACCACAGGTATTTTTGGATATGTATAATGATATGGATATCGAAATGCCACACATTGGAGAATGGGCAAAAGACTCTGAGAAATATCCATATGCAGCAAGTTATTACAGTAGCTTATATGAAAACTTAAAATCAGAGAAATATATTAAAGATGCTAGGAAAGGTTTTTACGCATCATGTACACATATCGATTATTCGATTAGATCTATAATAGGGACACTTAGAGATGAAAAGGTTCTTGATAATACAATCATTGTTATTACATCAGACCATGGAGAAATGTTAGGTAATCATAATTTATGGGGTAAAAACCTCTTTTATGAAGATTCAACTAGAGTTCCATTAATTTTTGTACCTACTGTTGATTGTGAAGAGATGGGATTTAACACAACCGATGAACGTTTGGTGGAACTTAAAGATATCATGCCTACGCTGCTTGATATGTGCAATCTTCCTATACCAGAGACAGTAGAAGGGATATCTTTGCTGAATAAGGGTAATAAGAGAGAGTATGTTTATGGTGAACTTTGGGAAGATGATCGAGCAACTAGAATGATTCGAAACGAGCAATTTAAGCTGATTTACTACTCGGTTGGAAATCAGTTCCAACTATTCGACGTGATAAACGATCCGAAAGAAATGGTAGACCTATCCGATCATCCTGAATATAAAAATGTGAAACAAGAGCTGACCGATATTTTGATATCTCGTTTATATGGAAGTGATCTCGATTGGCTGAATGATGGTGAACTTGTTGGTAAAACCGGCAAGAACTTTGAATTTAAACCAGTTCAAGAGAATTGTGGTATTTTAAGTAACAGAGATTTATTACTACAGCGAGGAATTAGATAATATTTAGTAGATTAATATAGCGAGATTTTATAAATTTTATAGATAATATGCGTTATGTTTATAACAAACAAATCTGAAATGATGTAAGAGTGATGAATTATTGCCTATAGAAGTAAGTAAATAGTCATTCTAAGTATTCAGAAGTCAAATTATTAATATGAGGAGGAATATAAGTGATGAAGGGAATAAACTTTAAAGAATTAAAGATGTCAAAAGCAAAACGTAAGGTAACCGCTCTATTAACAGGTGGTATACTATTAACTATGCTGTTAGCTGGATGCGCTTCTTCATCAACTACACCTGAGTCTGCAACTGAATCTGAAAAGACACCTGAGGTTTCTAGCGGTGATTATCCTAATAAGCCTGTTCAAATTATCACACCAACAGGTAGCGGAGGAGATACGGATATAAATGCACGTGTATTCTCTAAATATATGGAAAAAGAGTTGGGTCAGCCTTTTGTAGTAACGAATGTTACTGGGGCTGGAGGGGTTATTGGTTCAAGGCAGGTTAAAGATGCTGCACCTGATGGATACACAGCACTATTTTTCCATTATGGTACATTAACTCAAACATTAATGGGAACTGCTGATTTCTTTATTCTTGATGATTTTGATGTTGTGGGTATTCCAATCTTAGATAATACAAGTGTTATTGTAACTAAAAAAGGTAAGTACAAAGACATGAAAGAGCTTTTAGATGATGCAAAAGCAAGACCAGGAAAAGTAAATTTTGCAATTGAGACAGGTACTGTTGCCCATCTAGCAGGGCGTATTATTGAGGACCAAGCTGGCGTGGATTTCAATTTAGTTGATACAGGTGCGGCTGCTACTAAGAATGCAGCACTTCTCTCAGGACAGTCAGATGGTTTTTTTGCGCAATATCTTGCCGTTAAAGAATATGTTAAATCTGGTGATTTCGAATTAATTGGGTTAGTTGCTGATGAAAGAAATCCTGGGATGCCGGATGTCCCTACCCTTAAGGAGCAAGGAATTGACTTTGCACTACCTAAGTTTTTCTACTTTGCATTCCCAAAAGGAACTCCAGATGAAATTGAGTCGAAATTCCAAGAAGCAATGCAAAAGGTTGTAAGTAATCCGGAAGCAATAGAAGAATTTGAGAAAGACTTCTTGGAACTTAAATATCTTGATCCTAGTGCTTCTGCAGATCTTATTAATCAGACAAAAGACATTTTTGCTGGGTATGTAGATGAAATGAAGTAATAGCTATAACAGCTGGTTTATAGTTGATTAATAGCTCAATAATAATAAACTTAATTTATGGAAAAAAATATTATCAAAGGCCTGTAACCCAATGGGTACACAGGCTCTTTCAATATTATTAATGCTTTATCTTAAATGGAAAAAAGTAAGATTGGATTGGAGTTAATTTACGATTTTTAAATGTGCAATAACAATATTACGTTATTTTATTCTGTTATTTGGAGGCTAACTTAGTGAGTAGATATAAGGATATAATTTCCGGCACGTTTTTATTTTTGGTTGCAGTTGTATTATATGTAGCTACCTACAGTATACAATCGTTTACAGATGCAGGATATGGTGTTACTTTTGTTCCTCGAGTAGTTGCTATTATTATAGCTTTTCTCAGTCTTCTAGTTTTAATACAGGCAATAAAAAATGCAAAGGCAAATAGTAATGATGTTGTTGAGAAAGATAGCGAGTATGCTCCAAACTATAAATCAACATTTCTCACTTTTGTTCTTATTATTATCTATATGATAATGCTTCAACCGGTTGGTTTTATTTTGTCTACGACGCTTTATTTAGTATTGCAAATGTTTATATTATCCAACTTTAATCGCGATAGGAAAAAAATAATACTTTTTATAACGATAAGTACCATTTCTTCAGTAAGCTTATATTTTATATTTGTTAATTTATTATCTGTGATTTTACCTGCAGGTATCTTAGGTTAGGAGTTGATGTTGAAGTGCTAGAAAGTATTTTGTCAGGATTCTCTGTGGTTATGACTTTTCAAAACATTTTACTTATCATAATGGGTGTAGCGATAGGTATAGTATTTGGATCTATACCTGGTCTTTCAGCAACAATGGCAGTTGCATTATGTCTACCAATAACATTCGCTTTACCAGTAATACCATCTATGAGTCTACTAATTGGTTTATATCTTGGTGGAATATCAGGTGGTCTTATTTCAGCTATACTTCTAAAAATACCAGGAACACCTGCATCTATTGCAACAACCTTTGATGGCCATCCAATGGCTCAAAAAGGGGAGGCAGGTAAGGCTTTAAGCCTAGGAATAATTTTTTCCTTCCTCGGTGGTCTTTTTAGTATTTTTGTTTTAATCTTTGTTTCACCACCTCTTGCTCAGATTGCAATAAGATTTACACCTTTTGATTATTTCTCTGTTATACTATTTTCTCTTACGATGATGGCAGGACTTTCAGGGAAGTCTCTTGTTAAAGGTCTTTTGAGTGGTATGCTTGGTATGACTTTTGCGTTTATTGGTGGTGCTCCAATTGACGGGTTACCAAGGTTTACAATGGGAATTAAAGAATTAGAAGGGGGATTTAATCTCCTACCAACCCTAATTGGTATATTTGCTATATCGGAAATTTTAAAAGCTGGTGAAGAAACTAAAATGTATAAGGCTGCCACCAAAACTGTTACTAAGGTAGGTGGATTGTATGTCAGCTTTAAAGAGATTGTTTCACAAACCGGAAACTTTTTGCGCTCAAGTGTTATCGGTACCGCAATCGGAATTTTGCCAGGAATTGGCGGTGGCATTTCCAATCTTATTTCTTACACAGTTGCACAAAAGCAATCTAAATACCCTGAGAAGTTTGGTACAGGTATAAAAGATGGGATTGTTGCATCTGAAACGGCTAACAATGCTTCGATTGGAGGCGCAATGGTACCACTTTTATCATTAGGAATTCCTGGTGATACAGTTACTGCCATGTTAATTGGAGCTTTAATGATTCA
This sequence comes from Bacillus sp. Marseille-P3661, assembly GCF_900240995.1. Classification (NCBI taxonomy): domain Bacteria; kingdom Bacillati; phylum Bacillota; class Bacilli; order Caryophanales; family Bacillaceae; genus Bacillus; species Bacillus sp. Marseille-P3661. Next base: position 565,493 of record NZ_LT965953.1, read on the forward strand.
AGGGATTTCGCCTGGACCATTAATGTTTCAAACCCAAGGTGAATTAGTTTATTCAATTTTTGCAGCTTTACTTATTGCAAACGTAGTCATGTTAATATTAATGCTTGGTGGTTTGAAAATTTTTGTTAAATTACTAGAGATTCCTAAAGAAATATTATTGCCTTTGATTTTTGCAGTGTGTATCATAGGAGCCTTCGGAGTGAACAATAGACTATTTGACGTTTTGACTGTTTTAATTTTCGGGGTTATAGGTTATATTATGCAGAAATTTGATTATCCTTTAGCGCCTATTATATTAGGATTTATACTAGGTCCATTATTAGAGGAAAATTTACGTCGAGGACTTATGTTTTCAGGCGGAGAATTACTTCCTTTTATAACAAATCCTATTTCAGCTTTCTTTTTGGTAATGACTGCTGTATCAATTTTCTTATCAATTAAAAAAGCGATGTTACTTGGAAAGCAAGGTGCTAACGGGATAAAGCGTAGTGCCTAAATTATAGAGAACTTAGATCCCTATAATCCAAGATTAATTAGAGGCATAAAGATTGTTTCTATTTGAAACTCAGATATGTAATATCATATAATTTTAAATAGTAAACAAAAGTTATATCAATTACTGATGATAAATATGCTAAAAAGTACTAAGAATTTATTTGAAATATGTTTTCAACGGGAGAAGATTATGGTTGAACAATCATTTAATTCGGAAAAACATCCTTTTTCGAAGATTTTATACAATTTTATTTTACAACAAGGTTTTAATAGTGGAGATAAACTTCCGACAGAAAGAGAATTATCAGAGCAATTTGGTGTGGGAAGAAGTTCAGTTCGTGAAGCATTAAGTGGATTGAAAGCCTTAGGCATATTAGAAGTTCGACAAGGCTCTGGGTGTTATGTTAAGGAGGTTAATTTAGCCTCGCTCCTTCTTCCAATACAAGAACGAATTCACAATAAACGAATTCTTGTTGAGGAAATCATTGAAACAAGGGTGGCTATTGAGTTAGAAATTATTCGGTTAGCAATTAAAAGGGCCACCCCGATCATGCTAGATAAAGTTGAAACTTACTTAATATCCTATGAAAAAAAATCAGCAGATAATAACAAATCAACCATAGAAACAAGTCAGCATTTTGCTTTTGAACGGCTTTTGGCTGAAATGGCGGGAAATCGTATACTTATTATGATGCAGAACTTAGTTCATGAGTTATGGCGGGATACAACACGTAAGGGATGGCGTCATAGAAGTATAGAAGAAGCTAATCGTGAACATATGGATATTTTTCAAAGTATTAAAAATAAAGATTTAGCTTCTGCACTTACAAAAATGGAAAATCACTTGTTATGGGGCGTTAAGAATTTTGATGTAATGAACGAATCCTAATAAAATCAAGCTAAAAAATACTTTTTGTCATGATCGAATCAACTTCACGCTGATTACCTATACATCATAGGTATCAGCTGTTTTTTTGTCTATCTTGATAAGGGCAAATTGTTTAATACTGTTGTACCCTGAATTAGGGAGTAGATTAACACCCTGTATGGATGGTGAAAGTGAATTTATTATGAATAGACAAATATGCTATAACGAAACCTATTTGTTTGTGATTTATATCATTGAGTTAAATTGAATTATAGCCCTAAGATAAAGGTAGGGGGGATAATTTTGCGAAACTATTACGAGTCAATTATAAAAGAACCATTAGGAGTAATGTGGAAGACGGTTTCAGAGGCATGTAATCTGGCCTGTGATTACTGCTATTATAGTAGCTGTAAAGGGAGACCTGAAAAACTCGAAGTAATATCTGTTGAGGTATTGAAAAAATTTATAAAAGAATATATGGAAAAGTCAAATGGGATTGCTGTCTTTGCATGGCAAGGAGGAGAACCTTTATTGGCTGGATTAGATTTTTTTGAAAAAGTTGTTTCTCTCCAAGCGGAGTATGCTCCCAAAAATACAGTAATAAGCAATTCAATTCAAACAAACGGAACATTAATTGATGAAAATTGGGCAAGATTTTTTAAAAAATATAATTTTTTAGTAGGGGTAAGTTTAGATGGTCCAAAGGATATTAATGATGCGAGGAGAGTCACAGGTTCAGGCGTTGGTAGTTTCCAATCTATTATGAAAGGAATTGGCCAATTAAAAGCGGAAAATGTAGACTTTAATATACTTACAGTTTTACATGAAGATAATATAGACAAAGCTCGGGAGTTAATGGAGTTTTACGAGAGGGAAAATTTCAGATTTGTTCAATTTATTCCTTGTATGGATTTTAAATCTCAAGATATAAATAGACCAGGAAAATATTTAATTACCCAAAAAGAATATGGTGATTTTTTATGTAATGTGTTTGATTTGTGGTATAAGGATGGTTTACCGGAAACATCAATTGGTTTTTTTGATAATATGTTAGCTGTTTATCTTCATGAGGAAGCTCACACGTGTACTCATCGGGAATCTTGTCCTAAAACGTTAGTTTTGGAACAAAATGGTGATGCCTATCCGTGCGATTTTTATATTCATAACGATTACAACTTAGGAAATATTTTTAGTTCCAATTTAGAAACGATTTTAAATCATTCTAAACTTGAAGGTTTTTTAAATAAAAAGAAAACCCTTCCCAAGCAATGTGAAAGTTGTGAGTATTTACAATTATGTAATGGAGGGTGCCCAAGAAATAGAAATTGGTATGGGGATTTAAATTTGCAAACAGATTTCTTTTGTCAAAGCTACAAACAAATATATAAATATGCCGATCAGCGGATGCGAAAGGTTGCAAAAAACGAAAAGGCAAGAAAGTTCGAGAAATATATAAGGTCAGGTAGGGTATTACCAGGAAGAAATGATATGTGCCTGTGTGGGAGTGGTGAGAAATTCAAAAAGTGTTGTGAACCATTAAAACAGGTTATTAATCTATAAATAATAAATAGCTTCATTTACTATATGAAGTCTCCGTTTATATTGTAGATAAATAGTCTCCATGATAACCTACAATTGCGATTCCATGGTTTTAAATGATAAATTAGTACTAAGAGATACTGAAATGGTGGGATCAAGGTGTTAAGGACATTTTTAGAGGATCATTCACAAAAAAACAAATTGAAAAAATCACTTTATCAATTAATCCATAGATATGGAGTTATATCTAAGGTTGATTTAATTAATGAAATGAATATACCGCAAACAACATTGAATCGAATGTTACGAGATCTTGAAGAAAAAGGATTAATCCGATTGTGTGGATACGGAGAATCTAGTGGTGGTAGACCGCCTGTCCTTTATGAGGCTATCCCTAATGCTAGCTATGTAATTGGAATTGAAATAGCAAGGACACATGTTAATATTATTCTTCAAAATATTAAGTTTGAATTGATAGATCAGGAATACTTTACAATGACAAATGAACATACCTCAGAAAAAACTTTAAATAATGTGATTGAAATTATCCATTCATTACTTGTGAAGTATTCTTTAGATATAGATATGATAGTAGGAATTGGCGTTGGTGCAGTTGGTCCACTTAATCGAGAAAGCGGCATAATTTTAACTCCTGATGCTTTTCTGGCAGAAGGATGGGGAAATGTCAAGATCTCATCGATGCTCACTTCGGAATTTCCAGTACCAATAGTGTTAAACAATGCTGCGAACACAGCAGCGTTAGCTGAATATAAGATAAGTAATTCGAATGATGAAGATATCTTGTATTGTATCAGCGGTTATGGGCTACGGTGTGGCTTTATAAACAAAGGGCGATTTTTAAATATTCGAGAAGGAGATGCTAGTTCCTTTGGTCATATGATTATCGAACCCAATGGGAGAAAGTGTAGCTGTGGTAAACGTGGCTGTGTCAATGCATATGTATCGTTCCATGCTATTTTTAAATGTATAGAAGAAACGTTGGAAAACGAAAAGGATAATTTCCTTTTAAATATACAGGGAATTGAAGACTTATTGGGGAGTTTAAATTGTAAAGAAGATGTTGTTAGACAAATCGTGTTAAGATCCGGCTACTTTTATGGTTTAGCTATCGCCAATATGATTAATATTTTACATCCAAGTACGGTTATTTTACAGGGTAAATTAATTAGCCATTCAAACGAATATTATAATCATGTAGTAAAGACTGCTGAAGAACATATATATACTGTTAGTTCCAGCAAGGTCCTGATCAAGAAAGGGGAACTTGGAGAAAATGCCCCCGCTATTGGAGCAGCAATGGAGGTTTTTTACAGTTTATTTGATTAGTAAATATGTAAATTATAAAAATATACCCTCTTTAATTCTTGTTAATATGTTAGGTCAAAAATGAGCGTCAGTATAAACTCTCGTGATGTTCATATATTTTTGCTCACTTTCGGCCAAAACGGACGAAAGTGTGTTATAATTTATTTAACATATTAAGGGAGGGAGTCTGTTGAATAAAGATATAAGACTACTTTTTGAAATTTTTATCTCCTTTTTAAAAATAGGTCCAGTTACATTTGGTGGAGGTTATGCAATGATTCCATTGATTGAAAGGGAGGTAGTAACCAAAAAAAAGTGGCTCAAGATTGAAGATGTTTCGGATGTTTTTGCGTTAGCTGAATCTGTTCCAGGAGCGATAGCCATTAATTCAGCGACATTTATTGGTCACAGGATTGCAGGTACTCGCGGTGCGATCTGCGCTATGTTCGGTGTTTTACTTCCGACGTTTTTTACTGTAATTACGTTAAGTATGTTGTTTTTTTCTTTACAAGGAAATCCACATTTAGAATCAGCCTTTATGGGTATTCGCGCTTCAATTGTCGCTTTAATTGTTTTTGCCGGTATCAAAATTTCTAAAACGGCCATCTTTGATAAATCAACATTTGCTCTAATGGCAGTCATGCTCATAATCCTTCTATTTGTACATATCCACCCAGTTATGATCATAATAAGCGGTGCAATTCTAGGGGTAGGAATCATTAAGTTAAAAGAAAAATTAGGATTTGTAATAAAGCTTGATAAAGAACATCAAGGGTATATGAATAAGGATCAAGAGGGGGCATAGTATGCTGTTGTTAGAACTGTTTGTTGTCTTTACTATGATTGGGGCAGTGTCTTTTGGTGGTGGCTATGCGATGATTCCGGTCATTGAACGAGAAGTGACTAACAGAGGCTGGCTTACAACAAGTGAATTTACAGATATTATTGCGGTTGCGGGCATGTCACCTGGACCGATTGCAACTAACAGTGCAACAGTTGTAGGATACCATGTTGCAGGAATACCTGGTGCAATTCTTTCATCGTTTGCTATGACATTACCTTCTTTAGTCATCATTTTAATTATCGCCATCTTTTTTATGAAATTTAATCAACATCAAATGGTAAAATCAGCATTTTATGGCTTACGTCCCATTGTCACTAGTTTAATTCTTTTTGCTGCAATCAAATTCTCCATCTCTAACGGTGTGGTATCAACTACCATTACTACTGAGATGATCTTGCTATTACTTGTATTTATTAGTGCACTGTTTTCATTGTTATATTTAAGATTACATCCTGCACTTGTAATTGTATTATCAGGAGTTATAGGTGTTTTTATCTTTTAATTGCAGTTTCAAAGGCTTGTAGATCTTAGGATATCCACTTTATGTATGAATAAAGTTTTTAAAATCCCCCCACCTTCAACGCCGAGATGGGGGGATTTAAGCTAGTTAAGCATCATAAAAAATAAGAAAATAAGTCTTTTAATTTGATCATTTTTGCGGAAGTAGCAGTTGGGAAAGGGGGGGAAGATAGCGGGGAAGGGTGCTAAAATAATTGATTCCTTATTGAGAGGTCGGGATGGTAACGTCCCGACCTCCCAATTGTCCTATTCTTCCTAATCCTTCTTCTTTTCAATTGGAATAAAATTTAGAATTTCCTTTGTCTCAAAGCTATCGATGAGTCTGTCTTGCCAATCGTAATAGTCAAGCCTTTCTTCTAGCTTCTTAATATCTATTAGGGCTTGTTCACGGATTTCTTCAGAAGTCTCCGGGTCAGCAATAAGTTTTTGTAATTTGGTTATCGACTTTTCCATTACAGTACTATTTGTTGTAATGGCAGTTCGCCATTTGATTGTGAAGTAATCAAAAAAGCACTGATACCAATCTTCTTTGATTGAATATAAATCCTTCCTCTCACCCTTTATCCAAACCTTTTCCACCATATTTAAATCAAGTAAGGTTCTAACCGATGTACTCATACTTGTTTTGCTCATCCCGAGCTCTTCTTTCATTTCATCTAGTGTAAGCGGTTTATCTGAGAATAAAAGGAGACCATATAATCGTCCAGCGGAGGGGGTGATTCCATAAAGGTTCATATTTTGAGCAAGAGCATCAATAACCATGGTTCTGGTTCTTTCTAATAGTTCGTTGTCTTTCAATCATCTCACCTCCTATTAGATATAGAGTGTACATATTCACTAAATAAATGTAAAGTTCCTTTACATGAAGAAAATGGGAGCATAAAGGAGTATTTATAAGTAAAACGTTAGTGTAGTACGTACAGTTATTTCTGTACGCTCTATATGATCAATATACATCGAATACACTGTTTGTAGTAATCTAAATAATACGTCTATAATTAAGAAAGTCCTTAGCGACAAATTAAATGAGGTGAAAGAATGGAAGAAAACCATATAAAGATTAAGGTCAGTGATGTTACCAAAATTTTTGGGAAATCATCAAAAAAGGCTTTGCAGTTACTCAAAGAAGGGAAATCAAAGGAACAAATTTTAAAGGAAACAGGCTCAACAGTTGGGGTTAACAGAGCATCCTTTGAAGTGAAGTCTGGCGAGATATTCGTCATTATGGGTTTATCTGGAAGTGGAAAGTCTACCTTAGTTCGATTGCTTAATCGTCTGATTGAACCAACAATAGGGCAAGTTCAAATTGATGGTAAAGATGTAGTGAAAATGAATAAGGAAGAATTAAGGGAAGTTAGAAGAAAGAAAATTAGTATGGTCTTTCAAAAGTTTGCATTGTTTCCTCATAGAACAGTGCTTGAGAACACTGAGTATGGCTTAGAGATTCAGGGTGTTGATAAGGCCGATAGAAGTAAAAAGGCATTAGAAGCCTTAGAATTAGTAGGACTTAAGGGTTATGAAAATCAATATCCTAGTCAACTTAGTGGTGGAATGCAGCAACGTGTGGGACTAGCGAGAGCACTGGCAAATGATCCTGATGTTCTTTTAATGGATGAAGCGTTTAGCGCACTAGATCCATTGATTCGAAAAGACATGCAGGATGAGTTGCTAGAGTTACAATCTACTATGGAAAAAACAATTGTATTTATCACTCACGATTTAGACGAAGCTCTTCGCATTGGAGACAGGATTGCTCTTATGAAGGATGGTAACATCGTACAAATAGGAACACCTGAAGAAATATTAATGAATCCTTCCAATGAATATGTTGAGAGATTCGTAGAGGACGTTGATCTCTCAAAGGTTCTTACTGCCGGGCATGTTATGAAACGTGCAGAGACCGTTCAAATTGATAAAGGCCCACGTGTCGCACTAAAATTAATGAAGGATTTAGGAATCTCATCTATATATGTCGTGGATAAACAGCAGAAACTACTCGGTGCCATTACCGCAAAAGATGCTTCAAAAGCAGCTGATGAAAATCAGTCGTTAAAAGCATTCTTAGATAAGGACATAAATGTAGTTGGAACAGATACTTTATTAATTGACTTATTTGAAAAAGTATCGTCGTCAAGTATTCCTGTAGCAGTAACAGACGAAAAGAACAGATTAAAAGGAATTCTAATTAAAGGTGCGGTGATCGGTGCTCTTACGGGTAACGAGCAATATATAAATGAGGTTGTCGAATCAGAGACAGCAACAGCTAAGGAGGTGATGTAAGATGGAAGGGATTTTACCGAAACTTCCTATAGCCAATTGGATTGATGATTTAGTTGATTGGATGACCGCTACTTTTGGTGGGTTGTTTGATGGCATATCTGCTGGAGTTGAATTTTTTGTTGAAGGAATTGTCACCGGATTAGCCTTCATACCTTCTATTCTACTTATTATTCTTGTGAGTTTATTAGCTTGGAAGGTTTGTAATATAAGAATAGCCATATTTGCCCTATTAGGCTTATTACTTATTGATAATTTAGGTTATTGGGAAGATATGTTAGAAACAGTAGCTCTTGTATTGACGGCGGTGTTGATTTCAATCGTGATTGGGATACCAGTTGGGATTTGGGCATCACAAAATGAAAGAGCAAGACAGGTCGTTACACCTATTCTCGATTTCATGCAAACCATGCCAGCTTTCGTTTACTTACTGCCGGCAATCTTTTTCTTTAGTATAGGGGTGGTACCAGGAGTTGTTGCATCCGTCATTTTTGCAATGCCGCCAACCATTCGTTTAACCGTACTTGGAATTAAACAGGTACCTGCAGATTTAATTGAGGCAACAGAAGCATTTGGTTCTACAACCAAGCAAAAGCTTTTAAAGGTGCAATTACCACTAGCGATGCCGACAATTATGGCAGGGATTAATCAAAGTATCATGCTAGCTTTATCAATGGTGGTAATAGCATCTATGGTTGGGGCTCCTGGACTCGGTACAGAAGTTTATCGTGCCGTTACGCAAATTAAAACAGGCGTCGGGTTTGAAGCCGGTTTGGCAATAGTTGTTATAGCTATTTTACTAGACCGCATCACACAAAATATTGGTAAGAAAAAACAAGGGGGAACAATATAATGTTTAAAAAATTAGTAGGAATCACATCTGCATTAGCACTAACGCTAGGTTTAGCTGCGTGTGGAGGAACAGAAACAAGTGAATCAACAGGTGGATCAACGCCTTCAGAATCAGAAGGTTCAACAGCATCTGTTGGTGAACAGCTTGATTATGAAATAGTCGGAATTGACCCAGGTGCAGGAATAATGAAGATTACCACTGAACAGGTTTTACCTGAGTATGGTCTTGATGATTGGGAAGTAGTAGAAGGATCTGGAGCAGCTATGACAGCTGCATTAAAAAAGGCATACGATAAAGAGGAGCCAATCATTATAACAGGTTGGAGTCCACACTGGAAGTTTGCAAGCTTTGATTTAAAATACTTAGAAGATCCAAAAGGTATCTATGGTGGAGCTGAAGATGTTAATACGATTGTTCGTCAAGGATTAAAGGAAGACCATCCTGATGCTTATAAGCTTCTTGATCAATTTAACTGGGAGCCAGAACATATAGAAACAGTTATGAATTTAATTCAAGAAGGTAGTGAACCAGCTGAAGCGGCAGCACAGTGGGTAAGTGAAAATGAAGAATTAGTTAGCACTTGGACTGAAGGGGTTAACGAAGTGGACGGTGAGGAGTTAAAAATGCTTTATGTAGCATGGGATGACGTAATCACAAGCACACATGTCGTTGAAAATGTTTTAGAAAGTGTTGGATACGAAGTAGAATTAATTCAGGTTGATGCAGGTCCAATGTGGGCTGGTGTTGCAGACGGAAGCGGTGATGCAATTGTAGGTGCATGGTTGCCGACCACACACGCTGATTATTATGCCGAATATGAAGGGAAGTTCGAAGACCTAGGACCAAACCTTACTGGTACTAAGCTAGGATTAGTCGTGCCAGCATACATGGACATTGACTCTATTGAGGATTTAAAGGAATAAATATAATAACTACCTAAAAGATAGCTAATTCTGTGATTAGCTATCTTTTCTTTTAATTAGTTCAAGAATTGCACAATCATTCAGTGTTGAATGATAAAATTTAGCTCTATTGTAGAAAGAAACTTACTATGAAATTGAGTCTGTTTCACTTCGTGGAATGCAATTGAATTTATAATTAAAGCAAAGGAACATCCTTATGGGATATGTAACAAAGTCAAATAATTAAGCAAACTAGAACATTGGGGTCCTTCCTTTAATATCTTATTATGACAACTCTTTTTTATTTAAGGAGCTAGATAGGATGATTATAGGAGGAAAAATATGGCCTTTAAAGTCGCTTATATTAGCACATACATTCCTCGAAAATGTGGTCTAGCAACCTACACTCATAATTTACGGACTAGTGTAAATCAAGCCACATCTCAGGATATTGTGATTGCATTAGTTCTTTCAAATGAAGAAATCGAGCAGCAAAGTTCAAATTTATGTTATGTTAGGTGGGATCGTTTAACGGACTATTATAAAGCAGCGAAAGTAATCAATCAGAGTGATGTATCGATTGTATGCCTTCAGCATGAATTTGGAATATTTGGAGGGAAAAATGGGTCCTACATTCTTAAGCTGATAAAACATCTTAAAAAGCCTCTCGTTACCACCTTTCACACGGTTTCACCTAAGCTTAGTCGCCACATGTTGAAAATTCAGAAGGAAATCGCCAGATTAAGTCATACTGTTATTGTTATTAATAATAAAGCCCAGCGAACACTACACCAACGCCTTTTGATACCCAAAGAAAAAATCAAAGTGATCCCGCATGGTGCTCCTGAACCTAATTCATTTGATCGAAAACAAATTCGAGAAGAGTTAAATTGGGATAGAGATAAAGTGATGATGTCGTTTGGGCTGCTAAATAGAAATAAGGGCTTTGAATTTATTCTCAATATTTTACCCCATGTAATCAAAGTGCTTCCTAATCTGAAATATGTCATCATCGGCGAAACTCACCCTCTCGTTATTAGACGTGAAGGTGAAGCTTATCGAGAAAGTTTACAAAAGCTGATTGAAATGAATGGATTGACCAATCACGTCATTATGTTGAACAAGTACTTAAACGAAGATGAGTTTATTAAATATATGGTTGCAAGTGATCTCTTTATTGTTCCATATCCTGGCCTTCATCAGGCTAGTAGTGGTGTTTTATCCTATGCTGTCGGCCTGGGAAAACCGGTATTAGCTACCCCTTTTACACATGCTAGAGAACTTCTGCGTGACAGTCATGAATTACTTTCTGATTATGGGGATACAGAGTCTTGGGTACAGAAGATCATTCGAATTTTATCTGACCCGGTTTCTCAAGAACACTATGAGAGGGTAATTAGCGAGATTGGCAAGTCAATTCATTGGTCTACCGTAGGGAAACAGCATGCTGAACTTTTTGAACATATAAAAAATCAACTGCATTGATGCGCAGAGATCCAGCTGATTTCACGAAGACAATGGAAGGGGTGGCTTTTTTATGGATGATGTGGATTTACTGAAAATTTTAGAGTATTGGCAGCGAAAATACAAATTACCAGTTAACACTTTTGACTTCACATATGAAGAGCTTCGAAGGTTTTGGGATTTAGGAGGATGTAAAGATATTGCAATTAAGCATCAGATGATTACCAAATATAGTGAAAAATTTAACATCAAAACGATGATTGAAACAGGCACTTATGTAGGAGACATGGTTCATGCCATGAAGGATAAATTTAGTAGAATTATATCAATAGAATTAGGAGAGCGTTTATACAAACAGGCAAAAAAAAGATTCTCAGCATATCCTCACATTTCGATAATCCATGGCGATAGTGGAAAAATGTTAGAGAAAATCCTGGAATCAATTTCAGAACCTTGTCTTTTTTGGTTAGATGGGCATTTTTCCTTTAACGATACGGCGAGAGGTGAACAGGATACTCCCATTTTACTGGAATTGGAGCATATTCTATCCCATCCGGTTCGCAATCATGTAATTCTCATTGATGATGCAAGGTGTTTTATTGGTCCCAATCCAGTATTGAATGATTATCCTACTATTCAGGAGCTTCAAGTTTTTGTTAAAAGAAAAAGACCGGATTTACATTTTGAAGTCAATGAAGATATGATATGTATTTGTGAAAAAAAATAGCCTCCTTTCTTTTTTTCTGGAGGCTATTTTTTATTCGTTTTCATTAAGTGGCAATGACTCGATTGGCCACATGGCAATTTTCTTCCATGGATCCATTTGGTTATAATCATCTATCATGGCAAGAGGCTTTGGAAAATGAAAAGGGGGAAGTTCAAGATTTAGAAGACGTCCACTTCCTGCTGGTATATCCTGATCATTCTTCGCGATAGGAGCTGTGGATGCAAGTAGGTATTTTGAGCCACTTCTTTTAAAATTAATTAATGCGCTTAGAACTTTAGCCATTGGTAAATGTTGCAAGCAATCTCGGCAGATGATCAGATCAGCTTGGGGAAGGGGATCTTCGGTAATATTTGCTACCCGAAATGATCTGGTATCATTTGCGTACCTCTCATTATTTTTCATGATTAATTCGTCAACGATGTCCACGCCGGTATAGCTAACTACATTGAGCTCTTTCAGATTTATTTCTTTAAACCAATTAAAGTCACCACACGGCGCATCTAAAATAGATTTAATTTGATAATTCCGGATAAGCGATTCGAGAAACGTCCTTATATTTTCAGTTTCATTTAAGGTTGACCCTGTGCCAGAAAAAGATTCTGTGGATCCCCATTTGTTATTTTTATAAATATCAGTAAACACATCTTTCATATTGCTTTTTTTTCTTTTCCTTTTCCTCATTCTCATATAATCATCCTTTCAAAGGAACTAAAGCAAAGTGATTAGGTATATTAAATATTATGACCTTCCGAAATATCTTGTTTAATCGAAATACCTATTGCGTGGAAAAAATGTGCTGATCTTTTAGGCAGTGATATAAATTGCAATTGGGGAGAGAGTCTAGGGCTATTGATCTGGCCTTAGGGGGCTAGCTTGTCAAGCATGTAGTTGCTTAGGATCATTCAGTAACAAACGTGTAAAGTTTTGAAGTTTTTGAGAGGAATGACCTCTAACCCGCTTGTCTGGAAAAAGAAAAACCCTTGCTATGCAAGGGTTTTGTTGGTATGGAGCATAGGGGGCTCGAACCCCTGACCTCTACGCTGCCAGCGTAGCGCTCTCCCAGCTGAGCTAATGCCCCGTATTTGATTAAAGTCCTATAAACCTTATTTTAATAGGTGATGGAGGAATTGTAAAGTAGGAAAATGGGTGATTGTACAAAACTAAAGTTATATAGCATTTAATAAAACAAATAAGAGGGAAAGTAGATTTTCCCTCTGAACATAATCACAACATATATCCGGAATAAAACGGTTTACTAAACAAATAATCAATTGTAACGCTTTCTTACTTTGCAATAGAATGTTGCACGGTTGGAAGTTTAATGGTCACTGTTGTACCTTTGCCGATCACACTTTCGATATGAATTGTTCCATTATGTCTTTCAATAATATGAAAGCTTGTCATTAAACCAAGGCCTGTCCCACGTTCTTTTGTAGAATAAAAGGGCTCCCCTATATGTGCCATTCGTTCTTGTGTAATCCCACAGCCACAATCGCTGATTTCAATTAGTAATTGATCATAGTTAGAATACTTAACACTGACGTGAACTGCTTTTCCTTTATCCATCGATTCTAATGCATTTTTAATAATATTCAGAAACGTCTGCTTTAAAGCAACCGCATTGCATTCTATTTCAGGAATATGATCGGGACACTTGAAAATGATATCTTGGTTAGCCATATTTGCTTGAGTTTGTAACAATGTAATAACTTGATCCATTATTTCAACAATATTTTCTTTTTTAAATATTGTTTCTGCTAACGGATTTCCTAATGCTAAATACTCGGTTAGTATATCTTCAATTTTCTGAAGTTCTCTAAGCGTTATATTCGTATAGGTTTCGTTATAGGCTTGGTCTTTTTGTTGAAGTTGAGTAAATCCTTTAATAGAAGTAAGTGGATTACGAATTTCATGGGCAACTGCAGCCGCTAGCTGGGCCGCAACTGATACTTTATCGACTTTTTGTAAATATACTCTAGCTAATTTTTCATCGGTAATGTCTTGAACTTGCCCAAAGATGTATTTGTTGTTTGATGAGGTATCTTCGATGAGAGAGACACTTAATAATCCCCAGATGATGATGTTGTTTTTGTGAATAAATTTTTTTTCTAATTGGAAATTGTTAATTTTACCGTGTTGGAGCTGTTTGAAATAAAATTTGTCATTTTCATAGTCCTCTTTTAATGAAAACTCTTTAAGAGAGGCATGTAACAATTCATCTTCAGTATATCCGGTAAAATTAGAGAAGGCCTTATTAACTGCGATAAACCTTCCGTCTAGATGAGCAATAACCTGACCAATGGACGACTGATAAAAAGCACTCCAAAATAATGAACTATTATCAAACATTTACGCATACTTCTCCTCTTAAAAACATTAGTGCCTTAACAAATATAGAGGTTTATTTTACAAAAAACAACCCCTTCGACAAAAGCTTACAAATGTTTTAAACAACGTTTGATAATACGAAACAAAAAATGAGGTTTAGGACAAATTTCAGTGGTGGAAGAGTATACTATCTGCAACCAAATGCGTTGCAGTTTATATAGATTTTCCCGCTCCTTAGTTGAGCGGGTTGAATTATTTAATTACTGAGTGAGTGTATTAGTCTTTCCTCTTGAAGTTACCCAATAAAATAGTTTTGTTGTAACTGTCCCAGACAGTAAGGCAATTAGCAAACTGGCCATTACATCAAAAGGATAGTGGTGACCGACATAGATTCGCGATAGCGCAACAAGTAAGGCGAAGATAAAAAGTGCTACTCCAGCTGATTTCTTATAATACCAAACTGCAATAGAGCATGTAAAAACAATAACAGCCTGATCACTTGGAAAAGAAGAGGATATCCCCTTTTCAATAAGCAGGTTTACATCATAATCTACAAATGGTCGATTTTTGTAATAAATGAATGAAATGATCTGGCTTATTCCTAAACTAATAATCATTGATACTAATCCGATTATAGACATTTTTCTTGTTTTTTTTATAAATAGAAAGATGAAGAAAGATCCGAGAAAAACAAATAGCATATAGCTTGATAAAAATATCATAATAGAATCAATGACTTCATTTTTACCAGCAGTGTTATTGATCATTTTAAATAATTGGTAATCCACAACTAAATCCCCCAAATTATTACTATATGTATTTTACCATAGAAGAAGAGTGAAGGAAATTACGAATTAATCCACAGTTTATTAACATCCGTATAGATGATCTTCAATATAATTAAATAATTAACAGAATATTAACAACTTATGCACAATTTGTGGGTTAATATAGCTCTAAATGTGGATAAATAACGTTAATTGTGGATAAATATTATTGGGAAACTTTTTGGCCAAGTTTCAAATTTATTAGTTCATACACGTATAACTTAAAATAGTTTGGGAAACTATAAAAATAAATCAATAGCATTGGGCTATAGCCAAGCGGTAAGGCAACGGACTTTGACTCCGTCATGCGCTGGTTCGAATCCAGCTAGCCCAGTAAAAAATAAAACCTCATCACCCGATGAGGTTTTATTTTTTTACATCCACGAGATTAGAAAGAAGCGTAATTTGCCATCAGGCAAATTACACATCAAAATCTATATTCATTATCTTAGAACCAAGAAGCACCAACGATAATTAACAAGATGAACAACACAACGATTAACGCGAAACCTCCACCATAAGAGTGACCCATATCTAACACCTCCTTATGACTTTTCCTTATCATTTTATGGATGATTTCTTATTTCGTAATGGGCAAACGTCTATTTAACTAAAAATAGTCAAGAGCCCAATAATATAACATCGTAATATTTTCCAATATTAACTTTTAATAACGGTTTAATTAACTAACTGTAATCGAACACTAAATCCAAAGCTAATGAAAGGGTGGAGGTAGTTGCAATACAAGGCGTTAATTATTTTGTTCCTCATTATTACATTTCAGGTTACGGCGAGTACAACAAGTGCAATTCAGCAGATTGGAACATCCCAAATCATGGATATAAAAACCAGTCCTGCTCCTAATATCAACCAATGGGTTACCTTGCCACATAGAAAGACTGGTTCACTGCTAGTGGAAGTATTTACAGTAGGTTCAGAGGCAAGGAAGGTTAATTTTTGGAAAGTACCAGTTAAGGACAAATCGTGGAAAAAGGCTTGGGAGCATCGGGAATTACTTAGTGAGGATACAGAAGGCCGTGATGGGTGGTCCACAACTATTACTTATGGTAACAAGAGTATTTTCACATTCATCGTTGTTGAAGTAATCGATGAAAACGATGAGTCAGATATGGATTGGTTTTATTTATTGTATAAAAAATAATGCGAATACTGGTCTGTTATACCAGAAAAAGAGTTTTGTACTAGTATTACTCGTAGACTATAAGTTGTTCAACAAATGTGCATTATTAATCGTACCCATAACCTGTTTTCATATTAAATGGGATGTTTAGGTAAAAATATTGAAGATAAAATTAAAATTCATAAAGCTGACACGATTATAGACCCACAAAGTAATTAAATCGATGTATGCTTAATGCATACCTGTTATATATATTTTTTAAATTCTGTACTACTTTTGTGGAGGGGATTTTTTATGAAATCTTGGGATGGGTTTAAATCAGGTAATTGGCAAAAACAAATAGATGTTAGAGATTTTATTCTTCAAAATATATCGGTTTATGAAGGCGATGAGTCGTTTCTAGAACAAGCAACTGACAATACAAAAGCACTTTGGGATCAGGTGATGGAACTTTCAAAGTTAGAGATTGAAAAGGGCGGCGTTTTAGATATGGACACTGACGTCGTGTCATCCATTACATCGCATGGACCGGGCTATTTAAATAGAGAGATTGAACAAATTGTTGGCTTTCAAACGGATAAACCATTTAAAAGGTCCCTACAGCCATATGGTGGAATTAGAATGGCGGAACAAGCTGCTGAATCATATGGGTTTGAAGTAGATAATTTCTTAACAGAAATCTTTAATACCTATCGTAAAACACACAATCAAGGTGTGTTTGATGTATATACAGATGAAATGAAATTAGCACGTAAGGTAGGGATTATTACGGGCTTGCCTGATGCATATGGGCGCGGTCGTATTATTGGGGATTATCGAAGAGTTGCACTATACGGAGTTGACCGATTAATTGAGGAAAGAAAAAAGGATGTTTTGCTCTTAGGGGGAAAAATGACTGAGGATATTATTCGACTTCGTGAAGAAGCTGCAGAACAAATTCGATCCTTAATAGAATTGAAAGAATTGGCAACTAAATATGGATATGACATTTCTCAACCAGCAACGAACACTAAAGAGGCATTTCAATGGTTATACTTTGCTTATTTAGCAGCCATTAAAGAACAAAATGGAGCTGCGATGAGCCTGGGACGTGTTTCCTCGTTCCTTGATATTTATATAGAACGTGATCTTAAAAATGGTGTTTTGACAGAGAAGGATGTTCAAGAAATTGTTGACCATTTTATTATGAAACTTCGACTTGTAAAATTCGCAAGAACACCTGAATATAATGAGCTATTTAGTGGAGATCCAACTTGGGTTACCGAATCAATTGGTGGTATGGCTCTTGATGGAAGATCACTAGTTACAAAGAACTCTTTCAGATTTTTACACACATTGGATAATCTAGGTCCAGCACCTGAACCAAATCTTACGGTGTTATGGTCAACGCAACTGCCCGAACACTTTAAAAGATATTGTGCAAAAATGTCAATTAAAACAAGTTCAGTTCAATATGAAAATGACGATCTAATGAGAGCAGAATACGGTGATGATTACGGTATTGCTTGTTGTGTATCAGCTATGCGGATTGGAAAGCAAATGCAATTTTTTGGAGCAAGAGCTAATTTAGCGAAGGCGTTGTTATACGCAATTAACGGTGGGATAGATGAAAAGCAAAAGATTCAAGTTACACCACAATTTGCTCCTATAACATCTGAGGTTTTGGACTATGAAGACGTTATGGCTAAATACGATCAAGTAATGGATTGGTTAGCTGATTTATATATTAATACTTTAAATGTAATTCATTATATGCATGATAAATATTCTTACGAAAGAATTGAAATGGCGTTGCATGACATCAATGTATTACGAACAATGGCAACAGGGATTGCTGGTTTGTCTGTTGTCGCAGACTCCTTAAGTGCGATTAAGTATGCCAAAGTAAAACCGATCCGCGATGAAAATGGAGTTGCGGTCGATTTTGAAATTGAAGGAGAGTTCCCTAAATACGGGAATAATGATGATCGTGTCGATTCGATTGCAGTAGAGTTCGTTGAGCGCTTTATGAACAAATTGCGTAGAATCCCAACATACCGCAGTTCAGTTCATACTATGTCTATTTTAACTATTACATCTAACGTTGTTTATGGCAAAAAGACAGGCAATACTCCTGATGGTAGACGTGCAGGTGAGCCGTTTGCACCAGGTGCAAATCCGCTGCATGGTCGAGATACGAAAGGTGCTTTAGCATCGCTATCATCTGTGTCTAAACTTCCATATCAACAAGCGTTAGATGGTATATCTAACACGTTCTCAATTGTTCCTAAGGCATTAGGAAAAGATGAACATACCCAAGTGGTTAATTTAGTGGCAATTCTTGATGGCTATGCGATAAAAAAAGGACATCACCTAAATATCAATGTTTTTAATCGTGAAACCCTAATGGATGCAATGGAACATCCTGAGAAATACCCTCAATTGACAATTCGGGTTTCTGGGTATGCTGTTAATTTTATTAAATTAACACGTGAACAACAAATTGATGTCATTAATCGGACATTCCATGAAAGTATGTAATGAAAGGTAAACAGTGATACTAAAATAAATTCATTTTTGTAAATTCCCTGTTAATTTTTAGCAGGGAACTTATTATCATAGGAGGGAAGGATATGAATGGTAATATTCATTCTATCGAGACCTGTGGAACTGTTGATGGACCTGGTATCCGTTATGTGATATTTGTACAGGGATGTCTTTTAAGATGCCAGTACTGTCATAATGCCGATACATGGGATATTGGGAAAGGCAAAGTAATGACTGTTCAAGATATTATAGAAGATATTCAATCTTATTTGCCGTTTATCAAAGCATCAGGCGGTGGTATTACGGTAAGTGGCGGTGAGCCTTTATTGCAATTGGATTTCTTATATGAACTATTTCGAGAATGTAAGAAACTAGATATTCATACAGTAATAGATAGCTCTGGTGGTTGTTACTCAAACGAACCTATATTTAAAGAAAAGTTAAACAAGGTACTAAGTTTAACGAACTTAGTGTTGTTAGATCTAAAGCATATTAATGAGCAAGCACATAAAAAGTTAACTGGAAAAACTAATCAGCATATATTAGAATTTGCACAATATTTATCAGATAAGCAAATACCTGTGTGGATTCGACATGTCCTTGTTCCAGGGATAACAAACGATGAGGTTAGTCTAACCCAGTTGGGTAACTTTATTAAAACGTTAAAAAATGTAGAAAAGGTAGAAGTGCTTCCGTATCATAAGCTCGGTGTTTATAAGTGGGAAGCTCTAGGTCATAAATATCCATTAGAACATGTGAAGCCACCAACAGAAACTGAAATTAAAAGAGCGTATGAGCTATTGCAGGTGAAGTAAAAAGCTAACTTCTAGCTATTAGAAGTTAGCTTTTTACGAATTGTAGTAGGATTTATCTGAAAAATTTTTTTCTACTTAAAATAGATGAGTCCGCCGGGTGTCTATCGGTTTTCTTATTTGAGGATTGATGTTATAGGAGTAGCCGTTAACTTAAATAAACGATTATAGCGAGTCCTTATTTTCGTCAATGTCATTTTCTTTTTCAGGTGTGATAGGATGACGATCTAGTACGTGGAATGTTAGCATTAGGAGCAATAATCCGGCGAAGGGGAGCGCGTAACTAATTATGTTTTTGATCATAAATGATCACCTCTTTTCGGTTTAGAATAATTGATAGACACTGTTAAAATAGTTAGAATAATCATAACATGTTTCGATAATTAATGAAAGCGTTAACATTCTTAATATTCAGTTTTTTTAGTTTTGAACATAAAAACCTAGAATAAGTCTTGGTGTAATAAAAAATGAAGTAATATTATAGGTATAATTAATAGAAAAGAAAATATAATAATAAAAAATGATTAACAGTCATTTAAGAGTAATTCCTCCTAAGATTGGTTTTTGGATCGCTGTAAAGCGATTCTTTTTTTGCTTTTTGTAGATTTTCAATCTATGTTTATTAGAGTAGGAGGTGTGAGACTCCTGCGGAATATCCCGTGAGTAAGCAAATGCAACTTCGCCGAAGAGCTCACCGCCCGCCTGCGGGTTGTATTTGGAGTATAAATATACATACGCGTTTACTAAAGTCTTTGCTTTAGAATTAGTAATGGGGTGATCTTAAGTTATAAAGATAAAATTCCCTTAATTTTATAATGTCTATTTCTTAAATTTGGCGTATCGCATATAAAATATTAATCATAATAAGTATGTTGAAAGTGCTAAAATACTTATAGGTTATTGATTTTTTATTTTTTTTTGGAAAAGCATTTGACTTTAATTATTAGAAATGATATATTTTAAAAGTCGCTTTTGAGAGCGAAATTAAAAAACTTAAAAAAGTTATTGACTATCAAGAATAGATATGTTAAGATAACTTTTGTCGCTGAAAACACAGCGGAAATGATGTTCTTTGAAAACTAAACAAAATGTCAAGCGTGCAAAACAAGTTGAACACTAGTTCAACAACCAAGTCAGTATATTAGTTTGAGCAATCAAACCTTTTCGGAGAGTTTGATCCTGGCTCAGGACGAACGCTGGCGGCGTGCCTAATACATGCAAGTCGAGCGGATGACGAGGAGCTTGCTCCTCTGATTCAGCGGCGGACGGGTGAGTAACACGTGGGCAACCTGCCTGTAAGACTGGGATAACTTCGGGAAACCGGAGCTAATACCGGATAATCTCTTTTGAACCACATGGTTTAAGAATAAAAGATGGTTTCGGCTATCACTTACAGATGGGCCCGCGGCGCATTAGCTAGTTGGTGAGGTAACGGCTCACCAAGGCGACGATGCGTAGCCGACCTGAGAGGGTGATCGGCCACACTGGGACTGAGACACGGCCCAGACTCCTACGGGAGGCAGCAGTAGGGAATCTTCCGCAATGGACGAAAGTCTGACGGAGCAACGCCGCGTGAGCGATGAAGGCCTTCGGGTCGTAAAGCTCTGTTGTTAGGGAAGAACACGTACCAGTTAACTGCTGGTACCTTGACGGTACCTAACCAGAAAGCCACGGCTAACTACGTGCCAGCAGCCGCGGTAATACGTAGGTGGCAAGCGTTGTCCGGAATTATTGGGCGTAAAGCGCGCGCAGGCGGTTTCTTAAGTCTGATGTGAAAGCCCCCGGCTCAACCGGGGAGGGTCATTGGAAACTGGGAAACTTGAGTGCAGAAGAGGAGAGTGGAATTCCACGTGTAGCGGTGAAATGCGTAGAGATGTGGAGGAACACCAGTGGCGAAGGCGACTCTCTGGTCTGTAACTGACGCTGAGGCGCGAAAGCGTGGGGAGCGAACAGGATTAGATACCCTGGTAGTCCACGCCGTAAACGATGAGTGCTAAGTGTTGGAGGGTTTCCGCCCTTCAGTGCTGCAGCTAACGCATTAAGCACTCCGCCTGGGGAGTACGGTCGCAAGACTGAAACTCAAAGGAATTGACGGGGGCCCGCACAAGCGGTGGAGCATGTGGTTTAATTCGAAGCAACGCGAAGAACCTTACCAGGTCTTGACATCCTCTGCTACTTCTAGAGATAGAAGGTTCCCCTTCGGGGGACAGAGTGACAGGTGGTGCATGGTTGTCGTCAGCTCGTGTCGTGAGATGTTGGGTTAAGTCCCGCAACGAGCGCAACCCTTGTCCTTAGTTGCCAGCATTCAGTTGGGCACTCTAAGGAGACTGCCGGTGACAAACCGGAGGAAGGTGGGGATGACGTCAAATCATCATGCCCCTTATGACCTGGGCTACACACGTGCTACAATGGATGGTACAAAGGGTTGCGAGACCGCGAGGTTGAGCCAATCCCATAAAGCCATTCTCAGTTCGGATTGTAGGCTGCAACTCGCCTACATGAAGCTGGAATCGCTAGTAATCGCGGATCAGCATGCCGCGGTGAATACGTTCCCGGGCCTTGTACACACCGCCCGTCACACCACGAGAGTTTGTAACACCCGAAGTCGGTGGGGTAACCTTTTGGAGCCAGCCGCCTAAGGTGGGACAGATGATTGGGGTGAAGTCGTAACAAGGTAGCCGTATCGGAAGGTGCGGCTGGATCACCTCCTTTCTAAGGAAGAATTACGAAGACGCGCTTAGACATTTTGTTTAGTTTTGAGAGAGCATTCTCTCTATATTGTTCTTTGAAAACTAGATAGCAATAACATTCATATTTACTGTAGAAAAGTTCTTATTAAAATCTTGATGATTAAGATCATCTTAGGTTAAGTGAATAAGGGCGCACGGTGAATGCCTTGGCACTAGGAGCCGATGAAGGACGGGACTAACACCGATATGCTTCGGGGAGCTGTAAGTAAGCTTTGATCCGGAGATTTCCGAATGGGGAAACCCACTGTTCGTAATGGAACAGGATCTATACCTGAATACATAGGGTACTGAAGGCAGACCCGGGGAACTGAAACATCTAAGTACCCGGAGGAAGAGAAAGCAAACGCGATTTCCTGAGTAGCGGCGAGCGAAACGGAAGAAGCCCAAACCAAGAGGCTTGCCTCTTGGGGTTGTAGGACACTCTATACGGAGTTACAAAGGAACGAAGTAGGTGAAGTGGTTTGGAAAGACCAGCCGAAGAAGGTAACAGCCCTGTAGCTGAAACTTCGTTCTCTCTTGAGTGGATCCTGAGTACGGCGGGACACGTGAAATCCCGTCGGAAGCTGGGAGGACCATCTCCCAAGGCTAAATACTCCCTAGTGACCGATAGTGAACCAGTACCGTGAGGGAAAGGTGAAAAGCACCCCGGAAGGGGAGTGAAAGAGATCCTGAAACCGTGTGCCTACAAGTAGTTGGAGCCCATTTATGGGTGACAGCGTGCCTTTTGTAGAATGAACCGGCGAGTTACGATCCCGTGCAAGGTTAAGTCGAAGAGACGGAGCCGCAGCGAAAGCGAGTCTGAATAGGGCGATTGTAGTACGTGGTCGTAGACCCGAAACCAGGTGATCTACCCATGTCCAGGGTGAAGTCCAGGTAACACTGGATGGAGGCCCGAACCCACGCACGTTGAAAAGTGCGGGGATGAGGTGTGGGTAGCGGAGAAATTCCAATCGAACTTGGAGATAGCTGGTTCTCCCCGAAATAGCTTTAGGGCTAGCCTTAAGGTAAGAGTCTTGGAGGTAGAGCACTGATTGGACTAGGGGCCCCCATCGGGTTACCGAATTCAGTCAAACTCCGAATGCCAAAGACTTATCCTTAGGAGTCAGACTACGAGTGATAAGGTCCGTGGTCAAGAGGGAAACAGCCCAGATCACCAGCTAAGGTCCCAAAGTATACGTTAAGTGGCAAAGGATGTGGAGTTGCTTAGACAACCAGGATGTTGGCTTAGAAGCAGCCACCATTTAAAGAGTGCGTAATAGCTCACTGGTCGAGTGACTCTGCGCCGAAAATGTAACGGGGCTAAACGTATCACCGAAGCTGTGGATTGACACTTACGTGTCAGTGGTAGGGGAGCGTTCTAAGGGCTTTGAAGCTAGACCGGAAGGACTAGTGGAGCGCTTAGAAGTGAGAATGCCGGTGTGAGTAGCGAAAAGACAAGTGAGAATCTTGTCCATCGAAAGCCTAAGGTTTCCTGAGGAAGGCTCGTCCGCTCAGGGTTAGTCGGGACCTAAGCCGAGGCCGAAAGGCGTAGGCGATGGCCAACAGGTTGATATTCCTGTACCACCTCTTTACCGTTTGAGCAATGGAGGGACGCAGGAGGATAGGGTAAGCGCGCTGTTGGATATGCGCGTCCAAGCAGTTAGGCTGGTAAGTAGGCAAATCCGCTTACCACATAAGCTGAGCTGTGATGGCGAGGGAAATATAGTACCGAAGTTCCTGATTCCACACTGCCAAGAAAAGCTTCTAGCGAGGTAGAAGGTGCCCGTACCGCAAACCGACACAGGTAGGCGAGGAGAGAATCCTAAGATGCGCGAGAGAACTCTCGTTAAGGAACTCGGCAAAATGACCCCGTAACTTCGGGAGAAGGGGTGCTCTGATAGCGTGCAAGCGCGAGAGAGCCGCAGTGAATAGGCCCAAGCGACTGTTTAGCAAAAACACAGGTCTCTGCGAAGCCGCAAGGCGAAGTATAGGGGCTGACACCTGCCCGGTGCTGGAAGGTTAAGAGGAGAGGTTATCCTTTTCGGAGAAGCTTTGAATCGAAGCCCCAGTAAACGGCGGCCGTAACTATAACGGTCCTAAGGTAGCGAAATTCCTTGTCAGGTAAGTTCTGACCCGCACGAAAGGTGTAACGATTTGGGCACTGTCTCAACGAGAGACTCGGTGAAATCATAGTACCTGTGAAGATGCAGGTTACCCGCGACAGGACGGAAAGACCCCGTGGAGCTTTACTGCAACCTGATATTGAATTTTGGTACAGCTTGTACAGGATAGGTAGGAGCCTGAGAAGCCGGAGCGCCAGCTTCGGTGGAGGCATCGGTGGGATACTACCCTGGCTGTATTGAAATTCTAACCCGCGCCCCTGATCGGGGCGGGAGACAGTGTCAGGTGGGCAGTTTGACTGGGGCGGTCGCCTCCTAAAGAGTAACGGAGGCGCCCAAAGGTTCCCTCAGAATGGTTGGAAATCATTCGTAGAGTGTAAAGGCACAAGGGAGCTTGACTGCGAGACCTACAAGTCGAGCAGGGACGAAAGTCGGGCTTAGTGATCCGGTGGTTCCGCATGGAAGGGCCATCGCTCAACGGATAAAAGCTACCCCGGGGATAACAGGCTTATCTCCCCCAAGAGTCCACATCGACGGGGAGGTTTGGCACCTCGATGTCGGCTCATCGCATCCTGGGGCTGTAGTCGGTCCCAAGGGTTGGGCTGTTCGCCCATTAAAGCGGTACGCGAGCTGGGTTCAGAACGTCGTGAGACAGTTCGGTCCCTATCCGTCGTGGGCGTCGGAAATTTGAGAGGAGCTGTCCTTAGTACGAGAGGACCGGGATGGACACACCGCTGGTGTACCAGTTGTTCTGCCAAGAGCATCGCTGGGTAGCTATGTGTGGACGGGATAAGTGCTGAAAGCATCTAAGCATGAAGCCCCCCTCAAGATGAGATTTCCCATTACTTTAAGTAAGTAAGATCCCTCAGAGATGATGAGGTAGATAGGTTCGAGGTGGAAGCATGGTGACATGTGGAGCTGACGAATACTAATCGATCGAGGACTTAACCAAGTAGAAATCCTGAAACGACTGTTCAGACTCGAAGAGCAAATGTTCTTCCGACAAAGAAGTCGATAGACTTCCCGAGGAGGAAGGTTATTTGATCTCGAGAGTCTAGGAGTGGAAGGTGGACAATTGACTACAGTATATGAATGCTTGTTATCTAGTTTTGAGGGAACAACCTCAGGTTAAATAAATTGTTTGGTGACGATAGCGAAGAGGTCACACCCGTTCCCATTCCGAACACGGAAGTTAAGCTCTTCAGCGCCGATGGTAGTTGGGGGCTGTCCCCCTGTGAGAGTAGGACGTTGCCAAGCATTAAATATGGAGGATTAGCTCAGCTGGGAGAGCACCTGCCTTACAAGCAGGGGGTCGGCGGTTCGATCCCGTCATCCTCCACCATTTATTAAAATTCTATTATCGCGGGGTGGAGCAACGAGCAAAACATCCGTGAATAATCTGCGAGTTGTCCCGACGCATAAACATCTTTGATTTAACGAGAAGAGGAAGGGACAGTCAGATTCTATACAAATTTAAAAGCAGGTACAAATTATTCAAATTATATTATCGCGGGGTGGAGCAGTCTGGTAGCTCGTCGGGCTCATAACCCGAAGGTCGCAGGTTCAAATCCTGTCCCCGCAACCAAAATTATTAAATATCAATTGTTATGAGGTTCCGTGGTGTAGTGGTTAACATGCCTGCCTGTCACGCAGGAGATCGCGGGTTCGATCCCCGTCGGAACCGCCATTAAAAAATATAAAAATGGCCCGTTGGTCAAGCGGTTAAGACACCGCCCTTTCACGGCGGTAACACGGGTTCGAATCCCGTACGGGTCATAATAAAAAAGAGATCAAAAAACTACTAGTCTTTTGATCTCTTTTTTATTATTGCTTTCCTTCCAGAAAAATCCGGAAAAAAAGTATAGTTGTTTGATTATTACTTTTTTGTTATAATATATTTGGTTGATAAAAGACAATCCTCTAGTAGGGTACATAATTATTGGAGAAGACATTATGTCTTCTCTTTTTTTTTAGTTTAGGAGAGATTAGTAAAATCTACCGTCATTCCGAAGTAAAAAAAGCCATATTTAACATACTAATACCGATGTGCAAGAAAACGCGATTGCCTATCAGGCTGCTTGCGCTTTCTGCTCATAATTTATAAATCCTTCTCCTTCCTATCACTAAGTGCACTTGCTGCATACCTCATACTGTTCAGTTTCATATATCCATTATTATTTAGTTCGTAGTTTTTTGTCGATATTTATCAAATAGAACCTTTAATATTTAAATTACGACAAAATTCACGGTGAATAGTCATATTTTATCGAAATTTCACATAATGTTTACAAATAATATAGCAGGATTTTATTAGATTGGTCTTGAATATTGGCTAAGTGATAAAAAATAGTAAATGTGTTTTTTGAGCAATATAAAATTTAATAGAAATTGATATCTTTCACCTAGTTTATTTGCAGACTTGTTTTTATGTAATAGTTTAAGGACCTTCAAAATAATCTTAAAGTTGAAAAGAAGATTAAAACCCCAACTACATTTTTGTAAGTGGGGCAAAGAGTGTTTCAAATTTCTAAAACTTCCTTTATAGGAGTATGGAATAGAACTATTGAGTGTTCCTCCTTACAAGTCAAACAAAGCAGAAAGTATATACGGGACTACGAAAATAGTGGAGATATAGGGAGTTAGAGAGTATTTATAAAGCCCTTCTTTAATAATAAAACGTTAGTTTTTCCTCCTTTATCCCACCTTCTGCCAAATATTAGGTTTTAATTATTTATTACAGGGTATAATATCAATTTAATCTATTTTAATATTCCTTAAAAAGCCATACATATTTAGGAGAGGGTTATATGGTTATATCTCGACCTTCAGATTTTGAAACATATTTATTCCATGAAGGACAGCTCTTTCATAGTTATCAATCATTTGGAGCACATATAAGAGTAGAAAATGGTATTCATGGAGTACGTTTTACCGTGTGGGCTCCACATGCAAATCAAGTTAATATTATCGGTGATTTTAATAATTGGAATGGTAAAAATTATCCGCTAGTAAAAGTAAATAAAGAAGGAATATGGTCAGGTTTCTTTCCTTCTTTAACAGCCGGTACCATTTATAAATATGAAATCATCACTCATGACAATTGTATTTTAAGAAAAAGTGACCCATATGCGTTTTACTCTGAATTACGTCCCAATACTGCATCGATAGTATACGATTTATTAAACTATCAATGGAATGACGATAACTGGATGGAAACAAAGAAAAATAAAGATTCTGTTAAACAACCAATGTTTATATATGAAGTTCATCTAGGGACGTGGAAAAAGAAGTCGAATGATGAACCATATACTTATAATGAGTTAGCTGATGAATTGATCCGGTATGTCGTGGATCATGGCTACACTCATATCGAGTTATTGCCACTAGTTGAACATCCATTTGATCGTTCGTGGGGATATCAGGGAACGGGCTATTATTCTATTACTAGTCGATATGGAACCCCTGAACAGTTTATGTATTTCATAGATCAGTGTCATCAACATGGTATTGGCGTGATTTTAGATTGGGTTCCAGGTCATTTTTGTAAAGATGAACATGGTTTATATTTATTCGATGGCCAGCCTACTTTCGAATATCCAAACCCTTATGTCATGCAAAATGACGTATGGGGAACTGCAAATTTTGATTTAGGGCGAACTGAAGTTAGGAGTTTCCTAATATCAAATGCAATTTTTTGGATGGATGTATATCATATTGACGGATTTAGAGTTGATGCCGTTGCTAATATGTTGTATTGGGATATGCATGGTAGGGGAACGATCGAAGAAAATCACTATGCGGTTGAGTTTTTAAAGACTCTTAATGATGAGGTGAAAAAGTTTGACTCATCCGCTTTAATGATTGCTGAAGATTCAACAGAATGGCCGCTTGTAACAGGTTCAACAGAAATTGGTGGGCTTGGGTTCAGTTACAAATGGAATATGGGTTGGATGAACGATGTTCTAAAATACATGGAATTAGATCCAATTCTCCGGAAATACAATCATAATTTGTTAACCTTTTCTCTTTTATACGCACATTCTGAGAATTTTATCCTTCCTTTTTCGCATGATGAGGTAGTACATGGGAAGAAGTCATTGCTAAATAAAATGCCGGGAGACTATTGGCAAAAATTTGCACAACTCCGTTTGCTCTATGGCTATTTAATAGCCCATCCAGGGAAAAAATTAGTATTTATGGGTGGTGAATTTGGTCAATTTGCAGAATGGAAGGATTTAGAACAGTTGGATTGGCAGCTTCTAGATTATGACATGCACCATAAAATGCATGCATATACTAAGAAGCTTTTAAAATTTTATAAAGAAGAGTCATCGTTGTGGGAGCTTGATCATACGTGGGATGGATTTCAATGGATTGATGCGGATAATCATCACCAAAATATTTTATCTTTTATTAGGAGGTCAGAAAATCCGGACCAATTCTTAATTGTTATTTGTAACTTTTCACCAAACGTTTATCATAATTTTAATATTGGTGTACCAACAGAAACCGACTATATAGAAGTATTTTCTAGTGATCATGCTGATTTTGGTGGATCGGGGCAAACCAATTCTAAACGCTTGGAGAGTTTTGGGCAGCCATTTCATAACCAACCTTATCGTATTTCATTAACAATTCCACCATTTGGCTTAACAATTTTAAAACCAGTGATTGAAAAAGGGAAGGAGCGAGGTACATACCATGCGCCAAAAAAAATGTATAGCAATGCTTCTAGCCGGAGGGCAAGGAAGCAGATTAAACTCATTAACAAAGAATCTTGCTAAACCTGCTGTTCCATTTGGAGGGAAATATCGAATTATTGATTTTCCTTTAAGCAATTGTACAAATTCACAAATAGATACAGTTGGTGTTTTAACACAATATAAACCATTAGTTTTAAATTCTTATATAGGTATTGGCAGTGCCTGGGATTTAGATAGACGAGATGGGGGCGTTACTGTTTTACCACCTTATATGGAACAAGATGGTGGACAATGGTATAAAGGTACAGCTAATGCGATCTATCAAAATATGAACTTTATCGAACAATACAATCCTGAACATGTATTAGTACTGTCCGGAGATCATATTTATAAGATGGATTATTCAAAAATGCTAGAATTCCATATTGAACGAGATGCAGATGCAACAATCTCTGTTATTGAAGTTCCTTGGGATGAAGCTAGTCGGTTTGGCATTATGAATACAAATGAACAGCTAGAAATTGTCGAGTTTGAAGAAAAACCAACTGATCCCAAAAGCAATTTAGCTTCAATGGGAATTTATATATATAAATGGTCAACACTCCAAGCGTATTTGCGTATGGATGATCAAAATATTAACTCGAGTCATGATTTTGGTAAGGACGTTATTCCGCTAATGCTTGCTGAAGGGCTTAAGTTAAATGCGTATCCTTATCAAGGTTATTGGAAGGATGTTGGCACTGTTAAAAGTTTATGGGAAGCCAATATGGATTTATTAGAAGAAGAGCCTGAACTTATTTTAAATGATTATAACTGGCGTATTTATTCTGTTAATCCAAATCAACCACCACAATATATTGCACCAACAGCAACGGTACAACGATCGATGGTAAATGAAGGATGCATGGTATATGGGACAGTCGATCATTCTATTTTATTCCCTGGTGTCCATATCGGTGAAGGAACGGTCATAAAGGATTCTGTTATCATGCCTGGAGCAGTTATCGGGAAAAATTGCAGAATTGAAAAAGCTATTGTAGCAAGTGATATGGTTATTGAGGATGGACGTAAAATTTCACCTAAATTAGCTGAAGAGGTCGCATTAATAGCTGAAGAGAAAATTTTCTGTTAGGGGTGGTAGCAATGAGAAATACAATGTTTGGAATAATAGATGCAACAACAAGTTTTGGTGATATGCAAGAATTAACGATGATGCGGTCTCTGGCAGCCGTGCCGTTTGGTGGCCGCTACCGCTTAATCGATTTCGCACTATCCAATATGGTGAACTCCGGGATTCAGAGTGTAGCGATATTTCCGAAATTTCAATATCGTTCGTTAATGGATCATCTGGGGTCAGGTAAAGATTGGGATCTAAATAGAAAGAAAGACGGTTTGTTTTTCTTTCCTCCCCCGTTTAATACCGATAGAGATTATTCAGCGAGTGTTTTTCATTATTTTAAGTTTCATAGAGATTATTTTGAAAGAAGTACACAAAAATATGTAGTGATCACTGGCAGTAATACTATTTGCAATTTAAACTTTAAAGATGTTTTGAATCGTCATCTGAAAACTGGTGCAGATATTACCGAGGTTCGAAAAGATGATAATCCTTTAAAGATGTATATCTTAGAAAAATCATTGTTAGTTGAATTAATAGACTCCCAAGGCCAAGGTTCGTATATTCCAGTATGTGAGGTAGTTGAAAATTATAAGCCTAAATTAAAGATACATAGCTATGAATATGATGGCTACGCGGTAACAATTGATACTATTCAAAGTTATTATGAACACAGTATGGAATTGTTACAGCCACATATTATGCAACATTTATTTTCGAAAGATAATCCAATTTACACAAAGGTTAAGGATGAGCCACCGACTCGATATATGAAAGACGCATATGTTAAAAATGCGCAAATCGCAAATGGTTGTATAATTGAAGGGCATGTTGAAAATAGTATTATTTTCCGTGGTGTAAAGGTAGGTAAAGGAACAGTTATTAAAAACAGTATTGTTATGCAAAAGAGTCAAATTGAAGACGGAGCGGTTTTAGATAGTGTAATTGTTGATAAAGATGTAATTATAGAAAGTGGAGCAAGGATTGTAGGAGATGCATTATCACCTGTAGTCATCCAAAAAGGTAGTATACAAGGAGAGCTGATGAATTCGTGAACATTTTGTTTGTAGTTTCCGAATGTGTCCCATTTATAAAATCAGGTGGTCTTGCTGATGTTGCAGGTGCTTTGCCAAAAGAACTAACAAAGTTGGGTACGGATGTACGTGTGATTATGCCAAAGTATGGGACGATTCCTCAACAGTTTCGAGATGAGATGGAACACGTATGTGAGTTGAACGTAGAGTTAAGCTGGAGAAACCAATATTGTGGAATTGAAAGCTTTGAGTACGAAGGTATTGTTTATTATTTTATAGATAATGAATATTATTTTAAGCGTAGTACGATGTACGGCCATTATGATGATGCTGAACGATTTGCGTTCTTTAATCATGCTGTACTTAAAGCAATTCCGTATTTAGACTTTATTCCTGACATTATGCATTGTCATGATTGGCACACAGGGATGATCCCATTCTTGTTAAATGAACAATATCGTGGTTATGATGAGTATTCAAAAATTCGTACCGTATTTACAATTCATAATCTTCAGTTTCAAGGGATGTTCCCAAAAGAGATTTTAGGAGATCTATTGAACTTGAATGAAGATTATTTTAATCCTAATCAATTAGAATTTTACGGCTGTGTTAATTTTATGAAAGCAGCTATTATTTCATCAGATGTGATTACCACCGTGAGCCCGACATATAAAAATGAGATTCAAATGCCATTCTTTGGTGAGAAGTTAGAGGGTTTATTACGTGCTAGAAACCATGCATTAATAGGTATATTAAATGGAATTGATGATGAAATTTACAATCCAGCTATCGATACCTATATTACAGCTAATTATGATGGGAATTCATTAGAAAATAAAAGTAAAAATAAAGCGCAGCTGCAAGAGGAATTTGGTCTTCAAGTCAAAGATAATACGCCTGTTATTGCTATTATATCTAGGCTAACAAAACAAAAAGGACTAGATTTGATTAAACGGGTTTTCCATGAAATTGTTAGAAATGATATTCAATTCATTGTTCTCGGTACAGGAGATTATGAGTTTGAACAATTTTTTAAGTACATGGAATGGCTTTATCCGGAGAAGGTAAAGGCGTATATTGGTTTTAATGAACAATTGGCACACCAAATATATGCTGGTGCAGATATGTTTTTAATGCCGTCTAAGTTTGAACCATGCGGACTAGGCCAGTTGATCGCATTAAGTTATGGTACGATTCCGATTGTTAGAGAAACAGGGGGACTAAATGATACGGTCCGGTCATACAATGAATTTACGCAGCAAGGTAATGGGTTTAGCTTTAAAAATTTTAATGCACATGACATGTTGTATACGATTGAAAGGGCTATTCATTTTTACCATCAGGAATCGATATGGCCTGAGCTCGTAAAACGAGCAATTACCCAGGACTATAGCTGGTCTCAATCAGCATCAAAATATAATCAGGTTTACAGGAATATCATGTGATTTAGGTATAATGGAAAGTGGTAAACGACGTTTAGTGCGGGCTTTTATTTCCTTCACTGATTGTTAATACCTGCAGCTATGACCTAAAGCCCCTTGAACTAAACGGGTTCTTATTATTGCCAGTAAGAACAGAACAAAGGAGAGAAAGCTATGTTCTCTAGCAAAGAAGCCTTTAAAAAGCGATTCTTAGACAAATTCGAGAGAATGTATGGGAAAAGTTTCGACGAGTCAACCTTACAAGAGCAATACAATACATTAGGGCAAATGATTCGTGAATATGTTAGTAAAGATTGGATCGAAACAAATGAGCGATATCGATCTAATAAACAGAAACAAGTTTATTACTTTTCAATTGAATTTCTATTAGGGCGATTACTTGGCAGTAATTTATTAAATCTAGGAATTCGCGATTGTATTGATCAAGGCTTAAAAGAGCTTGGAGTTTCATTGAATGAATTGGAAGAGCAGGAAGTGGATGCAGGTTTAGGGAATGGTGGACTTGGTCGTTTAGCAGCGTGCTTTTTAGATTCACTAGCTTCTTTAAACCTACCTGGACACGGGGTAGGAATACGTTATAAACATGGACTATTTGACCAGAAAATCGTTGATGGGTATCAGGTTGAATTACCTGAACAGTGGCTGCGTAATGGGAACGTCTGGGAAATTCGTAAGGCCGGGCAGGCAATTGAAGTGAAGTTTGGTGGTGAGGTTAAGGTTTCATATGCAAATGGTGAATTAATGTTTCACCATGTAAACGCAGAAACCGTGACCGCAGTTCCCTATGATATGCCAATCATTGGATATGAGAATAAAGTGGTGAATACCTTACGGTTATGGAGCGCTGAGCCATCGCAATTCCGACCGGATAAAGGCGATGTGATGAAATACAAACGTGAAACCGAAGCAATTTCTGAATTCCTTTACCCAGAT
This sequence comes from Bacillus sp. Marseille-P3661, assembly GCF_900240995.1. NCBI lineage: Bacteria > Bacillati > Bacillota > Bacilli > Caryophanales > Bacillaceae > Bacillus > Bacillus sp. Marseille-P3661. The sequence goes on from NZ_LT965953.1 coordinate 599,019, forward strand.
GACACACATATAGAAGGAAAAATACTACGATTAAAGCAACAGTACTTTCTCGTATCAGCTGGTTTAAATAGTATCATCAGAAGCTATTTAAAAAATAATAATGATCTATGTAAAATTCACGAAAAAATCGCAATTCATGTTAATGATACACACCCAGTTTTGGCAATTCCCGAAATGATGAGAATACTATTAGATGAGCAAGGCCTCGGTTGGGATGAGGCATGGGATATTACAACGAATACAATTTCGTATACTAATCATACAACCCTGTCTGAAGCATTAGAGACGTGGCCAATTTCAATCTTTAAGCCATTGCTTCCAAGAATTTATATGATCGTTGAGGAGATCAATGAAAGATTCTGCGCGGACTTATGGAAGAAATATCCCGGTGATTGGCAGCGGATAGAGAGTATGGCTATTATTGCCCATGATATGGTTAAGATGGCACACTTAGCAATTGCCGGTAGTCATAGCGTAAATGGAGTAGCCCAAATCCATACGAATATTTTAAAAACGCGGGAAATGAAATTATTCTATGAGTTCTATCCTCACAAGTTTAACAACAAAACTAATGGTATTACACACCGCCGTTGGTTACTAAAGGCTAATCCAGAATTAACAAATGTTATTACTGAAGCAATAGGCGGTGCATGGGCTGCAGAGCCAGTTAAATTAACTGAACTAAATTCATTTGTTCATGACACAGGTTTTCAAGATGAAATATATAATGTAAAACAATTTAATAAACAAAAGCTAGCGAAGCGAATTCAAAATTTAACAGGTATTGTTGTGGATGAAGAGTCGATATTTGATGTACAGGTAAAAAGACTTCATGCATATAAACGACAGCTCCTAAATATTTTACACATTATGTATGTATACAATCGTCTAAAAGAAGAGTCTAATTATACAATTACACCACGAACTTTTATATTCGGTGCTAAAGCTTCACCTGGATATTATTATGCAAAGAAAATTATAA